>DATMRC010000050.1:0-126636 GCA_035567075.1 Steroidobacteraceae bacterium
GTCTTTACTTATGAGCAAGAAATCAAAGCCGTTGGGATTAAACGAGCCGTTCCGTCACCAGGACCATCCGCGGCCGCGCACGCGCCGCGAATTCCTCGCGCAGGGCTTCATCACCGGGGCCGCGACGGTGGTCGCACCGACGTTGGCGGGCATGCTGGCCTATCCGCGAGCCGCTCGTGCGAGTCTGGCAGGCGATATCCAGGCGGCGGTAACCGCCTGCAATATCACCACCGGCGCCGGCAAGATCCCGTTCATCTGTTTCGACCTCGCGGGCGGCGGCAACATCGCCGGTTCCAACGTGCTGGTCGGCGGTCCCAAGGGACAGCTGGACTTCCTCTCGGTGGCGGGCTACAGCAAACTGGGACTGCCCGGTACCATGGTGCCAAATCCCAGCGCCACGGGAAATTTCATCGACGCGAGCTTTGGCTTGCGCTATCACTCGGACAGCGCGCATTTGCGCGGCATGAAGTTGCGCGCCAGCGCGGCGGCCATGGCGGGCACCACCGGTACGATCATTCCGGCGCTGTCGCAGAACGATACCAATACGAATCCGCACAATCCGATGTACGGCATTTACCAATTCGGCGCGCGCGGCGGCCTGCTCAATCTCATCGGCTCGGAGAGTTCGATGTCCGGCGGCAATTCCATGTCCCCGCCCACCATGATGATCGCGGCCGCGGCACCCACCAAGGTCTCCAGTTCCCGGGACAGCTCGGGTCTCGTCAGCACGGGACAGCTCAGTACGCTGCTGCCCAATCCCAACGACGTGACCAATGTCTTGGAATCCATGAAGCGCATCAGCGATGGCAAGTACGGCGTAGTGACCGCGTATCCCGGTAACGCCGCTTTGAATACCGCTGCGCTGGGTAATGGAGTCGCGGTTCCGGGAATCGAAGCCTGCGGCTACACCAAATCGGCCTACATTGTCGACCGGTACAACAGTCCGTCGGCCGTGAATCCGGACGTGGATCCGAACATCGTGGGTGCCACGGGTATCTTCACCACCGCCGAATACCAGGCTAATTCGGACTATCAGAAGACCGCGGCGGTCATGAAACTGGTGATCGATGGCAATGCCGCCGCCGGCACCATCGAAATGGGCGGCTTCGATTATCACAGTGGCAATCGCATGGACGGTGAGGCCAAGGATTTGAACCTGGGCAACTGCATCGGCGCCTGCCTGGAATACGCCAACCGCGTGGGCAAGCCGGTCATGATCTATGTATTCAGCGACGGCTCGCTTGCGAGCAACGGCATGATCGACAGCTCGGTGGGCGGTCGCGGCAAGGGAGTCTGGACGGCCGACAACCAAAGCGTTGCGGCAACCTACTTCCTGGTCTTCAATCCCAAGGGTAAGGCGGTGTCCGCGCAATCCAACCCGGAGATGAGCCTGCAGATCGGCAACTTCAATTCCGATGGCTCGCTCAACACCACCGGCAGCCCAGCTGGCAACAACGTGCCCAATCTGGTGCAGATGGTGGTGCTCAATTACATGGCGCTGCACAGCGCCAATGCGATATCCCAGTGGCCGACGCTATGGCCGGCGCCCAACCTGAACAACACCCTCGGCAGCGGAACCGCGCTGCAGCCGTTGATTGCATGGCAACCGCTGGCAGGTCTCGTGAACGGGATGGTTGCGTAGGAATGTGATTTGCAGCACAAGGGTCCGGCGTCGCCGGACCCTTGGTTGATCCGCGTTGTCTCATTCCAGAGACAATACGTACCCAGCAGCAGTGGCTTGTAATGTATCGAGCAACGCGTTGCTCGAACTGCGCGGCGCGTGGCATGTCACGACAAGATCGGCATCGCAGTGAAATTTCGTGAATGTGCGCCAAGTCATATAGAAATCCAATGAAGGCGCTGCCGCTGCGTTGACACTGCGGCTCGCATTGTGCGATTTTGCATAAGGTCTGATCAGGGCAAACTCGCCGAAAGGCGGGGGCGCAAAGCTTCCGGTCTACGGGGTGTTTCCTAGGACAGCGGGGTTACCAGCGTGATTGATGAATCGCGGCGCTGCGGCGTCAGCTTGAGTTTGGCACTGCATGCGTAGAGCATTTCTAGCCGGCTGTCTGATTCTCGGGGTCGCAACGGCCGGCGCGCCGCTTGCCGCGGCGCCGAGCATGGTGGGCAAGGAGGCGCCGGATTTCGTGCTGCGGGGGTTGGACGGTAGAAATCTGCGTCTGTCCGAGTATCGCGGCCAGGTGGTGCTGGTGAATTTCTGGGCTCGATGGGCGGGCGATTCACGGCGCGAGATGTCGGCGCTCGATCGCATCAACACCACCTACCAGCGCGCCGGACTCGTGGTGATCGGCGTCTCGGTCGACGAGGATCTGCGCCGTGCGCAGGAGTACGCGGTAGCGATGCGGGTGTCGTACCCGATCCTGTTCGATACCGGATCAGAAATCGGCAAGGACTACTTCCTGCAAAAAATGCCCATGACGATCCTGGTGGATCGCGCCGGCGTCGTGCGCTATTCAATCGTCGGCTTCAAGCGCGGCGATGAGCGCATTTTTCTTGATCAAATCCGCGAATTGCTGCGTGAGTAAACGATAGGCCAGTTATGAATCTTAAAGCTCGGGTTGTGTCGATCATGGTTTATGGAGTGCTGTCCTCAGGGTGGATGGCGCCCGGTGTGTGGGCGGCGGACGCGGCGGCTGCCGCAGCCGCGGCTCCGGCCACGCCGCCTGCGGCCGCGCCTCAGCCGGCCACGCCTCAGCCGGCCGCCGCGGCCCCGGATGCGCCGCCGGCCGAACTCAAGACTCTGGATCAGGAAGTGCAGGGTCTGAAAAAGGATGTCATCGATCTCAACAAGGATTTGTTCGTGCTTCAGGAAGAACTGCTGTTCCCCGCCAATACCCAGGTCGCGCTCTACATATCGATGGACGTCGGCACGTTCTTCGCGCTGGATTCGGTGACCGTCAAGATCGACAACAAGGAAGTGAAGAACTACCTGTACACCGCGCGCGAAGCCGATGCCTTGCTCAAGGGCGGCGTGCAGCAGATCTACCTCGGCAATCTGAAGGTCGGCAAGCACGAACTGGTGGCCTTCTTCACCGGCAAGGGTCCGGTCGAGCGCGCCTACAAGCGCGGCGCCACGATCAACTTCGACAAGGGCGTCGGCGCGAAGTACCTCGAGCTCAAGATCACCGACCGCGTTCCCAAGCATCAACCTGAGTTCATGATCAAAGACTGGGAATGATGCGTGCAACGTGTGATTAACAGACTTCGGCCGCTGATCCTCGGCGGGCTGCTGCTGGCGCTGCCGTTCGGCGCCGCGCAGGCGAAAAACGTCAAGCCCGATCCCAACGGGTTGCCGCCGCACGTGGTGCAGGATCTGCAATACGGCGATGTGCTGTTTTATTTCTTTCAGGATGATTATTTCGATTCGATCACGCGCCTGCTCGCGGCGCGTGAACAGAACCGGATCCCGCACACCGAAGGCGAGGCGGAGTTGCTGCTGGGCGGCTTGTACCTGTCGCTGGGTCAGCACGTGGAGGCCGGCAGGATCTTCGAGGCCCTGCTCAAGCAAAACACCTCCGAGGCCGTGCGCAACCGGGCATGGTTTTTTCTGGGCAAGGTCTGGTATCAACGCGGTTACCTGGAGGAATCGGAGCGTGCTCTGCGGCAGGTCTCCGACAAGATGGATCCGCGCATCAACGCCGAACGCTACATGCTGATCGCGCAATTGATGATGAAGCAGGGGCGCTACGACGAGGCCATCGTCGCGTTGAGCAATTGGCACGGCGCGCCGGACTGGACTGCGTATGCGCAGTTCAATCTGGGTATCGCGCTGGTGCGCAAGGAGCGGCTCGCCGACGCCGCCAGGTATCTGGATCGGGTCGGCACCATGCAGACCCGCAGCCCGGAATTATTGTCGCTGAAGGACAAGGCCAATCTCGCCCTCGGGTTCGCGCTGTTGCAGGCTCAACGAGCGGCCGATGCCAAGCCCATCCTGCAGCGCATCCGGCTTGAAGGCCCCTATTCCAGCAAGGCGCTGCTCGGCGTCGGCTGGGCGGACGCCGGGGTGGGCGAATTCAAACGCGCATTGGTGCCGTGGCTCGCGCTGCGCACGCGCAGCTTGCTGGACTCGGCGGTTCAAGAGTCCTTTCTCACCGTGCCCTACGCATACTCGCAGTTGTCGGCCTCCGGGCAGGCCGCCGAAGGTTACGAAACGGCGATTGCATCCTTTGATTCCGAAATCAAGCGGATTGATGATTCGATCGAACAGATTCGCAGCGGCAAGATGCTCGACCGTCTCCTGGACGACGACAAGAAGGACACGCTGACCTGGTACTGGCAGCTGACCACCGTGCCCGATGCCCCGGAGTCGCGCTACCTGTACGCGCTCCTGGCGAGCAATGAATTTCAGGAAGGCTTGAAGAACTATCGCGAACTCAATTTCATGCGCCGCAATCTGGAAGGCTGGCATGACGACATCGCCGCCTTTCACGACATGCTGGATACTCGCCAGGCTGCCTATACGCTGCGCGTGCCGAAGGCCGACGCCGTGCTGGCCGCCACCGATTTGGACGGGCTGACTCAACAACGCGTGGATTTCGAATCGCGCATCAACGACATCGAGAAGTCCAGCGATGTGGCGGCCTTGGGCACGCCCGAGGAGCAGCAAACCTGGGCGCGATTGAAGCGCATCGAGGAATATCTCGCGGCGCACCCGGATGACCCGGATCTGGCGGAAATGCGCGACAAGCATCGCCTGATGAAGGGGGTCATGTATTGGCGCCTGTCGGAGAGCTTCAAAGCACGGGTGTGGAACGAACGGCGCTCGGTCAAGGAACTCGAAGGCATACTCAAGGAGACCCAAAAGCGCGCCGTGCTGGTCAAGCAGGCACGCGAGGGTACGCCGCTGACCACCGGAGGGTACGGATCGCGCGTGGCGGATGTGCGCGGCCGCATCGATGAGCTGCAGCAGCGCCTGACCGATGTGTCGGAGAAGCAGAACCTGTTCCTGCAAGAACTCGCCATAGAAGAGCTTCAAGGTCAAAAGCAGCGCATCGAGACCTACCAGATCCAGGCGCGCTACGAACTGGCCGCCATCTATGATCGCGCGTCCAATGCGCCCCCGAAGGCCAAACCGTGAAGCCCTCGTTCTCACAACTGACATGCGGCGCCGTCATACTGGCGGCGCTGGGCTTCGGATCGGCGTATTCAGGCGCGGCGACCCCGAAGAAGCCCGCGACGATCAAGGACCTGGAAAATCAGCCGGTCGATATCAACACCGATCCGCCGAAGAATGTGGATGCCGCCAAGACCATGGACAGCTATAAGCGGTTTCTCGATTTGAACGCCGGCGATGCCGCGCTGCGCGCCGAGGCGCTGCGCCGGTTGGGCGACTTGAACCTGGAAAGTTCCGAATCCGAGCGCATCGCGCAGGAACTTGCCACCAACGAAGGCCTGCGCGCAACCGAAGCCATTCACTTGTATACCGCGCTGCTCAAGACGTATCCGAAATACGAGCGCAACGACTCGGTGCTGTACCAGCTGGCGCGCGCCTACGAGCTGAACGCGCAGCCGGACAAGGCGCTCGCCTCCCTGGACCGCCTGGTGGCGCAATATCCCAACAGCCGCTTCATCGACGAGACGCAGTTTCGGCGCGGCGAGCTGCTGTTCTCCGACAAGGCCTACCCGAAAGCGCAGGCCGCTTACGAGGCGGTCATCAAAATCGGCGCATCGTCCGCATTCTATAACCAGAGCCTTTACAAGCACGGCTGGTCGTTGTTCAAGCAGGGCGAGAACGAACGCAGCCTGGATTCCTTCGCCGGCGTGCTCGATTCGGAACTGGTTTCAAAAAGCGATCCCAACAAGCTGATCGAGATCGACACTTTGAGCCGGCCCAATCGAGAATTGGTCGAAGATACCTTCAGGGTCATGTCGATCACCTACTCCTATCTCGACGGTCCAAAAACCATCGCAGCGTTCGGCACACGCCACAAGCCGCGGCCGTACTACTATCTGATGTACGCGCGCTTGGGCGATCTGTACATGGAGAAGGAGCGCTGGACGGATGCCGCGGACAGCTACCGCGCCTTCGTTGCGCTCGACCGCAATAATGAAAAGGCGCCGCTTCTGGAAATGCAGGCGATCGAGGCTTACACCAAAGGCGGCTTCCCGCAGCTGGTGCTGCAGGGCAAGCGCGAATTCGTGCAGAACTACAGTTTCGGTACGCCGTACTGGCAGGGACGCGACCCAAAGAGCGAACCGAAAGTCGTCGCAGTGTTGCAGACCAATCTCAAGGACGTGGCGCAGTACTACCACGCTCAGGCGCAGCGCACCAAGGACGTCGCCGATTACCAGGAAGCCGCGAAATGGTATCGCAGCTACTTGAGGTCATGGCCGGATGACCCCAATTCCGCGGTCACCAACTACCTGCTGGCCGACACGTTGTTCGAGAGCCGGCAATATCTGGATGCCGCGCAGGAATATGAAAGCACCGCCTACCACTACGGCAATCATGAAAAAGCCGCGGCGGCGGGATACGCGGCCATCGTCGCCTACGGCAAGCAGGAGGAGACTCTGTCGGGCGAGCCCAAGGCGGCGCTGCATCTCAAGGCTCTCGACAGTTCCTTGCGATTCGCCACGGCATTTCCCGCGCACCCGGAAAGCGCGCAGGTGCTGATGCGCGCGGCCACCGAACTTTATGCCGCCAAGGACTATTTGCGTGCCACGTCCGCGGCGGAGCAGCTGCTGGCGAAGCAGCCTGTGGTGGATGCATCCAAGCAACGCCTCGCGTGGACGGTGATCGCCAACTCGAATTTCGACCAGGGCGTGTTCGACAAGGCCGAGGCCGGTTACACGCATGCGCTGGCCCTGATGGCGCCCAATGATCCGGAACATCCGGTGATCGTGGAGCGGCTGGCCGCGTCGATCTACAAGCAAGGCGAGCAGAAGAGCAAGGCGGGCGACGGCGCCGCCGCCGTCGATGATTTCCTGCGCGTGGCGGCTCTCGCGCCCACGTCGAAAGTCAGGGCGAACGCCGACTTCGATGCCGCGGCGCTGCTCATCACCCAAAAACAATGGGACCGGGCGATCGTGGTGCTGGAGGGATTCCGCCGCAATTTCCCCCAGAGCCCGCTGCAGACCGATGTCACACGCAATCTTGCGGTGGCGTATTCGGAATCGAATCGCCCTGGCCAGGCGGCCGGTGAATTCGAACAAATTGCGGCGTCGCCGCAGGAATCGCCGGATGTGCAGCGCGAAGCGACCCTGCAGGCGGCAAACCTCTACGACAAGGCCGGCAACTCGGCGAAGGCGCGCGCGATGCTCGAAGCCTTCGTCAAGCATTTCCCGCAGCCCTTGAATCCGGCCATGGAGGCGCGCAACAAATTGAGCGCCATGGCGGCCAAGGCGGGCGACTTCAGCGGCCGCGATTATTGGATGAGGGAGATCATCGCCGCGGATCGTGCGGCCGGTTCGGCGCGCACCGATCGCAGCCGTGCACTGGCGGCGAAGGCGACCCTGGCGTTCGCAGCTCCGGCGCGCGAGGAATTCAAGAGCATCAAGTTGGTGGTGCCGCTGAAGAAATCCCTTGCCGAAAAACGCAAGGCAATGGAGGCAGCGCTCAAGGCCTACGAGGCGGCGGCTGATTACCAGGTCGCCGAAGTCACGACCGCGGCAACCTTCGAGAGCGCGGAACTGTACCGTCAATTGGGCAAGGACCTGATGAGTTCGGAGCGGCCCAAGAATCTCAACAAGGATGAATTGGAGCAATACGACGTGTTGCTGGAGGAGCAGGCATTCCCGTTCGAGGAGAAGTCGATCAAATTGCATGAAGTAAACGCGGCTCGCGCCAAGGACGGCAACTACGATGAATGGGTGCAGAAGAGCTTTGCTGCGCTGGCGCAGCTCAATCCAGGCCGATACGGCAAGGTGGAAATCGGTGAAAAGCTGGTCGAATCGATTCGCTAGTTTGGCTGCGCTCGCGATGCTGGCCGCGTGCCACCATGCGCAGGTGTTGCCGTCGCGCGCGGCCGCGCCCGTGGCGTCCGCCGGCCAACCGGCCAGCGGCGCAAGCGCCGCGAGCGCCTCCAACTCAGCCAGCGCGACAAATTCCGCCGGCACTGGCGCCGCCCCCGGCAGCGCCGCGGCGGCACCGGGCGCACCAGACAGCGCCCCTATCGTCGAGATACCGATCCCGGCGCGCGCCGAACAGCAATATCAACAGGCGCTGCAACTCATGAAAGCCGGCCGCAATGCCGATGCGGAACTCGAATTCAAGCAGCTGGCCCTCAGCTATCCGCAGTTCGCAGGACCGCAGCTGAATTTGGGCCTCATCTACATGCACGATTCGCGTCTTGCCGAAGCCGAAGCTGCATTCAAGGCGGCGGTCGATCTCAGCCCCAACAATCCGGTTGCAGGCAATGAGCTCGGCATCACGCTGCGCAAGCTCGGCAAATTTACGGAGGCAGAATCCGCCTATCAGCGTACGATTGCCGCTGAACCAAATTACGCTCCCGCACATCTGAACTTGGGCGTGCTCTACGATTTGTACCTGGCCGAGCCGCAAAAGGCGCTCGATCAGTTTGAACGCTATATCGAGATCGCCGGCGAAAACAAACAAGTCGCTGGCTGGGTGGTGGAACTGCGCAAGCGCGTCGGCGCGCCTGCGCCCGCGGCCAAAAAGGAGCCGGCATGAACACCGCAATCAAAGCTGTTGGATTGACCATCCTGTACGGGGTAATGGCCTTGGGTCACGCCCAGTCGCCGCCCGCCGCTCCGCCCAATGCAACCCCGGCCGATGTTCCCGCCGGCGAAGCATCCGTAAAGGGCCCCGCGGCGCCGGCGCCTGCGCCGCCCAAAGCAGCCAAACCGTCAAAGGCGACCGCCCTGTCGGACGCCGGCGAGCCGCGCGCCAACACCTCCGGCGCGGCCGCTACCGGCGCCGGCTCAGCTGCCGGCCGGCTCGCGGCGGCCGGCCAGAAGAAGGGCCCGGATGCCACCGATAAGCTGGAATTGGGCACTGCGACCGTGACCGGCGACCGCGAGCAGCCCAAGGTCATGTACATAGTCCCCTGGAAGAAATCGGATATCGGAGATCTGGCCGGCAAACCGATGAATAGCCTGGTCGACGAGATCCTGGCACCTGTCGATCGGGACGTATTTAAACGCGAAGTCCTCTATTACAAGGCCGTACAGGCCGATTCGGCCCAAAATGGTGCGCCGAGCCGCCCGTCGCAGGGTGAGAAGTAAGTCATAGCCGATTTTACGGAATCTGGTTGAATAATATGTTCGGATGGAATGAGTATATTCAGGAGCGCGCAAGATGAATTTCATGAATTCGGTCGTCAATTTCTTCAAGGACGGCGGGGTCTTCCTCTACCCGCTGGCTTTGATATTCGTGGTGGGCGTATCGATCGCCATTGAGCGATACGTTTACCTGACTCGCGAGACCATCCGGAATCGCAGTCTCTGGGATTCACTTGTGCCGGCCTTGAGCGCCGGAAACTTCAAACAGGTGGTCGGCCTCACGCATAACTCGAAAGCCTCGATCGCCACCATTCTGAACTACGGCGTGGCCCGCGTAGCGAGCGCCCGCCGCCGCGACGACATCGAAAAGGCAATGGACGAGAGTCTGCTCGAAGTGATACCGCGGATTGAAAAACGCACCCACTACCTGTCATCGCTGGCCAATGTCGGCCTGTTGATCGGATTGCTCGGCACCATCATCGGCCTCATCAGCGCCTTCAGCGCGGTGGCGACCGCCAATCCGGCCGAGAAGGCCAGTTTGCTGGCTGCCGCGATCTCGGTGGCCATGAACAACACCGCCTCGGGCCTCGGCGTTGCCATCACGCTGCTGCTGTCGCACATGTTTCTCGAATCGAAGACCACCAATCTGATCGACAGCCTGGAGATTGCGTCGGTAAAGTTTCTGAATTCGATCACCGAGCGCCAATCGGACAAGGGTCACGAGCCGGCGGCGCCCGCCGGTCCTTCGGTACGAGCGCCGGCGGCGGCCCGCGGAACCATCTAGACCAGCGACGACATAGGATGGTGCTCCTCTCATGAAGTCAAAAGCCGCGCGCATGGTCCGACGCAATCACGCCCGCTATCACCAGGGGCGCGACGATCTGAACATCGTGCCGATGATCGACATGATGGTGATCCTGGTGTTTTTCTTGATTTTCACCGCGGTATTTTCCAAGACGAATATCCTGCAGCTGAACCTTCCGTCCAACAATCCCGCTCCTGTTGACTTGCCGAAGGGTCTGAAGCTTGAAGTGATCATTCGTCCGGACGATCTGGTGGTCAATGACCGCAACTCCGGCCCGCTCAAGGTGCTCGCCAATACGCCCGCCGGCTATGATCTGGATGGCCTTTCGGAATTCATGCGGCGGGTAAAATCGGAGTTTCCGGAGATGACCGACGCGACGATATTGCCCGGACCCGAGGTGCAGTACGACACGCTGGTGCAGGTGATGGACACGGTGCGCGTGTATCAACTCCCGGTCGCGCCGTTTTCCAAGGCGGAACTGTTCCCTGACATCGCCATAGCGGATGCGCCGACATGACCTCCTATCGCATCAAGCGGCATCGTCAGCGCCGTCACGGCGCCAGCCATTTCGCGCTGATTCCATTCATCGACATGATGACCATCCTGGTGGTTTTTCTGCTCGCGCATACCGCGGAAGTGGATATTTTGCCGAACACCAAGAGTATTGCCATTCCGCAGTCCATATCCGACCGCAAGCCGAGCGCTGCCGTGGTCGTCATGGTCACCAAGGACTCGGTGTTCGTGGATGGCGTCCTGGTCGGCACGCTGCAGGAAGTCATCGCCAATCAAGGTCCGTTTTTCGCGCCGCTGAAAACCGCGTTGATGGCGCAGAACGACCGCACTCTGCGCGGTGCGCAACAAGTCGACATCGCCAAACGCGAAGTCACGATCATGGGCGACAAGGCCACGCCCTATAGCGTGCTGAAGAAAATCATGATGACATGCAGCGAAGCCGAGTATGGCAAAGTATCCTTTGCCGTGGTCGAACGCGAACGGGCGGCGACTTAAATGGCAACCGCAAATCCAGCGATGCGCGCGCCCACCGGACTGGTGCCTTACTACCGGCGCTACGAGTTGCCGTGGTCGCCGTCCGAGGATACGGAGCGTCGCTTCCGCGTCATTGTGCGCAACCTCGGCATTGCGGCCACGATCATCGCGATAATCCTGTTTTTCCTGCCGCACTCCGAACGCGTCAACAATACCGATTCGCTGCCGGAAAGAGTGGTGCAGTTGGTGATTCAGCCGCCGCCGCCTCCGCCACCGCCGCCGCCGCCGAAACCGGAGAAGCCGCTCGAGAAGGTGCCGGTGACCAAAGCGCCTCCGGTACCCGTGGATCCGCGCATCAAGGCCTCGAAGAGCGGACTGCTCGCGAACATGGACGATCTTGCGGCGCTGCGCGATCAGATCGATCTGGATAAATTTGCCAAGAATCAAAAGAACACGACCGACCCCGGCGACGTCAGCACGGTGACGCGCTCCCTGATCACTTCCAAGGCCGGCGGCACCAGCGGCGGCATCAGTGCGCCGACCAGCAGCGGACTGGCGGCGGGTTCGGGCTCGCTGCGCGGCATCTACACCACTCAGGTGAAGGATCCGAACCTCGGCGCAGGGGGGCAGGCGCAGACCCGCGGAGGCGGCAGCGGCAAGGCCTCGCGCAGCGCGGACGAGATCGCTCTGGTGTTCACCAAGAACAAGGGCGCCATCGACGCCATGTACGCGCGCGCCCTGCGCGACAACCCCGCCCTGCAGGGCAAGGTCGTCATCGAGCTGACCATTGCGCCGTCGGGAGACATCACCGCGGCACACATCATTTCGTCGGAGCTCAAAGATCCTGAATTTGAAAACAAACTGCTGGCGCGCATCCGCCTGTTCAAGTTCGAGGCAAAGGATGTGGCCGCTCTCACCGCCACCAAACCCATTGATTTCTTCCCGGCCGGATGAACATTCAATCTGAAATCGAGTTCTTCAGCGACCTTGGCCTGGTTGACAAGGCGCGATTCATTTCGCGCTTGATATGCGAAATCTCAGAGGAAGCCAAGGTCGGCTCGGACGGCAATGACGCCTTGCGCTTCAAATTCGCCAACGAGATGAATCAACGATTGGCGCGCTTCATGTACCAGCTGCTGGGCGAGGATAGCGCGCGGCCGCAAGACGACGTCGTGATCCGCATGCTGCTGGGTGCGCGCGCCGACAAGACCGCGCAGCGCATCATGCAGAATGCCTACCGCCGCGTTCTGACGGGTTTCGAAAGCTTCGATACGACCGTGCTGCTGAATCCTCACTGAGGATTCAAAACGCCGAGACGCTGGGCCGCCGGCTGCGGCTCATCGGTATCGGTCTCGAAAAGATGATGAAGCTGCTCGGCCGATTCGCGGGTCGTGGCCATGAACTTGCTCTCATCGTCCTTCACGGCATGCTGCCTGGCCATGGTCGCCTCGTCGTGCGCGCGGAATTGCTGCACGGTTTCCAGAGCCTTCGATTTCGGCAGGCCGAGTGTTTCCAGCACCTGAACCGTCATTTCCAGGCTCGAAGCCAGGGTCTCGCGGATCGCGTAGCGCACCGCCAGATCCATCAATCGAAACGCATGCTGGCGATTGCGCGCCCGGGCGAAAATCTTCAGGTTGGGGAAGTGCTTGCGGGCCAATTCCGCGGTTTTCACAGATGTTTCGACATCATCGATGGCGAGCACCAGGATTTCGGCATTTTCCGCATGCGCCGCGCGCAACAGTTCCAACCGCGATGCGTCGCCATAATAAATCCGGTTGCCGAAACGCCGGATGAAGTCGACCTGCGTCTGATTGATCTCGAGCGCCGTAAAGGTGATTTTCTTCGCCACCAGAATGCGGCCGACTATCTGTCCGAAGCGGCCGAAGCCGGCGATGATGACCTTGGGGTACAGTTCAAGCGGGGTATCAAAAGCGCGGCCTTGCGGTTCCGCCGCCTTGAACAGCGCCTCGTAGAGCGCCAGCAGCACCGGACTCATGATCATCGAGGCGGTCACCACCAGAACCAGCAGCTCGGCGCTCTCGGCGTTCATGATCCCCAAACTGGCGGCGAGACCGAACAGGACAAAGGCAAATTCGCCGCCCGAGGGCAGGCTGAAGGCGAGACCGCGGCTGGCCGCCGGCGACAGTCCCGACACGCGGCCGATTCCCCACAAAATGCCGACCTTCAGCGCCATGAACCCCAGCGTCAATTCCATGATCTCCACGGGTTTGTCCCGCACCAAGCTCAAGTTCGCCGACATGCCGACGCTGATGAAGAAGAGACCGAGCAGCAGTCCCTTGAAGGGCGCGATGTCGGCCTCCAATTCGTGGCGAAATTCGCTGTCGGCGAGCAGCACGCCGGCCAGGAACGCTCCCAGCGACAGCGACAGGCCAACCTGACTCACGAGCAGCGCGGTACCCAGCACGATCAGAAGACCCGCCGCGGTGAATGCCTCGGCCACGCGTGTTGCCGCAACGATGCGCAGCAGGGGATTCAACACGTAGCGGCCGCCGATGATGACGGCCGCAAGCACGGCGATGAGCTTCAAAACCAGCCAGCCGCCGGCACCATTGGCCGCGGCCGCGGTTGCGCCGAGCAGCGGCAGCAGCGCCAGCGCCGGCAGCACCGAAACGTCCTGAAACAGCAGGATGCTGAACGCAGAACGGCCAAATTGAGTATTGAGCTGGCCGCGCTCAGCCAGCAATTGCAAGGCGAGCGCCGTGGACGACATGGACAGGGCGAATCCGATCACCAGCGCCGCCTGCCAGGATCGATCGAAAACCAGATATGCGCCCGCCGCCATGCACAGCGTGGTCAGCGCGATCTGCGCCGTCCCGAGGACGAAAATCGACTTGCGCAGCACCCAAAGTCTCGATGGCTGCAGTTCGAGGCCGATCACGAACATCAGGAGTACGATGCCGAACTGTGCAATATTCTGCGTGGTGTCGACACTGTTGATCAGTCCCAGGCTGCCGGGGCCGATGATGATGCCGGCGGTGAGATAACCGAGCACCGATCCCAAATTGAAGCGGCGGAAAATCGGTATTGCGATGACCGCGGCGGCGAGAAATATGGCGATCTGTGCCAACAAGCTCATAATATTTCTCCGTGATGTCGTTGAGAGCCTAACATTATGTATCGCCAAAGCATTCAATTTCCGGCCAAGGACGCGGCGCTGCGCGACGATGTGCATGCGCTCGGCGAATTGATCGGCGAGACGCTACGCGATCAGGGGGGCGATGAATACTTCAAGCTGGTCGAGGGCGACCGGCAAGCGGCGATTCTGCGCCGCGAGGACGCGACAGCCGCAGCCGGCGCAGGCCAACAGGCGTCTGAGTTGGAGCTTCGCACCAAGGGACGCTCGCCGTCGTCCGCCACGGACTTGACCCGCGCGTTTTCGCTGTGGTTCATGGCGGTGAACACCGCCGAGAAGGCCCACCGGGTGCGCCGCAGGCGCGAATACTTGAGCAATTCCGGCGGCGCGCAGCCCGGCGGAATCGCGGATTGCATCGCGCGGCTGCAGCGCGACGGACTGTCGCTGCAGCAGGCGCTGGAGCTCATCGGCGGGATGAGCATCGAACCGGTTTTCACGGCGCATCCCACCGAGTCGACGCGCCGCACGATCCTGCGCAAGCAACAGCATATTGCCGATGATTTGTTGGACCGTCTGAATCCCACGTCGATCCGGGCGGAGCGCGATACGCTGTGGGCGCGGGTGCGGCTGGAAATCACCAGCATCTGGCAGACCGAGGAGCATCCGCGTGAAGGGCTGACGATCGTCGACGAACGCGAACATGTGTTGTTCTATCTGACCGACATACTGTATCGCGTCGTGCCGCTGTTTTACGAGGAAATCGAAGCGGCGCTCGCCAACGCCTACGGCGTCCCGGTGGAACAACTCGACGTGCCGAACATCCTGCGTTTCGGTTCCTGGGTGGGCGGCGATATGGATGGCAATGAGGACGTGCACGGCAAGACCATTCGCGAAACCTTGCGCCGGCATCAGCAGGTGATCGTCTCCACGTATTTCACCGAGTGCGAGCAGCTCGCCGAGTCATTGAGTCAGAGCGCCAATCGCGTGACCGTCAGCGGCCCGCTGGCAGCACGCATCGCTTCCTACGGCGCCGTACTGCCGGGGGCGCAGGCGCTGGCGCCGGCGCGCCACGATCGCATGCCGTACCGGGTGTTCTTCGGTCAGATCAGCGACCGATTGCAGGCCAGCTACGAAGGCCGGCCCAATGCGTATCAGAATCCCGACGAACTGCTGTCCGATATCTCGCTGGCCGCCGACAGCCTGCTCGAGAATCGGGGCCGCCACGCCGGATACTTTCTCGTGCGCCGCTTGCTGCGGCGGGTACGCACCTTCGGCTTCCATCTTGCGACACTGGATGTGATTCAACATGCCAGGGTTCATGACGAGGTGATCGCGCAGGGGCTGGGGCTCCGTGAGTGGCCGGCTCTGCCGGGGGCGGAACGGCTGCAGCGGCTGCGCGAGTTTCTGGCCCGCGACCAGGGCCCCACGGCGGCTTTCGACGCCTTTGGCAGGCGCAGTCTTTGGGTGTTTCAGGCGATAGCCGAAGCACGCCACAAATTCGGCGGTCGCGCCGTCGGCGAGTACATCGTCAGCGGTGCACGCGGACCGGAAGACGTTCTTGCGGTCTTGTTGCTGGCCAGATGGGCCGACATCACCAACAAGCGCAGCGGCGAATGCCCGCTCGACGTGGCGCCGCTGCTCGAGTCGATCGACACGCTGGAAAGTGCCGGCGAACTGTTGCTGGCCCTGCACGCAGAGCCTGCCTACCGCCGCCATCTCGAATCACGGAACAACCGGCAGATTGTGGTGATTGGCTACTCCGACACCAACAAGCAGGGCGGAATCGCCGCCTCGCGCTGGGCTCTGCAGCTGGCGCAGATCCGGCTGCTGGAAGCGGCTCGCGGCGCTCGCATCAGGCTGCTGATATTTCACGGACGCGGCGGCACACCGGCTCGCGGCGGCGGGCGCACCGAACACCTGGTCGAGTCGATGCCAAGCGGCGCCGTCCACGGCGTACTGCGGTTGACCGAACAGGGTGAAGTGGTAAATCAGAGCTACGGTCTGCGTCCGATCGCGATGCGCACGCTCGAGCGTACCTTTGCGTCGGTGGCATTGGCGACCGCTCATGCGACGGGCGCGCCTCGAATCGCGCCGGAACATTCCAAGGCCATGCAGTCGATCGCGGCGCACAGCCTCGAGGCTTATCGCAATCTGGTGTTCGGCGGCAGGGAGTTCTTCGAGTATTTTCGCGCCGCGACGCCGCTGGACGTCATCGAGCGCATGCATATCGCAGCACGTCCGGCAGCGCGTGCCGACGGCACCGGAATTCACGCGCTGCGGGCGGTCCCCTGGGTATTCGCATGGACGCAAAGCCGCCATATGCTGCCGGGCTGGTTCGGCTTCGGCAGCGGCCTCAAAGCGGCATTGGAGCTGCACGGCGAGCAAGTCATCGGCAGCATGGTGGCGCAGTGGCCCTTCTTCGGGCACTTGCTCGACGATGTCGAGGCGATGCTGGCGCGCACCGATTTGGAGATTGCCGGCCATTACGATGCGCTGGCGGACGCTGCGCTGCGCGTACAAGCCGAGCGCATCCGTAGGGAGTACGCTTTGACGGTGCTTCATGTGCTGCGCCTGCGCGGCTCGGCCCGTCTGCTCGACAGCGATCCGACGCTGCAGCGGTCGATCAAGCTCCGCAACCCCTATGTGGATCCGATGCATCTCATGCAGGTGGATTTGCTGCAGCGCTGGCGGGCGACCGCACGCCAGGATCAGGCACTATTCGCCGCGCTGCGGGCTACGATCAGCGGCATCGCGCAGGGCCTGCAGGCAACCGGTTAAGCGCGGGTGCCAGGCCTCAGCACTCGGGCACATTGACGGCGAGACCGCCCTGCGAGGTTTCCTTGTAGATCGTCGACATGTCGCGTCCGGTTTGACGCATGGTCGTGATCACCTGGTCCAGCGACACCTTGTGCGAACCGTCGCCGCGCAGCGCCAGGCGCGCCGCATTGATGGCCTTCACCGACCCCATCGCGTTGCGTTCGATGCACGGAATCTGCACCAATCCCGCGACCGGATCGCAGGTCAGCCCCAAATTGTGTTCCATGCCGATTTCGGCGGCATTTTCCAATTGTTCGTTGCTGCCGTTGAGCGCCGACACCAGGCCGGCCGCGGCCATGGAGCATGCGACGCCAACCTCGCCCTGGCATCCCATCTCCGCGCCGGAAATCGAGGCATTCTCCTTGTACAGCATGCCAACGGCGCCGGCGGCGAGCAGGAATCGCACGACCCCGCCATCATCGGCACCGGCTTCGAAGCGCCGGTAGTAATGCAGTACCGCGGGTACGATGCCGGCGGCGCCGTTGGTCGGTGCCGTCACCACCTGCCCGCCGGCGGCATTTTCCTCGTTGACGGCGAGCGCATAGGCATTGACCCAATCGAGCGCATGCATGGGGCTCAAGGGATCGCCACTCATCAGCTGGCGATACAGCTTTGGCGCCCGGCGCCTGACGCGCAGGACGCCCGGCAGCAGACCCTGCGCATCGAAGCCTCGCCGCACGCAATCCTGCATGACCTGCCAAATGCGCAGGAGCCCGGCGCGCACCTCAGGCTCGCTGCGCCAGGTGCGCTCGCGAGCAAGCATGATCTCGTGAATCTCCAACCCCTGCGCTCTGCCGTGTTCGAGCAGCTCGGCGCCTGAGCCGAATCGGTACGGCGGCTCGGCCCGCACGTCGCCGACTGCGGATTCCGCGCCGGCGCGCACCACGAATCCGCCGCCGATGCTGTAATACTCCTCCCGCGCCAAAACCACCAAGCTCGCGTCATGCGCCGTGAAGCGCATGCCATTGGAATGTCCGGGCAACACCTGATCGGTGTGGAACAGAAGATTCAAGGGTTCGTCGAACTCGATTTCCTTGGCGCCCAGCAAGCGCAGGCGCTTGGCGGTGCGTATCCGCTGCAGAGCGGGTTCGACCGCCGCCGAATCGATCGTATCGGGGCTCATGCCCTCGAGCCCCAATAAAATCGCGCGGTCGGTGCAATGCCCGCGGCCGGTGAGCGCCAGGGAGCCATACAGTTGCGCGGAGACCTGGCAAGTCCGGGCCAGTAAATCGCGCGCCGCGAGCAGTTCAACGAAGCCGCGCGCGGCGTTCATCGGTCCCATGGTGTGTGAACTGGACGGGCCAATGCCGATCTTGAATATATCGAAAACGCTCAAACTCATGCGCGATCACCTTAATGCCGAACGCCAAGCATGATACCGCGGCGCTGCTTGCGGCGCTCAAAGCGTCGAGCCTCAAGTGTGCCGCCTCTGATGCTAAACTACGCACATAACAACGACTTTTGCTGGCTGACAATTCAACGGAGTGCTCTATGAATCGCTACCCACTGATTTCCGCAGCGTCGCTGCTGGCTGCGCTGACGCTTGCTGCTTGCACGAACTCGCCGAGCGCGCCCAGCGCGCCAAGCATGCCGGCCGCTGTCACCGCGGCAGTCGCCGACAGCAACAGACCGTCCGCCGATACGCAGCGTGATGCCAACCGCAAACCGGCGGAAACCTTGGCGTTCGCGGGCGTGCACCCGGGCGAGCAGATTGGCGAACTGGTGCCGGGTGGCGGCTACTTCACCCGCATATTCAGCAAAGCGGTCGGTCCGACGGGGCATGTTTATGCACTGGTGCCGCCGCGCCCGGCAAATCCGTCGCCGACCACGCCGGATCGGGCTGCGCCCATCAGGGCATTGGCCGAGGACGCCAATTACACCAATGTCACCGTGGTTGAGTTGGCGGGCGGCAAGGTGGCGACGCCCGTGCCTGTCGACCTTATTTTCACCGGGCAGAACTATCATGACCTGCACAATATTCCGACGCTGAACGTCGCCGCATTCAACAAGTCGGTGTTCGATGCGCTGAAGCCCGGCGGCCTGTTCCTGGTCCTCGACCATTCGGCGCAGGCGGCATCAGGAGCCAGGGATACCAACACCCTGCATAGAATCGACGTGGAAACCGTGAAAACGGAAGTCGCGGCGGCCGGATTCGAATTCGTCGCCAGCAGCGATATTTTGGTGAACCCCGCCGATCCTCGCACCGCCAACGTATTCGATCCGGCGATCCGCGGAAAGACCGACCAGTTCATATTAAAATTCCGTAAGCCCAAGAAATGAGCCCCGGGCTCAAGAAATAATGGCGCTGCGTCCTTGAGGCCGGTGGGTCCGGCTTGAAGGCCGCGGCGCCTTTTTGGCGAACTCCGCCACTCCAGCGCTGTCAACCAAGGAGGATCCCTGACGTTGATCGGTTGGGCCAGAGGGTTTTAACGCATGAAATTTGTAACCTTTCCACGCCTTTCGAGAGCTGCGACTTATTGCGCAGTTCCGGGGGCGGCGATGCTGCTGTTGTCGGCCTGCGTAACGCCGCCGCCGCAGGTCGTCAATGTGCCCGCCCCGCCGCCGATGCGAATTTTCGTCTATCCCGCGCATGGCCAGAGCGCCGATCAGACGGCTCGCGACCGCTACGAGTGTCACACCTGGGCGGTACAGACCACGGGTGTGGATCCCAGCCGTCAGGGTGCCTATCAGCAGGTCATCGTGCAGCCGGCAAATCCCCCGGGTTCCTCGGTGGTCGGTGGTGCGGTCGTCGGCGCGATTCTCGGCTCAATCATCGCCGGCCCGTACAACTCGGGGGCGGGCGCCTTGGTCGGCGGCGCGACCGGGGCGATCGTGGGTTCTGCCGCGGAGGCGAACGCACAGCAACAGGCGCAAGTGACGCAGCAGCAGATCAATCAGGCCGCGGCCGAGGGACGCGCCCAAGCCGACGCCTATCGACGCGCTCTCGGCGCCTGTCTCACAGGGCGTGGCTATACGGTCACTTGAGCTTACGTCCGGAATTACAATGAGAAAATTTTACAAAATCGCACTGCTGTCCGCGTCGGTGCTGCTATCCGGCGCGCTCGTGGTCCAAGTGGCGGCCGCCGATGAACACGGACAGGTCGAACACTCGCAAAACAAGGGGCCCGCGCCGGCCCGGCCTGCGCCGGGTTATCAGCATGCGCCGGCTTATGGGCGTGCGCCGCCGGCGTACGACGCGCATGGTCAGGTGCTGGACAGTCGCTACAACCATGGCCGCTACTACCCGCCGGTCGGTACCGTGAGACCGGCATTGCCGCCGGAGTACCATCCCTACTTTCATCATGGCTCGCCGTATTACTTCAGCGGCGGCATCTGGTATGCGCCCCGCGGACCGGGCTTCGTGGTCGTGGGCCCGCCGGTGGGGATTATCATCTCGACGCTGCCGCCTTACTACTCGACGGTGTGGATCGGCGGAGTTCCCTATTATTACGCCGATAGCGTCTACTACACCTGGCAGCCCCAGGAGAACGGCTACGCCGTGGTCGATCCACCGGGGGACGCCGATGCGCCATCACCTCCGCCCAACACCGGACAAATGGATTTGATCATTTATCCCAAGAATGGCCAGAGCAAGGAGCAGCAGGCGGCGGACCAGTATGAATGCCACAACTGGGCGAAGGGTCAAACCGGATTCGACCCCACGCAGCCGGGCGGCGGAAATTCGGATGTGAACCGCAGCAACTACAACCGCGCCATGTCGGCGTGCTTGCAGGCCCGAGGCTATCAGGTTAACTAGCGATCGAATGGAGCTGAACGTGCGCGAATTTCCAACCCTGCCCCTGAAGACACTCGAAGACATCAAGAGCCGGTTTTCGAACCGTCGCGAGTGGCGCCACTTCGTGGCAGCCGTGCAATGTTCGGTCAACTATTCGACGGTACGGCATTTGCACTCGGCCACGATGTTCTTCAACAGCGCGTGGGCGCGCGCTACCGAGCATCTCAAGCAGGCGTTAAACGCTCCGGGTGCGTATACACGTTGCAGTGGCTTTCGCGTAGGAATCCCGCCAGCGTAAGGCCAGCGGCCTGGCTCAAATTGACCGCGAGGCTCGAGGGCGCGCCGATCGCGGCAAGCACGCTGACGCCGGCGCGCAGCGCCTTTTGCACCAGCTCGAAGCTGGCGCGCCCGCTCAACAGCACGATGCTGTTGTTGAGCGGCAGTTTTCCCGACAGCAGATTCATGCCCACCAGCTTATCGAAAGCGTTGTGACGGCCGACATCTTCGGCAAGGTTGTGCAACGTGCCGGAAAAATCGAAGACCGCGGCCGCGTGAATGCCGCCGGTATCGGCGAACCTCGACTGCGAGGCGCGCATGCGGTTGGGCAGCTGGAACAAAGTCTTCAGAGGTACGCGGCCGGTGTGGGGGATGCGGGTCGCCGCGGCACGCGCGATCGCCGCATCGAGCCCGGTGGTGCCGCAGACGCCGCAACTGGAGCCGGCCGAAAATCGGCGGGCCGGCGCTTGCAGGGCGATCGCAACGCTGGCATGCAGGCGCACATTCACCACATTCGGCCGGCGCGTGCTGGTTTCGATGGCATCGATGTCCGCTGCCTGGTTGATGATGCCTTCGCCGTACAAGAGCCCGGCCGCCAGCCACTCATCGTCGCCGGGCGTGCGCATGGTGGTCCCAAATGACACCGGCTCCGGCCCCAGCGCGGGGTGATGCAATTGAAATTCCAGCGGCGCTTCGACGGCCACCCGGTCGTCGGCCGCCACCTGGGCGTCAGCGCTTGAGCGCAGCACCTGCACCGTCAGGGTGCCGCTCTGCGCATGCGGGGCAGATTCAGATTCGATTGGCGCAGGGTCCGCGGTCCTCATGGGACAATTAGCGCGCAAAACCGGCCGCAAGTCCAATTCCTAAGGTAGCGGAGTCGCCAACCGTTAGTGACGGTAGGTAATCGTCAATCCAAAGGTGCGCGGTCGGAACGTGTATTGCCGCTCCAGCCGGCTGTTGCCATCGCCGGGATTGATGGTCCAGTTATAGGCCGTGACCGTGTGCGAGTCGGTGAGATTGTCGACGAACGCAGCCGCTTGCCAGTTGCCGAAATTCATGCCGGCGCGCATCGCGGCAATGTTGGTCGATGACAATGTGTAATCCTGCGGGTCGAATTGCAGCGTCGAGGGATCCTGGGAGGGCGACATCCACTTATTGCGGCTCGCGTATTCATCGTCGACGCGAATGAAGGACTGCCGGTTGAACAGTATGAACTTGTACTCGAGTCCCACGGTGACGGTGAAAGGCGCCTCGGGCTGGCCCGGCGGTTCGCCGCTGTTGCCCACGATGGCATCACCCGAGGACACGATGGGCGATGATTGCGTCGGGCTCAGCACCGAGTTCTTGGTGTAGCGCGCGCTGGTGTAGCCGGTGGCGATTTCGGCGGTGAGACTGTCGGTGACCGCGATTTCCGCCTGAATGTCCCCACCCTTGGCCACCGCAGTGCCCAGATTGTCGATGAAGGAGATCTGGCATATGGGCGGCACGACGGTCTGCTGGATGTTGTTCCAGCGGATGTAGTAGATGCTGCTGGCGATTTTCACGCGGTTGTTAAAGTTGTTCTTGGCGCCCACTTCGAAGCTGTCGACCGTATCGGAGTTGAACGTCGGCGGCGACTGGGTGATGCCGAAGTTCGCAAAATCCGTTGCGCAGGCGGCCTGGGGCACCGGATTGTTGGCGCCGCCCGGCCGGAAGCCCTTGGCGTACGTGGCGTAGTACAGATTCCGCGGATCGTATTGATACGAGAAGCTCGCCTTCGGAGTGAAGGAATTCTCTTTCTGGCCGACATTGATCGTTTCCGGCGCAATGAATAGCTGCGGACCGCCGGTATACGAACTATTGGTGAACTTCGTCCATGAATAGCGCGCGCCCAGGGTGAGTTTGTACTGATCGGTAAAGGAATAAGTGCCCTCCGCGAACAGTGCGTATTGCTTGTCCGTCGCTCTGGTTTGCAGCCAATAAGAATCATTGGGAAAGGCGGGGCTTTCGGGAACCGGATTGCCGGCCGAATCCACGAACCAAGCCGAATAGGGCAGCCCGGTGGCGGCCAGCGACAATTCGTTCAGCAGCGGATCGTGAATCTGCTCAAGATACGTCTGGCGGTTCTCACTGAAAAACACGCCCGCCGTCCAGAACAGCTTCGAATCCGCATCCGCCGATTGCAGCCGGATCTCCTGGGTGATGTTCTGCTGATGGTTGTCGATGCTGTTCGGCGCACGGTAATCGAGCGCTCCTGGCGGCAGATGCAGACCGGCGCCGTCCAACAGCGGGTAGGGCGTCGATGCCGGCGAGGTCGACCCGTCGGGGTTGAAGTTCAAAAACACCGCGGATTGATAGAAGCCGAGGTTGTACAACGTGCCTTCGTAGCCTGTTTCTTCCTTGCGGTGGTAGTAGGATGTATTTGAGATGAGCTTGGCGAAGCCCAGATTCCCTTCGATCTTGACGGCGGCGAGATAAAACCGATCAGGATCGGAGCGCAGATCCGGATCCGCGCTCACGAAGTTGTTGTTATTCGGATTCGAATACAGCGGCCAGTAGTCCTCGACATTGTTTCGATACCGGTCTTGATAATAAATACTCGGCGTCACGGTCCATTGATCCATGGGCGCCCAGATGAAGGCGAGCCGATACAGCACGGTCTCATCGTAGTTGGCGTTTTTCTGCACCGTGGCCAGCGTCACCGGATTGATATTGTCGATATAGCCGCCGTCGCGCCGGTACCAAACCGTCAAGCGCGCGCCGAGCTTGTCCTCGATCAGCGGGCCGCCCGCCGCGATGCCGCCCTCGTAGTTGATCGAACCGCCCTGCGTATACGACACCTCTTCGCGGCCGTAAAAGCTGTTGGTGGTGAGACTGGGCTGGGTGGTGATGTAGCGGACCGTGCCGCCTTCGGACCCGGAACCGAACAAAGTGCCCTGCGGTCCGCGCAGCACCTCGACGCGGTCGATATCGAAGGTCTTCGGCAGAGCATCGTCGGGGTTGAACGCGGTGGCGCGGATCTGAATCGGCGTGTCGTCGATATAGAGGCCGGTGGTGCCGGCGCCGCCGCTCGAGGCGATGCCGCGAATGGCGATATTGTTGGTGCCCGAGGTGTCGATATTGACGCCGGGCGTGAAATGCACGATGTCCTGGAAATCCTTGATGCCGCGGACATCCATGGCGTCCTGCGTCAGCGCCGTGACGCTGATGGGAACCTTGCTGAGGCTTTCCTCGTGCCGGGTTGCCGTGACCGTGATTTCCTGCAGCGGACCTGTGGCCTCCTCAGCGGCAGCCGTATCTGCGCGGGCGCTCGCCGACAGGCAAGCCGCCAACGCTGAAAAAGCCGCGAGAACGCCGCGCGCGTGGCTCACACGCCACGGGATATGAGTTCGGAGTTTCCACATGTGGTGCATCCTTAAGGTACGGCGAGTTATAAATCTCGTTCGGCGCCAAATCCCTGGCACATTGCAACATATCCGTTGGTCGGTTGAAAGACCAAATGACGAGCGCGTTGCTAATGCGCAACGAAAGGGGCACGGCCTCTCGTCACCGATCTTATTTTAGATATGGGATCATGCGCCAAATGGATACCCAAAACGATCGCGCCAAGCGCAAGTCACTGAATCCCTTAAGGGCGCTGCTGCCGTTCTTGCGACCCTACCGGGGGATGATGGCGGCCGCCGTCTGCGCTCTGCTGATCGCGAGCGCCGCCATGCTGGCGCTGCCCGTGGCCTTGAGCCAGCTCATCGATCATGGCATCACCAAAAAGGACGCCGGCACCGTCAATCTGTATTTCATCGGCTTGCTGGCAGCCGCCGTGGTCTTCGGACTATTCGCGGCGCTTCGATTTTATCTCGTGACCTGGGTGGGCGAGCGCGTCGTGGCGGATCTTCGCATTGCGATCTACCGGCGCGTGGTACGCATGGATCCCCTGTTCTACGAGACCACCCGCGTCGGTGAAGTGCTCTCACGCTTGACCACCGATACCACACTGGTGCAAGCCATCGCCGGCGTGAATCTTTCCATTGTGCTGCGATCGACCCTGAATCTCGTGGGCGCGCTGGTGCTGATGGGACTGACCAGCGCCAGGCTCATGGGCGTGATCCTGTTGCTGATGCCGGTGGTGGTGGTGCCGCTGATCGTGACCGGACGGCGGGTACGCGGATTGTCGAGAGCGTCGCAGGATCGCATCGCCGATACCAGCGGCCTTGCCGGCGAGACCTTGAACGCCATCCAGACGGTGCAGGCTTTTACCCTGGAAGAGCTGCAAAGCCAGCGCTACGGTAAGGCGGTGGAAGACAGCTTCCGGACTGCGATCCGCCGCACCAAGGTGCGCGCAGCCCTTACCGCCGTCGGCATCATGCTGGTATTCGGCGGCATCACATTCGTGCTATGGCTGGGCGCGCGCCAACTCGTCGGCGGTACCATGTCGGGCGGGCAGCTGGCGCAATTTATCGTCTATGCGGCGATCGTGGGCAGTTCGGCCGCTGCGCTGACCGAGATGTGGGGCGAAATTCAGCGCGCCGCCGGCGCCATGGAGCGTTTGACCGAGCTGCTTCAGGCACGGCCCGTGATCCGCGCGCCGGAGCGGCCCGTCGAACTTCCGCAACGCGTGAGCGGCGCGATTCGCTTCGACAATGTCACCTTTCACTATCCATCGCGGCCGCTGCATTCCGCTCTCGCGAACTTCAGCCTGGAGGTCACGCCCGGCGAAACCATCGCATTCGTCGGGCCATCGGGCGCGGGCAAGAGCACCACTTTCCAGCTGTTGCTGCGCTTCTACGATCCTGATTCCGGCCGGGTGCTGATCGACGATCGGCGGCTCGCTGACTTGCGGCCCGAGGACCTCCGTGCCCAGATCGGTCTGGTGCCGCAGGAAACCGTGCTGTTCGGCGCCAGCGCGCGCGAGAATATCCGCTACGGCCGCCCGACCGCCAGCGACGCCGAGATCGAAGCAGCCGCCGTTGCCGCGGCCGCGGACGAATTCCTGCGCAAACTTCCTGAAGGGTACGACACATTCCTCGGCGAGCGCGGCACCCGCCTGTCAGGCGGCCAGCGCCAGCGCATTGCCCTGGCCCGGGCCATCCTCAAGAATCCACCGATTCTGCTGCTCGATGAGGCCACCAGTTCATTGGACGCGGAATCGGAACGCTTGGTGCAGGAGGCGCTGGAGAAACTCATGCAGGGCCGCACCACCATCATCATCGCCCATCGGCTCGCGACCGTGCTGAAAGCGGACCGAATCGTAGTTCTGGACCACGGCCGCAAGGTCGCGGTGGGTACACACGCCGAATTGCTGCTGCACAGCCCGTTGTACGCGCGGCTCGCGTCGCTGCAATTCGCCGCCGCTGCGGGGGAGTCGCTGGAAGCTGTGGAGGCCGCTCTGTAGCGCAACCCGCTACTTCAACAAGCCTTCTTCCTTGAGCGCCGCGTGCACCTTCGGCCGCTGCGCGATGCGCGCCTGATAGGCGGCGAGGACCGGCCATTTGGAGAGGTCGATTTTCACGATGCGGGCCCAGTTCAATACCGTGAACAAATAGGCGTCGGCAACCGTGAAGGTGTTGCCCAACAGGAAGGTTTTGTTGCCTAGTAAGCCTGTCAGCCAGTCGAATTTCTTGGTCAATGCAGCCACGCTGGTCTCTTTGAGTTCGGCCGAGCTTGCTGGATTGAACAGCGGAGAAAATCCCTTGTGAACTTCCGACGTGATGAAGTTCAGTATTTCCATCAGTTGATAGCGCTCGAAGGTGCCGGCGCGCGGCGCCAATCCAGATTCCGGCTTTTGATCAGCCAGGTATTGAACCACCGCCGGTCCTTCGGTCAGCACCCGGCCATCATCGAGCTCGAGCGCCGGGACAGCGCCCTTCGAATTGATGCTCAGGTAGTCGGCGCCGCCCTCTGTTTTCTTGGTCTTAAGGTCGGTCTTTACCAGCGTATACGGCAGCCCCGCTTCGAGCAGCACGATATGCGGCGACAGCGAGCAGGCGCCGGGGGAGTAATAAAGTTTCATGTCTGATCCTCGATGTGGGGTGCCCGATCATAACCCAGCCGAGGCTTTAGGGATCACGCGCCGCGCGCCGATGAATCCTTTCAAGTAAGGCGCCGCGGCGAGCGAGTCGATGCGCACGTGGCCGCCGTTCGAGGGCGCATGAATGAAGCGTTCGCGGTCGATCGCCAAGCCTACGTGCAGTTCCTTGTGCGCCAGATTCATGAATATGAGATCGCCTTCCTGCAAGTCGCCGCGCCGCACGGCAACGCCGAAATTCAACTGCTCGGCGGCGGTGCGCGGCACGCGAATTCCTGCGATGGCGGCCGCGTAGAATACCAAGCCGCTGCAGTCGAAGCCGCCCGGTTCCGCGCCGCCGAACCGATAGGGTTGTCCGAGCATGGCGGTCGCGCCATCGACCATCAGTGTGCGCTGATCGGGGGCGGGGATTCGCGGCGCGGCTGAAACCGGCGCGGCCGGCGTTTCCGGCGGACGCGGGTTTTTTTGCGCAGTGCTCGCGCAGGCACCAAGGAGCAGCGTAGCCGCGGCGAGGGCTGCCCTGATCAAATTCGCTTCGGGGAACCCAAGGTCGTGGCCAATGCGGCGCCGACGATACCCGCTTCCGACCGCAACGCACCGACGCATAGGCGCGCCTCGCAATGTAGTTTGTCCATGAATTTCTCGGGCTCCTCGGTAATGCCGCCGCACAGTACGATGAGGTCCGGCCAGAGCAATCCCTGCAGTTCGTTCAGCACCAGATTCAACTCGCCCGCCCAACTCTCCCAGCTCAAATTTCCCGCCACCTTGGCGCGCCCGGAAGCGCGTTTTTCGGCTTCGCGTCCCGCCACCTGCAAATGTCCGAACTCGGTATTCGGCACCAACGCGCCGTTGATGAACAGCGCACTGCCGATGCCGGTGCCGAGCGTCAGCACCAGAACGGTGCCGGAAACATTGCGCGCGGCGCCATAGTGCAATTCTGCCAGGCCCGCGGCATCCGCGTCGTTGATGGCGATCACGGGCCGCCGTAGGCGCCCGCCTACAAGGTCGGCCAGCGGTTGACCAATCCACGCCTTATTGAGATTGGCGGCGGTGCGCACGACGCCGCCGCGTATGACGCTGGGAAATACCACACCCACGTCGTGATCGCCCGGCACATTGGCTACCACCGAGGTCAATGCATCGAGCAGCGCGTCGGTGGAATCATGCGCCGGCGTTGTTATGCTGAACCGCTCGCCCGCGAATGCGCCGGTGGCGAGATCGATCAATGCACACTTGATGGAAGAACCGCCGACATCAATGCCTACCGCCAACGAGGAAGCGCTCAACTGGAGTACCGCATTTTGAGGTTAGCCCCGTCGACTGGATAAGGACCCTATAATAACAACTAACATGAGCACGATTGATACCCAGTTCGTGATGCGTCGAAGCGTTGCGCTGCAGCCCGGCACTTTGCAAGCGGCGCTGTTGGACCGCCTCACCCGAACCCTCGGCAAAAATCCGGACACGGCCACGCCGCGGGATATCTACGATGCGCTGTCGCTGGCGGTGCGCGAAGAGCTCACCTTGCGGTGGCTTGCCACGCAGCGGCGCGTGTCGAACGCACATGTGAAGCGGGTGTGCTACTTCTCGGTCGAATATCTGACGGGCCGATCGCTGCTGAACGCGCTGTCCAGCCTGGAAGGGGATCTGGTGCACGAGGCGCGCACCGCGCTGCGCGCCATGGGATACGAGTTCGAGGACATCGCTGCCCAGGAAGTCGACCCGGGATTGGGGAATGGCGGTTTGGGCCGTCTCGCGGCCTGCTACCTGGATTCGCTGGCGACGCTGCATTACCCCGCGATCGGCTACGGCATCCGTTACGACTACGGCATTTTCACCCAGGTCATGGGCGCCGACGGCGGCCAGCGGGAAGTCGCCAGCAGCTGGCTGCGTCTGCGCAATGTGTGGGAAACACCGCGCGGTAACGTGCGCTATACGGTGCAATTCGGCGGTCGCAGCGAGGCGGACGAGAATGCGCCCGCGAGCGAGGTGCATCGCTGGGTCGACACCAAGGACATATACGCGATCGGCTTCGATCAATTGATTCCCGGCAACGCCGGACCCACCGTCAATCACCTGCGTCTGTGGTCCGGCCGCGCAATCACCCCATTTCACATCGATTCGTTCAATGCCGGCGACTACGCCGCTGCGGTCTACGATCAGGTGGAAGCGAAGAATTTATCCCGCGTGCTGTATCCCGATGACTCCACCCCGCAGGGCAAGGAACTGCGGCTCAAGCAGCAATATTTCTTCGTCAGCGCCAGTCTGCAGGACATCCTGGTGACGCATCTGAGCGAAGGCCGATCCTTAGGCTCAATGCCCGACGCCGTCGCGATTCAACTGAACGATACTCACCCTGCTGTGGCGATCGCCGAGCTGATGCGGCTGCTGGTCGATGAGCATGGCTTGTCGTGGGCGGAAAGCTGGCGCATCTCACAAGCCGTGTTTTCGTACACCAATCATACGTTGCTGCCCGAGGCACTCGAGACCTGGCCGGTGTCGATGTTCGAACGCCTGCTGCCGCGGCACTTGGAAATAATCTACCTGATCAATCGTGATTTTCTGCTGGAGGTCGAGTCGCGCTTCCCCAACGCCCCGGAGCGGCAGAGAGCGGTGTCGATCATCGATGATCAGGCCGAACGGCGCGTGCGCATGGCGCACCTCGCCATCATCGGCAGCCATCGAGTCAACGGCGTGGCGCAACTGCACTCGAATCTCATGCGCAATCATGTATTCCGCGAATTTGCAGAGATGTATCCCGAGCGATTCATTAACGTCACCAACGGCATTGCCGTGCGCCGCTGGCTCAAACAATCGAATCCCGGCCTGTCGGCGCTGCTGACCCAGCACCTGGGAAGTTCCTGGGAGAACGACCTCGAGGAGCTGTCGCGTCTCACCGGCGCGGCCGAAGATGCGGAGTTTCGCCGCCAGTTCGGCGGCATCAAACGCACCAATAAGCAACGACTTGCCGATGAGGTGATGCGCCGTACCGGCGTCGAGATCAGCGTCGATACCCTGTTCGACGTGCAGGTGAAAAGAATTCACGAATACAAGCGGCAACTGCTCAATCTGCTGTACGTGGTGACCCGCTATCAGCGGATTCTCGAAAATCCGCACGCGCGGATCGTGCCGCGAACCGTGATCTTTGCGGGCAAGGCGGCGCCGGGCTACGCAATGGCCAAGGCCATCGTCAAGCTCATCAACAATGTGGCGCGCACCATCGATGCGGACGAGTTGGTGCGCGACAAGCTGCGGGTGGCGTTTCTGCCGGACTACGACGTATCGCTTGCGCAAAGGATCATGCCGGCGGCCGACCTGTCGCAGCAGATCTCCACGGCCGGGATGGAAGCGTCGGGAACCGGCAATATGAAGCTGGCACTGAACGGCGCCCTGACCATCGGTACGCTGGACGGCGCCAACATCGAGATTCGCGATCATGTGGGCGCCGAAAACATGTTCATCTTCGGCCTCACCGCGGACGAGGCCGCGGCAAAGCTCGCCGCGGGTTACAGCCCCAGCCGCGAGATCGAGGACAATGCGGAACTGAAGCGCACGCTGGAGTTGATCCGGTCCGGCTTCTTTTCGCCGCGGCGCGCAGATGATGCCAAGCCGGTCGTCGATCGGTTGCTGAGCGACGGCGAACCGTTTCTGGTGCTTGCGGATTTTGCGGCGTACAGCCGCGCGCAGGATCAAGTGGATGCCCTGTTCATCGATTCGGATCAGTGGACCCGAAAAGCGGTGATCAATTGCCTCAACATGGGGTATTTTTCCAGCGATCGCAGCGTTCGCGAGTACGCGGATCGAATCTGGGCCGTCAAGCCGGTGATATAAGGCGCAATGCAATTGACCGATCAGGCGATTACCGACTTCGATCTCCATTTATTTGGCGAGGGCAAGCACGAGCGGATCTATGAGAAGCTTGGCGCGCATCCTGAAGCGCGGGGCGCCCGATTTGCGGTATGGGCGCCGAACGCCGACCGCGTCAGCGTCGTCGGCCCGTTCAATCATTGGGATGGCAGGGCGCATGTCATGCAGCCGCGAGGCACCTCGGGCGTCTGGGAATTGACCGTACCCGCCATCGGCGCCGGCGCGGCCTACAAATATGAAATCAAGAGCCGCGATGGCCGCCTGATCCTCAAGGCGGATCCCTACGGATTCGCGATGCAACTGCGCCCCGACAATTGCTCCGTGGTGACCGACCTGAACGCTTATCACTGGAATGACGAGGAGTGGCTGGTGCGCCGCGAGCAGCAGGATCCGCTGCGCCGGCCCTTGAACGCCTACGAAGTGCACCTGGGATCCTGGCGGCGGCCGTGGGAGTGGCGTACGCCGCCATTCATGAGCTGGCGCGAAGCGGTGGAGCAGTTGATTCCTTATGCCAAGGACCTGGGCTACTCGCACCTGGAACTCATGGGCGTCGCCGAGCATCCCCTCGATGCATCCTGGGGTTATCAAGTGGCCGGCTATTACGCCGCGACCTCGCGCTACGGATCGGCGCAGGATTTCATGTACTTCGTGGATCGCTGCCATCAGGCCGGTATCGGCGTGATTCTCGACTGGGTGCCGGCGCATTTTCCGCGCGACGATCATGGCTTGGCGCAGTTCGACGGGACCGCCCTCTACGAACACACCGATGCACGGATCGGTGAGCACCGCGAGTGGGGAACGAAGATTTTCAACTATGGGCGGCATGAGGTACGCAATTTCCTGGTCGCCAATGCGCTTTTTTGGGCGCACAAGTATCACGTGGACGGATTGCGCGTCGACGCCGTGGCCTCGATGTTGTATCTGGATTACAACCGCAGGGCCGGGGAATGGCTGCCGAACCGCCACGGCGGCCGCGAAAATCTGGAGGCCATCGATTTCCTGCGGCAGATGAACAATGCGGTGCATCGCGGCTTCAAGGGGGTCCTGACGATCGCCGAGGAGTCAACAGCATTCGCCGGCGTGACGCGGCCGCCCGAACACGGCGGCCTCGGCTTCAATTTCAAGTGGAACATGGGATGGATGAACGACACGCTGCGGTATATCGCCCTTGATCCCGTCCACCGGCGCTACAACCATCAATTGATCACTTTCTCCTTCATGTATGCGTGGTCGGAAAATTTCATCCTGCCGATCTCGCACGACGAAGTGGTACATGGCAAACGCTCGTTGCTCGGCAAGATGCCCGGCGACGATTGGCAGAAGCGCGCCAATTTTCGCCTGTTGCTCTCCTTGCTGTGTGCTCATCCTGGCAAAAAGCTGCTGTTCATGGGGTCGGAATTCGGACAATGGCATGAATGGCGCGACCACGGGCAACTGGAGTGGGCGTTGTTGGCGACGGCGGAACATCAAAAATTGCGCGACTGCGCGCGCGAGTTGAATCATTTGTATCTGCGGACCCCGCAATTCCATGGCAGTGACTGCGATCCAGAGGGCTTTCGTTGGGTGGAAGTGAACAATGCCGATGAGAGCGTCTGGGCCTATGCCCGCCGCGCGGTGCGCGATGATCCCGGGAGTCCCATCATCTGCATTTTCAACGCGACGCCGGTGCCGCGGGACAATTACGCAATCGGCGTCGCGCATCCCGGACGCTATCGCAAGCTGTTCGATTCGGACGAGGCGCGTTTCGGCGGATCGGGCTATAACCGGCAGAGCGCTGTGGACGCATCCCCCGGCGCCGTTGCGGAGCAGCCGCTGGGATTGCGCCTCAATCTGCCGCCGCTCGCCGCGATGTTTTTCGAGGGACCGTTGCCGTGAAGCTCATTCAGGCCGGATCGCCGCGTCCCCTGGGTGCGACGTTGGACGAGCGGGGGGTCAATTTCGCGCTGTTTTCGAGCCACGCGACGCGCGTTGAGCTGTGCCTGTTCGACGGCGCGAGCGGCGCCGAAATCGCGCGCCACGATTTACCGGCGCGAAGCGGCGACATCTGGCATGGACTGCTGTCGCCGCGACAGGCGGCGCCTGGAACACAGTACGCGTATTGCGTGCATGGACCCAATCAGCCGGAGAACGGCCATCGATTCGACGCGAGTGTGCCGTTGATCGATCCTTATGCCTGTGCGCTGTCGAAGCGATTGCCGTTGCGCTCGCAGGTGATCGACCACGCCTTTGACTGGGGCGCCGATCGGCCGCCGACGATTCCATGGCGCGATTCCGTCATTTATGAGCTGCATGTCAAGGGCTTTACACTACTGCATCCCGCGGTCGCCGAAGCATGGCGCGGAAAATATCTGGGACTGTCGGTGGGGCCGGTCATCGAGCACTTGAAATCCATCGGCGTGACCGCGGTCGAGTTGCTGCCGTGCCAGGCCTTCGTCAGCGAACAGTTCCTGCGCGACCGCCATTTGAGCAACTACTGGGGCTACAACCAAGTCGCGTGGTTCGCGCCCGCGAACGAATATGCCCTGCAGGATGCGGTTACCGAATTCAAGACCATGGTCAAAGCGCTGCATGCGGCGGGGATAGAGGTGATCATGGACGTGGTGTTCAACCACACCGCCGAGGGCGGCGAGGCGGGGCCACTGCTGTCGCTGCGCGGCATCGACAACTCCGTCTACTATCGGCTGACGCCGGGCGACTTGCGCGTTTACGAGAACGTGACCGGCACCGGCAACACCGTCAACTGCGAGAATGCGCGTGTCCGCGCACTCATCGTCGACTGCCTGAAGTATTGGGTCGAAGAGATGCATGTCGACGGATTCCGCTTCGATCTGGCGACCGTGCTGGCCCGCGACGCCGGCGGCTTCAACGCCCATGCCGCCTTTTTCAAGGCGCTGCGCGCCGAAGCCGCGCTGACCTACGTCAAGCTGATCGCGGAACCCTGGGATGTGGGCTGGGGCGGCTACCAGCTCGGACATTTTCCGCCCGGGTGGTCGGAGTGGAACGACCGCTATCGGAATGTCATGCGCTCCTTTTGGCGCGGTGATGCGGGAAAGATCGGCGAATTTGCCGAGAGATTTGCCGGCTCCAGCGACGTGTTCCGGCATAACGGGCGCAAGCCGACCGCCGGAATCAACTTTGTCGCCGCGCATGACGGCATGACGCTCTCGGATCTGGTTTCCTACAACCAGCGGCACAATGAGGCCAATCTGGAAAACAACAGCGACGGCAACAGCAACGAGCTGAGCTGGAATTGCGGAACCGAAGGACCGACGGACGATGTTGCGATACTGAGCCTGCGCAAGCGGCAAATCCGCAATTTCCTGGCGGTTTTGTTCCTATCGCAGGGCGTCCCCATGCTGCAGGCCGGCGACGAATTCGGCCGCACCCAGCGCGGCAACAACAATGCCTATTGCCAGGACAACGAGATTTCGTGGGTCGACTGGCGCATGCGCAGCAGCAATCACGATTTGCTGGAATTCGTGCAATTGCTGGCGCGGCTGCGCCGCCTGCACGCCGAGTTTCGCCGCGAAACGTTTTTGAAGGGGGCAGCGTCGCGCGCCGGGGTCAAGGACGTGACCTGGCTGAGCGCACGCGGTACGGAAATGACGCAGGCTGACTGGCAGGATGCAAACGTGCGCACGCTGGGCGTCTGGTTCGGGGGGCGCTCCGGTTCCGTGGAACATCTGCTGCTGCTGGTGAACGCGGCGGACCCGCAAGTGCAGTTCACCTTGCCCGCGGCACCGGCCGGCGGCCCGTGGATCCGCCTGTTCGATACCGCGCTCACGGGCGTGGGCGCAACCAGCCTCGGCGCGGTGCAAAACTATTCAATGACCCCCCGCAGCGCCGCGCTGCTCGAGTGCTGAGTCATGGATGGAACTTTGATCGAGAGAATGGCCGCGTTGCGGGGACTCGGCGATGCATATCATGACTATCGCGGCGAGCTCAAGGTATTCAGCCTGGAAACGAAAATTGCCGTACTCCGGGCGATGGGCTGCGCGGTCGACGATCCAGCCGCGCTTGCGGCCGCGTTCCGCGAGCTCGAGATTGCGCGCTGGCGGGAGTTCCTGCCGCCGGTGGCTGCGGCGCGCGCTGCGCGAATCGGCATGGATATCAATGTCACGGCGCGCGATTTCGGAGCCACGGTGGTGTGGTCCGTGATTCTGGAGGACGGCTCGCGGCGGGACGGCGCCACATCGACGGCTGATTGCCGGGAGATATGGCGCGGCGAAGTGCAGGGGTCGTGGATCACCCGCCGGCGCTTCGAGCTGCCATTCGATCTGCCGCCCGGTTATCACGAGTTCGAGGCCAAGGTGGCGGGCGGCGCATCGCATCGCTGTCTGCTGATCGTCTCGCCGCCGCGCTGCCATCAGCCCGCCGCGATCCTGGCGGGCCGGCGGCTGTGGGGCATCGCCGTGCAGCTGTACACGCTGCGTTCCCGGCAGAATTGGGGAATCGGCGATTTCTCCGATCTTACGCTGCTGATCCGCTGGGCCGCGTCATGCGGCGCGGGATTTGTCGGACTGAATCCGCTGCACGCCCTGGCGCCCGCGGATCCCGCACGCTCGAGCCCGTATAGCGCGTCAAACCGGCATTTTCTCAATGTTCTGTACATTGCCGTTCCGGCGGTACCGGAATTCGACGAATGCGCGGCGGCAAGCAATCGTTTGGCAGAACCCAAGATCGCGTCCAGGCTGCAGGAACTGCGCGCGCAGCACCATGTCGACTACCGCGGCGTCGCGGACCTCAAGTTCGAGATTCTCGCGCTGCTCTATCAAGATTTTCGCGATCGACATCTGGCGCAGTCCAGCGAACGCGCGCGAAGTTTTCGGGCTTTCGCGGCGGCGCAGGGCGCGGCGCTACAACTGCATGCCCGCTTCGACGCGCTCGACCGCTATTTTGGCGCGACCAAAGGCTGCGCCTCGGGCTGGTCGAACTGGCCGAAAGAATTTCGCGACGTGAACGGCGATGCGGCGCGCCGATTCGCGGCCGAGCATTCCGCGGAAGTGGAATTTCATGCCTACCTGCAATGGCTCGCCCACGAGCAGCTGGTGGGCGCGCAGGACCTGACGCGCGAACTCGCCATGCCCATCGGCCTGTACGGCGACTACGCGGTGGGCGCGAACCCGTCGGGTTCGGAAACCTGGGTGGACCCCGGGAGCTTCGCGCTCGCAGCGGAAATCGGCGCACCGCCCGACCCTTTGGCGCTCAAGGGGCAGGGTTGGGGCATTCCGCCGCAGGACCCGACCGCGATGCAGGCGCAGCGGCTGCAGGGCTTCGTGGGCCTGATCCGCAGCAACATGCGCTACTTCGGTGCCCTGCGTCTGGATCATGTGATGTCGCTGTTCCGCTTATGGTGGGTCCCTGAGGGATATTCGCCGACCGAGGGCGCCTACGTACACTATCCGCTGCAGCAGCTGCTCACGGTGCTGACGCTGGAAAGCGCGCGCAACCACTGCTTGGTGGTGGGCGAGGACCTTGGCATCGTGCCGGACGAGATACGTCGGGCCATTCCGGAATTCGGCCTGTACCACTACAAGGTACTGATGTTCGAGAAGATCGACGGCCGATTCAGGCTCCCCGGCGAATATCCGCAGGACGCGCTCGCCACCCCGGCTACCCATGATATGCCGACACTGCGAAGCTACTGGGAGGGTCGGGACATCGAGCTGCGCCGGCGCTTGAATCTGTATCCCAGTGCGGAAATCGAGAGCCGGATCGTGGAGGAGCGCGGGCACGATCGCGAGTTGCTGCTCGCGGCATTGCGAGATCAGGGCCTGAATCCCGCGCAGCCCACTACGCCTCACGAGCCGTTCACGGCGGAGCTCGCACGAGCTTTGCAGCTGTACCTGGCGCGCTCCCCGACCGCCATGGTGGCCCTGCAAATCGAGGATCTGTTGGGCATGGTGGACCCGGTCAATGTGCCGGGAACGCATCAGGAGTATCCGAACTGGCAGCGCAAGCTCGACGCGGATATCGAGGAAATCGCGGCGCGCGGCGATTTAGCCACGCTGCTTGCCGAAATCCACCGGGCGCGGGCTTAAGGAGCCGCGGCCAAGGCTCGCGTGTTGCCTACAAATGAAGGTTTGGTCATGTCGCGAACGCCCCGATGCTGCGGCTGTCCCAATTCAAGGGCGCAAACCTTGAACCTCGGGTGTCATGGTGAAAGTTGATCGTTCGTTTGCCTTCTATGCCTTGGGACGGGCGGCATTCGGCGCATCTCCCGATTCTCTCCAGGAACTTGATTCCATCGGATTTCCCGCCTGGGTCGATGAGCAATTAAAGGCGCATTCAGGCTTCGATGCCGCCGCGGATCCTTACTTGCGAAACGCGCGGCTGCACATCAAGTATCCGGCGGGCGACGGCTGGGCCGCTGCGGACGAGATGCGGCCGCTGACGTCGCTGGATGCGCCCATCGCGACGCTGTGGCATCTGGCGGATCACAAAAATCCCATGCACGCGGCGGAACGCAGAAGGCCGCGGGATGAAGTGATTGCGGCGACGGTGCTGCGCGCCGTGCACAGCCGTTGGCAGCTGCGCGAAGTCATGTGCGGCTTCTGGCACGATCATTTCAATGTGGATGCGGTCGGCAGCGAAGTCATTGGCGTGGCGCTGCCCGCATACGATCGCGACGTGATCAGAACGCATTGCTTCGGCAATTTTCGTGAATTCCTGGAGGCCGTCGCGAAAAGCGCGGCCATGCAGTATTACCTGTCGAATCATTCCTCGCGCGCCGGCGCCGCCAACGAAAACTACGCGCGCGAATTGTTCGAGTTGCACAGCATGGGCCGCGATGCCTATCTGAACGATCAGTATGATCGGTGGCGCGAGGTCCCGGGCGCGCTGCAGGGCCGGCCGGCCGGATACATCGATCAAGATGTCTATGAGGCAGCGCGCGCCTTCACCGGGTGGACCATCGAGGATGGCAGTGCGGTCGACGCACGCCGCAGGCTGCCGCTCACCGGGCAATTCGTGTACGTGGAAAACTGGCACGATGGATATCAAAAGCGCGTTCTGGCCGAGGAGTTCGACGCATTCGCTCCGGCGCTGGCCGACGGGCGCCAGGTGCTCGATCTGGTTGCCGCGCATCCGGCGACGGCGAATTTTCTGTGCGACAAGCTGTGCCGCAGGCTCATTGGCGGCGAAGTTCCGGCGCGCCTGCGCCAGCGCCTCGCGCAGGTTTGGCTCGAGAATTCGGAATCACACGATCAGATCGCGCGAGTGCTGCGCGCACTGTTGTTGTCGCGCGAATTCATGGAACATCGCGAAGCGCGCGCGGCAGCCGCAGCCGGTCCCGGAACGCGGCGCGCGGCGACGTCCGGCGCAAAGGTGCGCCGACCTTTGGCGCTTGCCGCGGCCTTTGCGCGCGCGATGCAAATCGATCTCAAGTACTCCGAGCAACTGGGGGGCGAGATCGCCGCCGCAGGTCAAAACCTGTTCGGCTGGCCGACACCGACCGGATTACCGGACGCAGCGGCGCCATTTTTGAGTTCGCAGGCCATGCGTCACCGGTGGTCCCTGGTGCTGGGCCTTGCCGAAAACTATTGGGGCACCGGCGGGCTTGCCGATCCCCGCGCCTTGGGTTTGACGCAACCGACCACGCTCAGCGCGACGCGGGCTTTGCTCAATAACCTGTTCGGTTCTGCGCCCGCTGCCACCGCCACGGCCATCGTCGCGGGTTGCGGATGGCCCGCCGAACAGGGGCTGGGCGCGGGCGGCGCGTCGGACGCGGCGCATCGGTGGTCGCGCCTGGCTGCGTATTGCGCGATGGCGCCCGAATTCCAAATCACCTAAAGGCTTTATGAGCATCTCGCGCCGCTCGCTGATTCAAGCTACTGCTGCAGGCGCCGCCGCCGGGCTGCTGCCACTGCCAGGGATCAGACGCCTGCTGTTTGCCGCCGAACCGGCCGGCGATCGAATCCTGGTGGTTTTGCATTTGCGCGGCGGGTGCGACGGGCTCAACTTGCTGTCGCCGGCCAGCGATTCCGCGTTCATCGAGGCGCGCAATTCCGATTTGCGGGTGCTGCCCGAGGGCAGCGACGCCGGCCACGTGATCATGCACTCGCAGGCACCGGCGACGGAATTTCGGCTGCACGCGGCAGCGGGCGCTCTGGCGGAACTCGCGGACGCCAAACATCTGGCGTTCATTCATGCGGCGGGACTCATCGACACGACACGCAGCCATTTCGTGGCCACGGACATGATCGAACATGGCGTCGCGGATGGTGCAGCGCTGAACCGCACTGCAACCGGATGGCTGGCACGGGCGATGGCGGGCGCCAGCGGCGCGCGTCCCGCGGCTGATGCCGTGCGCGGAGTGTCGACGTCGAGCACGCCCAGCGGCGCTTGGCGCGGGGATTTGAGCACGATTTCCGTGACCGACCTTGCGAATGGTTTGGCCGCGCCCGGGGGCCCGGCCACGGGGAATGTGCTCGAGCGGCTGTACGGCGCGAACAGCCCGGCAGCGGCTGATCTTAGCGCTGCGGACGCGGGGGCCGGCGACCCGGCGGCCGGCGACCCGGTAGCGGCGGGACGGCTCACGCTTGAGTCCATGGCGACGATTGATGCGCGGCTGGCTCGGGATGCGAACGGCAAGTATGCAGCCTATGTCGCCGAATCCGGCGTGAACTATGAGACGGCGTATGAACTCGCAAGACCTTTGAAGACACTGGCGCAGCTCATCAAGATGGATTTGGGGTTGCAGGCGGCCACCGTGGATCTCGGCGGATGGGATACGCACGAATATCAACCCGGGCGATTTCGCAATCAGGTCGAGCGGTTTTCTCAGGGCTTGGGCGCTTTCTATAACGATATGGCGCGCTACCATGAGCGCCTGGTCGTCGTCGTGGTTACCGAGTTTGGACGCAGGTTAAGGTCGAATCGCAGCAACGGCACCGACCACGGACGCGGCAGCGTCATGATGGTGCTCGGGGGCAACGTGGCCGGCGGCATGATTTATGGACGCTGGCCGGGCCTCAAAGCGGAACAGCTGGAGGAGGGCGTGGATCTCGCTGTGGTCAACGATTATCGGCAGAGCCTCTGCGAGGTGCTCGCGCATTGGCATGGCCGGATCGACGCGGGCGGCGTGTTTCCAGGATTCAAGCCGGCGTCGACTTTGGGCTTGTTTGCTTGATGAGCTCCACTCCGGCGCGACCCTGCGCGCGCGCCGCCCAAATCCACACGAATCCACCGATCAGGACCGCGACGGGGAGAATTCGTACGGCCTGACCCAGGGAGAAGAGGTCGGATAGAGCGCCGACCATGAATGGCGACAGCGCGTCGCCGAGCAGGTGAATGGCGAACACCGAGAGCGCGATTGCCGTGGCACGCTCGCTGGCGATGACGAGATTGACCAGCGCCGCGTTGATCGGGCCGGTGGACAGAAACAGGCACAGCTGCGCCGTCACCATGTAGAACTGGTACAGCGAGTGCGAGGACGTCGTCAACGCCATCCACACGAAAGGGGCGGCGACGAGCGTCGCTACCGCCGATAAATAAAGATGGGCTTGATTCGAGCGCCGTGCGAAGTAATCGCCCATCCAGCCGCCGATGAAGGTGCCGATGAACCCGGTGATGACAACGATGGTGCCGAAACTGACGGTGGCCTCGCTGCGGGAGATTCCGCGGACGCGTTCCAAAAACGCCGGCATCCAATAGGCCAGACCGCCCACGGCAAAAGTGTAAGCGGCATAACCCAATACCGTGAGCGCGTACGGTTTGTTGCGCAGCAGACGACCATAGGTCTGCCAGGTTTCGCGGCTCATGCTGGATCGGCTGGTCGGTGGCGCCACATCCGCGCGCACCACCTCGCCATCCTGACTGCCTCGCGGCGGGTCGCGCACGAACAGGCACAACATTGCCAGCAAGAGGCCGGGAACGCCCGCGACGAAGAATGCCGCGCGCCAACCGTAGCTCTTATCCACCAATCCGCCGACCACGTAACCCAAGGCGGAGCCCACGGGAATCGCACAAAAGAAAATTGCCATCACGCGGCCGCGCAGGCGAATCGGGAAGTAATCCGACAACAGACTCGGCGCAATGGTGACATAGGCGGCCTCACCGACGCCGACGGCAGCGCGCGCTGCAAATAGCGTGAGGAAATTAACCGCAAATCCCGACAGCGCGGTCGCGAAGCTCCAACACGCCACGCCCAGGGCAATCAAGCGTGGCCGCGAGCGGCGGTCCCCGAGAGCGCCGAAAACCGGCGCAAGCAGGGTGTACACCACCAGGAATCCGGACATCAGCGACCCCAGGTTCGTGTCGGAAAGCCCAAGACCCGCATTCTTCAGGCTTTCGAGCACCCCGGAAACCACATAGCGGTCCAAATAGCTGAACAAATTGATGAAGGCGAGAACGGCCAGCACCCAATTTGGAGAACTGATCCAGGTGTTTTGTTTTTGTTCCGCCACGCCCTATCCCCGCCGGATTCATGCGCACCGCCATGGTGCGCCCTCCAAATTACTCGTTCGGAGAGATTGTGTCGATCATGATGTTGGTTCTCAATCCCCGCGCAGGCGGAGTAAGATCGAGCACCACATCAGGAGAATCGAGTTGGCCAAGCCAAACTATCGTCACGCGAAAAAGCAAAAAGAGGCCGCAAGAAAAGCCCGCCAGGATGCGAAGCAGCAGCGCCGTTCGAATGTCCCCGAGGTGCCCGCCGAACCGTTGCCGCTCAAGCCCGGGGAATTTTGATCGTAACGGCCTTGTAATTTGTCGCTGCCCGGCGACGAATCGGCCTTGATTACGCCGACTTCACAGATCTTTTCGCGTTTGCCGCTTTTCCCGCATTCGGAATCGCTGAAGAATGCTCTTTATGCGAAGCTTTTCAGCAGCCGCAAGAATGCGCAGCCGATGGCCGAGGCTGCTGGCAGCGCCGCTTGGTTTGGCGTTGTTGGCGATCGCCGCGTGCAATGGCACCGCAGTGGTGACGGTCACCGCCACTCCGTCCACGGACACATTCATCGCCTACCGCGTCGCATTGGATTCGGTGCTGCTGCAGACGCCGGACGGCAAGAAGGCATTGACAGTCCTCCCCGCCGGCACGACGGTTGATTTCGTAAACCTGCTCGATCTCAGTGAGGTGCTGGGCATTCCGACGGCGGCGAAGGGCACTTACACCAGCGCAGTAATCACCCTTGATTACAGCGCGGCGCAGATCATCTATGACGATGGCAGCGTCGATGGCCTGCAGCTCTCGCCGGTGAACGCCAGCGGTCAAGCCGTCGGCCAGATTGCAGTCACCGCGACTCTGGATCCCAGCAATCCGGTCAGGGTCGCCGCCAAGCAAGCCGCGCAGCTGGCGTTGAATTTCAACTTGGCGGCAACCAACATCGTCAATGTCAGCGCGCAGACCGTGACGATCACCCCCATGTTTGCAGCCAGCTCCCTGCCGATCGATACCAAGCAGGTTCTGATACGCGGACCGCTCGTGGGCGTCAATTCCAGCAGCCAGTTGTTCACGACCGGCATAATGCCGTTCGGCGGGACGGTTGGCGGCCTGGGGGAATTGGCCATCGCGGCGACCGCTGCGACGACGTACGAGATCAACGGCTTCTCCGCGACAGGCGCTACGGGATTGGCGCAAATCGGCGCGCTAAGCGCGGGCTCGCCCATCGTTACCTACGGAACGCTCACTTCAAGTACCACGACGACCAACACCGCGGTGCCGGTGTCGTTCGCCGCGTCGCAGGTGCTGGCCGGCAGGAGCGTGCAAGCACCGGGCATCGATCGGGTATCGGGAGTGGTGTCGGCGCGCAGCGGCAATACGCTCGCCATCGAAGACGGCACGCTGATCGCAAGCGACGGCAGCAATACTTTCATACCGGGGACGAGCATCATCGCTGTCGGGCCCAATACGGCGGTCACGATCCTGGGCCAGGGTGGCGTCAATGCCAACAGCCCGCAGCAGATATCGGTGGGATCCACGGTCGATGCATTTGGCACGGCCACCGCCACCAGTTCCGGCATTACCTTGGATGCCAGCGCCGGCCGGGTACGGCTTGATCCAACCATCGCAGCCGGTCTCGTCACCGTGCAGGGCAACGGCGGCTTGTCGGTCGATTTGGGATTGCTCGGCGGGCGCTCCGTGAACGTCTTTGACTTTGTCGGGACCAGCGCCGCGCCAACGCAGTACTCGGTGAATACCGGCGGGTTGGATTTGGCGAATTCTGCGGCGGGTGCGCCCGTCGTCGTGTCGGGATTTCCCAACTCATTCGGCGTCGCATCCCCGGATTTCATCGCCACGAGTCTGCTCGACCCGACGACAATTCCGGCAGAACTGGTGGTCGACTGGGGCGCAGGGACCGCCGCGCCATTCACGACCTTCGATAGCGTAGGGATAACCATCGATGTTCTCAATACCAGCATCGGATTGCGCCACCAGATGCAGGTCGGTTCGCAGGCCATCAACATTCTCGGCCTGTCCACAGATCCGCAGATCGCGCCCGCAACGGGCTCGACGTCGATATTCTCCATCGGTCATTCCTCGAGCGGGACCACGGAGAGTTTCAATACCTATGCGAATTTCATCACGCAACTGCAATCGGAATTGAACGGCACCGTATTGGCAACCGGGATCACGGCTGTCGGGCAATACACGGCTTCGACTTTTGCGTTCTCCGCGACCAGCATCACGCTCTTTTTGAATAACTGACCTCTATCGTCCGGTCTGCCCCTGCTGCGATACACTGGGATTGGAGGCAAGCGTTGTTGAAACCAAGAATTACCCGGCGCGAACTACTTCGGGCGACTTCTCTACTGGCCATGCCGGCCGCCGTTCCCTGCTTCATGCGCAGGGCGCGTGCCGCCCCCGCCGTACCAACCGTATACAACTATGCCTATGTCGGCACCTATACGCCGAACGGCGGCGGCATCTACCTGTTTCGAATCGATCCTGTAACAGCCGCGCTCACGCAGCTGCAGGTGGTCGATGACATACGGAATCCCTCCTGGCTGGCGCTCAATCCGGCGCAGACGCGCCTGTATGCCGTGAGCGAGATCGACAATTATCAGAATACGCGCAGCGGAGCGGTGGTCTCGTACGCGATCGACAGCGACACCTCGCAGATCAGACGGTTGGGTGCGGTGAGTTCTGGCGGCAGCACCCCGGCGCATTTGAGCGTACATCCGTCGGGTAAATTCGTGTTTGTCGCGAACTACGGCGGCGGCAATGTCGCGGTCTTTCCGGTGGGGCCGGAAGGCGCGCTGGGCGAAGCGACTGACGTAAGACCGAGCGTCGGGCCGCGCCACCATGCGCGCGCCGCGGCCGATCCGCCCGGTCAATTTGCGGTCAGCGATCATGATGGCCCGCGTCTGCACATGGTCGCGGCGGACCCGAGCGGGCAATTCGTCATCGCCAACGACGCGGGTCTCGACCTGACCTGGGTTTGGCGCTTTGATGCGGAGTCCGGGCGGCTGCTGCCTGCGGCAGTGCCCGTGATCACCGCTCCCGCCGGCTCCGCGCCCCGGCATTTTGTGTTTCATCCCAATGGCCGGATCTTCTACAACCTGTATGAACACGACGCAATGGTGGCTGTGTACGACTACGATGCGTCGCGGGGCGGCCTGAAGATCAAGCAGGTCGTGTCGAGTCTGCCGCCGAAGTTCGCGGGCAGCAATTTGTCCTCCGAACTCGTGATGACGGCCGATGGCCGGTTTCTTTACGTCGCCAACCGCCTGCACAATGCGGTGGCGATTTTCTCCGTGGCCGCGGACGGTCAGCTGCGCAGCATTGCCGACACCTGGGTGCATGCGGACTCGCCGCGCAGCCTGTGCATCGATCCCAGCGGCGCATTTCTCTATGCATGCAATAACCGCGGTGATTCCATCACCTCGTTCCACATCAATGCGGCCACCGGCGCGCTGCTGTTCACCGGCCGTTTCGAACCGGTGGGAAGTCCGGCGGTGATGACCATGCTGAGGCGAACTTGACGCGATATACTTGAGCCCACTGCGCTCGCGCGAGGACGGGTACGACTATGGATATCGCAATGATTGGTCTGGGCCGCATGGGCGCGAACATGGCGCAGCGCCTGATGCGCGGCGGTCACCGGGTGGTGGGCTTCGATCCTGCCATCGGGGCGCGTGAATTGCTGGAAAAGAGCGGCGGCGAAACGGCCGCCACCCTGCAACTCACCGTCGCAAAGCTGAAGGCGCCGCGTGCGCTGTGGTTAATGGTCCCTTCCGGCGAGATTACCGACACCACGATCACCAATCTCATGCCGCTGTTGGCGCCGGGGGACACCATCATCGATGGCGGCAATTCGAATTATCGGGATACCCAGCGCCGCGCCGCAGCGGCGGCAAAACTGCAAATTCAATACCTCGACTCCGGCACCAGCGGCGGCATCTGGGGCCTTGCGGAGGGCTACAGCCTGATGATCGGCGGCGATAAAGCCGCGGTGGATCGTTTGCGTCCGATTTTCGAAACCCTGGCGCCTGCCAAGGATCAGGGCTGGGGCCGCGTCGGCCCCGTGAGTTCCGGGCATTACACCAAGATGGTCCACAACGGCATCGAGTACGGACTGATGCAGGCCTACGCCGAAGGCTTTTCCATCCTGCAGCACAAGAAAGAGTTCAATCTCGATTTGCCGCAGATCGCGGAAATATGGCGGTATGGCAGCGTGGTGCGTTCCTGGCTGCTGGATCTAACGGCAAGCGCGCTGGCGAAAAATCCGCAGCTCAAAGGGATCGCTCCCTATGTCGCGGATTCCGGCGAAGGCCGCTGGACCGTTGCCGACGCGATCGAATTGGGCGTGTCCGCCCCCATCATCACGCTGTCGCTGCTCGAGCGGCTGCGTTCCCGCGATGACGATTCGTTTACCGACAAGCTGCTTGCCGCCATGCGCAATCAATTCGGCGGACACGCCATCAAGCCCGAGTGAATTGATCGCCGCAACCGGTGCCCGGCGGCTGCGCGTCACGCCGGAATTTGCGGCTTGTGACGGCTGACCGCGGCACCGTCCTGCGCGCGCAGACGCCAAAATACGCTGGTGGAAACGATGGTGAGCATGGCCAGCCCCAAGAGCGCCCGATGAATTCCATGGATCATTTGCGGCGCGCTGGCGTGCAGCCGGTCCGGAATGAACAAGGCCGCGGCGAGCGAAGCGGTGGCAATGCCGAAGCTCACCGCCATTTGCTGTACGGTGCTGGCGATGGTGCTGGCACCACTCGCCTCACGTTCGCCGACATCGGCGTACGCCAACGTGTTCATGCTGGTGTACTGCAGCGATGTGAGAAATCCGTACGTGAATGCCATCATGACGATGAGCCATACCGGGGTTGCGACATCGATGGTCGCAAACAGCATGATCATGATCCCGAGCGCCAGGGTATTGGCCACCAGCACGCTACGGTAGCCGAACCGCTTCAGAATCAACGGCATCGTCAGCTTCAGGCTCATTGCCGCGAGCGCCTGCGGCATGATGAGCAATCCGGACTGGATTGCCGAGAATCCCAGACCGACCTGATAGAGAAGCGGCAACAGAAAGGGAATTCCGCCGATGCCCAAGCGCGTGAACAAGTTGCCGCTTACCGAGACGCGGAAGGTGCGCACGCCCAGCAACTTCAAACGCAACAGCGGATGCTTGGTGCCCTTGGTGTGCAGGCCGTAAGCGGCAAGCAGGCTTGCCGAGATCGCCAGCAACCCCAGCATCTCCCGGCCGCTCAGCGTGGTCTCGCCGAATACCTCCAGAACGTAGGACAACAGCGAAATTCCCGACCCGAACAGCACCAGTCCGATGATGTCCAAGGGGTAGTTGCGCTCCTCCCGATAGTTCGGCAAATGCCGATAGACCATGTACAAACCGCACAGGCCGATCGGAATATTGACGAAGAAAATCACGCTCCAGTGAAAATATCCGATGATTGCGCCGCCGATGACCGGCCCCAGCATCGGACCGACCAAACCGGGTATGGCGACGAAGCTCAGGGCGTTGATGAGTTCCGATTTGGCGAAGGTGCGGATCATCGTGATGCGGCCCACCGGCAGCATCAAAGCGCCGCCGCTGCCCTGCAGAATGCGGCACGCCACCAGCAGATGGATGTCGTTGGAGATGCCGCAGAGGAACGAGCCGAGCGTGAAAATGCCGATTGCCGACGCAAACACGCGCCGCGTGCCGAAGCGATTCGCCATCCAACCGCTGATCGGAATGAATACGGCCAGGCTCAAGGTGTAACTCGCGAGCACCGCTTTCATGCTGAGCGGCGGCACGTTGAGCGCGTGCGCCATGGCGGGAACCGCGGTATTCAGGATGGTCGTGTCCAGCGACTCCATGAAGAAGCCGACCGCCACCAGCCAGGGCAGCAGCCGCTTGGCCGTCGCGGAGAGAACCCGTTGTTCCGGTGCCTGCAAGGCGGCGCTCAGGCGCCGGCTAGCGCCGCGTCGACGATGTTCTGCGCTTCGGCGGTCAAGCGCCGCAAATGCGCATCGTCGCGAAAGCTTTCAGCATAGATTTTGTAGATGTCCTCCGTTCCCGAGGGACGCGCCGCGAACCATCCGCCGCTCGAGGTGACCTTGACGCCGCCGATCGGCGCATTATTGCCCGGCGCCTGGGTCAGAATCTGATCGATTGGCTCGCCCGCCAACTGCGTGATGCGCACCTGTTTCTGATCCAGCTGGCCGAGCTTCTTTTTTTGCGCCGAGGTAGCCGGCGCATCGACGCGATCGGTGAAGCACGCGCCCAGTTCCTGCGTGAGCGCGCGGTAATGTTCGCCGGGATCCCTGCCGGTGCGTGCGGTAATCTCCGCCGCCAACAGCGCCGGCACCATTCCATCCTTGTCGGTGGTCCACACCCGGCCGTCGATGCGGCTGAAAGATGCACCGGCGCTTTCCTCACCGCCAAAGCTCAAGGTCCCGTCCAGCAGCCCGGCGACGAACCATTTGAAGCCCACCGGCACCTCGTAGACATGGCGCGCGAGACGTTGGGCGACCCGGTCAATCATCGCACTGCTCACCACCGTTTTGCCGACCGCGGAAGCCTGAGCCCAGGCGGCTCGATGACGAAACAAATAATCTATGGCCACCGACAAGTATTGATTGGGCGCCATCAGGCCGCTGCTGGCGGCGACGATTCCATGCCGATCATGATCGGTGTCGCAGGCGAATGCGATGTCATAGCGGTCTTTGAGACCGATGAGGCGCTGCATCGCATAGGGCGAGGAGGGATCCATGCGGATTTTTCCGTCCCAATCCAGGGTCATGAACCGGAATGTGGGGTCTATCGCATTGTTGACGACGTCAAGTTCGAGCCGGTAGTGCTCCGCGATTCGCGGCCAATAATGCACGCCGGCGCCCCCCAGCGGGTCGACACCCATGCGAATCTTAGAATCGCGTATGACATCCATGTCGAGGATGGCGCCAAGATCCTGCACGTAGCTCTGCAGGTAGTCATGCAAGTGCGTGGTCGCGGCGCGCCGCGCCAGATTGAGCGCCACCCTTTTTGCGCCGCCGACGCCGGATCGCAGCAATTCGTTCGCCCGCGTCTCGATCCACCGGGTCGCATCGGTGTCGGCGGGACCGCCGTTCGGTGGGTTGTATTTGAAGCCGCCGCTATCCGGCGGATTGTGCGACGGGGTAATGACGATACCGTCGGCCAAACCACTGCTGCGGCCCCTGTTGAAGGCGAGAATGGCGTGCGAGATCGCGGGCGTCGGCGTGTACTCATCGTCGGGCGCAATCATGACGTCGACGCCGTTGGCCGCGAGTACTTCGAGAGCGCTCGCGAACGCGGGCGCCGACAGCGCGTGGGTGTCGAAGCCCATGAACAGCGGGCCGTCGATGCCCTGGAGTTTGCGGTATTCGCAGATTGCCTGACTGATCGAGAGCACATGCGCTTCGTTGAAGCCGACTTCCAGCGCGGAGCCGCGATGCCCGGAAGTGCCGAACGCCACGCGTTGCGTGGCAACCTGTGGATCCGGAAGTTCGCTGTAGTACGCGGTGATCAGCCGCGGAATGTCCACCAACGCGGCTGCGGGCGCGGGAAAGCCTGCGAGCGGATTGAGCCGCGAACTCAAGTAGTGGCCAGCGCGGCGCTCTTGTCCTTGATGCGCTGCATGAGTTCGTTCCACGACTTGACGAAGGACGCCGCGCCTTCCACTTGCAGCTGCGCGGCGAGCGCGTCGACGTCGATGCCGGCCTTCGCGAAGCGACCGAGCACCTGCTCGCAATCGGCGCCGTCCTTCGCCATCACCGCCTTGACGCCGCCGTGTTCGGCGAACGCCAGCAAGGTCTTCTCCGGCATGGTGTCGATGGTGTCCGGCGCAGCCAACGCCTCGACATACAAAGCCGCGGGGGCTTTGGGGTCCTTCACGCCGGTGCTGGCCCACAGCATGCGCTGTTTGCGCGCGCCTTTGGCCTCAAGGCCCTGCCAGCGCTTAGCCGCAACCAATTCGCAATGCGCACGGTAGGTACGCTGCACGACAGCAATCCCCAGGCGATTCGCAAGTTCCGGCGGCACCCGGTCGGCAACGGCCCGGTCCCAGCGGCTGACGAACAAGGACGCCACCGAATTGATGCGCGGATCGAGGCCCGCGGCAATGCGGCGCTCGATGCCGCGCATGTAGGCGTCGGCGACGCTCAAGTATTGTTCGCGCGAGAACAGCAGAGTCACGTTGACCGGGACGCCCGCAAATATTGCCGCCTCGATGGCCGGAACCCCGGCGGGCGTTCCGGGAATCTTGACATACAGATTGGGGCGGCCCGCCTGTTTGTGAATGCGCAGCGCGGCGTCGATGGTGCCTTTGGCATCGTTCGCCAGCAACGGCGAGACTTCCATCGAAACCCAACCGTCGATTCCCTGGGTGCGGTCGAACTCCGGCCGGAACAGATCGGCGGCGCGGCGCAAATCCTCCAGCGCCAGTTCGACGAACAAATTCTCGCCCGACATCCCGGCCTGCGCCTTTTGGCGAATACTCTTGTCGTAGGCTGCGGTCTTGCCGATGGCTTCGTCGAAAATCGTCGGGTTCGAGGTGAGACCGGTGACGGAAAATTGCTCCACATAGCGGCGCAACGTTCCGTTGTCGAGGATTTCGCGCGTAATGTTGTCGAGCCAGAGGCTTTGACCCAGATCATGCAGGCTTTTCGTGTTGCTCATTGACGCACCTTGAAGTCGCTTATGGAGAAGTTCTTGAGATCCTCGATGTGCTCGACCACCAGATCCGGCGCCGGCGCCGCCGCTGCGGACTCCGGCGCGAGCGCATAATGTCCCTGGCGAACGAAGACGGTCGACAGCTTGCTGCCGAGGATCGATTTCATCGCGGCCAGAAGAGTCGCCTTGTCGTCGACCATAACATAGTGTGCCGCCGGATAGCGCTGCTGCACATGGTCGAGTACTTTCTCCTTGTGCACATAGATCAGAACGCGCCCCTCGACCGCGGCCCATATTCCGGAGCGCTGAATTTTGCGCGGCTGGAACACGATGTCGCCGTCCGACAGCACGACCGGCGTTCCCAAGGCGCGCAGGTGTGCTACCGCTTCCATGGCGCCCGGAAACAGCCGGCTGGCGAATGGATATTCGAGCAGGAACTCGGACATCTGCAGCAGCTCGGCGTGGTCGTCGAGCCCGGCTCTGAAGTCCTGCATGCTGCCCAGGTAGTCCGCGAGCCCTAAGGCCTCGCGCCGGCGGCCGAATATATCCCAGTAGCGGGCGCGCTGCGCGGCGCCGAACGAGCGCTCCAAGCGCTCGCCGAGATCCGTTGCAAAGCGATCGTTATCCAGCAAGGTATTGTCGACGTCCAGCAGAAAAACCACCGCGGCGGCGTTCAGCACGGCGCGCTCTTCTCGAGGGTCGGGTCGTGCCAGGTATCGTCGCCGTCCACGATGCCCGCGGCGGCGGCGGGTCCCCACGTGCCCTGTTCGTATTCCACGACGGGCGGACCCATCGTCAGGATGGGGTCGATCACCCGCCAGGCAGCCTCGACGCTGTCATCCTGGGTGAACAGCGCCCGGTCGCCGCGGATGGCATCGCCCAGCAGGCGCTCATAGGGGGATTTCTCGCTTTGAGTGTTGTGGCGCGCGACCAATTCAACCGGCTCGCCGCGCATTTCCTCGCCGTTGCGCTTCACCAGCGCACCTGTCGAAATGACCACCTCCGGGCTCAGGCGCAACCGAAAGTAGTTCGAAGGCATGCCGTCATCGGGATCGAAAATATCGAGGGGCGGCGCCCTCAGAGTAACCCTGACCTCCGTGGCCGTGACCGGCAGGCATTTGCCGGCGCGAATATAGAACGGCACATCCGCCCACCGCCAGGTATCGATGTGCAGGCGCAGCGCGGCGAAAGTCTCAACCTGGGATTGCGCGGCCACGCCTTTCTCATCGCGATAACCGCGAAACTGTCCGCGCACCACCTGTTTCGGATCGAGCGGCCGCATCGCCTTGAAGATGCGCAGCTTTTCCGCCTGCATCGCCTCCGGTTCGTGGCCGACCGGCGGATCCATCGCCAGCAGCGCGATCACCTGCAGCAGGTGGTTTTGCACCACGTCGCGAAGCGTGCCGACCTCCTCGTAAAACGCGCCGCGGCCCTCCACGCCGAAATTTTCCGCCATGGTGATCTGGATGTCGCGAATGTAGACGCGATTCCAGATCGGTTCCAGAAACGTATTGGCGAAGCGGAAGAACAGGATGTTCTGCACCGCCTCCTTGCCCAGGTAGTGATCGATCCGAAAAATGGAGGACTCGTCGAAAACCTGATGGAGAGTGCGGTCCAGCGCCTGGGCGCTGGCAAGATCGCGGCCAAAGGGCTTCTCCACGATAACCCGCGCGTTTTTGGCGGCGCCGCACTTCTGCAGTCCCTGCGCTACGCTGGCAAACATGCTGGGCGGAATCGCCAGATAGTGAATCGGGGTCGTGGCCGGGCCCAGCGCCGCGCACAGCTCGGAGAACGTCCTCGGGTCGCCATAGTCCCCGTCCACGTAGCGCAGCAGCGCCGCGAATTTCGCAAAGCAATCGGCATCGTAATCGCCGCTGTGCTGAATGCTGTCGCGGGCGCGCTCCCTGAGCTTGTCCAGGTTCCAGCCGGCGCGCGCTATGCCGATGATGGGAATGTTGAAGCCATCCCTGCGCAGCATGGTATACAGCGCCGGAAATATCTTCTTGTAGGCCAGATCCCCGGTGGCCCCAAAAAATACGAAAGCGTCGGATTCTACTTTGGCCATTTCAGGGTCTCAACCTCAGTTCGTGTCGCAGGCGTTCCAGTTCTTCCAACAAATCGAGGGCCAGCGCGACACCGGCAAGGTTCAGTTCCAGGTCGCGTTCCAGGCGCAGCGCGATGCGCGCGCGGCGCAGCGCGGCGCCGCTGAAATGCCACTCCGTGCGCACCCCGACGACGGCGAGTATTCCTTCCTCGACGTATTGCACGAGGTGCTGCGCGTCCACCGCGCACATTCTGCTCAAGTCCTCGAGGCTGAGCAGCGCGGATTCGTCGAAAATGGTGCCTTGCAAGGCATGATCTTTCGCCGCAGGCATTTCAGGCTCCCAGGCTGGCGCGAGGATCGAACGGCAACGCCGCTGCCATGGCCGCATAGGCCGCTTTGGATTTGTCGTCGTTGGCGGCAGGCAGTGCAATCTGCAGCACGACGTAGAAATCCCCCGGCGGCGCGGCCGGTATGCCGCGGCCTCTGAGGCGCAGCTTGCTGCCGGCATGCGAGGCCGGCGGAATTTTCAATTCCACCGTACCGCTGGGCGTCGGGGTCTTCACGGTGGCGCCCAGGGCCGCCTCCCAGGGTGCCACCGGCAATTCCAGCGACAAGTCGCGTCCGTCGACCCGGTACAGTGCATGCGGCTGAAATTCCACTTCGATGTACAGATCCCCCGGTTTTGCCTGGCCCGCCGCGGGCGCGCCCTGGCCCGCAAGACGTATATGCTGGCCCTGCAATATACCCTTGGGCACTTGAACATTGAGCGTTCGCTCCTTGGCGATGAGTCTGCCCTGGTCATCGATCTCCGGCATTCTCAAGGTGAATGTACGCGCTCCGCCGTGAAGCGACGCCTCGAGATCGAGCAACACCTTGGCATGATGATCTTCGCCCCGCCCCGCCCGATGCGCGCCGCGCTGTGCTCCGGCGCGTGCCTGCGCACCGAACAAGGCATCGAAAAAATCGCTGTACGAGGAATCGCCGGGACCCGCGGGACCCGCGCCGCTGAACTCAAACCCGGAATCCCAGTTCGGCGGCGGCCGGAACTCTTCGCCGGCGCGATAATTTTGGCCAAGTTGATCATAAGCCGCGCGTTTTTCCGGACTCTTGAGCACTTCATAGGCTTCACCGACCTCCTTGAAGCGCGCTTCGGCATCCTTTTCCTTGCTGACGTCCGGATGATATTTCCGCGCAAGCTTGCGATAGGCCTGCTTGATCTCCGCCTCGGTGGCATTGCGCGCCACCCCCATCACCTTGTAATAGTCCTTAAATTCCACTGCGCACCTGCATGCCGGCGCTGAAGGATACTATGCGTGCGGGGCGGAGCGGCGAGAGGCGGTAGATCATAAATTCCGTGTAGGAGGAATCCTACCCTACAATTGATATGCCACGGTCAGCAGCAGTCCCTCGGTGAGATCGCGCAACAGACCGGGTGCGCGGCAATCAAATGGTTGCGCGCCCGGAATCAATGCTGCAATCCAATCCGCGAGCCAACTGATTTCGGCGTCGCCGTAGAACACAACTGCGCACTCGTAGTTGAGCAGCAAGCTGCGCGAATCGAGGTTCACCGAACCGGAGACCGCGAGCGAGTCGTCGAAAACCACGGCCTTTGCATGATTCATGTACGGCAGCAAATGAAAGTTGACTCCGGCCTGGCTCAAGGAACGCAGTGCGCGGTTGCGCGCAAAGTCCGCCAGCCGGTGATTGGAGACGGCGGGAATGCAGAAATCGATTTGCACGCCGCGCCGCGCGGCCAGCCGCATGGCGGTCTCCAAACTGGCGTCAGGCACGAAGTAGGGAGTGACCGCGAGCACGCGTTCGCGCGCTTGAAAAAACGCGTCAATCAGCAGCGCCTGTACCGTATCCTCGGTTTGGTCCGGACCACTGGGCAGAAACTGCGCGCGGCCGGAGTAGCGCGGCGTTGCAAGCAATGCAGCGGCGCCGAGCGCCGCCAAATCCGGCCATTCGCCGGACGCGGCTTTGCCGCCGGCCGCGACCCAGTCGGCTTCAAATTGGCACGCGGCGGCACAGGCTACCGCGCCTTGCAGATCGAAGGTCAAATCGAGCCAGGGTGGTGCACCGGCGGCGCCGGTGAAGTATTCGGCGGCAAAATTGCGGCCGCCGGCCCACAACAGTTGCGCATCGGCAATCACCAATTTGCGATGATTGCGCAGATTGCGCGGACCTTGAGTGCGGCGCGCGAACAGGGGGCTGAATATCGCGGTCGCAACGCCCGCCGACTCCATGCGCCTGATGCTGGACCTTGGCATTTGCATCGAGCCGACGCCGTCCAGGAGCAGCCGCACCTCCACGCCGCATCGCGCACGCTCGATTATGCGCTGCATTGCTTCATGGCCGAACGCATCGTTGCCCAGAATAAAGGTGCAGATATCCAAGCGCGAGACGGCGCTCGACATGATCGAAAACAGCGCCTGCGCCGAAGCGCTTCCGTCCTGATGCATCCGCACGGCGGCCGGCGCCGCCGCTGCCAGCCCGAAGCTTTGAATCAGATCTTCCGCCCAGTGCCCGGCGTGGGGTCCCGAATTCCTGCGCGGCGAAATTTTGCGCAGCAATTTCCGTCGACCGAAAAAAAGATACATGGGCAGCGTGACGTAGGGCAGGGCGATCAGCCCCAGGACCCAGGCGATGGCAATGGAAGGCGGCCGGCGCGCGCGCTGCACGCGCGTGGTCAGAATGTAGATGAGCACGCTGATCACGACGACGAGCGAGTGGGCGGTGACCCGTGGAAACCACGTGCTCATGGAGCCAAGCTGGCGAGTCGCCGCAGCACTGCGGGCAGCAGGTCCGGCAGATCCTCGGCCAGTAGCCCCTCGCCGAATTCAGCCGCCGCCGCGCCGTGCATCCACACGCCGGCTGCTGCCGCCGCGAATGCTTCCATGCCCTGAGCGAGCAGACCCAAAATAATGCCGCCGAGCACATCGCCCGAGCCCGCGGTGGCCAGGGTCGTGGGGGCATTGCTGTTGATGAGGGCGCGGCCGTCGGGTGCCGCAATGACGGTGTCGGCCCCTTTCAACACGATGATGGCGCCGCTGCGGCGCGCCGCCCTGCGGGCGCGCGTTAATTTATCGCCCGATGCCTCGAAGATCCGGGCGAATTCGCCGTCGTGCGGCGTCATGACGCAGGCACCGCGAATGGCTTGGAAAAGCACATCCGCGTCCTGTGCAAACGCACTGATCGCATCGGCATCCAGCAAAACCGGCGATCCGGTTCGGAGCATTGCCAGCGCGCCCGCACGGGTCGTGGCATTGACGCCGGCGCCGGGTCCGATAGAGAACGCCGTGTAGCGGCGGTCCGACAGCAGGCGCTCCAGATCATCCGCCTGCTTGAGCGGCTGCACCATGATGCTGATAAGCGCCGCGGCGTAAATCGCGAAGGCCACTTCCGGCACTGCGACGGTGGTGAGTCCCGCGCCGATGCGTGCAGCGGCGCGCGCCGCCATGCGCGCGGCGCCGGTCATCGGGTAGCCTCCATACAGCAGCGCATGGCCGCGCGAATACTTGTTGAGCGACGCATGGCGTCGCGGCAGCTTTTCAAGCCACAGCGCAGGATCGTTTTCCCAGGTGTTGATGGGCAGCGACTCGAGCACGCTCTGCGGTATGCCGATATCCGCGACCACGACCTCGCCGCACAATTCACGCCCGGGGAGCAACAGGTGACCGGGTTTTTTTCTCGCGAAGGTGACCGTGCAAATCGACGCGGCAGCGCCCAGCGATTCCCCGCTGTCCCCCATGACTCCGCTGGGCACATCCACCGCGATGAGCGGGATTTTGCGCCGCGTCGCGAGCGCCAGGGTATCCAAGACCTGCGGATCGAGGGGACGACTCAAGCCCGATCCAAACAATGCATCGACCAGGAGTTCGGCGCCATCGATCACGCCGGGTGTGAGCGGTTCGATGGCGCCGGTCCAGCGCCGCGCGAAATGTTGCGCATCGCCCCGAAGCGTGTGCCGATCGCCCAGCAAAGCAACCCGCACCGGCCATTTGGACTGCGCCAATGCGCTGGCCGCAACGAATCCATCGCCGCCGTTATTGCCGGGGCCGCACAGCACCGTCACGGGTCGCGGCGTGAAGCGGCGCGTGATTTCCCGCGCGACGGCCTCACCTGCGCGTTGCATCAGCAACTTACCCGGCGCACCGGTGGCCGTCGTCAATCGATCGGCCTCGTTCATCTGCGCAACGCTGAGCAGTTCGCAGGTCACAATGCGCCGACCGCCGCACCGACCGCGGTGGTCACCGCCATCGCCAACGCGCTCCAAAACGCGACTCGAAGGGCTGCCGCCACGACCGCAGCGCCGCCCACCCGGGCTGACCATCCGCCGAGGAACAGCAGGCAGGCGAGTGAGGCGGCGGCGATTGCAATCATGGAGTGCTCTTGGGGTGCGATGGCCGCCACGCCGAGGGGCAGGGCCGCGCCGATGGTAAAGCTTCCGGCCGAAGCCATGGCCGCGAGCAGCGGCCGGGCTCTCGTATCCGGCGCCAGGCCGAGTTCGTCGCGCGCATGCGAGCCCAAGGCGTCATGCGCCATGAGCTGGTCCGCGACCTGGCGCGCGAGGTGGGAATCCAGCCCGCGCCGCACATAGATTTCGGTCAATTCGTGCTTCTCGCCGGCGAAGTCACGTTTGAGCTCGGCGCGTTCCTCCATCAGCGCCGCCGCTTCCAAGTCGGCTTGCGAGTGCACCGAGATGTACTCTCCGGTCGCCATGGACATCCCGCCCGCCACCAGCGCCGCGGTGCCGCTCAGCAGCAGATTTGCGTGCGAAGCATGCGCCGCCGCGAGTCCCAGCAGCAGGCTGGAGCAGGAAACAATCCCGTCGTTCGCACCCAGAACCGCGGCCCGCAGCCATCCGGTGCTGCCGAGTTTGTGGGCGTCCATGTGGCGAGCACGCATTGCTTTCCTGTATGTATTTACAGGCCTCTTGGCCGCAGGGTGGTCAATTATTGTGACTCAGTGGGTGAATAGCGCGTTGCTCGATGCCATGGTAGCGAGACAGGTCCAACCCGGGTAGTCTTGGGTTGAAATAATAAATCCATCGCCGACGCAAGTTGGCAACCAAAACTTCGGAAGTCACAAATGTACGGTTCGCTTTACTGGATCGAGTGGCTTGATCGTCTCGATCGTGTGCTGACAAATACCCGCCACGACATTGCAACCCTGACGCGCGCGGTCAGCCCGCGCAGCATCGAGGCGATAGAGCGCTCGAAGCGCCAGCTTGCTGCGCTCACCAAGGACTTGGGTTTGTTGGACACCGATGTACTCTCGCCTGGCCCCGAACAATCGGTGCCGAACGCCGTCGACAATCTGCAAAAGGCACTCGAGCTCACGATTGCTCAATTGGGCCGCATCGCCGAGCTGTTGCCGGCGGGCGCGCCGGCGGTTCGCGACCGTGTGCTCGCGGCCGTTGACTCTGCCTTGCGCGATAGCTGCTACGAGGCGGCGATGCTGCTTGCACCAAGCCGCCGCCGCCCGGTGACAGCCGGACCCGGAGCGCACGCCTAGCTCGCGGCCTAAGCTTTGGCGGTCTTCGGGCCCAAAAAAAACCAGAGGATGAACCCCAGCACGGGCAGCACGATAACCAGCACCGTCCAAAGTACCTTCCTGCCGGTGTCCGCGCTGCTTTGAAATATGTTGATGAGCGCCCAAACATCGGCGACCAGAACAATAAGACCGTACAAACCGCCCCGAGTCCCCATGGCTTGCCCCCGATTGTTAAACCCGCACGCTACACGATTACGGCGGCCGATTACAAAAACAAAAGAATTCCGCCGATCGCGCTCAATGCCAGCACGAGCTGTTCGAACAAGGTCTGGTTGACGCGAATCAGCAGCCAACGGCCGGCCACGGCGCCCAGCAACACGGCCGGCGCCAACAGCAAATTGAAGCCGAAGCTCTGCACGGTGATCAGACCCAGGTCCACCATGAAAGGCACCTTGAAAAGATTCAGCAGCATGAAGAACACCGCGGCGGTGCCCACATATTCCATCTTCGGCAATCGCATGGCGACCAGGTAAATCGCCATCAAGGGGCCGGCTGCATTGGCGACCAGCGTGATGAAACCAGCGATCACTCCGATGCAGGCGGCGACGGACCAATGCAGCGCGGCCGTACGCTGATCATTGGGGACGGATATATAGCGCCGCCAAAAGCTCAATGCCGCCAGCGACACGATGATCCCGCCTATCATCGATTTCGTGGCGTGATCGGAAATGCGGCCGAGAGTCACATAGCCAAGCACTACACCGAGCGCGGTCCACGGGAACAACCGCCACACATAATGCCACTGCGTATGCTTGCGATAGGCGAATACCGCGACGAAGTCGCCGAATATCAGCAGCGGCAACACCAAACCGCTGGCTTGCTTGCTGCTCGGAAACACCTGCGTGAACAGCGCGATCGACAGAATGCTCAATCCCGTGATGCCCGCCTTCGAAACGCCGACCATGAAGGCGCCGAGCGCCGCGAAAATCCACAACAGGGGGCCGGCAATCATGGGTCCAGCCTATACCACGCGGCCGGCGCTGCGCGAGGCGAGCGCAATGGGGGCAGCGGGCTAGTTGTTTACGTAGAACTGGCGCAGGCGGTGCAGATCGATGATGACGTCGAAGCGCTGGTGGTCCGGAAGCTTCGGTCCGGTCGCGAAGTCATAGCGCGAATCCAGGTTTGCAATCTCCGGATGCAAATCGTGCATCGCACGCTTGAACATCTCCCGGGGCACCCACTCGGAATTCGAGGAAAGCGATCCGAATTCGTCGTGGTAGATCGTCGCGGTCGATACGTCCGCCGGCGTCGATGCAATCGCGAATATGTGCTGTCGCGGACCATCCAAACGCACATGCTTCGCGCCCGCCATGATCAACTGCCATTCATTGCCCTGCGGCACGGCGATCAACGCGTACACACGATGCTGGGCGGTAAAGAACGCAACCGAGATGACGAGTGCGGCGAGCAATCTGCGCGCATTGGGGCTCCAGCGCGTCGTCAGCGCGCCCATCGACGCTACCAGGAAACACAGCAGCACGGCGGTCATCGCAAGTATGGTGCGATAAGTCGCGTAGCGTTCCGAGGCGATCAAGCTGACCGCGAACGCGAACGTGGGCAATCCGATGAGCCCGCACATCCAGATGATGCCGCGATGCCTGCCGTGGCGGCGCCACTCGAGATAGACGCCCGCAGCCAGGATTGCACCGATGAGCGCGGCGCAGGCGAGGTACAGCATGTGATCGCGGTGGTTATTGTCGTTCACCACGAAAAGACTCAGGGCATTGGGCAGCGGTTCCTGCAGAAACCAGGCGATCTTCCCGCCCCAGTGTGCCTCGAAGGCGATTCGCCCGGATTTGACGAATATATGGCTGGCGTACAGCAATGACATCACGGCGTAAGCCAGACTCAGCGAGGCGGCGACAAATCCAAGGTGGATCAGCGCCCAGCGGGCCGTTTGCGCAACCGTGCGATGACGTTGCACGATCAGGGCGCCCGCCAGTGGTACGACGTAGAACAGCGCGCTTGGCTGGTAAATCAGCGCGCTCACAACCATGAGGCCTGCCGCCACGGCCCATTGACTCACGGCGCGGCCGACGCCGGCGCTCAGCCCGACGCTCAAGGCACCCTCAACCGTGAAGAATCCGCCAATCGCCAATAAGGCGGTCGCCGCATATGGCCAGCCGACCGCCCAACCAGCAATGACCTGCGCGGACGGCACCAACGCGAGCAGCACCGCAAAAATCAAACTGCTGTTGATGGACCATCCCAGCGCCCGCAAGCCACGAAAACTCACCAAGGAGATGGCCCCCAGCAGCAGGGCGGCGACGAAGCGCATCCATTCCAGGTTCTGCACCGAACTCGTCTGACCGAAGGTGGCCTGCAACAGCCAGCCATAGATCGGCCGCGCGTGGGAAGCGCAAAATTTCACAACCTTGCCGAGTTCCTCGTGCGCTTCGCGCAGATTGGAATAATCATCGCGCAGGCCGTAATCATGGAAGGTTGCCGGGCAATAAGTGACCAGCGGCACCAAGAACAGAACGGCAGTCAGCATCCACGCGCGCAGCCTAACCGCAGTGCGCGGCTCGGCCAGGACGCCCGGATTCCCGATGGGAACCGCGATTGCCGCCTCGCTGAGTCCTGATTCTGGAACGCTGCTCATGATCGTATTGACATCCTGATGCTGCAACGCACTAACTTTACGTCGCCGACGATCGATTGCCTGCCGCAATATGTTGCTAGCGACTAAGGGAAAGTATTTCGGCTGGGAAATGATTCTAGCGACGATGCGCCAAAAATCAGTGCTGGAATTCGAAAAAATACGTTAAATATCTGTTAACTAGAGAAAGCGGAGGGTTTCCCTCAAGCGGCGACGCACAGGTTCTTGCCGCCGTTCTTGGCGCGGTACAGCGCCGAATCCGCGCGGTCAAACGCCGCCTCAGCGGTATCGTGTTCCTGCAATTCAGTGACTCCGCACGAAACGGTGACCCGCACCGGCGTCCCCCTGAAATGGAAGCGCAACGCCTCCACCGCGGAGCGCACCTGGTTGGCGATCTGCATCGCATCCATGAGCTTCGGCCCGCTCAGCAACACGACGAACTCCTCGCCGCCGATGCGGGCCACGAAGTCCGCGCCGCGCACCGCCGCCATGAAACAGGCGGCAACGCTTTGCAGCACGCGGTCTCCGGCGCGGTGCCCATAGCTATCGTTGATGAATTTGAAGTTGTCGATGTCCCACAACAACATGGCCACCGGCCGCTCGGCGCGCGGCTTGCTGGCGATTTCCTGCGTGAACCGCTCGTCGAAGGATTTACGATTCGCAACCCCGGTCAATGGATCGAGCCGGGCGCCTTGTTTCTCGCTGGCCAAGCGCGAATGCAGCTCCGTGGTTTCGCGTTCCAGATTCTCGATGCGCGTCCGCATGCGTTCGGCGCGTCCGGTGAATTCCCGCAATCGCTGCTCTTCGCGGCTGCGATACTCACCGACGTATTTTGCGACGTGCTCCAATCGCGCGCTCACCAGGGACTGCAACAGCCGCAATTCAGTGGCGCTGCCGACCTCGTCGCTGAGCTCGCGCACCTGCGACATGACGGTGTCGCTGTGAGTCTGCGTGTCGTCAAAGCGGCTGCGGTTCTCTTGATGCGATTCGGCCAGGAAACCGGCCATTTCTTCGAGGCGTTTGGTGACTTCGGACAGTATTGTGGCGGCCTGCTGGCGCTCGCGCGCCAGATGCTCGCTGTGCTCGTGGATCAAATCCGCGGCCCGGGTGACGATGGCGGCCAGCGCGGTATCATTCTTTGCCGTGGCCAGCCCGGCGATCAGGGCCTGGGTCGTCGACTTATCCGCGTCGTTGACCGGGAGGCGCTCGAGCAGCGACTTGATCGCGACGCGAGTCTGGGTGTCGGTCGCCGGGAAGGTTATCGTCGGTACCGGCGACACCGCATCGACAGCCACCACGGTGGTGGTCAGCGAATCGGCCAGCCGCGCCAGTTCATCGGCCTCGGCATTGCGGCGATTTGCGGCGGCGAGCGCGATCAGTTCATCGTCGAGTCTCGGATTCACGCCCATGCCGGCGGCGCACAGACGCCCGATCAGCCGTCGCAGCACCTGTTCGGCGTGCCGCCAGCGGATCTCCTCGGCTTCCATCTCGACGAGCGAGTCGCGATATTTTTGCTTCCAATCAGCAGTTTCAGCCACTTTGTACCCTTCAGCTTCGATCGCCCGGGTGCGCTGAATTTTCAGCCGCTCCGGCGTTATGTCAGCCCCGATGCCGCTAGAGTCGCGCAGGAATTCAACCAGGCAGGACGCCATTTTATGTTCACGACGACGATCCGGATGTGCTGGGTTTCGCTGGATTGCGTGAGCGAATCAGCGCGGGTGCGAACGCCGTCACAAAGTGACGCACCATAATCACGAATTTGCAGATCCCTGTTGAGCCCCGGCATGCGAATTTGCGCGGCCGCGGTGGATGTTAGATGCACGTCCCATCGGCGCACGGCCTTTCCCGATAGGGTCTGGGTCAAGGATAAACCCATGGCGCCGAAGCTCGCATTTTTCGCTGCAATTCTCATCGCCCAATCGGCCGTTGCAGCGAACCCAAAGATTTACACCTATCTGGATTCCAGCGGACAGCGTCATTACACCGATGTTCCCGACAACAACCGCTATCGATTGCTGGTGCTTTCGCCGCGGGACCGGACCGAGAGCGGCGATCGCTATGATGCGCAGCTGCTCGCGAGAGCCACGCAATTCGATTCGATCATCGAGCATGCCGCGGTCTCCTCGGCGCTGGAACCCAATCTCTTGCGGGCGGTGATCGTGGTCGAGTCCGGGTTCAATTCACATGCGGTATCGAAGCGGGGCGCCGTCGGCCTGATGCAGTTGATGCCGGCGACAGCCACGCGCTTCGGGGTTTCGAATCCCTATGATCCCCGGCAAAATATTCATGCCGGCGCCCGCTATTTGAAATTTCTCATCGATCGCTTCGGCAAGGACATCAGGCTGGCGCTCGCGGCGTACAACGCGGGCGAGGAGGCGGTCGACCGCAATGGCGGACAAATCCCGCCATTTACCGAAACGATGGCCTACGTCCCCAGGGTCCTCAAAATCTACAGGATGCTCGCCGAGCAACCGCGCGCCACCTAAGGCGGCGCCAAATCGAGCGAGAAGACTGATCGACGGCTAGCGCCGCTACGGCTTGTGCGGCGTCTTCGGCTTGATGGCGACGCCCGCGATTTCAAAATGAGCGCCGCGCACCAGCGATGCCACGCCGATGAAGGCGCGCGCCGGATAGTGTTCATGAAAATAGCCGCGATAGACGGCGTTGAATTTGTCGTAAAGACCAAGATCGGTGCAGTACACGGTGACCGAGACGAGATCCTCCATCGTCAAGCCCCCCTTCTCCAGGGTTTGCTTGACCGCGTCCATCACCAAGCGCGCTTCGGTTTCAGCGTCCGATCCGGCCTTGCCGGTGGCCGGGTCGAGTCCCAGGTGACCTGCCACATAAAACGTGCCATCGACCAGCACGGCATTGCTGAAGGGCGGTGATGTTTTTGGATCCGCACCGGGCGGAGCGAAGAAGCGCGGGCCCGTATCGGCGGCGCGCGCCGCCACCAAACCTAAGGCGAGGAGGGAAATGAACAGCGCTCGTTTGACCATGAACGAATCTCCTTGAGTGCAATTGAACCGAACGCGATCAGGCCTTGGGGACCGACCCGCCGGGCGTTATCTTGTCGATTGCCTGCGGCAGAACCTGTGACAGCTTGGCGGCCAATACATCGGGCGACAGGCCGACCTTGGCGGCCAATTCCTTGACCGTGTCGGATCCAAAAGCTTGATGAATTTGCTCGGTGGTGATGGGCTGGTTGGCACCCGTCCCCACCCATGAGCGCACCGTGCCGCCGAGACCCTGCTGCTCCAACTGCGCGACGATTCCCTGTACGCCGCCGTGTTTCTCGATGAGGCCATTGACCACGGTGGCCATCTCGGCACCGACCACTCCACCCAAAATTCCGTCGAACAATCCCATAAATTTCTCCTTGAGATTGAAACCGGGTTTGACTCTCCACAGGCTCGCCGCAGGCGCGAGCGCGAGCAGTACTCAGCCGCGCTTTGCCAGCAAATCGCGAATTTCCTGGAGAAGCACTTCCGACCGCGGCGGCGCTGCGGGCGGCGCAGCGACAGCCGGCGGCGGCTTCTTGAGTTTGTTGATGCCCTTGATGCACATGAACAGCACCAGCGCGATGATGACAAAATCAAACATGGTTTGAATGAAGGCGCCGTACTTGATGAGCACAGCCTTGCCGGCGGGGTCCGCGCCAAGGCCGATTGCCAGATCCGAGAAATTCACGCCGCCGATCATCTTGCCGATCGCCGGCATGAAGACATCGCCGACCAGCGAGGACACGATCTTGCCGAAGGCCGCGCCGATGATGACGCCCACTGCCAGATCAACCACGTTGCCCTTCATCGCAAATTCTTTGAATTCTGATGCCAATCCCACGTGATTCTCCTTATGCAGCAGTTGGGTGCGCCGGCCGATGGTACTGAGCGGCCGCGACAGGGGCAAGTGAAGGTCGCTGCCCTAGAACTGCGCGTGCAGCCGCACTGCAATCACCGAAACCGGCCCGCGATCGCGGTTGTAGGCCGGATGATTGATGTATTGATAGTCCAGGCTCAAACGCGCGAATTTCAATACCGCGGCCGAATAGTAGGTTTCAATGATTTGCTCCGGACCGGGGTGCGGCAGTTGACCGTCGCCGACGAGTACGCCCAACCCGCCGGCATTGAGGTACGCCTCGCGCGATGCGGAAATGCCGTTGTTCATGGCGACAAGCCCGACCGTATCACCGCTGCGATGCCAGCGTGAGCCCTGCAGCGATAGACCCGCCTCCAGGGAGCGGTCAATGTCCGTATATTCGTAGGGCTCGACATTGCCGCCCGCCTTGCCCACCCGAATGAACGCGCCTAAGTCCGGGGCGATCTGCTGTTCCATATTCATGCTCGCGCCGCTGCGGCTGCGGTAGGCCCGGACTGCGGCGATGTCCACGGGCGACCCTGAGCTCTGCGCAACCTGCACAGCCTCGTCGAGCAGCCCCATGCGGCCGCGACTGTCGAAAACGGTCAGCAGCAAGCGGCCGGGCCGGCCGGCGATTTCATGACGATGCTCGATCTCCACATCGGTTTGAAATTCGTGCATCCCAGGCTCGAGATGCGCGCTGTTCGGCACGTCGGACAAATCGAACACGCCGGCCCGATAAGTCCAGGCGCCTTGATACCACTCGACCGCGGCGCCCACCGTGTAGCCCCAGGCATCCGCGGCGTAATCGAAACTGCCCGCGTCGATGGCGCCCCAATTCAGGAAATCGCCGCGTGGATCATGAGCGTATTGATTGGTGTCGAACACGTCCACGACGCCGAATTTGCCGAGCCAGATGACCACGCGATCGGCGCTCTGTGCGCCGCTCAGCCAATTTGCCTGTGCTTCGAGCGGCTGCTCGGCGCCGCCCAAATCCACGGTCTGACGAATGAACGCCCGCGCCAGGCGGTAGTACGGTTGATTGGCGCCCACTTTGTACGCTTCGGCGCTCGGGAACCCCGCAACGCCCAATGTGTCATCAAGCCCAAAGCCCTGGTCGATCTCGCCGTTGATCCAGCCTTCGGCGCCGCGCCATAGCCGCGCCCCCAGGAATAGCGTCGCGTCGATGGTTTCCGCGCCCTTGTCGGGCGAGAGGCTGTGGGGGCCGCGGTAGGGCGCATTGAAGTCCGACGTCGACTGTTCCGTGTAGGTGAATTGCCCATGAACGGCCCAGGCCTCATCGTCCGCCGCGGCCGACCATGGCGAATACGATGCGGCGGCGATCAGCGTCAGCGCCGCGATCAATTTGCTTTGGCGTTGCGCCTGTGTGGCGATTCCAAGGGTCGATGCGCGCATCATGATGCGCCGCATAATATAGTATACCCCCCTATATGTCCACGGGATTGGCTTGAACAAAGTCCGCCTACTGTGTGGCAGGAATATGAACGCCGCGTGACCTAAGGGTTGAGAATCGCCGCTATTTTTTCAGATAGGCGTGGACTATCTCGACGAGATCCTCGGCGGCGAGCACCCGCGGATCGTCGCGACCCGCGCGCGGATCGATCATGTGCTCGCGGATGTGATCCTCGATGACCTCGGCGATGAAGCCGTCCAGTGCGCCGCGGCAGGAGGTGGCCTGCTGCAGCACGCCGGCGCACTCGTGGTCGGCTTCCACGGCGCGCTCGATGGCATCGATCTGTCCGCGCAGTCGTTTGAGCCGATTCAGCAGCTTGGTTTTTTCGTTGGCTACGTGACCCATGCTTTTCGATTTCCAGGATTTAAACGAATCCTAGCGCATCTCGATAGGCTTCACCGCCAAAGCGCGCGCATCAGAAAAACGGCTCCCAACACCACAAACAGGCCGGCAGCGCCCACGTGAATGGCCTTGACGGGGAGCCGATCCGCAAATGCCTTGCCCAGGAATACGACGGGCACATTGGCGACCATCATGCCGGCGGTGGTGCCCGCCACCACCGCGAGGAGACTCGGGTAGGCCGCGGCCAGCGCCAGGGTCGCAATTTGGGTCTTGTCGCCAACCTCGGCGATGAAGAAGCTGGTCAAGGTGGCGAGGAATGCGCCCATGGCGCTGGCCTCGCCGGCACTTCCATCCAGCTTGTCCGGCTTCAAGGTCCATAACGCCATCGCAATCATGCTGATGCCGACGACGACCTGCAGAGTGCGGGGTTTCAGCAAGGACCCAAACCATACGCCGACGACTCCCGCCAGCGCGTGATTGGCCAATGTCGCACACAGGATGCCGGCGATGATGGGCCACGGCCGGCGAAAGCGCGCCGCGAGCAGCAGGGACAGGAGCTGAGTACGATCGCCGATTTCGGCAATCGAAATCGTGGTAATCGACACCAAAAAAGCTTCCATTAGACTGCTCCATCGGACCGCTGGACTAAAGGCAATCCGGCGGGCAGGGTATCAAATGCCAATTGGCGAGGTGTGGAATGAACGCGACCGATTCTGAACAGGGGATCAAGACATTGGCGGCTTCGCGCGGCGTCGATGAGACGCTGGATCGGCTGGCGAGCGTGGCAAAGAGCCATGGCATGACCGTGTTCGCGCGCATCGATTTCAGCAGAGATGCTGCGGCGGTCGGACTCACTCTGCGGCCGACGCAATTGTTGATTCTCGGCAATCCGACCGGCGGCACGCCGTTGATGGTGGCGGCGCCGAAGCTCGCTCTCGATCTGCCGCTAAAAGTGCTCGCCTGGCAGGATGAATCGAAGCGTTGCTGGGTGTCCTTCAATACGCCCGAGTATCTGCTGCAGCGCCATGGTTTTCCTGCGGCATTGATGGGCAACATAGCGGGCCTGAGCAAACTCGTCGAGGCGGCGCTGCACGCTCCCTAGGGATGCGATTTTCACTGCATCCGATCGAGCGCCGGAAAATGCTTGCGCGCGTAGCTTAGGACTTGCGCGTCGGTGGGATGATCGGCGTTCTCGACTGCGACGACGCACTTTGCCAGCTGCGGATGCTTGTCGCGCAAGTAAACCGCGAACTCGTGCTTTGTTTGCGCCGGACCCATCAGCAAAATCTCGTGCGCACCGGCGATCGCCTGCGCGACATCCTCGAAGAAGTGGTGGTCGGCGGGAGACTTGTGGCCGCCGTGGGTGCTTTTGCGGCTATGCACGCGCAAGTGCTGATCATGCGCGTGGATGTGGGTGTTTTCCTGCGCCGTCGGCGTGAAGTGCCAGGCGGTCGCGTTTTGATGATCCATCCATACAACAGCATGATAGTGTGGCATTCGTAACCTCGTTGTCATCATACCTGGTTGAACTTCCAAAGCTGTTCAGAAGTTTGTTGACGATGCCGAAATTGGTTCCATGCCCAACATACTGACCATCAACGCCGGTTCGTCGAGCATTCGATTTGCCGTATTTGAAATCTCCGGACGGCCGAGCCGCGTGCTGGATGGAAAATTGGAGCGCATCGGGAGCCCGGAGGCTTGCCTGACGGTGCGTCATTCGGGGCAGGCGGCGGCGCAAATCAGCATCGGCCCTGGACGCGGCGTGGACTCACTGGTGGAGTGGTTGCGCGGGCAGCCGGTGGTGGCGGCGTCCGCCGCCGTTGGGCATCGCGTGGTGCATGGCATGCTGCACACGGCGCCCGAGATGCTTACCGCGGAGCTGCTGGCCGAGCTTCGCAGCATCACGCCGTTTGATCCCGAGCATCTGCCGCGGGAAATCGAACTCATCGAGGCGTTGCAACGCGCCTATTCCAAGGTCCCGCACGTCGCATGTTTCGACACGGCCTTTCACCGCAGCATGCCCGGCGTCGCAACGCAGTTGCCGATCCCGCGCCGCTTCATGGCCAAGGGCGTGCGGCGCTATGGCTTCCATGGTTTGTCCTACACTTTCCTCATGCAGGAATTGACCCGCGTTGGAGGTCCGGCCGAGGCGGAAGGAAGGGTCATCCTCGCGCACCTGGGCAGCGGCGCCAGTATTGCCGCGGTGCAGGGCGGCCGCTGCGTCGATACCAGCATGGGCTTTACGCCGGCCTCCGGATTGGTCATGGGCACCCGCTCGGGCGATTTGGATCCCGGGCTGATGAGTTTCCTGGCGCTTACCGAGTCTATGAACGCGGAACAATTTCAGACCATGGTCAGCCACGAATCCGGGCTCATCGGAGTTTCGGAAACCAGCGCCGATGTCCGCGATCTGCTCGGTCGTGAGGCCGGCGACTCGCGCGCCCGCGAAGCGCTGGCGCTGTTCTGTTACCAGGCGAAAAAATGGATTGGGTCGTTTGCGGCGGTGCTCGGCGGCGTGGACACGTTGGTGTTCGCCGGCGGCGTCGGCGAAAACGCCGCGCCGCTGCGCCGCCGAATCTGCGATGGACTACAGTTTCTCGGCATCGAGATCGACGAAGCCAAGAACTTGCGGAATGCGCCGCGCATATCGAGCGACGCCGGGGCCGTCGTGGTCCGGGTGATACGCACCGACGAAGAATCCATCATCGCGGATTTGACCGCGGGTTTGCTGGGAATCACCGCCAAATGACCGACAACGGAGCGACCATGCCAGTGCCAGACCGAAGCCCGGTGCTCGATGCGCAAATGGCGCAGAAGATTGACGCCTATTGGCGCGCCGCAAACTACTTGTCCGTCGGACAGATTTATCTGTGCGATAACCCCCTGTTGAAGCAGCCACTGAAAATCGAGCATGTGAAGCGCATGCTGCTCGGGCACTGGGGCACAACACCGGGGCAGAATTTCATTTACACGCATTTGAACCGGGTCATCAAAAAGTATGACCTGGACATGATCTACCTATCGGGCCCGGGCCATGGCGGGCCGGCGGTGGTCAGTGGCACCTATCTCGAGGGCACGTACAGCGAGGTGTATGCGAACGTGAGTCAGGATGAGGCCGGACTGAAACGGCTGTTCACCCAGTTCTCGTTTCCCGGAGGAATTCCGAGCCACGCCTCGGCCGAGTGCCCCGGGTCGATTCACGAAGGGGGAGAACTCGGATATTCGCTGAGTCATGCATTCGGAGCGGTGTTCGACAATCCCGCGTTGATCGCCGCCTGCGTGGTCGGCGACGGCGAAGCCGAAACAGGTCCGCTTGCCACCTCGTGGCATTCCAATAAATTCCTGAATCCTGCTTACGACGGGGCGGTGCTGCCGATCCTGCATTTGAACGGCTGGAAGATCGCCAATCCCACCGTTTTGGCGCGCATTTCTCGCGACGAGCTTCAGCAATTGCTGCTTGGGTTGGGCTGGACTCCGCACTTCGTCGAAGGCCACGAACCGATGCCCATGCATCAAGCGATGGCCGCGACACTGGACACCGTGGTCGAGGAGATTCGCCGAATTCAGGCGGACGCGCGCGCATCCGTTGCAAGCGCCCGGGGTCTTGACAACATTGCGAAACGTCCGCGCTGGCCGATGATCGTGCTGATCTCGCCGAAGGGTTGGACTGGCCCGAAGGTGATCGACGGCAAACGCAATGAAGGCACTTTCCGGTCCCATCAGGTGCCGCTCACCAATCCTGCCGCGCATCCGGAGCACCTGCGGCAGCTCGACGAATGGCTGCGCAGCTATCGGCCGGCCGAACTGTTTGATACGCGGGGCCGGCTGAAGGCTGAATTGGCTGAGCTCGCGCCGACCGGGCAGCGGCGCATGGGTGCGAATCCCAACGCCAACGGCGGCATGCTGCTGCGGGATTTGCGCATGCCGAATTTTCGCGAATACGCCGTCGCCGTGCCTAAGCCGGGTGTGGCCGGCATCGGCGATACGCACGTGCTGGGGAAGTTTCTTCGCGACGTGGTGAAGTTGAATGCGGAGCCGCGCAACTTCCGCATCTTCGGCCCCGACGAAACGCTGTCGAACGGCCTCGAAGCGGTGTTCGAAGCCGGCAATCGTCAATGGATGGCGGACACCACCAGCGACGATGAGTTTCTCGCGCCCACAGGACCCGTCATGGAAATGCTGAGCGAGCACCAATGCGAGGGTTGGCTCGAAGGCTACCTGCTCACCGGCCGACACGGGCTGTTCAATTGCTACGAGGCGTTCATTCACATCGTGGACTCGATGTTCAACCAACACGCCAAGTGGTTGAAGGTGACGGCGGGGCTGCCCTGGCGGCGCAAGATCGCATCCCTCAACTATCTGTTGAGTTCGCATGTCTGGCGCCAGGATCACAATGGTTTCACGCACCAGGATCCCGGCTTCATCGATCACGTGGTGAACAAAAAGGCGGAGATTGTGCGTGTTTACCTGCCGCCGGACGCCAATTGCCTATTGTCGGTGATGGATCACTGTTTGCGCAGCCGCCACTACGTCAACGTGGTGATCGCGGGCAAACATCCGGCGCCCCAATGGCTGACGATGGATGCGGCCATCAATCACTGCAGCGAGGGCATCGGCATCTGGCAATGGGCCAGCAATGATCAGCGCGGCGACCCGGACGTGGTCATGGCCTGCGCCGGCGATGTGCCGACGCTGGAGACGCTTGCCGCCGTTTCGATTCTGCGGCGCGAGCTGCCCACATTGAAGGTGCGCGTGGTCAATGTGGTCGATCTCATGAAACTGCAGCCGCCGTCCGAGCATCCGCATGGCTTGAGCGATAGTAATTTCGACGCCTTGTTCACCAGGGACAAGCACGTGATCTTCGCCTACCACGGCTATCCCTGGCTCATACACCGGCTCACCTACCGCCGCCACAATCACGAGAATCTGCATGTGCGCGGCTACAAGGAGGAAGGTACGATCACCACGGCATTCGACATGACCGTGCTCAATGACCTGGATCGGTTTCATTTGGTGACGGACGTGATCGACCGGTTGCCGCAGATCGGCAGTCGCGGCGATTATTTGCGGCAGCAATTGCAGGACAAGCTCATCGAGCACAGGCAATACATAAACCGGTATGGGGAAGACATGCCGGAAATCAAGAATTGGGTATGGCCCGAAGCCGCGGGCCGCCCCAGGGAGTAGAAGAGAATGAATTTTTCGGGTTTGCGTCAGTTCATCGAAAACGTCTGGCAATCCTCGATCGTCGAGCGGCTGCAGGCCTATATACGCATTCCGAACAAGTCCCCGGCGTTCGATCCAGACTGGGAGAGCCATGGGTACATGGATCAGGCGATCGAGCTCATGGCGGCGTGGTGCCGCCTGCAACCGGTGCCGCGCATGCGCGTCGAGGTGCGCCGATTGCCGGGCATGACGCCCATACTGCTGGTGGATATTCCCGGCGAGCGGCAAGGATGCGTGCTTCTGTACGGGCATCTCGACAAACAGCCTGAATTTACCGGTTGGTTGCCGGGCTTAAGTCCCTGGGATCCCGTGATACGCGACGGCAAACTGTATGGCCGCGGCGGCGCCGACGATGGCTACGCAGTGTTCAGTTCGTTAACGGCAATTGCGGCCCTCAAGGCGCAGGCGATTGAGCTGCCGCGCTGTGTGATCTTGATCGAGGCCACCGAAGAGAGCGGCAGCGTGCATCTGCCTGCGCATCTCGATGCGCTGGGCGCACAGCTTGGCGAGCCTTCCTTGGTCGTTTGTCTCGACGCGGAATGCGGGAATTACCAGCAGCTTTGGACCACGACCTCGCTGCGCGGCAACCTGGTGGGGAGGCTCACGGTGCGCGTTTTGAGCGAGGGCGCGCATTCCGGGCTGGCGTCAGGGATTGCGCCAACGGCGTTTCGGCTCACCCAACAGTTGCTGGAGCGCGTTGAAAATCCCCTGACGGGGGAGTTGCTGCTCGATGAGCTGCATGCCGGCATTCCCGACGACCGGCGCGCCCAGATCGCAATGGCCGCCGATGTGCTGGGCGCGCACATCCTCGACAAGATCCCCTTCGTCGCCGGCGCGCGGCCCGTGACATCCGATCATCGGGAACTGCTCATCAACAATACCTGGCGCCCATCCCTCGCGGTGACCGGCGCGGATGGCCTGCCGCCGGTGCACACGGCGGGCAATGTACTGTTGCCGGAAATTACCTTGAAGGTGTCCTTGCGCCTGCCGCCCACGGTCGACCCGGGCAAGGCGAGCCGCGCTGTGCGCGCGGCTTTCGAGCGCGATCCGCCCTACGGCGCGCACGTGAGCTTCGAGCCCGAATCATCGTCGGGCGGCTGGAACGCGCCTGCATTTGCGCCCTGGTTCGAGGAGTCCCTGCAGCGCGCCTCGAGACATGTCTTCGGGCGTGAGCCGGTGAGCCTTGGTGGCGGCGGAACCATCCCCTTCTTGAGGATGCTGGGCGAGCGATTCCCAAAAACGCAGTTCTTCGTCACCGGCGTGCTGGGGCCGCTCTCCAATGCCCACGGACCCAACGAATTCCTGCACATCGACTACGCAACGCGGCTGACCGAATGCGTCAGCTTGGTGCTCGCCGATTACGCGGCGCAGCGAAAGCCGGCCTGACCACCCAAGGTTGCGAACTGTGACGCAGTACCAATGGGGCCGGCGGCGGCAGCGCGTACACTTTTTTGAACTTCATTCGCGGAGCATTGAAAAATGTGCAGCAGAGCATTGATTGGATTGGCCGCAATTTTGATTTCCAGCGCCGGCGCCAGCCGCGCTGGGGATTTGGATATTCACGTCATTCTTGCGGGGGAAATTGCACCCGGTGTCTACGGGCAAGTGCGGTTGGGGAACGAACCGCCGCCGCCGGTCGTGTATGCGCAGCCGATGCTGATCGAGCCGCAAGCATCGCCGCCGCCCCCGGTGTACTTACACGTACCGCCTGGACACGCCAAGAACTGGCGCAAGTACTGTCATGAGTACCATGCCTGCAATCGACCGGTTTACTTCGTTAGATCGGCGGAATATGCCCCGGACTACGATCGACATGAACATGAACACGGCCACGATAAGCACGATGATCGAGACCGCGATCACCATGACAATAAAGATCACGAGCACCACGACGAGCACTGAGCTCTAGTTTCCTACCGCTCCCCGTGCAAACGCAGCGGCGCGGTTAGACTTCAGGGCCGATCGGTGCTCGCCGCTCTCGCACGCTCGTAGGCTTGCAACGAACAATAGGCGGCCTTCAGCAACTCAGAGTCCACGCCGGCGGCCCCGGCCCGGCGCAGCATGTCTCCGACCACGTGATCCGCTTCGGTCGCGCGGCCCTGTTCCATGTCGCGGCGCATTGACGCCTCCAACAGCGAGTTTTTTTGCGTGAGCAGCGCCTTTATCGGCGTCATGTAATTGAGTCGCGGGGCATGGCCCGCGGCCGTTGCGACGGCCGCGCAATCGTCCAGCATGCGCAACATCAAGGCTGCGCCGTCCTGGGTCGCGGCAATCTCACCCACATTGGCGCGCATCAAGCATGTCATGCCCGCCAACGAAGCCAGCAGGACGAACTTTTCCCACATCTCGAGCATGATATCGCGGCTCATCCGGGCTTCGAACTTTCCCAATTGCAGAGCGCTGTCCAGTGCGCCGGCCGCTGCGGCTTGCACCGCGCTGCGCGGGCCGTACACCAGCGCCTGAACCTCGGTGAGCTGCTTGATATCGCCATTGGCGTCCAGGGTCGCAGATACCTGGGCCAGGCCGCCCAGCACCCGTGCACCGCCAAAGGCCCGATCCAGCACTTCGAGATGCTGCAAGCCATTGAGCAGCGGTAGTATGACGGTGCCGGTGCCGAGATACGGTCGCACTGCGTCCATGGCGCTCGCCAGATCGTAGGCCTTGCAGCTCAAGACGACTGCATCGAATGAGCCGCTCGCGGCAGCACCGGATTCCAACAGCTGCAATTGCTTCACATGCAGCTCGTCGCGGGGTCCATAAATGCGCAATCCACGTTCGCGCAGCCGCGCCGCGCGCTTGGGCCGCACCAAGAACGTTATATCCGCCCCGCCTTCCTGCAGACGAAGTCCGAAGAAGCCGCCGACGCTGCCGGCGCCCAACATCAGAATTTTCATGTCATTGCATCCCAGCTTATAGTTGGCACATTGTTGCGCGGATTTGCGCATTCGTCACGGAGATACGCATGAAACCTTGGATTCGCAACACTCTCGTCGCCGTAGCCATTCTCGTCGTGATCGCGGGAGCCGCCTACTACTGGCTGCTGGTTGAAAGCCATGCGCCAGCCGACAGCCAGTTCGCGCTGGATATCGGCGAAGTTCGCCGTCTGGCGGGCGCCATGCCGGGCGATCCGCCGACCGCTATCGAGGTGGAGCGCATCGGGGTGTTCAAAGCACCCGCCACCGTGATTGTGGCAGGCGATGGCTGGCAGACACGCGACCTGCCGGTGTTTTCCTATCGCATTGTATTTCCGCAGACATCCGTCATTGTCGATACCGCGCTCAACAAGGAAATCGGCGGCGACAATCTGAACTCGTTCGATGCCGCTGCATTTGCGCGCATGCAAAGTGCGATAGGCAAGGCCTCGCAGATCCTCATCACGCACGAACACTTGGATCACATCGGCGGTCTTACGGTTCATCCGCGTCTGTCGAGCGTGCTGGCGTCAACCAGGCTGACCCGCGAGCAGCTCGCCAATCCGAAACTCATGTTGCCGGCGAAGTTTCCGGATCACGCATTGGACGGCTATGTGCCGATCAGCTATGAGAAGTATCTTGCGGTGGCGCCGGGTGTCGTGCTTATCAAGGCGGCCGGTCATACGCCAGGAAGTCAGATGGTCTACGTGCGAACCGCGAACGGCGCTGAGTTTCTGTTTCTGGGCGATGTTGCCTGGCTGTTGCGCAATGTTGAACTACAACGCGAACGCGCCCGGCTCGTCACAACGTTCATGATAAAGGACGAGGATCGGCACGCGGTTTTCGGAGAACTTGCCGCGCTCAAGCAACTGCGCGCCGCGGAACCTCGCATTCATATTGTGCCGGGTCATGACGGCTCGGTGGTCGACGCACTGGTTGCCGCCGGCCTGCTGAAATCTCAGTTTACAGACTTGCCAAGTTAGGCTGCGGCGCTGGCGCGCGCCGACACCCGGGCATGCCACGCCCGCAGGTGCGGTAGTTCCGCAGGCATCTCGATGCCGATGAATGTGGCGAAGTCGATGGTGGTCAGGGCAACGATGTCGGCCATCGAGTAATTGTCGACGGCGATGAATTCGCGCCCGGCCAGTTCGTCGTTCAGCCACTGCATGGCCTTGATCGCGCGCACCCGGCTCGCCTCCCCGAAGTCCTTGTACTGCGTGCCCAGATGCGCCGTGTATTTATGCGTGTTCACCCACACGGCTCCGATCCGGCTCATCAGCACGAACTCGATCCGCCGCATCCACATTTCGATGCGGGCGCGCCGCCACGCGTCGTCGCCGAAAAGGGCGGGTGTCGGGTGCAGTTCCTCCAGATAGCGGCAAATGGCAATGCTTTCCGACAGCGTGGAGCCATCGTCGAGCTCCAACACCGGCAGTTGTCCCAGCGAGTTTAAGGCGCGGAATTCGGGCGTCTTGTGCGCTCCTTCGCGAATGGGGACGTGAACGAAAGGGATCGAGATCCCCTTCTCCGCGAGAAAGATGCGTACGCGCCGTGGATTGGGCGCCGGATTATGCTCGTTGTATAGCTTCATGAGGTAGCCTGAATTTGCCCGTGATGCTCAACTATAATCGGTGCGCCGACAAGTCCTCACCTCAAAGGGAATCCAGTTCCATGACAGCAGCCCCACTTCCCATGGCCACGCCCGAAGACATTGGGCTCTCCAGCTCCGCTCTTGCCCGCTTGGGGAAGGTGTTGTCGGCCGAGGTCGCGAGTGGGCGCTTGCCCGGGGCCGTGGCGCTGATCGCGCGGCGGGGTCGACTCGCCTTCTTCGAGAGTTTCGGCCGGCGCGATCCCGCCAGCGGCGCGCCCATGAGCAGCGACTCGATCTTTCGCATTTATTCGATGACCAAGCCCATCGTTTCGGTGGCCGCGATGATGCTGTGGGAGGAAGGACGCTTCCTGCTCAGCGATCCGATCGCAAAATATCTGCCGGATCTCGCCGACCTGAAAGTTGCCGTGCCGCGCGGCGCGGAGATCGAACTGGTGCCGGCCACGCGGCCCATCAGCATCCAGGATCTGCTGCGTCATACCTCCGGGCTCACTTATGAGTTCCGCGGCAACGGGCCGGTGCACAAGATGTACATGGCGGCAAAGATCTACAACCGCCACCAAAGCAATGCCGATCAGGTCGCCAGCTTGAGCAAGATGCCGCTGCTGCATCAGCCCGGCTCGGCCTGGGAGTACAGCCGCTCGACGGACGTGATCGGCCGATTGATCGAAGTGCTGTCGGACTTAAGTCTCGGGGACTATCTCAAGCGCCATATCCTTGCCCCGCTGGGCATGCTCGATACCGGCTTTCATGTTGCGGCGGCCGATCACGGGCGCCTCGCCGAGGCATTCGCGAAGGATCCCGACACCGGCTCGGCGGTGCAGTTGATCCAGGTCAAGGAGGAGCCGCAATTTCAGTCGGGCGGCGGCGGCTTGGTGTCCACTGCGGGCGACTACGCACGCTTCCTGCAGATGCTGCTGAACCACGGCAGGCTGGATGGGGTACGCCTATTGAGCCGCAAGACGGTCGAACTCATGACGGCGGATCATCTGGGGCCCATCACCGGAGCGCCCGATCTGCTGCTGCCGGGTTACGGTTTCGGGCTCGGCTTTGCCGTGCGGCTGCAGGCCGGAATTTCACCCGTTCCGGGGTCGGTCGGGCAGTATTTTTGGGGCGGCCTCGCCGGCACCACCTTCTGGGTCGATCCGGCGGAGCAACTGTTCGCGCTGATGCTCATTCAAGCTCCGGGCCAGCGCGATTACTACCGCAATCTGTTCCGCGATCTCGTCTACGCGGCGTTCGCGGATTGAAGCGCGGCCTGCGCGCGCCACCATGCTGCCGTCAGCAGGCATTCATGCTCACGCACGAACACCTCGCGGAGCGCGGACGGTATGGAAAGAAACGGCAGCCATTGCTCCGGGAACACATCGCGCGGCCCGCAGTGAAACCATGGCTCGGCACTGGTCTCCTCCTCCTCGGTGCGCGCTTGCGGCAGGTCGCGATACACGCAGTCCGACACCAGGCAGATTTCATCGTAGTCGTAGAAGATGACGCGGCCGTGGCTGGTCACCCCGAAATTCTTCAGCAGCAAGTCGCCGGGAAACACATTGCTGGCCGCCAGATCGCGCAAGGCGTTGCCGTAATCGATGATCGCCGACTCGGCGGCTGCAGGCTCGGCTTCGCGCAGGAATAAATTGAGCGGCCGCAGGCGGCGCTCGATGTAGCAGTGTTCGACGATGAGGTCCTCGCCTTCGACCCGGCAGCTCTCGCTGGCGTCGCACAACAGTTCCGCGGCGAGATCCGGCATGAAGCGCGATCGCGGCAGCCGCAGCCGCTTGAATTCCTGGGCATCGACCAGGCGGCCGGCCCGGTCGTGCCGAAACACGAACTGGTAGCGTTCGATGACTTCCGCGCGGGTGGTGGTCTTGGGTGGGGCAAAGCGATCGCGAATCACCTTGAACACCAGATCGTGCGAGGGCAGGGTGAAGACGATCATCACCAGGCCGCGCTCGCCCGGTGCATGCACGAAACTGTCGATCGATTTGTCCAGATGCCGATGCAACGCGAAATAGCGCTCGGTTTTGCCCTGCTTGGCGCGCCCCAGCACGGTGTACAGCTCGTCGACGGGTTTGCGCGGCATGAAGGAGCGCAACAGCGTGATGGCGGCGCTGACCACCGGCAGGTCGACGTGAAAGTAGGAACGCGCATAGCCAAACAGCGAACCCACGTCGGCGCGCGACAGCATCACCGCCTCGACGTGTACACCTTGCGAAGAATTCGTAAAGGCGATGACCAGCGGAGTGATCGCGCCGTCGCCGATCAGTCGGCCGACCGCGAAGGCCTGTGTGCCGCGATAGAACACGGGCTCTATCAATTCGATCGATTCGGGCGCGCCGCTGTGCCGGCCCAATTGAAAGTACCGGCCGATCTCGGCGCTGATGCGGTGCACGGCGGAGTCGGTATCGCCGATGGCGGCGCCGAACGGCAAGTCGGCGAGAACCTCGCGCACGGCGGTCGGCAAGGATCCGCCCACCCGATAGACGCGGATGGGTACGGATCCCGAAGCGCGGCCCACGCTGGTGGCGCAAAATTCAACTTCGCGGTTGACGCCCACCGTGCCGAACAGATCGCGGGTAACCGAATTAAAGAACGTGTGATAGAAATCGCTGTCGGGGCGCCGCGCCACCAGGGTTTCGTACGCACGTTTGATATCGGCCCACAGCGCCACATCGGTGCGTTGCCCCTGCAATTGGCTGCCGACGAGCGCCACGCAGCGCGCCACTCTCTGCTCGTACAGCTCGATGCGTACTACCGCGTCGAGCTGCGCCGTATGCCAATCCTGGGCGAGAAAATTCTCTGCCGCCCGCCGGGTAATGCGCCCGAATTCCTCGTTGTAGAGGCGAAAGTGCTCGCCAATCGTTACCGCATAATCCTTCGCAGTCGTGCCCACCATTGCCGGAGAAGCGGGCGCAGCAGCCGATGCGGCTGCTCCATCCAGCGCGGCGAGGTCTGCGTTCATGGCGTCCTTATGCCACCACGCGTTGCGGCGACGGCGACGGCGCCGACGGCGGCGGTGCCGTGAATTGCTCGGTCTCGGTGCTGCCCGCCATCGCGACGGTGGAGCTCTTCGCGCTGATGGCCGTTTGCACGGCGTCAAAATAGCCGGTACCGACGAACGCTTGATGCTTGGTCGCTCTGTAGCCTGCGGCTTCTTGAGAAAATTCGCGTTGCTGCAACTGCGAGTAGCCGAGCATGCCATCCGCGCCGTAAGCCGAGGCCAGCTCGAACATCGACAGATTCAACGCGTGCCAGCCGGCGAGCGTGATGAACTGGAAGCGGTAACCCAGCGCGGCCAGCTCTTCGCGCCATCTTTTCATGGCGGCGGCATTCAGTTTTGCCGCCCAGTTGAACGAGGGCGAGCAGTTGTACGCCAACAATTTCCCCGGAAACTTGGCGTGAATTGCCGCCGCGAAACGCTTCGCTTCGGTCATATCGGGCTTGGAGGTTTCGCACCAAATGAGATCGCAGTACGGCGCATAAGCCAGACCGCGCGCGATGGCTTGCTCGATGCCCGCCTTCACATAAAAGAATCCCTCGCTGGAGCGCTTCCCGGTCAGGAACGGCGTGTCGCGCGGATCGTGATCGGTCAGCAGCAGGTCCGCCGCGTCGGCGTCGGTGCGCGCGATGACCACGGTCGGCACTCCCATGACGTCGGCCGCGAGGCGCGCAGCCACCAGCTTGTTGATCGCCTCGGCGGTCGAGACCAACACCTTGCCGCCCAGGTGGCCGCATTTCTTGGCGGACGACAACTGATCCTCAAAATGCACGGCCGCGGCGCCGGCCCGGATCAGCGCCTTGGTGAGCTCGAAGGCATTGAGATTTCCGCCAAAACCTGCTTCCGCATCGGCGATGATGGGGGCGAGCCAATCGATGTCGTGGTTGCCCTCCATGTGATGAATCTGATCGGTGCGCAGCAGGGCGTTGTTGATGCGCTCGACCATTTTAGGTACCGAGTCGACCGGATACAGACTCTGGTCGGGATATACCTCGCCGGCCGAATTGGCATCGCCGGCAACCTGCCATCCGGAGCAATAGATGGCCTTGAGGCCCGCCTGGACCGTCTGAATGGCCTGGTTACCCGTCATGCAGCCGAGGCCCGCCACCACCGGTTCGCTATGCAGCAAACGCCAGAATTTCTCGGCGCCCAACCGCGCGAGGGAGTACTCGATACGGACAGAACCGCGCAACCGGGCCACGTCTGCCTCGCTATAGGGGCGTTCCACACCATGCCATCGGTTCAGTGTCTGCTGGCTCAAGTCAGTTCTCCTTAGGGTTCCAAAGGCGGGCTTGCGTCTCGATAGCGGCGAGTTTAGAGTGTTCAAACTGCAGATTTACACATTAGAAATTTCACAGTGTGAATTTCACCAAAAAGCCATGGCAGGTCTGATACGGCAGGGACATTTTCTCGGGGCGAAGCTGCGGTCGCTGCGCAAGCGCAACGGCTTGACCCTCGATGAACTCTCGGCGCGCTGCGTGCAGGTCGATGCGGGGGGCGCGCCGTCGGTGTCCTACTTGAGCATGGTGGAAAACGGCAAGCGCATGCCGTCGGCCGAAATGCTCGAGATGCTGGCCGGCATCTTCAGCAAGGAGGCGCGCTGGTTCCTCGACGAGAACACGGGCGTCGAAGTGGCACCCGCTCCCAGGCAGCGCGGTGGCCTCGAGGCCATGCCGTTGGAGCCGGCATTCTTGTTTTCCCATGAGCTGCTGCAGAACGCATTGCCGGAACTGCTCTCGCAAACCGGCACCACCGGACGGCAATTCGCGCAACTGCTGATCCGCGTCTGGCAGGAGACCCGGCACAATAATTTTCCCGATATCGAACGGGCGGCTGAGGAATGCGGCAATCGGCAGATGCCCCTGACCCTGGATGCCGTGATGGCGCTATGCACGCGTCTTGGCTTGGGAATCAAATGGTTCGACGGCGACGGCCGCAAACCCAGCGGCGCGCTGGTGCGTTCGCAATTTCATCCGCCAGGGACCGTGTTGATCAATAAACGCCTGCGCAGCCAGGAGGAGCGCCTGAAATACGAACTGGCGTTCTTCATCGGACACAAGATTCTGCACAACGGCGACGGCGTGATATCCCCGCACAGCGCCGCGCATCTGTCCGAAGGCGAGCCGGGCGCCTCGGCCGGCGGCATGGGCGCGCAGGATGTGCTGTACGCCTGGCGCGATTTCGAGTGCAGCTTTTTCGCCGGAGCGCTGCTCTGCCCGCGCATTCCGTTTCGGCGCTTCCTGATCCGCGAGGCCCACAGCGTGACCGCCTGTCACAAGGTTGGCGTGACGCCGGCGCTGGTCATGCGCCGCATGACCGCCGTGTCGCCCTACCGGCACTGGCATTTCTTTGACGCTTATCCGCCCGGCTACCTGCGCGCCGTATATCGCGGCAATGGAATCCCATTGCCGTGGGGCAATATGAGCCTGGTATCGGATCCCTGTCCGCGGTGGGCGGTATTTCGACTGCTCAACACCCCCGATCCGCCGTCGGTGCAGACACCGAAATCGCAGATCTCGGTGATGCAGGACGGTAAACGCGCGCGCCTGTATTGCTGCCACTCGTTCCTGACGCAGGACGCTTTGGACGAGTCGCACGTACTGTCCGTGGGCGTGGACCTGCTGCCGGCGCTGGATGCACAGGGCTTCGACGGCGATGACATCGTCGACGCGGTGGCCGAATCGTGCCGCCACGGCGGCGGCGACGGCGCGATACCTCCCGAGGCGAGCGCCGCGATTCGCGCCGCCTCACAGGTGCTCAATATCTCCTGGGTGGCCGATGCGCTCGGCTCGCAGGCGAGCGTCATTTGTCCGCGAAGTGGCGCCTGTCCGCGGCAACCCGCCTGTGCATAGCGGGCTTGGAGGCGCGATGCTGCGAGGCAGGTGGAATATCACGATCAAGACGCCGATGGGCGATAAATCGGGCGTGCTCGAGCTGCATGTCGAGGGAAGGAAGCTGACCGGATCTTTGTCCGATGCCGATCACCACGTTGTCATCAGAGACGGCAGGGCCGAGGGCAATGAGCTCAAATGGTCCGCAAAAATAACCAAGCCCATGCCCTTGAGTTTCAAATTCACGGCGACGGTGGACGGCGATCGCATCAGCGGCACCGCCCGCCATCTCTTGGGCAGCGCGACCTTCACCGGCACGCGCGCCGCCAACGCTACTTGATCGGGGCGTAAACCTCGGTTCGCAAGCTCTCGATCGGGACGGTCGCAGGGTCATCGACGAACGAAGAGAATGTCGCGCCATTTTGAGCGTAGCCGTGCACGGCCATGTAGGCGCGAAGTTTCTCGTAGGTTTTTGGCAGAGCGTCGTAGGGACCGATATGGATGCTCTTCAATGCCAGTCCCGAGTAGCTCTGGGCGACACGCACGCCATCCGCGCCGGCGATATCGCCCCGGTCCACGGGAATACCCGCATCGAATGAGTAGCTGGCCGCCGTGGTCGCGCCATCGATGCCGAGCGGCGCACCCTTCTGGTGAAGCTTGCGCGTGGCCATGAATTTGGCGATTTTCGAGAAGCCGTCCATGTAGGCGTCCGCTATCGCATTGGACGCGGTCGCCGACGTTTCCGCGACCAGCAATACGGGCGCCGGAATAATTTGCACGGCTTGCGCATCGAATCCTGTGATATCCACATTCGGCATGCTCTCGAGCAGGGTCTTGAGATTCCCCAAGCCGCGCGCAAAGTCGGGTCCAATCATTCGATCCATGGTGAGGCCGATGTAGTGACCGATGGGATTGGAGCCCATGTCGACGCCAAGCGTCCAGCTGACCCGCGTTGCCGGTCCTTCGGGAGTCAGCGTCAGCAGCGATTTCGCGACGCCATTGCCAAAATCAAGGTCGCTGGCAACCGCTCGATCGGGAGTCGAATCGGTGATCAGCTGCGTGCCGGAGCCCACCTTGGCATTGCCCGACCAGACCAGCTTCGCGCCGACGCCGTCGCGCGGTCCTTCGGCGGTCTGGTGCATGTTCGGGTCCAGGTCCTGCCACGGCGACCATTTGGGGAACAGCTGAAATGAATTGACCGTGGCGAAGATCATGCTCGCGGGCCGGTTGATGACGACGACGCGCTCCACTCGCACATTTCGCGGCAGCAGCCAACCCACCACCGCGGCCACCACCAGTAAAACGACGAGGCCGAGAAGTATTTTTTTTATCATGTCCGTCGCGCGCGGGATCTTAAGCGGAGTTGCTCTCCGCCAATTCCCCGGTGGCGCTTTGAATGTAATTCGGCAGTCCCATTTTGTCGATCAATCCGAGCTGCTCTTCGATGAAGTCGATGTGTTCTTCTTCGCTTTTCTGGATCTGCACCAGCAATTCGCGGGTGACGAAATCCTGGACCGATTCGCAGTGGCTGATGGCGGCGCTGTACATGGGATGCGCCTCCATCTCTCTGCGCAGGTCGCATTGCAGTATTTCCCGTACGTCCTCGCCGATGAACAGCTTGCCCAAATCCTGCAGATTCGGCAGGCCCTCGAGGAAAAGTATGCGCTGCACCAGGCGGTCGGCATGCTTCATCTCATCGATCGATTCCTCGTACTCCAATTTGCCGAGCTGTTTCATGCCCCAGTTATCGAGCATGCGGGCGTGCAGGAAATACTGATTGATGGAGGTCAGTTCGTTCTTCAGCGCTTGGTTGAGGTATTCCAGAACTTTGGTGTTGCCCTGCACGAGGCCCCCTATGGCGCGTGGAATGAAACGGCGATCGCGCGGAGCGCAGGGCCCCGGCGACGGGATTGTAAGCCCGGCGCGAAATCTAAAGGGAATCTATATCGTCAGGCCGCGATTTCGGTGGCGGGGGAGAAAAAACCGGTTGCCACGGAATCGCAGGCATCGAGGGAAGCGGATAGTGCGGCTCTGGCTTCCGGCAGGCATTTGCCGCAGCAGGTTCCCACGCCAAGCTCGCGCGTCAGGTCGCGCAGGCTGGCCGCGCCACCCTTGACGGCGACCCGGATATGCCGCTCCGACACCGCTTTGCATACACAAACTATCATGGCCGCTATTGTGAACGCGAATGCGAATGATTGTCAATACCGCAATAAATGTCTTCCGGCACAACGGGTTGCGCGTCTCGTTATGTCGAACACCGCGCATGTGATGAAATGTCCGCAGCGAGGGAGGAGGGGTGCGAGACATGCTCAAGATCTATTCCTGGAACGTGAATGGTATTCGCGCGGTACACAAGAAAGGGCTGTTCCTCAAGTTTCTCGAGGCCCACAAACCCGACATTCTCTGTCTGCAGGAAACCAAGGCCGAGCGCGGCCAGATTGAAATCGAATTGCCGGATTACCGCGAGCACTGGAACTCGGCGGTAAAAAAAGGCTATTCCGGAACGGCGATATTTTCCAAGCAGGAGCCGCTCAAGGTCATCAACGGCTTTCCCAGCGCCTTTGCGCAACGATTTTCATTCGCCGACGAATTGAAGCGCGACAGCGCCGAGGAAGGCCGGGTCATCACCGCCGAATTCGCGAACTTCTACGTGGTGACGGTATACACGCCGAATGCCAAGGATGACCTGAGCCGGGTCGAACTGCGCTTCAAACACTGGGACCCCGCCTTCCTGGCATTCTGCAAGCAGCTGGAAGCAACCAAGCCGGTGATATTTTGCGGTGATCTCAATGTTGCGCATACCGAGTTGGATCTTGCCAACCCAAAACCCAATCGCGGCAAGAAGGGATTTACCGATGAGGAGCGCGCGGGCTTCCAGGCTTTCGTCGACGCCGGATTCGTCGACACCTTCCGGCTGTTCACCCAGGGCAACGGGCACTACTCGTGGTGGAGCCACTTTGCCAATTCACGCGCGCGCAATATCGGATGGAGAATCGACTACGTGCTGGTATCGCCGCAGCTGCGCGCCGCGGTCAAGAGTGCCGAGATTCATCCTTTCATCCTGGGCAGCGATCACTGTCCGGTCAGCATCACTCTCGACGCAGCATTCTAGGAGCCGGGATTCACATCGCTTCCATGACCGTCGCGATGCCCTGGCCGCCGCCGATGCACTGCGTGGACAGCGCATAGCGGCCCTTGGTACGGGCCAGCAGCGATGCCGCCTTCCCGGTAATGCGTGCGCCGGTTGCGCCCAGCGGATGCCCAAGCGCCATGCCGCCCCCGTCGATGTTGATTTTGGCCGGATCCAGACCTAACTCGCGAATGCAGGCGAGCGCCTGCGAGGCGAATGCTTCGTTGAGCTCGACCACATCGAGCGCGGCAACGCCCAAGGCGGCTCGCGTCAACGCCTTTCGGGTGGCGGGAATTGGACCGATTCCCATCACCGCCGGATCGCAGCCTACGGTGGCCATTGACCGTATGCGCGCCAGTGGCTGCAAGTCATGCCGCGCGGCAAATTCCTCGCTGGTGACCAGCACCACCGCGGCGCCGTCGGTGAGCGGCGACGAGGTACCGGCGGTGACCACGCCATCCTCGGCAAACGCAGGCTTGAGGTTCGCCAACGCCTCGAGCGTGGTGCCGGGGCGGATGCAGCCGTCCTCGCTCACGAGTTCGCCGGACCCGAGGCGAATCGGCACGATCTCGTCGCGCAGACGCCCCTGTTCGCGGGCTTGCGCCGCCTTGCGATGCGAATCCACGGCCATGGCCTCCTGATCGGGGCGCGAAATCTTATAGCGCCGCGCCACGTTTTCGGCGGTCTGGCCCATGGTGATGTAAATATCTGCGTGGCGCGCGATCAGCTCGGGATTCGGCGTTCGATTGAAGCCGCCCTGCGGCACCATGCTCATGGATTCCACGCCGACGCTAAGATAAGAATCGCCAATGCCGGCCTCGATCTGCGCGGCGGCAATCTGAATGGCCGACATGGACGAGCCGCAAAAGCGATTCACGGTCATGCCGCCCACTTCCTGCGGCAAGCCGGCCAACACGCCGACGATGCGCGCAATATTCGATCCCTGGACCCCTTCCGGGTAGGCACAGCCGAGAATCAGGTCCTCGATGAGAGCGGGATCGAGTTTGGTGCGCTTGAGCAGACCGGTGACCACCTGCGCCGCCATGTCATCGGGACGGATTGTGGCGAGCGCGCCCTTGCGCGCAAAGTGCTGGGGCGAGCGCGCATAGGCGGCAATCACGGCTTTCATAACCTGCTCCTCATGATCGATATGCAGTGAGTGGGGGACAAAATTGCAAAGTAAAGTGCCCGTTCACCGGTGTCCAGCTTGCGCGCCAGGCTGCGTCAGCGCCGCAGGCAGTTGAGCCGCGGCAGCGTCGAAATCCTCTATAAGGTAGGTAAGGCCGATTTTCAAGCGCGAGTCAGAACGTTGCCTCAGCCCCCTGGGGCGCTTTTGGAGCATGCGGAGTGGATTCGATTGCAACTCCGGCCCGCATGGCCATATGCACCAGTTCCGGCACGGAGCGCGCGCGCATCTTTGACATCACCCGGGCGCGGTGTACTTTCACCGTTTTTTCCCCGGTGCCAAGATCCGCCGCGATCTGTTTGTTGAGCCGGCCGCGAATCACCTGCAACATTACCTGCCGCTCGCGCGGCGTGAGTATCATCAGTCGTTGTGCTACCTCGTTGCGAAAAGCACGTTGCAGACGCTGCTCTGCGTCGAGTCGCAGCGCTTGCTCGACCGCTGCGAATAGCCGCTGCGCGTCGATCGGTTTGGTCAGAAAATCCACCGCTCCCGCCTTCATGGCAGTCACGCTGGTCTGGATGTCGCCCATGCCGGTCAGAAAAACAATTGGTCGGGCATACGGCGAACCCTTGAGGGCGCGCTGCAGCTCAATCCCGCTCAGATCCGGCATGCAAACGTCCAGCAGCAAACAGCCAGGGGCCCCGGCGTCCTGCTCATCAAGAAAACGCCTTGCCGAATCGAAGACCCGGATCTGATAGCCCGCAGCGGCCAACAGACGTGATACGCCAGAGCGCACCTCTTCGGCGTCATCCACCAAGAATACAGTCGGCACTTCGCGACTCATTGCGGTCCCCTGGTTGTGGTCTCGAGTTTTTCGATGGTCGTCAGCAGCGCACTACTCGGGAAAGGTTTGGCGAGGTAGGCAGCGGCGCCGAGTCGCTCGGCCGCCTGGCGGGTCGACGCCATGTCATCGGCGGTGATGAAGATTACCGGCGGGTGCCAACTTCGGCGGCGCAATGCCGTCAGCAAATCGAGACCCGACATGGCCGGCAAGTGCAGGTCGCTGATCACGCATATTGGCCGTTCGCTGGTCTGATCGCTCAGCATGGCCTCAGCGGATTCATAGGCCACCGCGACGAAGCCTGCAATGCTGAGCAGATTTCCAATGGCCTCACGCATACTCTCGTCATCCTCGACAACAAGTACCACCCGCGCGCTGCCCGTCACCGCCATAATCGAAACTCCTGATTGTCTCGCTGACCGATCGGCGGACCGGACACTGTTCTTGTCGAGATCGTGGCAGCGTCCTGATGAGAAGATAAGTGGCACTTGGTGCAGACTTGCTGCCCTAAGGTGCATGGCGAGCGGTCGAGGCAGCGCCGCATGGGGTCGGGCGAAGCTGCCCGCAATGATCAATCGCCGAGCGGAGAGGCCTCTAGTCCTGCGAATTTGCCAAGCTCGGCTGCCGAGTTAACGCCGAGTTTGATCATCAGCTGCGAGCGATACGCTTTCACCGTGCGCAACGCGACGCCCAGCTCATCTGCGATCTGTTTGTTCAGCTTGCCTTCGACAATCCGGTCGAACACTTCCCGCTCACGAATGGTCAGTGCCTGCAACCGCGCGCTGCGTTTTCGGGCACTGTCGCGAACCGCGCGCTGTGCGGCATCGTAGGCGAGCGCGCGCCGAATCGCCTCGAGAAGGACTTCGCGGGTTACGGGCTTTTCAAGGAAATCCACGGCACCTGCCTTCATTGCCCGCACGCTGGTTGGGACATCGGCGTAACCGGTGAGAAATATCACCGGCAGATCAATTCCATGTCGGCGCATTCCGGATTGCAATTCAAGACCCGATGGTCCGGGCAAACGCACATCGAGCAGCAGGCAACCGGGTTCATCGGCAGGCGGCGCCAGCAAGAAATCGCCGGTTGAGGCGTACTCGCGAACTCCGTATCCCGCCGCTTTGAACAATTCGATCAGCGACGCGCGCAGCGACTCATCATCATCAACCACATGGATAATCGGTGGTTTGTTCATAACGGACTTGGCAATGCCACCGCTTCAGCGACAGCCTCCGGCAGTTCAACGTGGAAGGCGGCGCCATGGCCTTCGCGGTTCTCGGCCCAAATACGCCCACCGTGCGCGTCGACGATCGAGCGCGCAATGGACAATCCGAGTCCCATCCCTTGCTGCTTGGTGCTGAAGAAGGAATCAAAGAGCTTCGGCAGGGTCTCACCAGGAATCCCACAACCGCGATCCTGCACGCTAATCCGGGCGTTGGCGTCGCGCCGCTCGATCAACACCTCGATGAGGCGCCGGTTTTCGGGCAGGCCGGTCACCGCGTCCATCGCATTGAGGACGAGGTTGATCAGAACCTGTTGAATTTGTGTCCGATCGCCCGCGACCGAGGGAGGCGCGAACATGGGACGGACATCGAGCGTGACTTTGCGTCGCTCAGCTTCCGGACGCAATATCATTGCCACGTCCGACATTGCAGCAGCAAGATCGAACGCGCGTCGCTCAGGCTCGTGTCTGGCAAGCAGTGTGCGCAGGCGGCGAATGACATCGCTGGCACGCACAGTATCGCGACGGATCCGCGTGACGATGCGAAGCAAGTCCTCGCGACGATCTCCGTTGGACTGCAGAAGCAAATCGGCCGCATCGGCGCTTGTCTGTATGGCTCCCAGGGGTTGGTTGATTTCATGGGCAATGGCGGCCGTCAATTCACCAGCCACCGCCAATCGGGACGCATGTGCCAGTTGCGCGTTGAGATTTTGCGTCGTGAGCTCGGCAGCGGACCGGCGCCGCCGTTCAATGAAGAGCGCCATGATAAACGCGGCCTGCAGCAGAATGACCGACAAGGCAATAAGCACTTCGGTTCTGTGGGCTTCCCAAACCGACGGCTCCTTGAAATGCACGACCGTGCCGGCAGGGATCATTTTCTCATCGATTCGCCAGCGCTGCGCCTGGCGCCAATCGAGTTGCAGGGGCGCCGGCGTGCTGGTGGGTAAGCGGAGGGTGGCCGGCGCCGCGCCGGCAAATATGGCGTTGACGGCTTGACCTGCCTGCCTGCCCATCTGTTCAAAGCTTGGCATCCGACCGCCGACCACACCAGTGCCGATGAAGGTTTCGAATGGCCCATACACCGGCGCGGCGGCCGCGCTTGCGATGAGGATGGCAGAATCATGTGGATTGAACTGGTTGCCATCTCCATCCTGGAAAAAGCCCGCCGTGAATACGACGCTGCCCGGATCCAGGCTACGCAATCTGTTTTGCAGCACAGTGACGGGCAAACCCGACCAAAACTCGGTCGCTACGCCACCCATAACAGCGGGTAGTTCACGGCGCAGACGGGCCTCGGTGGCTTTGTCTTGCCAGGAAGCCCCCGTCACGATCACGAGACGCCGTGCGTTCGGGTGCCATCGCAGGGCCTGCGATATGGTGCTTGAATAATCGAAGTCATTCGGTACGCCAACGATGTCGGCCGGCAAGGGTTGCAGGGTCTGCAGCACCTTGGCCGGCACACCCGTGTATACGACCGGAGCGCCTGGAAAGAGTTGTGCTCGGTGCCGAACGATGAAGCCAAGCGCATCGTCGGATACGGCAACGATCGCATCGGGAGGTGACCCTGCATACTTGCCATGCAGATATGACACCACCAGGTTTTCATAGGCCTCACCGCTGAATTCCGGGCTATCAAGAAATTCAGAGTAGGTCCGCACCGACCTCTCGCCGGTGTTCTGCAATGCAGCGCCGAGACCGTGGTCGACCGCGACGTTTCCGGGGACCAATCGATTGTTGGAATAAAGTACCAGGACGCTCTTTGCAGGCACGGCGATCGCGGATAGGGGCGCAAGCAAGAAACCCGTGACGGCCAGGGTCACGATGAGGGTTTCTGCTGCTTTTCTCAACGTGGCAAGCAAGTTCATCAGGTGGACCGGCAAACCAGTGTCAGGGATGGCATGCCGGCAGAAAATCCGCATCATGCGCGGCGGCCTGCGTCGCTGCGCCGTAGCAGCGTAAGCGCCAGCGCCGCCGATGCGATCATGAGAAACAAACTGACCGCGTTCAACACCGGACTCGCGCCTTCGCGCATGCGGCCGTACATCATCACCGTCAACGGCGAATCAGATCCGACCACCATCAATGTGGTGTTGAAATCCGCAAACGACATCAAGAATGAAATGCCAGCCGAACCCAGGAGCGCCGGCCTCAAGAAGGGCAGGAGAATGGTGCGGAACACCGCCGCCTTCGAGGCGCCGAGATTGAGCGCGGCTTCTTCCAATGTCGTATCGAAGCGGCGCAGCCGCGCGCTGATGGTCAGCGTGGCAATGGTTGCAATGTAGGAGAACTGGCCCAGGACCACCAACGGCAATCCGGGCCGCAAGAAATCCAGTTCCAGGCCGAAGGCGTCATCGGCAAATTCCGCGATGCGGCTGGCGAAGGCCAGAATGGAAATCCCCAGGATGACTCCGGGAATCACCAGTGGCGCGAGCATCAAGACAGACAATGTTTGCTTGCCGCGGAACCGGCCGCGCTCGAGCAGGAAGGCGTTGCTCGTGCCGATGAGCGCCGATAATAGAGTCACCCACGAGGCGACCACGCAGCTGGTCCACAAGCTGCCCAGCAGTTCACTGTCTGCAAACAGCCCGGTGCGCCCCGCCGCCGCGTTTCCCAGGAACCAATCCAGCGTAAACCCGCGCCACGGCGGAGCCGGGTAGGGCGCATCGTTGAACGCGAACACACCCACCACGATCAGCGGCAGAAACAAGAATGCAAGAAACGCCAGCAGATACGCCGCGGTGCCCGCCCGCAGCCAGAAGGGTCGCGGCAGGGACGGGATCATGTTCGCCGCATCACTTCACCAAACTGCTGTCCGGTGATCTTGAGTCCCGCCACGACCAGCGCGGTCGACAGGCCCAGCAGCAGGAACCCGAACGCGGCTCCCTGCTCCCAATTGAAGCGCGTGATGAACTGCGTGTAGATCTGTTCGGTAAACCACTGCGAGTTCTTTCCGCCGAGCAATGTCGGCGTCAGATAGTTGCCGAGCGTCAGCATGAAAACCACGATGCAGCCGGCGGTGATCCCAGGCGCGGCATGCGGGATGACGATTTTGCGCAGAATGGTGAAGCCGCCGGCGCCGAGATCATAGGCCGCCTCGATCAGCGAATTGTCCAGACTCTCGAGCGCGGTCACGAGCGGCACCACCATGAACAGCAGCGAGGTGTATACCAAGCCCACCAAAATGGTCGCGTCCCGATACAGCAATTCCGGCGGGACGGCGGCGAGTCCCAGTTTGACCAGCAGCGCCGGCAACACGCCGGACTCGCGCAGCAGGATCATCCATCCCAGGGTGCGCACCGTCTCGCTGACCCAGAAGGGTATCAGGCACACGACGAAGAGCAGCGAGCCGGCGCGGCCGCGCGCCAGTTTTGCGATGGTCCATGCGATGGGAAATGCCAGCAGCAGCGTGAGCAATGTCGCGGTCACCGACATCACCGCCGTACGCACGAACACATGCCAGTACAGCGGCTCCTCGAAAAAAGTTTTGTACTGCGCGAGACTGGCGGCGTACTGCCGCGGACCGATGCGTTCGCGAAACGACAGGATGGCAAGATCCACATGCGGCAAAATCACCAGCGCCGCGAGCCAGAGCAGCGCGGGCGCCAGCAACAAACCCAATACCAACGGCGCCTGCCCGGGGGATTTGACCGGCGCCGCAGCCATTTTAAGGCGTCACGCCGCTGCGCGCCGGAAAGCACACCGCCCGCCGCGGATCGAAACTGAAGGCGATTTTCTCCTGCGGCTTCAAGTCGGAAAACTGCCCGGTCTGAGGCAGCGCAATCCGGAATTCGCGGCGCGTCCTGATCTCCTGCAGAAGCACGGCTGAATTCGCGCCATCGAAGAGCACGCTTTGCACTTCGCCGGCATGCGCCGGCTGCTCGGGCGGCAATTCCGCGGCGCTGCGCGCGAGGGTGGCGATCTCCGGGCGCACGAACACCTCGACCGCATCGCCGACGGCGCTATCGCCATGTTGAAGCGCGCGCATGGTCCAGCCATCCGCCGTGGTCATCTCGGTCATTGCGCCGTCGCGCGCAGTGGCGCGTCCGACGATGCGATTGTTCGCGCCGACGAAGCCGGCCACGAACGGCGTCTGCGGCCGGTAGTAAAGATCCTGGGGAGTGCCGGTCTGCTCGAAGCGTCCCTGATTCATCACCGCCACATGATCGGACAGGACCAGGGCCTCGGATTGATCGTGGGTGATATAGACAAAAGTCGTGCCGAAGGCCGCCTGCAATTGCTTCAGCTCGATTTTCATGTGCTCGCGAAGCTTGAGATCGAGCGCGCCCAGGGGTTCGTCCAACAGCAGCAGGGTCGGCTCGAGAACCAGGCTGCGCGCGATGGCCACGCGCTGGCGTTGACCGCCCGACAATTCGTCCACGCGCTTGGCGGCTGCGCCCGCCAAGCCCACGCGCTCCAACATCGCGTTGCTTCGCTGCAGCCGGTCCTTGCGGTCCATACCACGGCGAGCCAGGCCGAACGCGACATTCTCGCCGACCGACATCATCGGAAATAGCGCGAGCTGCTGAAACACCATATTGACGGGCCTTAGGTTGGGCGCCACTCCGCGCATGCTCCTGCCGCCGATGGCGATGTCGCCTTCGTCGGGCGCGATGAAGCCGGCAATCATGCGCAACAAGGTTGTCTTGCCGCAACCCGAGGGTCCCAGGATCGAAAAGAAGCTGCCACGCTGCACGGAAAAAGACAGCGAGTCCACCGCAAGGTGATCCGCAAAACGCTTCACGAGCCGCTCTGCGGCCAGATCGGGAGTGCTCAATTGGCTGCCTTGATCCGGTCGAGTACCCGTCCTTCCAATTGCTCCAAGCCGGAGGGAATCGCCGGATACCAATGGATGGCTTTGAGGTCGTTATTGGGAAAGGTCGCGGCATACTGCGCCTTGAGACGCGGATCGGCCAATGAGGCGCTATCCTTCGCGGCCGAGAAACTGCCCACCGACTTGATGACCCGCGCGGCGTTTTCCGGGCGCATGGTGAAATTGATCCATGCGTAGGCCGCCGCATCGTTCTTGCCCCGGGCCGGCAACACGAAGGTATCGAGCCAGCCGAGTGCGCCGGAACGCGGCACCACGAACTGAATGTCCGGATTTTCCCGACTCAAAGTCCAGCCGCCCGTATCCCACATCATGGCGGCAACCACTTCGCCGGAGCGTATGCCGTTCAGCAACTGATCCTTGTTGTCATAGAAGAATTTGAACGTGGGCTTGCATGCGATCAGCGTGGCGCCGACTTGATCCATCAGGGCGGCGTAGGCCTTCGGGTCGCCGTACAGCGCAAAGGGATCCTTGCCCGCGGCGAATGCAAAGGCCATCAAGGTGGGACGCTTCAAGCGGACCGCGGTTTTACCCTTGAGATCCGCCCTGCAGAGATCCGGATAGTCGGCGATCTTGGTGCGCTTGCTATTCACCACGAGCCCATCGGTCCCCCATAGATACGGCAGGCCGTACAATTTTCCGTCGATGGTGGTGTTCTTGCGGACGATATCCAGGAATTCGGGCTGGAACAGCTCGAGCTTGACCTTGGTCAAATCCAAGGGTCTGTAAATGCCGAAGTCGCGCTGCGCGGCAGCGATGCGGTCTTGAGAAGGTTGCGCGAGATCGTAGCCGGCGCCGCCGGTGGCGCGCAGCTTCGAGATCATCTCTTCGTTATTCGACAAGGTCACTTCCACGTCGATGCCGGTCTCTTTCTTGAATGCTGCGATGAGATCCGCCGGCACGTAGTCCGCCCAGCTGATCAGGCGCAGCTTCTGGCCATCCGCCGAGGCGTTGCCTGCGCTCATGCTCAAAGCCAGCCCCAGGCAGACCGACAGGAAGTGCTTCATTGATTCTCCCCGAATAGGAAATTCCGGATATTACCCACCTTCCCGGAGGCGCGCCTCGACCTTTTCAACGCATTCCAGCCTTGGGACGGCGGTTTGACAGTGGCATCGCGGATCCCTACCGTGTCGCCATGCCAAATTTCAAGCGTCGACACATCATCCTCGGTAGCGCCGGGGCGGTGGGCGCGCTGGTGATCGGTTGGTCGGCGACGCCGCAGCGGCGCCGATTGATGACCGACAAGCCCTTGGCCGTGCGACAGGGACAAGTCGCCCTCAATGGCTGGGTCAAGCTCGCTTCCGACAATACAGTGACGGTCATGATGTCGCAGGTCGAGATGGGACAGGGCGCCCAGACCAGTCTTGCGATGCTGCTCGCCGACGAGATGGATGCCGATTGGACCCGGGTGACATTGGAGCAGTCGACTCTGGATGCCATCTACAACAACCAGGCGGTCATCATCGATGGGCTGCCCTTCCAGCCGAACGATCACGGCATGACGAAGCGAGCCATCGGTCATGTGCTCGGCAAGATCATCCGCGCAGTGCCCGGATTGCAGGGCACCGGCGGCTCATCGAGCGTGGCGGACCAATGGATGCCGCTGCGCCAGGCTGGCGCCTCGGCCCGCGCGATGCTGATCGGCGCCGCGGCGGCGCTGTGGCAAGTGCCCGCCGGCGAATGCCGCGCCGAGAACGGACGGGTGCTGCACCCCTCCGGCAAGAGCGCTGCCTTTGGCGAGTTGGCGCAGCGCGCCGCGCAGTTGCCGCTGCCGAAGGACGTGACCCTGAAGACTTCGGCGCAGTTCAAATTGATCGGCCAGCCGCTGCGGCGCATCGACAATGCAGCCAAACTCGATGGCTCCGCTACTTATGGCATCGATGTGCTGCCGGCCGGATTGCTTTATGCCAGCATCTCGATGTGTCCGACCGTCGGCGGCAGAGTCGCGACCTTCGATGCGGCGGCAGCGGGAGGCTTGCCGGGCATACTCAAAGTGGTCAAGCTGGAGCCGGCCAAGGCCAGTTCCGTGATGCCGGGCAGCACCAGCGGCGGTGTTGCTGTCATTGCAGACGCGCCGTATCGCGCCATGCGCGCGCTCGCCAAGATCGCGATCGAATGGGATCACGGCGCGGCGGCCGCGCTGTCGAGCGAAACCATCGGCCGGGATCTCAAGGCGGCGCTTGATGACAAGGACGGCACGGTCCACTTCCATACCGGCCAGATGGCCGATGCCTTGAAGTCAGCGGCCAAGACCATCGATGCGGAATATCGCGTACCCTTTCTCGCACACGCGACCATGGAGCCCATGAATTGCACGGCGCAATTCAAAGATGGCCAGGCAACCGTCTGGGCGCCGACACAGGCGGCTGGATTCGCGAGCGGCGCCGTGGCGAAGGCGCTGGGCATTTCCGAGTCGAAGGTCGAGATCAAGGTACCTTATCTTGGCGGCGGGTTCGGCCGGCGCTATCTCACGGACTTCGTCGTGCAAGCGGCGCTGCTGGCGCGGGAAGCGCAAGGCGCGCCGGTGCAGCTGCTGTGGCCGCGCGAACAGGACATGGCGCATGATTACTACCGCCCGACCTACCTGTGCCGCTGCACGGCCGGCTTCGATGGCAACGGCAAGCTCATTGCCTGGAAGAGCACTTCTGCCGGTTCGAGCATGGGCGCACCGTCGTTCATGGATATGTCCACCGACGGCGCTTCCAACACGGCCTATGCGTTCCCGAACGCACGTATCGCCCATGTGACCGTGGAGTCGGCGGTACCCGTCGGAATCTGGCGCTCGGTGGCTCATTCGCAGAACGCCTTTTTTGTTGAAAGCTTCATTGACGAGTGCGCGGCCGCCGGCGGCAAGGACCCGATCGCATTTCGCATGGAGCTCTTGGATGAGCGGCACCGGCGGGTCTTGAGTCGCGCCGCCGAACTCGCCAATTGGCAACAGCCGCTTGAGGCAGCGCCCGACGGCGCCAGGCAAGGTCGCGGCATCGCCATTCATCGCAGTTTCGGCAGCGTCGTTGCGCAGATCGCCGAAGTAAGCTTAAGCGCGCAGCGGGAGATCCGCGTGCACCGCGTCATCTGCGTCGTCGATTGCGGCGTCGCCGTGAATCCGAATTTGATTCGTCAACAAATGGAGGGCGCGATTGTGTTCGGCCTGTCGGCGGCGCTGCGCGGCGAGATCACCCTCGACAAGGGCCAGGTGCAGCAGAGCAATTTCAACGATTACGCGCCGCTGCGCATCCACGAATGCCCGACGATCCAGGTGGATATCATTCCGAGCGACGCAGCCCCGAGTGGCGTGGGCGAACCGGGTACGCCGCCGATTGCCCCCGCCGTTGCCAATGCGCTGTACGCGCTCACCGGCACGCGGCTGCGCAGCCTGCCATTGAAAATCGTTTGAAGTCCGCCATGCTCACACTCAACATCAATGGCAAGAACACCACGGTCGATGCGGAGCCGGATACCCCGTTGCTGTGGGTGCTGCGCGCCGAGCTCAAATTGGTGGGCACCAAGTACGGCTGCGGCAAGGGACTCTGCGGCGCGTGCACCGTGCACCTGGACGGCGCAGCCGTGCGCTCATGCGTAACGACGCTCGAAGCGGTACAGGGCCGCGAGGTGCGCACCATCGAAGGTGTGCAAGGCCAGCAAATCGACGCATTGCGCCAGGCGTGGACCCATGTTGACGTGGTGCAATGCGGATACTGCCAGAGCGGACAATTGATGTCCGCCTGCGCGTTGCTGAAGCGCGTACCACGCCCCAGCAACGAGGACATCAATGCCGCCATGAGCGGCAATCTGTGCCGCTGCGGCACGTACTCGCGCATTCGCGAGGCCATCCTCCTGGCCGCCGAGAGCAGCGGCCGGACTCCGTGAGGTCCGAGCGCTCACCTCACGGTACGATGGTCGTGAACAGATAGATCGCGAAAATCACCAACAGCACGACGCCGTGCAGAATGTTGGTGCGCGCGGTACGCAGCGCCACCGCGGTGACGAACAGCGAGAGCATCAGCAGCACCGTGGACTCGGCGCTTATGCCGAGCACCAGTTTGATGTGCAAATAAAGCGACAGAAAGGCGACCGTGGGGATGGTCAGGCCGATGCTGGCGACCGCGGAGCCCAGCGCCAGATTGAGACTGGTCTGCAGACGATTGGCCTGCGCCGCGTGCAGCGCCGCAAGTCCCTCGGGCAACAACACGACCGCGGCGATGATCACGCCCGCCAGGGCATGTGGGGCACCCCAATGCTCCACCAGCGCCTCCAGATCGGGGGCAAGTTTCTCCGCCAGCAGCACGACGGCGGCGAGACAGGCCAGCAACAAGATTGCGCTCGCGGCGGTGGTTGCATTGCCCGGGCGCTCCTCGTGCGGCGGCTCGTCGGCAACGTCGTCGAGAAAAAAATGCCGATGCCCGATGGTCTGCGTGAATATGAACGCCCCATAGATCACCAGCGACACGATCGCGATGAACAGCAGCTGACTGGGCGAATAATAAGGGCCGGGCTGCGCGACCGTGTAATTCGGGAAAACCAGGGTCATGATGACGATGGTGCTCAAGGTCATGAGCAGCGCGCTGACACCATCGATGCTGAAGCGCTGCTCGCGATGCCTGACGCTGCCGACGAGCAGACACAGCCCGACGATGCCGTTCAATATGATCATCACGGCCGCGAATACGGTGTCGCGCGCCAACGATGCCGTGGCTGGGCCGCCGGCGATCATCATGGATACGATGAGCGCGACTTCGATGAGGGTGACCGCCAGCGCCAGCACCAAGGTGCCATAGGGTTGGCCCACGCGGTGGGCCACCACATCGGCGTGGTGCACGGCGGCGAACACGCTGCCCGCAACGCCGACTGCAATGGCGGCCACGAGAAATCCACCCATGCCGCGGCCCAAGCCCAGCCCGTCAGCCAGCAGCACCGCCCCGGCATACACCGGCGCGGCGATGGTCCATGCCGGCGGCAGCCGTAGCTGCGCAGGCGCCGAACTTTCCTTGGTTGGATTCATACCGATTGGGTTATTCTCTTGAGGTGGCGACGGCTGCGCAGGCCTTTATAGCCTCCTGGGAGAAATAGTTGAAGCCGAACATCGACTGGCGCACCCAGGGCGTGCGGGTGATCAAAAGTAACACTTTGGACAGCAATACGCCGCAGACGCCCGGAATGCTGCGCGCGGCCGCGGTGAACTTTTCCCGGGTCGGCTCGCAGAAGTTGTGGGCCGGCACGGTGATCATTCAGCCGAATGCGAAGACCGGTGCGCATCATCATGGCGCGCTGGAAAGCGTCATCTATGTGGTGCGGGGTGCGGCGCGCATGCGCTGGGGCGAGCGCCTCGAATTCGTCGCGACGGCGGATGCCGGCGATTTTATTTTCGTGCCCCCATACGTCCCACACCAAGAAATCAACGCATTGAGCGATGCGCCGCTCGAGTGCGTACTGGTGCGCAGCGATAATGAATCCGTGGTCGTGAATCTGAACATCGACGCCGCGGAGCGGCTCGAAGAAGTGTACTGGATAGATCCCATCCACCCGGTTCCAAAATAACCGCAGCGGGTATCCTAGAGCGTGCGCAGGTCCTCGGTCTCGCGCCGCAAATCGGCGAGAAATTTCTCCAGCTCGGCCTTGCGTTCGGGGACGCGCGCGCGGCCGGCCGGCGATAACACCCGCGTCGGCACTTTGTCGAGATTATCAACCAGCATCGCCACCGCTTTGGCGCCATCCGGCTTGCCGCCATTCGGGTCGACCAGCGCGATGATGCGCGCCACACCGATGGCGCCCAGCCAATCCAATGCGTCCGCATCGTGCAGGTACAGCGCTTCGGGACCCTGCGGATCCCGATAGTACATGTGGGTGCGGATCGCTCCTCGCACGCTCTCGATCTTCGTCATCGGAAAGCCCGTATCCTTCAATATCGTGTCAACCACCCGGGCGCCCACGTCGGAGTGATCGACTTTGGTGTCTTCCCACGGCGCGAACGCCGCGATGTCGTGCAGGTATGCGGCGGCGTACAGCACGTCGTCGTCGAGCGCGACGTGATCCGCCGTCGCCAACTCCCGGGCCAGCGCATAATCGCGCTGGCAGTGTGAGTAGCCCCAGGCCGGATTCTTAAAGTGCTTGGCGGCGAATTCACGCACAGTGACACGCCAGTCCTGAGTTGGCGGCGCAGCGGCAGCCACGCTCAGGTGCGAAGCCGCAATCAACCATGCCGAAGTAAGGGCGATGCCCCGCATCCCATTCATCGCAACGATTCTACCCCAGAGCTTCGTGAACCAGTCGAATTTGCTCCTCGGCCTGCGCAAGAATGGCGCCGCAGTCGGCCGGCGTCGCGCCGATGCGAAGATATGCGTTGCTGGCTTCGGTCGCAACCACTCGCGGTCCGGCTGTTTTCAGCGCGTCGGCCAGCAGCATGCTCGCGATCAACACATCGGTAAGCGTGGCCTCGTGCTTCCATTTGCGCTCCAGTTCACCCTGCTCGCCCACGGCATCGCACATCGGATCGGAAAAGCCCCAGCTTTGCAGAACCGCCTTGCCGATCGAAGCATGCCAACCGCCGATCAGCTCCATCCAGGCCGTCTCGCTGCCGGGCGCCATTGCGAGACGGGCCGCGCGCGCCATGATGTAGAGGCTGCCTATCCCGTGCAGCAATCCCGTGAGGAACGCCTCGTCGGCATTCACTTTGGTTCGCATGGCGAGCAGCTTGCTGATCGAGGCGACCGCGATGCTGCGGTTCCATAACTCCGCGAGCGGCTGTGCGATTGAGCGCAGCGACGCCTCGTTCTTCATGTGCTGCATCGCATAGGACATGGCCGTGCCCTGTACCATTTGCTGCCCGAGCCGGGTAACGGCGGATCGCAGGTCGGTCACGGGTTTCCCCGCGTTCCTGAATGCGGCCGAATTGGCGGTCTGCAGCACGCGGGCGGCCAGACGCGGTTCGGCCCCGACAATGGTGACGAGGCGATCGGAGCTGGTGTTGGGGTCGGCCAATGCCTGACTGATCCTCACCACCACGCCCGGAAAACACGGCAGATCGATCGTGCCCTGGGAAACCTCGACCGCCAGGTTCTGCAGGAATGTGAGCGCAGCCGCGCGTTCCTCCGGCGTGGCGTCGATGCCGCTCGCGGGAATGGATTTTGGCGCCGCATTTGTCATATCAACGCACCCCATCCCAAGGGCTCAAGGTAATTGCGAAATTAGCTGTTACCCAAGCCTTCAAGAATTCGGCCGCGCCGGCCAATTCTTGAGAGAGTCGCAACTCGCAGGCTAGAGTGACGTGGGACCGCTCGCGCCGCGGCCGGCGAGCCAGGCGTGAATCTGGCTGACGATCGACAGCGCGATCCCCTCCGGCGTCATCGCGCCGATATCGATGCCGACGGGGCCGCGAATTCGAAAGCGCAGCTTTTCGGCCAAAGGTCCCAAGTCCTTGGCGATGCGGCCGCGACGCGCCTCGGGGCCCAACAAGCCCACGTACGCCGGTACGCCGGCCTCGGCAAGTTCGCGCAAATAAGTTTCATCGGCAGCCAGGTGATGACTCATGACGACGGCTGCATGGCAGCCGGCAAGGTTGATCTCGGAGCGCAGCCGCTCCGCGCCGGCGACCCGCACGTCGGCGCCGGGGAAGCGCGATGCCACAGCGTGTGCCGGCCGATGGTCGACGACCGAAACGCGCCAACCTAAACTTCGCGCGACTCCCGCCACCGGCTGCGCATCGGGACCCGCGCCGCAGATCAGCAAATGCGGTGGCGGCGCGAGAAATTGCACGAACGCGCGAGTGCGCTCCATTCCCACGGCCCATTCCACGCCGCGCGATGCGCCTTCGGCCAGCGATTCATTTCCCGCGGCGATCAACCTTGGATGCAGTGGCGGCTCGGCGGCATAGGTGCCTAATCGTAAGTCCCCCGATTCGTGCACCAGCACCAAGGAACTTGCCACGCCGGCCTGCGTGGCGCGACCGGCCACGGCAAGCGCGGCAGCGGCAGGACTGCCGGGACCCGCGAGCTCCAGCAGCACCCGCATTGCGCCTTCGCAGCCGGCGCCGATACCAAACAGCAAGTCGTCAGGTCCGCGCATGTCGTACTCGACGGCGCGCGCAACGCCGCTCTGCATGACCTCCTGGGCATGAAGCTGCAGATCTGATTCGAGGCAGCCGCCGCTGAGCAATCCTAAGTTGCTGCCGTCCGCCATGATCAGCATGCGCGCGCCGGGCTTGCGGTAAGTGGACCCCGCAGTCGCCACTACGGTAGCCAGGACCCGGGTTTCCGGGGTGGGCGGCGCCCGCTGTAGCAGCAATTCGAGGCTGGTATCCAAGCGAACTTTGGGCAGCGTTGATCGCGCCGCCGCCTCGGCGCGAACCGAGACATTCCGTTCACTCACCGCCGTATCGTCGCTTCTGGTAGGTCAATTCGCCGCACCGCCCAAGCATACCGTCAACCGGAACTGTGCACCCCATATCGGATACTTCCCTCGAGGTCGCCGATACTTCGCCGACGTAACTACTGCGCTGCATCATTATGTCGCATTGTCGCCTTTTTTTGCCACGCATGCCTATTCGAAGCCGCTGCATCGCATGATCCAGCAAGCTTGGCTGCGCACGGCTTTGCGGCAGCGGCCGGTATGGCTGGCCGGCGGGAGCCTGCTGGTTCTTATCGTGCTCGTGTTGCTGGTTGCAAGTCAGCGCGACTGGCGCCGGCACGCCGCCGTCCTCGAACGCGAAAACATGAGCTTGCAGCTCACCCAACTGGCCCAGGAGATTGCCGATGAATCACACCGGCTGGTCGAGCGCGCGCGTGACCTGGCCGAGTCCGACGCGGCGGCGGGACTGGTCCAGGATGGCTCCGATGCCTCGGCCGAGCGGTTGCAATTGGCCGACTTGTCGCGTCAGGGCGTCGACGCGGTATTGGTGCTCACCGCCTCGCACGCATTGCGCTTCAGCATCGCAAGCGTGAATGGCCGGCTGAACGAGCAGCCGCCGGATCCCTCATTGATGCGCCTTGTGGAGTCGCTCACCGGCGCCGCGCAATGGTCCGATACGGCCAGCCGCCCACCGCAATTCGTGAGCTTTACGAATGATCGATGGGTGGTGGTGCGGGCCGTATCCGCGCACGCCCCGGCCGCCATATTGGGCTGGGTGGTGGTGGCGCGCACGCTCTCGCCGGCCAGACTCTCGCAGCTGGCGCGATCCGTGAGCGGATCAATGCTGCTGCAGCCGGTGCAGGAATTCGACCCGTCCGCATTTCCGAATGACACAAACGACGCAGTTGCGGTGCGCTCCGCAGAGGAATTCAGTGTAACGACGCACCTGTCGCCGGATGATTCCTCCGGGTATGCCGTATTGCGCGATGCCAGCGGACGGCCTGTGCGTGTGTTGCACGTCATGCGGGGGACCATGCCGGATGCGGCGTCCTCGCAGCCGCGCGGCAGGCTGGGCGGCGGCGACATGGCGTACATTCTTGGTGCATTGCTGGTGCTGCTGGCTCTGGTCGCGGTGCTGATTCTCGCGCTGAAAGGCTACTTTCGGCAGCAGCGATCGGTCGACGCGCGCTACAAGGCCCTGATCGATCAGGCCAATGACGGCATCGTGATCGTGGATGCCAGTACCCATCAGGTGCTGTACACCAATCCGGCATTCCTCGGCCGCTTGGGCTACACGGATGATGAGGCCCGCGCGCTGACGCTGACCGACATCTTCGCCGATGGCACGGCCACGCCTGAAATTGTCCTGGCGCGGCTTCGCGATGCGAATCCACACATGGCCATCAACTTGCAGCAGCGCTGCAAGAGCGGCGCGTTGTTCGACACCGAGGTCAGATGCAACGCCCTTGACGTCGATGGGCGCGATGTTTTGGCCTATGTCACCCATGATGTGTCGCTGCGCAGGAAGGCGGAGCAGCAGATCATCGAGAATCAACAGCGGCTCGATCGCATGGCGCATCATGATCAATTGACCGGCCTCCCCAACCGGCACTATCTGACGTCGTTCTTGCCGCAGGCCATCGAGGAAGCCAAATCCGCCAACACCATGCTCGGCGTCGTGTTCCTCGATCTTGACCGCTTCAAGCACATCAACGATACGCGCGGCCACGAAACCGGCGACAAGCTGCTGCAGGAAGTGGCAAAGAGGCTGCGCAGCTGCGTGCGCGACAGCGACGTCATCATTCGCATGGGCGGAGACGAGTTCGTCGTGGTGTTCCGCAACGTCAAGACCTATGACGAGATCACGATGGGCGCGGCGCGCATCATCGAGACATTGAACCGGGCGATCATCATCGACGGGCATCAGCTGCAGACCACCGGCAGCGTGGGCGTAAGCCTATATCCGCGGGACGGCGCCGATATGGGCGAGTTGCTCAAACATTCGGATACGGCCATGTACCAGGCGAAGGATCGCGGCCGCAACAACGTGCAGATGTTCAGTCATGCCATGAACCGCAAGCTCAAGCACCGCGTGGCGGTCGAGGCGAGCCTGCGCGAGGCGCTGCGGCTGAAGCAGTTCGACGTGCACTATCAGCCGTTCGTGAATCTGCTCACGCGCAAGATCGTCGGCCTCGAAGCCCTGATGCGCTGGTCGCATCCAGTGCACGGCATGATACCGGCGGATCAATTCATTCCGGTGGCCGAAGAAACCGGCCTGATCGTGCCCATGGGCAACTTCGTGCTGCATCGGACTCTGCAGACGATGAGCGAGTGGCTCAAGGCGGGCGTCACGCCGGTGCCGGTGTCGCTTAACATCGCGCCCGCCCAGCTGCAGAAGGGCGAGCTGCAGTCGACGATTGCGGCGTTGCTGAAGACGCATGGACTGCCGCCCGAGCTGGTGCAGCTGGAGATGACCGAGCGCGCGATGTTCGACTCGCAGGCGCCGGCCGGTGAAAATCGCCAGGACACCATAGCGCGCCTGCGCGATCTTGGCATAAAGATCGCCATCGACGATTTCGGCACCGGTTATTCCAGTTTGAGCTATCTCAAGAATTGGCGCGTGGACGCGCTCAAGATCGATCGCAGTTTCGTCCGCGACCTGGTGACCGATTCCAGCGATCTGGCCATCGTCAGCGCGATCATCGCGATTGCGAGACACTTGCACATTCAGGTCATTGCCGAAGGCATCGAGGCATACCAACAGGCGGAGATCCTGCGCAAGCTGGGCTGTTTCATCGGGCAGGGGTTCCTGTTCGCGCGGCCCATGCCGGCCGAGCAGTGCTTGGAACTGCTGCGCGGCAATGCCGCACCGGCCACGGAGGAGGACGAGGATATGCTGGCGGTCTTGAGCGCCGGCCAAGGCTAGCGAGCCGCATCACTCTTGTCCGTGTTCCTCGTGATCTTCGTCAGTCAGGAAAACCAGGCCGCGTGCGCTGTTCATCCCTGTCACGACGGGGGAAACGAAACCGGTATCCACATTGAGTGTCCCAACCAAGCCCAACGTGTCCGAGGCCGAGTAGGCGGTGCCAATTTCGAATCCGAAACTCGGGCGCTCTATGCGATAGATGACGCCGGTGCCGATGTCGGTCACGAGCAATGCCACGCTGCCGGCCGGAGCGAAAGCAGTATCGTCGATCGTAATGACGGCGCCGTTTGGGGCGCTTAGCGGCAACAAGCCAATCGTTTGATCGGCGCGAAACGGATGCCGGACAAAAACCAATTCCGAGTCCGCTTGGCTGACGAACACGATGTTACCCGAAGGATCGACGGTCATCGAGTCGGGATCCGTCAGATTCAATGTTGTGGTCGCACCAGTGGTGATGTTGATAGCCGGCGCATCGCCGTTGAATACCGTCTCGAGAATCACTGAGTCGCCGGCTAGCGTCGCGCGCACTAGAGCCGGAAAGACGTTGACGCCCTGCGCATTGAGATTCGGATTGGATGCAGTCAGGTAAACACCGCCGTTCTTTACGACGATGTCGTCATAGCCGCCGCCATGCGGAGTCGCCGGAAATTTGTACAAATGTTGCGTGCCCCAGCGCAGATCGATGACCACCAGATTGGGATTGGCGTCTTCGTTCTGCAGAGCCCAAAGATGGTTTTCGCCAACGATCCGCAGTCCGTCGTTGTGCCCCGGGACAGTATACGAATTCTTTACCTTACCCTTGAGGCTGTATTCGACGATCGTGCTGCTGCCGGCCGATCCGTCCTTCGCGGCATGATTTTCATAGCCGACGATGACGCTGTCGTGCCATTTGACGATCGAATCCGGCTGCGATAAGCCCGATGGTGCGGTGGCAAATACGGACACGATGTAAGGCGAAGTCGCCGTCGGATCTGCGGTTGCCAGGCTGGCGATTGAGGTTAGCAGCATGCCCAGCAACAGTGAAATCGGCTGCATGTTGCGTTGCGCCCGAATGGGAATTGAGGATTGCATGTGGCGGTCCCTTGTTGTTGAGCGAAGCGCCAGACTCTGTTCCTCTATTATTGCAATGGTGTGAATGAACTCAGGCTCGCGCCAGCGCTAGCGCACACGCACGCCGGTATCGGGATCGAACAGCAACAGGTCTCCGGGATGGACCGCGATACCGACGGCATCCTTGACGCCGGCCGTCAGCCGTTCGGTGGTGAACATTTTGATTCGCTGCCCCGCCAGGCGCAGGTGCAAAACAGTGCCCAAACCGGTGGGCTCCAGCAAATCGATTCGCGTTGCCAGCGCCGCCGCCGGGCTTCCCAAGGCAATGCGTTCCGGCCGGATGCCCACGGTCACGCGTCCGTCCTTGCGCACGGCAGCGGCATGCTGAACCATGCCCAGCCGCTCGCTCCCCACCATGACCATGCTGTGCGTGACTCCGTCTGCAGCCGCGCGCTCGTGCACCAGGGTGGCCTCGATGAAATTCATCGCCGGCGAGCCGATGAATCCGGCGACGAACAAATTCGCCGGATCGTCATACAGGTCCGCCGGCGTGCCGATTTGCTGCGCGATCCCTTCGTGCATCGCGACTATCCGATCGGCCATGGTCATGGCCTCGATCTGATCATGCGTCACATAGATCGAGGTGGTGCCAAGATCGCGCTGCAGTTTGCGGATTTCGTAGCGCATTTGTTCGCGCAATCGCGCGTCGAGATTCGACAGGGGTTCGTCAAAGAGAAAAGCCTTCGGTTCGCGCACCATCGCGCGGCCCATGGCGACCCGTTGCCGCTGTCCGCCCGACAATGCCCGCGGCTTGCGATCCAGCAACTCTTGAATCTCGAGCTTCGCGGCGGCGGCGTCGACCGCCGCCGCGATGCGGTCCCGCGACTGTCCCTTAAGCTTCAGGCTGAAGCTCATGTTCTCGCGCACCGTCATGTGCGGATAGAGAGCGTAGGACTGGAACACCATCGCCACGTCCCGATCCTTCGGCGCCAGCTCGTTGATCACGCGCTCGCCGATCCGAATCTCGCCGCTGGTGATTGCCTCCAGCCCGGCGATCAGGCGCAGCAGAGTCGATTTGCCGCATCCTGAAGGACCGACCAGGACCACGAATTCCCCATCATCGATGTCAAGATTAATGCTGCGCAGGACCTTCGCGTCGCCGTAGGATTTGCACAGTTCATGAATGCGAATGGCCGCCATGTCAGCCCTTTACGGCGCCGGCGGTGAGGCCCTGCACCAGATAGCGTTGAATGAAGACAAAGAACAGGCACACCGGCAGCAGCGCCAGGACGCCGGCCGCCATCATCTGCCCGAAGTCGACCGAGAATTTTGATACGAATGCCAGCAAGCCGACCGGGAAGGTACTGGCGGCGCTCGAGGAGTTCAACATGAGCGCGAACAGCAACTCGCTCCAAGCGGCGGTGAATACGAATCCAACGGTCGCCGCAAGCCCCGGCAGCGTGAGCGGCACGATGATTTTGCGGAACGCCGCAAAACGATTGGCGCCGTCGAGCATCGCGGCTTCCTCGAGATCCTTCGGAATGGCATCGAAGAACGACTGCATGAGAAAACTGGCGAACGGCACATTAAATGCCGTGTACACGATCACGAGACCCGCGAGGGAATTGGTGAGTCCCAATGGTTTCAGCAGTCGAAAGATCGGCGCGATGATCATGACCAGGGGAAACATTTGCGTGATCAGCATGAGTCCCACGATCCAGAACTTGGCGCGGAATTGGAATCTCGAGAATCCGTAGCCGGCCGCCGCCGCGAGCAGGGTCGAGAACAGCGCGGTCGTGGTGGCGACGATGACGCTGTTGCGGAAGAACAGCGGGAACTGGCTGTGCGCGATGACCGATGCATAGTGATCGGCGGTGATGCGCGAGGGCCAAAGGCGCACTCCCTCGGAATACAGCAGATCGTTCGGCGTGATCGAAACCTTCAGCAGCCAGAATAGCGGGAACAGCGCGAACACGACGAATGCGGCGAGCAGCAGATAGTGAATCGCCCAGTAACTCTTGCCGTGGGTTTCCATGCGGATCAGTTGCGGCGCATGAGGGCGGCGCGCAGCACCATGAGTGCCATGGCGTAGGCCAGCAGCAGCGCCAACAGCACCGTGGCCACCGCCGAGGCATACCCAAAGTCGAGCCGCTGAAACGCCTGCGTGAAGATGTAACTGGCAAGAATCTGCGTGGAGTCGGCCGGACCTCCCTTGGTCATGATCACGATCAGATCGGCGAAATTGGCGATCCACACGGTGCGCAGCAGGATGGTGATGGCCATGGTGGGCGCGAGAAACGGCAGGGTGATGCGGCGAAACCTGATCCAGGGTCCTGCGCCATCGATTGCCGCAGCCTCGTAGATGTCCGCGGGGATCGATTGCAGCGCGGCCAGCAGGGTAATCGCGAAGAAAGGAATGCCCCACCAGACATTGGCGATGATCGGTCCCCACAGCGCATGACGCGGATGGGACAAGAGATTGTCGGCATCCGCCATCGCACCGATGGCATGGAGCCAGTACGGCAATGGGCCCACCACCGGATTGAACAGCCATGCCCAATTCAGTCCGGACAAAAAACTCGGTATCGCCCACGGCAGAAACACCAGCAGCTGAACCAGTGCGCGCCCGGGAAACAGACGATTGAGCAACAAGGCAAGAACCAATCCCAACCCGAATTGCAGGGTCACCGAAGCGGCCGTCCATGTCACGGTGTTGCGCAGCGCGTTCCAAAACGCCGGATCCGCGTTGAGTTCGCGAAAATGCTCGAGACCGACGAAGTCGCCGCTCATCGGGTCCAGAAGCCGCACGTCGTGAAACGCATAGGTGAGGCCGATCAACAGCGGCATCAGCATGACGGCGCATATCAGCATCACCGCCGGCAGCGTGTAGAAGTAGGGTTCAGCCGCTCGCGCTGCGCCGCGCCAAGTCATTTGCCGCTCAGCTGCTTCAACTTGGCCTTGGTCAGGTAGGCGGCCCATTGCTTGTTCATGTCTTCGGGCGAAATCTGACCCAACAGCGCCTGCTGGCCGGTGCGCACCACCAGCGAATCCGCGAAATAAGCAAATCCAGGCAGGTTCGTCGGCATCAGTGTCGGCACCTCATCGGGGTCGGAGAGTTCCTGGAACCAGCCCTTGAGTTGATCGCTGGAGTAAAACGGCGCCTGTTCCGCCGCCTTGAAAATGGGCAGCGCACCCACCCGCTTGTTCCAAATCAAATTTCCCGCAGGGTCATCCAGCGCCTTGATCAATTTCCAGTCCAGATCCTTGTGCAGGCTCGACTTGAAGATGGACCACCCCGCGTATCCGACCGTCGGATACGCCTTGCCCGCAGGTCCCTTGGGCATGGGGGCCACGCCGAACTGCTCGGGCTTCATGCGTTCGGCAATCGCAATGAGCGCGTCGGTGTCCTGATCCAACATGGCACAGGTACCGGAGTAGAAGCCGGCCACGATCTCATTGAACCCCCAGTTCACGCTGTCGCGCGGCGCAAGCCCATCCTTGTAGAGATTCACCGTCCATGCGGTGCCCTTGATCCAGCCGGGGTCGGTCAGCGTGGAACTGCCGTCGGGTTTAAAAAAAATGTTGTTGCCGGCCATGGCGGCGCCGAACATGATCCATGCGTTGAGGCCGCCGGGACCGCCGCGCAGGCAATAGCCCGATTTGCCGGGAAGCGCGGCGATTTTCCTGGCATCGTCGCGAAACTCGTCCATGGTCTTGGGCGGCGCGGCGATGCCGGCCTGCTTGAACAATACTTTGTTGTAGAACAGCGCCCGCATATACAAACCGTAGGGCAGAAGGTAGGCGGTTTTGTCGACAGCTCGGGCTGTTTCCAGGGTTCGATCATTCAGTCCCTTGGTGTCGCTCCACTGGGCAAGGTAGGGCTCGAGATTTTCCAGATTGCCGTTCCTCACATACAGCGACAGCCAACGGTCGGGCATTTCCACGACATCCGGAGTGTCGCCGGCCGAAACCATGGTGGCGAATTTTTCGAACGCCGAACTCCACGCGAGCGAAGTGATCTCGACATGGGTTCCGGGATTTTGCTTCTCGAATGTGTTCACCAAACTTTGCAAGGTTTCGGTGCGTTCGGGGCTGGTGAGCACCTCGACCAGTTTTAGCGTGGTATCGGCGCGGCTCGCCGCCGCCAACAGGCCGGCGGCCGCAAGTGCGCAGGCGATTTTCAAAGTCGGCGCACTCAATGCGCAGCCTTGGCGAGGGCTTGATGCAGGTCCGCCCACAGCACCTCGGTGCCTTCAAGGCCGACGTGCAGCCGGATCATGCGGGCCGGCACGCCGAAATCCAGCGCCGAATTGGGACCGGCCGCCTGCACCCGGGCGATGAGGGCTGGGATCACCAGGCTCTCGTGCCCACCCCAACTAACGCCCAATTGAAACAGCTGCAGCGCGTCGCACAATGCCGGTATGTCGATGCTGGCATCGACCTCGAACGAAAACAGCCCGGTGGTGCCGGTGAGTCCGGGCGGCAGCGGGCCCGCCAGTGCCGGGTGATGAACCGCTGTCACCGCAGGGTGCGCCGCAAGGCGTCGCGCCAGTACGATGGCCGATTCCTCGTGAGCCAGAATCCTCGCCGGCAAGGTTCGCAGTCCTCGAATCAGCAGCCAGGCCTCGAACGGCGCCAGCTTGGCGCCGATGTAGGGACAAACGCTGCGGCGAACGTGGGATACAAGATCGGCGCGGCCGGCCAGCACTCCCGCCACGGTGTCGCTGTGCCCGCCGATGTATTTCGACGCGGAGTGGACCACGAGGTTCACGCCGAGCGTGACGGGCCGCTGGAATACGGGAGTCGCCCAGGAATTATCGATGACCGAGAGCAATCCGTGGCGTCGCGCCAGCGCGGCCAGGGCACCCACGTCGTGCGCCTGCATGGTCCAACTGGTCGGGCTTTCGAGGTACAGCAGTTTTGCGCCGGGAAGCGCGGCCTCGACCGCTTTGAGATCGGAGCCGTCCACGTAATCCACCGCCACTTCCAGCTTCCTGAGCAGGGTCTCGAAAAAACGATAGGCGTCGGGATACACATGACGCACGCAGACCATCCGATCCTTGGGCTGGACAAAGGCCAACACGGTGCCGGAGATCGCCGCCATGCCGCTCGGGAAGCCTATGGCTTCCTCGGTCTCCTCCAGCGCCGCGATCTGGCGTTCGAGCATCGAAACCGTGGGATTGGTGGTGCGCGAATACACATTGCGTGTGCGTTTGCCCGCGAAGGTGTCCGACATTTCCGCGAAGCTGCCGAAGGTGAACAGCGACGTCTGTGCGATCGACGGCACCACCGCCTCATCCGCATGAGTCTGGGGGTCATGGGCGAGCAGGCGCCGCGCTCTCGCGACGGCGCTCTGTCTTGCATCCATACCCATGCAGCGCTCTCCCAAAAGTAAGCTGGTGCCAGATTAAACGAATATCTGAATGCGTGCACGAGGGTCGATACGCGTGCGCAATGCCAAAGGCGCTATGATACTTGTACTCTCAACAAACACTTATGAACGCAACCAGCCGGCAGTCGAAATCCGCGGCATTGACCATGGCGTCGATTCGCGAAGCGCATGAGCGAATCCGCGACAAGATTCATCGCACCCCGGTGATGAGAAGCGCGGTGCTCGATTCGCGGGCCGGCGCTCGCCTCTACTTCAAATGCGAGAACCTGCAGAAGGCGGGGGCGTTCAAGGCGCGCGGTGCCACCAATGCCGTGTTTCTGCTCAACGAAGCGGAAGCGGCGCGCGGCGTGGTCACGCACTCCTCCGGCAATCACGCGGCGGCGCTGGCGCGGGCGGCGAGGCTGCGCGGAATTCCTGCATACATCGTGATGCCCAGCAACGCGCCCCAGGCCAAGCAAGCAGCAGTGAAGCGCTACGGCGGCGACATCGTTCTGTGCGAACCGACCCTGGCGGCGCGCGAATCCACCGCCCGGGCGCTGATGGAGAGAACCGGCGCGGCGTTCATTCATCCGTACGATGATCTGCGGGTCATGGCGGGGCAGGGAACCACCGCAATCGAGATCCTGGAAGATGTGCCGGATCTCGATGTGATTTTATGTCCGGTGGGCGGCGGTGGGCAGCTCAGCGGCATCGCAGTGGCCGCGAAGAGCTTGAAACCCGGCATGCGCGTGATCGGCGTCGAGCCCAAGGGCGCAGATGATGCGGCACGATCGCTCGCCGCCGGCCATATCGTTCCCATGCTCGAGCCGCGGACCATCGCGGACGGACTGAAGACCTCTCTGGGCGAGAAGCCATTTGCGGAAATCATTCGCCTGGTCGACGACATCGTCACGGTGGACGAGGATTCCATCGTGCAGGCCATGCGGCTGATCTGGGAAGTCATGAAAATCATCGTGGAACCCTCCGGCGCCGTCGCCTACGCGGCGATCACCGAGGGCCATCTCTCATCCGCGCGCGCCGGCGGGAGCGCGGCGCGCATCGGCGTCATTTTGAGCGGCGGCAATCTCGATCTCGACCGATTGCCGTGGCAGCCCGCGAGCCCCTAAGGCATCAGTCCAATAGCAACGGGCTCAAGGCGTGTTCTTCGGCAATGCTGCCGGACAGCGACAACTGCCTGGCACGCGCGGGCGGGTCGCGAACCCATCTCGCCGGCGGCGGCAGCGGCTGGTCGGTGAGCAGCGCCAGCAGACTTGCGTTGGTCACCTCGACGGAATCGAATGGCGTTCCGTGGCGCGAGCCGCGCACCACCACCATGTCGGCATTGAGCTTTTTGGCGAGACTGCACTTTTCTTCCAGTGGCGTGAAATCCTTCTCCGCCGCGATCATCAGGATTCGGCTATTCACCTGATCGAGCCGATCGAGCATCGCCCAGCGTGCCACAGCAAAGCCTGTCCCTAGATAGGCGGCGGCAGAGACGGCGCCGAGCGCGCTGGCCGCATGTTCACGCATGGCGCGCTGCCAGGGCTCCGGAAACAAGCGCGCCGCCGCCAAACAAGCCGCGCGCGGCATGCCCAGCAGGCGCACCAGGCCCGCCGTCACGTAAGTCTCGAGCCATTTACGCAGGTCCACGGGCCGGTAGCTCGCGAGGGCATTAATAAGTCCTATCCGCGGCACGCAAGCCGGCCGGCGCGCCGCCATCTCGAGCGCGACGGCGCCTCCCAACGAGAAGCCGACGATGTTTGGCCGGGCTATCTGGAGATGATCCATCAGTTTCCACAACGCGGAAGCAAATCCCGCGATGGTGTATTCGCCGCGAGGCGGCAGGCTGTGTCCGCTGCCCGGGAGATCTGGAACGATGACGCGGAAACGTCGCTCGAGAGCCCCCACCTGAAAGGCCCAGTCCGCTCCGCTGCATCCGAGTCCATGAATGAGGAGCAGTGGCTCACCGCGCCCGCGTTCCAAGTAGTGAATGGATAGTTCGTTGTCGCGAAAAAAAGGCATCGTCACCGTCTCCCCGGCCGCCACTCCAGCGGCCTGGAGTCTTAATTATCAGCAACGCGGCGCTTGGTGTCTGGTTGACTTGCGCCGCACGCGCGGCGTTTCCGGGCCGAACTTTCCGTAGGAAAATGCTTACGCCCTGTTAGCATTGGACAGTGAGAGTGAACATATCACCGGATGGTCGCTTGTGAGCTTGAGAGCTTGGATGGCCTTTGCGGCGCTCGGCATCATCTGGGGGCTGCCCTACTTTTTCATCAAGATAGCGGTACAGGAAGTCTCGCCACTGCTCATTGCGTTCAGCCGGGTGGCGATTGCCACGGCGATTCTCGTGCCGATCGCTTGGCGGCGCGGCGCACTGCGAAGCTTGGGCCAACACAAAGCGGCGATCTGCGCATTTGCATTGGCGGAATTCGCCATCCCGTTCTCGGCCATCTCGCTCGGCGAGCGTTGGATCAGCTCCTCGGTCACGGGCATCCTGATCGCGATGGTGCCGCTGTCGGTCGCGCTGATTCAACGCTTCTTTGGCATCCGCGAAAAAATGGGCGGCTTGCGGATCATTGGCCTCGGACTCGGCCTTGTCGGGGTGGCGGCGCTGCTCGGGACCGGGCCCATTTCCTGGCCGCTGGGGTGGGTCGGAGTTGGCTGCATGCTGCTGGCGACGCTCGGCTATGCAATCGGACCCTTGATCATTCAAAGGCAATTGCAGGGCGTCGATTCGATCGGCCCCCTTGCCTTAAGTTTGCTGGTGGCGGCCCTCATGCTATTGGTTCCCGCGGCATTCGAAATCCCGGCGAGCCTGCCTTCGACGCGGGCTCTGCTGTCGATCGCCGTCTTGAGCATCGTATGCACGGCCATGGCGATGCTGTTGATGTTTTATCTTGTGAATCACGCCGGGGCGTCACGCGCCACGGTGATCACTTACATCAATCCGGTCGTGGCGACGCTGCTGGGCGTCGTGGTGCTGCATGAGCATCTCGGCGTCGGCGGGTTTCTCGCCTTCGCGCTCATTCTGCTCGGCTCGTGGCTGGCAACCCGCGGCGCCGGCGCCCGAACCGGTGTGGCACACGAGGCGATGGTCAAACCGTGAATCCCAGCAGCTATGCCGACCTGCCGCCGCGCTTCTTTACGAAGCTGGACCCGACGCCGGTCGCTCAGCCGCGCATCATCAGATTCAACCGCGTGCTTGCGGGTGAACTGGATCCGGATCTCGCCGGTCTCGATACCCACGCTTTGACGCAATTGTTTTCCGGCAACACCGTGCCGCCGGGCGTGGTGCCCATCGCCATGGCCTATGCGGGACACCAGTTCGGGCACTTTGTGCCGCAGCTCGGCGATGGCCGCGCCATCCTGCTGGCAGAAGCCTGCGATCGAGCCGGCCGGCGGCGCGACATCCAATTGAAAGGCAGCGGACGCACACCGTATTCGCGCGGCGGGGATGGGCGTGCCGCCTTGGGGCCGGTGCTGCGCGAGTATCTGGTCAGCGAGGCCATGCATGCGCTGGGCATTCCCGCCACGCGAGCGCTCGCGGCAGTCAGCACCGGCGAGTCCGTGCGGCGCGAACAGCTGCTGCCGGGCGCGATATTGACCCGCGTTGCGTTGAGTCACGTACGCGTGGGCACGTTTGAATATTTCGCCGCGCGCGGCGATGTCGAGGCCGTTCGGATACTCGCGGACTATGTGATCGAGCGCCACTATGCGCACGTTTTGCACGGCCAGGACCGCTACCTGACGCTGCTTAAGGAGGTCACTTCGCGTCAGGCCGCGCTGATCGCGGGCTGGATGCACGTGGGCTTCATCCACGGCGTGATGAACACCGACAACATGGCGGTTTCCGGGGAAAGCATCGATTTCGGACCCTGCGCCTTCATGGATGCTTTCGATCCCGCGGCAGTGTTCAGCTCCATCGACTCGCAGGGCCGCTACGCGTATGGCAATCAACCGCACGCCGCGGCCTGGAATCTCTCGCGGTTCGCGGAAACCTTGCTGCCCCTCATCGATCCTTCCGCCGAACGCGCGGTGCAGCTGGCGACGGAAGTCATTTCGACTTTCGCCGCCGCTTTCAAGGATCACTGGCTTGCCGGAATGCGACGCAAGCTGGGAATGTCGCTGCGGGAGGAGGGTGATGCGGTGCTCGCCGAAGATCTGCTGCAGGTCATGCATCGCAATCAGGCTGATTTCACTCTGACGTTCCGCGGGCTATGCAGCGCCGCGCGGGACGAGGCCGGCGATCAAGAAGTACGGATGCTTTTCGCCAATGCTCGCGACTACGATGATTGGGCCAGGCGATGGCGAACCCGGCTGGTGCGGGAGACTGTACCGCCTACGTTGCGTGCCGAGGCCATGCGTCTGGTAAATCCCCGATACATTCCGCGCAACCATCAAATCGAGCGGATCATCAAGGCGGCCGAGCAGGATGACTTCGCACCTTTCGAGGAGCTGTCGGCGGTGCTGTCGCAGCCATACCTCACCCAGGCGGCCGACTCGTACGCCATGCCGCCGCTGCCCGCCGAGCGTGTGCTGCAAACCTTTTGCGGTACCTGAAGCGCGTTCGCTTGGGCTAAGCCGGCTTGGCGCGCGGCCCGATTTTTCGGGCATGCAAGGCCATCGTTGCCAGTGCAGATCCGCCGAACACCAGATTGATCCCCACCAGGAGGCCGATCGCCCATGCTGCGGTCGCGGGAAGTCCGAGGAATATCATCGCCGCGAGTATCAGATCCACGACGCCGCTCAACAGCATCATGCCCCACCGCCCCGACAGGTCGCGTTTGTGTTCGAGCGCATACATGATCGAGAAAATGCCTTCGACGCACAGAAACGCGGTCAGAATCACGGTGAGCGATAAAGCGCCCGACAAGGGCCAGCGCAGCAGCATCACGCCCGCGACGATGCCGAGAATGGCCGAGAACAGCGACCACAAAAATCCGGGCGCTCGTCGCATCCAGATGCTCGTGATCAGACCCACCCCACCGCTGATCAAAAGCAGCCAGCCGATGAGGATGGCCACCGCCAGGGTGGCGAGCAGCGGCACCGCGATGGCTATCAAGCCCAGAACGATGAGCACGATGCCCTCGATGAGAAACTTCACCCAGTGCGCATGCAGCGATTCGGTGACGGCGCTTTGTATTCGTTCAATCTCGGATTTTTCGGTGGCCATGGCTCGCTCCTCGAGTTGTCTGAACCCTTGTGCAATGAAACCGCGCGATCGCCGGTCCTATGTGACAGGAGTAAGATCATAAGACCATGAGCCTCGCTATTTTAGTATTTTTGGGCGGCGTGCTGACGATTTTGAGCCCATGCATTCTGCCGGTACTGCCCTTTGTATTCGCTCGTTCCGAGCAGAAATTCCTGACCAATGGTCTCCCCATGCTGCTCGGAATGGCCGTCACCTTCGCAGGCATCGCCACATTGGCGGCGGTCGGCGGCGCATGGGCGGTCAGAGTCAATCAATATGGACGCGTTTTCGCCCTCGTCCTGCTGACGCTGTTCGCGGCGACCCTGCTGTCGACGCGCCTGGCGGATTGGCTGGCGCGGCCGTTCGTGGCACTCGGTAACCGCCTGGCGCAACCGGCGCCGGCACAAGCAGGAAAGTTCACGCTGGTGAATTCCCTGCTGCTCGGGGTGGCCACCGGTTTGTTGTGGGCGCCGTGTGCCGGCCCCATTTTAGGTCTCATCCTGACCGGAGCGGCAATCTCGGGGCCGAATTCACGCACGACCCTGCTGCTGTTCGCCTATGCGGCGGGTGCCGCGGCCTCATTGGCGGTCGCGCTGTTTGCCGGAGGGCGGGTGTTTGCCGTGTTGAAAAAGTCGCTCGGTACCGGCGAATGGTTGCGCCGCGCCCTGGGCGTTGCGGTGCTGGTTGCCGTGGTGGCGATCGTATTTGGGTGGGATACGACCGTTCTCACACGCTTGTCCCTGAATGGAACAAACAGCATCGAGCAGTCGCTGATCGATAAGATCAATCCGCGCGAAGGACCGGCGGGCGGCAGCATGACGATGGCGATGAGCAATTCCAACATGGCGATGAGCAATTCCAACATGGCCATGAGCAATAGGAATGCCGCTGGCCCTGCAATGATGGAGTCCTCCGCGAAGGCGGCCGGGAATCTGCCGGTGGAGGGCGAAATTCCATCGTTCGCCGGTGCGGTTCTTTGGCTGAATTCGCCGCCGCTGACCCCTGAGGCCTTGCGCGGCAAGGTGGTGATGGTCGACTTTTGGACCTACTCCTGCATCAATTGCCTGCGCGCCCTCCCGTACGTCAAAGGATGGTACGAGAAGTACAAGGACCACGGCTTGGTCGTGGTCGGTGTGCACGCACCGGAATTTGCCTTTGAGAAGGACCCCGGCAATGTGCGTCGCGCGGTCGCCGATCTGAAAATCACCTATCCGGTGGCGCTCGATAACGACTATGCCATTTGGCAGGCATTCAACAACCAGTATTGGCCGGCGCATTACTTCATCGACGCGGGCGGCAGGATTCGCGCTCACCACTTCGGCGAGGGCAACTACGATGAGTCGGAAGAGACGATTCGCAAGCTGTTGACCGAGGCGGGGAATACCGGCCTGCCGGCACCCGGGATGGGCGCGCTGGCCGCCGTGGGTGTTCAGGCGCCAGCAGACGAAGCACATGACCAATCGCCGGAGACTTACGTCGGGTATCGCCGCGCCGAGAACTTCGCCTCTCCGGGAGGATTCGCGCAGGATCAAGCGCGCGCTTATGCGGCGCCGGCTGCATTAAAATTGAATCAATGGGCGTTGAGCGGGTCCTGGAAGGTGGATCCTGAGAAAGCGATATTGGCGGCGGCGCCCGGCAAGATCACGTTCCGATTCTACGCCCGCGATCTGCATCTGGTGCTGGGACCGGGCGTTGACGGCAAGCCGGTTCACTTTCGCGTAACGCTGGATGGCGCTGCACCTGCCGGCAATCACGGCGCCGATACCGACTCGAGCGGCGCCGGCGTCATCGATGGGCAGCGCCTGTACCAGCTGATCCGGCAGGCGGGCGCGGTGGGTGAGCACGTGTTCACCATTGAATTCCTGGATTCCGCTATTCAAGCGTATTCGTTTACATTTGGCTGAGGTGCTAATCATGAGTGAAGCAATGAGTCGTCGAATGTTCGTCGCAGGCTTGAGCGTCCTATCGGTCGCGCCCCTGATCCACAGGGCCATCGCCGCGACCCTGTCCGGGCCGATGATCGGCAAGGAAGTATCAATCGAGAATTTTTCTGCAGCGGGACTAAGCCTCGGCGTCGAACGGGTGCCGAAAATCGAGAAGAGCGAAGCCGAGTGGCACGCCCAGCTCTCTGCCCTGGCGTACCACGTGACGCGTCAAGCGGGAACAGAAATGGCATTCAGCGGGGAATATGATCATAACAATGCCTCAGGACTGTATCGCTGTATCTGTTGCGAGACCGCGCTGTATGATTCGAAGACCAAATTCGATTCCCACACGGGCTGGCCGAGCTTCTGGCAACCGATAGCGGCGATGAATATCGTCAAGAAAAGCGACTTCAGTATTGGGATGCAGCGTGATGCGATTTCCTGCCGCCGCTGCGATGCCCACTTGGGACATGTGTTCGATGACGGCCCGAGGCCGACCGGCTTGCGTTATTGCATGAATTCAGTTGCGCTGCACTTCGTGGCTCGCGCGTAAAGGAGAAGCTAATGACATCCATGAGATTCGTGACCCCGATGCGGGTCGCGGTTGTGCTTGGCGCGGCAGTGCTGGGCTTGAGTTTGTGGCACTCGCCGTTGTTCGGAGCGGAAGCGCCGGTGATCATCGCGCCGCCGGCGGTGGACAACCCCAAAGCCGCGGGGCCTGCACAGACTGCCGTGCTTGCCGCCGGCTGTTTTTGGGGTGTGCAGGGCGTGTTCGAGCACCTGCGGGGGGTGAAGAAAGTCTGGGCGGGCTATGCCGGGGGCGAAAAATCGACGGCACAGTACGAGACCGTGAGCGGCGGCCGCACCGGCCATGCCGAATCGGTCAAGATCGTCTTCGACCCGGCGGTCATTTCCTATGGACAGATATTGCAAATCGCATTTTCGGTGGTGCACGACCCCACGCAACTCAACCGTCAGGGCCCCGACGTCGGTACGCAATACCGCTCGGCCATTTTTTATGTGGACGATGAGCAGAAACGCATCGCGCTGGCCTACATCGCGCAGCTGGATCAAGCGCGCGCCTTTGCCCGTCCCATCGTGACCCGGGTCGATGCGCTGCAGGGATTCTATACAGCGGAGGATTATCACCAGGATTATCTGATCCACAATCCGAATCAACCCTATATCGCGATGTATGACGTACCCAAGATCGCGAACTTCAAGCGCACATTTCCCGAGCTTTATAGCGGCCAACCGGTGTTGGCGAACAACTAGCGACGGCCATGGGGAAACCCGCGGCAGTTTGGCGGATTGCTGCGCTGGGCGCGTGCTTGGTCGCGCCGCAGGTCTTTGCCGCGAATGGCGACAAGGCGCCCATCACCGTCTTTGGCGCGGCGTCCCTGACCGAGGTGCTGCAGGATCTGGGGGATGCTTTCACCAAGGACACCTCGATCCCGGTGCGGTTTTCGTTCGCGTCGAGTTCCGCTCTGGCGCGGCAGATAGAAAACGGCGCGCCGGCCGACCTTTTTTTTTCGGCGGATCTCGAGTGGATGGACTATCTGCAGGCCCGGGCATTGATCCGGGCTTCGACCCGGGTTGACATGGTGGGCAATCAACTCATCCTGGTGGCGCCGGTTGACAGCAAGGTGACGCTGAAGATCGAGCCGCGCTTCGCGCTCGCGGCAACGTTGGGCACGGGCCGCTTGGCGACCGGGGATCCGGATTCGGTGCCGGTGGGGCGATACGCCAAGCAGGCGCTGCTCAGCCTCGGTGTCTGGGACTCGGTGGCGCGGCACCTGGTGCGCGCCGACAGCGATCGCGCGGCGCTGGCATTCGTGGATCGCGGCGAAACACCGCTCGCCATCGTCTATGCGACCGATGCCCTGGCCGACAAAAAAGTGCGCTTCGTCGACGCGTTTCCGGCCGCCAGCCATGAACCCATCATCTGTCCAGCCGCTTTGACCAACGTGGCCAAGCCCGATGCGGCCAAGTTTCTTGCCTACATGCACGGCCCGGCCGGCGATCTGGCGTTCAAGCGCTACGGCTTTACGCCGCTGCACTAATCGGACCTGCCGGCCGGCAGGGTTGCGAGATCGATGGCGGGCACGCCGCGGCGAATATCCGCCGAGAAGGTCTCGCTGTGATCGGATTCCCGCGCCCGATCGGTGATGCGCCCAAGAGCGCGAAGCTCCGCAAGGGGCAAGCGCTGGTCCAGTCCACCGACCTCATAGACATAGGCGGGGAAATATCCGGTGAGCAGAATGCGATGATCCAGCGGCAGGTAGCCGACAATTCGCGTCATCATGTGATAGACGAGCGTGGTGCAGTTGGCGGTAATGGTGTTGTAGAAGCGCGGCGTGTGGACGAGGCTGTTGGATTCGCCCAGATAGCCGAGAAACAGCGAGCGCATTGCGAACAGCGGCATGCGAACCCGGTAGAGATACGCGTCCTCGCCGCGCACGTTGGTGCGCACACGGATCACATCGCGTTCATCGGCCGCAATGATGCTCAGTGCAAACTCCTTGAAGAAGCCGCCGATCTCGGAGTAGCTTTGGCGCTTGTCGCGGCGGACTTCGACCGAGAAAGCCACATGCTCGCCCGCGGCGAAACCGAACGAGACCAGCATGTGCGCGATGGCCGGACCGCGCCAGTACGACATGATCATGTCCACGGAATTCAATTGCGCGAGGTCGTAGACGCGGGTTTCCCAGCGCTGGATGTAGTCGGTGTCGCTGCGCCAATCGAAATTACGCACGTTCTGCAGCGTGACACTGTCGCCCCCGATCGTTGCGGCGGCCATCTGCGCCACGTCGTCCGACCAGAGCCGGTCATTCGACGCTGCTATCCTCCGCCACCACATCATGACGGCGGCGAATGCCGCGGCGAATGCCAGCAGGCCGAGAGCAGCCCGTTCCTGCCACAACGCGAATAACACGCCGGCGCTGAAGGCAATCCACGCGGCGATGATTGCAAATTTGGCTTTCATGCCGCCCGGTGCTTGGTACCAAAGTGCCAGCACCGCCCACGCCGCGGTCAATCCGACCAGCAAGGTTGCGAACAGCAGGGCGACGATGCGCAAATCACCTGCGGCACTGGCTGTCATGATCGAGGATTGTGCCATTCATTGACACCCACCGCCCGCGCAAGGTACGGTTTCCTGTGATCCAAGCGAAATCATTTCAGCATAAGATCCCGTTCATCCAGAAACTTGGGGTCGAGTTCATTAGTGCCGCCGACGGCCGCTCCGTCGTCGCTCTCGATCTGGCCGATTGGCACATGAACAGCTGGGAGGTCGCACACGGCGGCGTCATATTGTCGCTGCTCGACGTGGCGATGGCGGTGGCGGGGTGGTCGCTCGACCCGGGCGCTGAGGGCGGCATTACCGTGGAAATGAAGACCAGTTTTTTGCAGCCCGCCAAGGCTGGATCGCGTCTGATCGCATCGGGACATGCGTTTCACAGTTCCCGGACGCTGGCATTTTGCGACGGGGAGATACGCGATTCCCATGATCGGTTGATCGCCAAGGCGATGGGCACGTTCAAAACTCGCAAAAAATCGGAAAAGCACTCCGGCGCGTAAAGGACCGGATCAGGAGAGAATCAATGGCGGAATCCTATCGTCGAATCGTGCTGGCCTCGCGTCCTCAGGGCTGGGCGCGCGAAGAAAATTTTCGACTTGAAACGGCTCCCATGCCGGCACTTGCCGACGGCGAGATCCGCGTCCGCAATCGTTTCCTGTCGCTTGATCCCTACATGCGCGGACGAATGAACGACGTCAAGTCCTACGCCGCGCCGCAACAGCTGAATGAAACGATGGGCGGCGCAACCGTCGGCGAAGTGGTCGAGTCGCGAAACCGAAATTTCGCCGTGGGCGATACGGTGCGCGGAATGTTGGGCTGGGCCGACTATGGAGTGGGTAGTGCCGAAGGCCTGGCGAAGATCGATGTTCGGCAGATTCCCATGTCGGCATATCTCGGCGCCGTCGGCATGCCCGGCATGACGGCGTGGTACGGTTTCAACAAGATCATGGAACCCAAGGCGGGCGAAACCGTCGTGGTCAGCGCGGCTGCCGGCGCCGTCGGCAGCGTCGTCGGCCAGCTGGCGCGCATCGCCGGCGTCCGGGTGGTGGGAATCGCCGGCGGCGCCGAGAAGTGCCGCTTCGTGACGCAGGAGCTCAAGTTCGACGCCTGCATCGATTACAAGGCTGCGGCGGACGCCAAGTCCCTGGCAGCCATGATTGCCTCGGCCGCGCCCAAGGGCGTGGACGCGCACTTCGAAAATGTCGGCGGCGACGTGTTGAATGCCGTCATGCCGCTGCTCAATCCATTTGCGCGCGTGGCGATCTGCGGTCTCATCGCCGATTACAACTCCACACCCGGGCAGATGCCGAAAAGCGCCATCATGAATCCGTTTGTGTTCCTGGTGGCGCGCATCAAGATGCAGGGTTTCATCATCTCCGATCACTTGAATCTATGGCCGGAAGGATTGACGGCGCTGGCGGGCCACGTGGCGGCCGGGCGGCTGAAATACCGCGAAACCATCGCCGAGGGGCTCGCGGCCGCTCCGGCCGCGTTCATCGGTCTGCTCAAAGGGCAGAACTTCGGCAAACAGCTGGTGCGACTATGAACGACTCCACGCCGCGATTAATCCTGCACCACTATCCAGGTTCGCCCTTTGCCGAGAAGATCCGGCTGATCCTGGGTTACAAGAATCTGCGTTGGTCCTCGGTCATCATCCCCAATATCATGCCCAAGCCGGACGTGATCGCGCTCACCGGCGGCTATCGAAAGACCCCGATACTGCAAATCGGCGCCGATATTTATTGCGATACCGCGCTCATCGCCGATGTGCTCGAGGCGCAGTCACCGCATCCCACCCTGTTTCCGGCGGCGGCGGGCGGCTCGCGCATTCTCGCGCAATGGGCGGACTCGACGCTATTTTGGACGATGATTCCCTACACGCTGCAACCGTCCGGTCTTGCGGCCATGTTCAGCGACGTGCCGCCGGAGGCTCAGAAGGCCTTTGCCGAAGACCGGAACGTGTTTCGCGCAAACATGCCGCGCATGCGCGTGCCTGAGGCAACGGCCGGATTTAAACTGTATCTCGAGCGTCTCGAGCAAATGCTCGGCAAGCAGAATTTCTTCTTCGGCGGCACGGCCAGCATTGCGGACTTCTCGATTTATCACAATCTCTGGTTCGTGCTTCGCGGCGGTCCGGTCGCGAACATTCTCGAATCTCACCAATCGCTGAACGCCTGGCGGGAGCGCATGAGTGCATTTGGCCACGGCACTCAAGAGGCACTGGATAGCGGCGCCGCGATCGGCATCGCGCGCGCTGCGGCCGCGCGTGCCGCTCCCGGCCCCAGCGTCGACAGTCATGGTGTTGCGATCGGCGACCGGGTCGTGGTTGCGGCGACCGACACCGGGACCGATCCCATCGAGGGAGATCTGTATGCGGCAACCAAGGATCAGATCGCGATCGCTCGCGAGGATCCGCGCGCCGGCAAGGTGGTCGTGCATTTTCCCCGCATCGGCTTCGAGATGCGTCGGGTCAAGTGAATTCACCTCAGGGCGACGTCGGCAGCGCCGTCGATCGCGCCCTGGCCCTCGCGTTGAATCAAGATGGCAACGCGGCTCGCGTCGGGCGGAATTGCCGTCAACGGCACGTGAAATGTGCTCTTGCCTCCCGCCCACGATCCGAGGCGGCGAAATTGCCTGACGATATTGAATTCGACGAGAGTTCGGCCTGAATTCTCGCCGCGCCCGATGGCCGTCGACGCTCTGGGCAGGTACGCAATCAGATTTACATCATAGGGTCTGCGATCGATGGTCTCGGCGATCGATACCTCAAGCTCACCGCCAGCAATGTCGAGCTGCAGCGGAATGCCCTTGGGTGTCGCCGCAAGTGCGGCTGTGATCCGGCGCCGGTCTGAGCCTACGAAGCTTTCGCGCCCATCGATCACGGCCTGCGGCGTAAATGCCGTGGACAAATTCAGAGTCTCCACGTAGCGGCGCTGGCGCAGCGCGGCATCAGGAACGGCAAATCGGTCTGACCAGCCGATGCTGTCCCAGTAATCGACGTGAAAGGCGAGGGCGATGACATTCGCCTGGCCGGCCAGTTCGCCCAGCAGCGCATCCGCAGGCGGGCAGGAACTGCAACCCTGCGATGTATAGAGTTCCACGACCACCGGGCGCAGCGCCGCCATTGCGGCCATTGCGGGCACCGATAGCAGCAAAGTCAGGGTTGCAATATGCGGGGGCGAAAACCATTTCACATGCCAGCAGACCGGATGCGGACTCGATATATTTCACGGGCGCGTCGCCTGGGTGCGCCAACTGCGGAAGCCCCCGAGAAACGCAAAATCATTGTTGCCGAGCCGCGCATTTTTCGGCAGCTTGTTCAATTTGCGGGCATTTCCGCCGCCGATCACCACATAGTCGGCTTCCAGGGCCACGCTGAGCTGCGATATCACGTCTGCAACATCACGCCGCCATTTCTTGCTGCCGCGCTTCAGCAGGGCGCGTTCACCCACGTAGTCCTCGTAACTGCGGCCGTTCTTGTAGGGTAAGTGGGCAAGTTCCATCGGCGCGATCGCGCCGTCGACGATGAGCGCGGAACCAAGCCCCGTGCCCAATCCTAAGAACAGCATGCGGCCGCCTTCATAGCTGCCAAGGGCCTGCATCGCGGCATCGTTCATGAGCCGCGTCGGCCGTCCGAAGGCCCTGCGAAAATCAAACCCCACCCACCCGCGGGCGAGATTGTGCGGCTCGGTAACGATCTTGCCGTGCACGATGACGCCGGGGTAGCCAATCGACACCACGTCGTATTTCAAATCGCCGGTGAGCTTGAGCACCCGTGCAACCATCTTGCGCGGCGTCAGGGTCGGGCCGGATTCGAACTGGCGCGAATCCCGATGCCCCGATACCCGCATCTTCACATGACTGCCGCCAATATCGATGGCAAGCACGCGCCGTTGAGGCTTTCGCTGCATGCTGGGCACAATAGCGCACTCAGCTTGCGGGCCGCCACGATACGTGGTCAAGTTGAGGTATGACGAATGCCCGGTTCTTGGCGTGGATTTTGGCTGCGGCCTTGAGCGCCGTGGCGGCGGGATGCGCCTTCGGACCCCCGCATCCCGACGACATACCGGCGCCGTTGCGAACCGCGAGCGATCAAACCCTGACGCAGCAGCTGCACGCCACGGGCGTGCAGATCTACCGTTGCGAGCCGGCAAAGGGCGATCCCGCGCAGTTCCAATGGTCGTTCAAGCAGCCCGAGGCCACGTTGGCAACCAAGGCGGGCAGGAATATCGGCAAGCACTATGCCGGGCCGACCTGGGAGGCCAACGATGGCAGCAAGGTAACTGGCGAAGTCATCGCGCGCGCCGACAGCCCCGCACCCAACGCGATTCCATGGCTGCTGCTTACAGCCAAAACCACGTCGGGCACCGGCATCTTCGGCGCCGTAAAGTCCATCCAGCGGCTGCGCACGCAGGGAGGTGCTGCGCCGACGGGCGGGTGCAGCCAGACCCAGGCCGGCCAGGAGCTTCAGGTCGCGTACTCGGCCGACTATTTGTTCTATGCCGCAAAACACTGACGCGATGGACCGCGAGTCTTTGGAGCTGGTCCAATCGAAAATAGCGTATCTCGAGCATGCGGCTGCCGAGTTGAGCGATGTGGTGTTCCGCCAGCACAAGCAGATTGAAGCTCTGGAATTGCAGCTCAAGGCCATGAGAGAACGACTCGACGGCGCCCGGCCCGACGAAGCGGCACGCACGCCGGAGCAGGAACGGCCGCCTCACTACTGAGCGGGCGGCAATGTGACCATGGTGAGCGAGCGCTCGCCAAGTTTTGCATTTCCCTGGGGCAGGTCGATGACCACGTAGAAGCTCCTGGCTTGTGCGCGCGGCGAGCCGACCAAGGGAATACTGAGCGCAACGCTGGTCTTGCGATCGCCGATGCGTTCCACCTGCGGCACCACCGGCGCAAAATCGGTGCCCGGTTTTGCGGTGCCAGATTCGGTCCACCAGGTAAAGCCTGTTTCACCGCGCAAATTGCCTTTGCGCCGCACGACAACTCGGGCACTGGCGTCACCTGCCGCAACCTCGACGGTAGCCGTGCTCATTTCAATCAGCGCGGGCTTTGGCAGCGGTGCAGGAGGCGGGGATGCACTGGACGCGAACGCGGCGGCCCGCGGTGCAACTGCAGGTTCGCCCTCGGCCGCTCGCGAATCGGCGTCGGCGACCGCTGCCTCACGGGCAGCCGCCGGAGGTAAGGTGTGGCCGCCGCTTGTGGCAGCAGCGCCGGCACTGTGGATTGGCGCGGCTGCGCTAGCGCTGGGCGATGCCTGGTGGGGTCTGATGATCCAATAACCGCCGGCCAGAGCGAGAACAACAGCCAAGCCCAGTGCGCCAGGCAGGGCTTTCGCCCGCAGGCTTGCGACATTGTATTTCGCGGCGTGCAGTGCTTTCGACAGCGGCAATAAGGAAGCGCCTTTTGCAGCAGGCTGGGGTTGGAGCAGGTCGGGCAACGTGGGCAAGGCTTTTGCGGCGCGAAGGTCCAAACGTTCCAGCCAATTCAGCACGTCGGCGGGACGCTTCTCCCGATCCCAATGCAAACCTTCCTGAAGTACCCGCCACTGACGGCGCGAGAGTTTCGCCGGCTGACGCGCGCTCGAGCCCGCGGCGCGCGCTTCGAGAGCGCTGCCTTCTGCGAAAGGATGCTCGCCGCACAGCAGCCGATAAGCGACGCAGGCCAGGGCGAAGACATCGTCGCGCGCGTCGGGACGCGTCCCTTCGAGAACCTGGCAACTCGCGTAGCCGGGCGTGGCAAATCGAGGCGGCTTGGTTTCATCGTCGGGCGTCGCTGGATCGAGGACCAGGCGATTGGAAGCGCCAAAATCGAGTACCCGCAAAGCGCCCCGCGATGTGATGAAGATATTTTGCGGATTGATGTCGCCATGCACCACGCCGCGAGAATGCGCATGCGCGATCGCGGCGCCGACGTCGCGAATGACCGCCAGCGAATGCGCGTGTTCCAGATGCAGCGGTTTTCTCGACAGCAGCACGCGACTGAGCAGCGCTCCGTTCAGCAGTTCCATCGTAAAAAAAGCCAGCGGCCCGTCGCGGTCGAACTCAAATACGCGCACGACGTTCGGGTGCGACAGCAATTGCAAATTTTGAAATTCGCGGCGCAGCTCGGTGAACAGCTCGGTACGCGTGGTCACGGCCGAATGCAGCACCTTGATGGCCAACCGCTGGCCGGATGGCGGTGCATCCAAGCGAAATTCATCGATCGCCTCGAACACGGTACCCATGCCGCCCTGGCCGAGGACGCTCTCAATTCGATACCGATCGCGCAATCTATCGCCTGG
>DATMRC010000051.1:0-13769 GCA_035567075.1 Steroidobacteraceae bacterium
AGATCTTTGGGCATGTTGTCCCACGCCGGAATCTCCTCAGGCCGCTTGGTGAGCTCGGCATTGCCAGGGATGACTCCGAGTTCCTTCTGGCGGGCGAAGATCTGCTCGCGCAGCTTGTCCCAGCCCTGATCGAACTTGCCCTTGTACTTGTCGATCCAGTCCTTGGGCACGTGGTGCGGGGCGTGGCACGCGCCCGGTGCGAAGTACATGAAAAAAGGCTTGTCCGGCATCAGCGCCTTTTGCTGGCGCATCCATTTGAGCGCCTTGTTGGTCATGTCCTCGGTGAAGTGATAGCCCTCCTCGGGGGTCTTGTCGGGCTCAATGGGTGTCGTGCCCTCATAGATGGCCGGATAAAACTGATTGGTCTCCCCTCCAAGGAAGCCGTAGAAATATTCAAAGCCGCCGCCGCCGGTCGGCCATTGATCGAAGGGTCCCATTGGACTCGTTTCCCACACCGGGACCTCGTGGCACTTGCCGAATTGCGCGGTCGAGTAGCCATTGAGCTTGAGCGTCATCGCCAATGTCGCCTTGTCCTTCGGCAGTACCGAGGTATAGCCGGGGGCCGAAGTCGCGATCTCGCAGATGCCGCCCATATTCACCGAATGGTGATTGCGCCCCGTCAACATCGCTTGGCGCGTCGGCGAACACAGGGCTGTCGTATGGAAGCGGTTGAACTTCAAGCCCCCTTTGGCCAGTCGCTCGGCGGTCGGCGTGTTGATGGCGCCACCGAAAGCGCTGGAAGCCGCGAAACCCACGTCGTCGAGCAGCACGATGAGTACATTGGGCGCCCCTTTGGGCGGCCGCAGCGGCTCTATGGGCGGAAACTTCGTGTCCGGATCCTTGGCGTCATAGGTCGTCAGACCCACATGCTCGCGATCGGGTATGGGCAGGATGGTGCGCGAAACTCTATCGGATTGATTGGCCACGGAATTTCTTCCCCGCTGATCCAAGGTCGGGCTGGCTCGAACAACCGCCATACTGGCGTCGAGCTTTCGATCTTGGTCATTGGCCCTTGGTCACCTTGACGTCAGGGGACCTGTGCTTGCAGCGTGGCTAGTTAAACTCAGCCGATGGATGGCGGACGGATGTTTCGGCGCCGGTTCGGCGCTGCGCCGAGGGGAGGGACGTCAAGCGTTCGCGCAGCAGCGTGCTCTTGCCGAACAGCGACTCCACGAGATCGACCGCGAGTACGGCCGTCTTGTTGCGCACGTCCAGCGCGGGATTCAGTTCCATGATATCCAGCGAGGCGACCTGCCCGGAATCGGCGATCATTTCCATGCACAGCTGTGCCTCCCGATACGATAAGCCACCCGCAACCGTGGTACCGACGCCCGGCGCAATCTCCGGATCGAGGCAATCCACGTCGAAGCTGACGTGCAGGTGCGTGTTGGGATCCATGTCCTGCAGCGCGAGTTCCATCGTCGCGCGCACGCCCATCTCGTCGATCCAGCGCATATCGAACACTTCCAGCGCCTGCTCATGCACAAAGCGACGTTCGCCCGAATCGACGCTGCGGATGCCGATCTGCCGCACCCATTGCGGGCTGATGGCCGGAATTGTCGCGCCGATCTGCAGCAGTTCCCGCGGGCCGAAGCCGCACAGACAGGCCATCGGCATTCCATGCAGACTGCCGCTGGGACTGAGTTCCCGCGTATTGAAGTCGGTGTGCGCATCGAGCCACAGCACACGCAACGGCTTTTGAAGTTCGCGACAGCGGCGTGCGACTGCGGCAATGGAGCCGACGCTCAAGCTATGATCGCCGCCGAGCAAAATCGGCAGTCGCTCGCGGCTCAGTTCAAGGTAAACCGCGTCGTGCACCGCGCGGTTCCAGGCGGCGACCTCCGGCAGGTTGCGGTAACCGCCCACCACCTTCAATCCAGGATTCGCGGGGCCGCCAAGGTTGCCGCAGTCCACCACTTGCAAGCCACGCCGCGTTAGCGCGTCGCGCAGTCCGGCGACGCGCAGCGCTTCGGGCCCCATGGAAGCGCCGCGATCGCTCGCGCCGACATCCGTGGGAGCACCAATCAAGCTCGCGATACGGGAATTTGAATTTCTCACGCAACGCTCCTTTCCCGCGCGCTGCGCGGTGCAGGGCGCTGTTGCGCAGGCGATGGCTTGCCCACGAGGCCCCCGAACAGGTCCTTGGGGTCGTCGAGACTCGGCACCAGATCGATCATCTGCGCATTGCGCTGCGCGCGGTTCAAGCGCTGCAAGTAGCGCAGCGCTGAGAAGTCATTGAGTGCGAATCCCACGGAATCGAACAGGGTCACCTCCGCCTCTCCCGCGCGGCCGAATTGCGTACCGCGCACCACATCGGCGAATTCGATGACCGCCGCGGACGGATCGAGTTGCTGGATCTCCCCTTCGATGCGCGCCTGCGCTTCGAACTCGACGACGATGCGCAAGTCCGGCCGGCGCAGGATATCGGGATGTAACTCAGTCTTGCCGGGACAGTCGCCGCCCACCGCGTTCAAGTGCATTCCGGGGCGAATCATGTCCGGCGTGAGAATCAGCGCGTTGCACTTGTCGGCGGTCACGGTCGTGACGATATCTGCACCGCGCACCGCATCCGCAGTGCAGGCGCAGGGAATGACCTTGAGATCGGTCAGCCCCAGAGCTGCCAGGTTCCGAACCAGCTTGGCGGTCGCGCCAGGGTCGGTATCGTAGAGCCGCAATTCGCGAATTCCGAGCAGAGCATGAAATGCAATGGCTTGAAATTCGCTCTGTGCGCCGTTGCCGATCAGCGCCATCACGCGACTGGTCGGGCGCGCCATGCGCTGTGCCGCGGCAACCGACATGGCAGCGGTTCGCAGCGCCGTGACGTACGTCATCTCGGACAGCAACAGCGGGTAGCCCGTCGCCACGTCGGCGAGCACGCCGAACGCAGTGACCGTGAGCAGTCCCGCCGCCGTGTTCTTCGGGTGACCGTTGACGTATTTAAATGAATAGCGATGCCCATCGCTGGTTGGCATCAGTTCTATGACGCCGCCGCTCGAGTGGGTGGCGTGCCGCGGCGATTTGTCGAAGTCGTTCCAGCGGCTGTAGTCCGCTTGGATTTCAGCCGCGAGTTCCTCAATGAAGCGCGCGGCGCCCTTCGCTGCTACCAATTCCTGAACTCGGGCGCATCCGATGTAATCCACCATGGCTTTCTCGCTTTGTCTGAAGAAACACGAGGCGGCACTCCGCCTGATGGGCATTTTCCCGCGGCCGAGACGCTAACGAACAGCCAATAGATTGCGCAAAAAGTCTGCTGTTTTGAACAAATCGTCAGACTATTCTGACGTTTTGTGCAAGAATCTGGTTTCTGTGAAGGGGGAATCATGGACGCAACCGATCTGCAACTGCTGTCAATGCTGCGCGAAAACGCGCGCGTTTCTGTGGCAACCCTGGCCAAGAAACTGCGGGTGGCGCGGGGCACCGTCCAGAATCGACTCAAGCGAATGGAGGCCGACGGCACCATCGTGGGCTACACCGTGCGGCTTCGCCCCCAGGCGGAGAACCACCAAATTAGGGCGTTGATGACCGTGTCGGTTGATGGCAATCGCACCGACGAGGTACTCAAAGCGCTGCGCGGAGATCCCGCGGTCCGCGCGCTGCACACGACCAACGGACGCTGGGACATCGTCGCCGAGCTGCAAAGCGATAGTCTGGAAGCCGTGGACCGCGTCCTGGGGCGCATTCGGCTGATCAACGGCATTTCCAATACAGAAACCAGCCTGCTGCTTTCCACTCACAAAATGTAAGGCGCGCAGATCCCCGAAGCCTAGTCGCCTACGCTACTTGAGCGCTCTCTTCAGCGACATCAATCGCCACAATCCCGACCTTTTGCCCGGTCTCAACATAACGATACGCATCCGCGATTGCCGCGAGCGGGTATTTTCGATCGATGACCGCTCTGAATTGTCCCGCTTCCATACGGCCTTTCAAGAAGCCGACAAATCCGTCGCTGCGCCCCGGCGTCGCAATGACGACGCGGTTGCGGCGCGCAATCCACGACCACAATGCGAGCATCAAGTTTTGCCAATACGCTCCTAGATCCGTCGCGGCATATATCCCGTTGGGCTTCAGCAGCCGCCGGCAGCTGAAAAATGACGTCTTTCCCACCACGTCCACCACGAAATCGAAGCGCTCGCCGATACGGGTGAAATCCTCGACGCTGTAGTCGATGACGCGGTCCGACCCGAGGGATTTGACAAGCTCAAGATGTCGAGTCGCAACCACCGCCGTCACCGCAGCGCCGGCCGATTTCGCGAGCTGCACCAGCGCCGTGCCGATGGCGCCGGAGGCGCCGTAGATCAAAAGGCTCTGATCGGGCTTAAGATCAATTCTCTTCAAAATTGAATTCGCGTAGAAAGCGCCCTCGCAGACCACGGCCTCGTCGAATCGAGCGCCCGCCGGCATGATTGCAACCAGCCGCTGGGGTACCGCGACGTATTCGGCTTGAGCGCCATTTTTCCGTGACGGGCACATGCCAAAAACGCGGTCCCCTGGCTTTAACGCAAGCGCCGCATCGCCCACCGCTTCAACTTCCCCGGCGAAATCCAATCCGAAAATCGTGCGGTTGGGTCGGCGCAACCCATAGAACAAACGCGAAAAGTAGGGATGCGCTCGAAGCTCGCCGCAATCCGTCCGGGTGACCGTCGCCGCATGGACCCGCACCAAAACCTCGTCCGCCGCGGCTGTCGGCTTCGGCGCATCGAGTATCTGTATGACATCCGGTGATCCGTAGCGAGTGATAACGGCCGCTTTCATAAGGCTTGCTTGCCGATGCAGTTGTTGAAATCTGCCTGGCCGCTGGGCTCACCTGCCTACCATGCGATTGAGGTGCTCCGGATAGCGGTCCCCTTGAACCTTGATCTTGGACGCCGCAGCGTCGATCTCGCGCAGATCGTCCGTGGATAACTCCAGCGCCGTTGCGCCGATGTTCTCCTCGAGGCGCTGCGGCTTCGTGGTACCCGGGATTGGAACGATCCATGGCTTCTGCGCCAACAGCCATGCGAGTGCGAGCTGGGCGGGAGTTGCCCTCTTCCGTGCCGCGATCGCCGCCAGCGCGTCGACCAGAGCCTTGTTCGCTTTCCTGGCCTGAGATGAGAAACGCGGCAGCGCAAATCGGAAGTCCTTACTGTCGATCGTCGTGTTCTCGTCCATCTTCCCGGTGAGAAAACCTCTGCCGAGCGGGCTGAATGGGACGAAGCCTATCCGAAGCTCCTCGAGCGCCGGCAGCACCTCCTTTTCGGGTTCTCTCCACCACAGCGAGTACTCGCTTTGCAGAGCGGTTACCGGCTGAACCGCGTGCGCGCGACGAATCGTCTGCACTCCCGCTTCGGAAAGTCCGAAGTGCCTGACCTTGCCCGCCTTGATCAGATCCTTCACCGCGCCCGCCACATCCTCGATCGGCACTTCGGGATCGACACGGTGCTGGTAGAAAAGATCGATCGTCTCGAGCTTGAGACGCTTCAGTGAGGCCTCCGCGACCTGTTTGATGTGCTCGGGGCGGCTATCGAGACCAACCTGCTTGCCATCGACCAGCCGGAAACCGAACTTGGTGGCGATGGCGACCTGCCCGCGAAACGGGGCCAGTGCTTCGCCCACAAGCTCTTCGTTGGTGAATGGGCCGTAGACTTCCGCGGTGTCGAACAAGGTCACGCCGCGCGCAACGGCCGCATGGATTACTTCGATCATCTTCTGCTTGTCGCCCGGCGGTCCGTAGCCATGACTCATGCTCATGCAGCCGAGGCCGAGCGCCGACACTTCCAGATTGCTGTTTCCCAGTTTGCGCTTCTGCATGATTCCACCTCGTTAGTGACAGCCGCATCCGCGATCCGACGTTGCGGCCCGGTGACGGTTGGCACAGATTAGGCCGTCGCGGCTCCGCTGCAAAGCGATTCATTGGTGTGAAATTCGCGCCGCAACCAGGCGATACCCAAGGTCGAGTTCGTCGATATTCTCAAGGCTCGAATAGCGCTGCTGCCACCTGCCGGAATCCAGGTCATTTTCAAGACGGGCGAGTTGCTCGGTGATGTTGCCGATCTTTGCAAAGGTCGAGATACCGGCACGCACCGCAGGATCGAGGTAAGCGCGCGGACGTTTCCAATACGCGCCCAGGAAGCCATCACGACAATCTGCCGGAATCGGTACCGCTGTTACCTGAATCGGACCGAAGGCTTCCTCGAAGCTCGCAACGCCTGGAAAGATTGGCCGGTCCATCCGGATGAGATCCGGCAAATAGTCGAAAAGCCAGAATCGGGCACATTCGTCCACGTCGATGGTCAGGAACACGACCCGAGAGCGGGCAACCCGTGCGCATTCTGAAAAACCCCGTCGCTGGTCTTCCCAATGATGCAGGGTCAAAATGCCTACGACCGCATCAAAGCTGGCGTCGCGAAACGGCAGCGACTCAGCGCGGGCCTGCACGACGGGAGCGGCGCCCGCCGCGCGCTGCGCAATCATCGTGCGGGACGGCTCGACGGCGATCACCGCACGGGATTTCGGCTCGTACGAACCCGCGCCCGCGCCGACGTTCAGGATTGACTGGCACCCTTCAATGGAGTTATCGATCGCGGCTGCAATCCGCGGATCGCTGTGTCGGGCCCTGGAGTAGGTGCGCCCGATGTCGTCGTACAGCGTCGTCATAGCCCTCTGGAACTGAATTGCGGATGCGCTGGATCAAACCGTGTGACACTGCAATAGAATCACAGGATACATATGAGCCTCTCACGAAGAAACACATCGTGCTGATGCATGCATAAGCGGTGCCATGGGCGGACCAGTTGTTAATGACGTTGCCTGGAGTACGCGTTCATGACGTTAAAGGACAAAGTGGCCATCGTTACTGGAGCCGGAGGTGCTGGATGCGGCCGCGCAATCTCGTGGCGCCTGGGCGGCAGCGGTGCCGCTGTGGTGGTCGCAGACATCAACGACCATGGCGGCCGCAATACCGTGGATGAGCTGAAACGCGCCGGTGTCCGCGCCGCCTATTGTCGAACTGATGTGAGTGATGAGCAGCAAGTGCGCGCGCTGATCGATTTCGCCGAAAAAACCTTTGGTGGCCTTGACGTGCTCGTGAATAACGCCTCCGGCCCACCGTTCGAGCCGGATCGGCCACTGAATAATTGGGCCGAGTGCGTACGCATAGACTTGCTGGGCGCGATCTACTGCACCCGCTTCGCGATTGATGCCATGCGGCGTCGTGGCGGCGGCGCCATTGTTAATGTCGGTTCCACCTCGGCGTTGTCACATGGCCGCGAGCATGGTGGTTCGCCCGGATACGATGTGGCGAAGGCGGGTGTAATTCGATTGACAACTGGACTGGACTGGCTCGCAAAGAAAGAAAAAATTCGGGTGAATTGCCTGGCACCGGGATGGATCGCCACGCCATCGCCGGGCCCGAAGGAATATTGGGAATCACTCAGTCCGCAGCAGCGCAAGGAGCGCGGAGCCCCGGCCCGCCTGCTGGAGCCCGAGCAGATTGCCGACGCCGTATGGCGGTCGGCGACCGATGAGTCGCTCTTCGGGCGTCTCATGGTCTGGTGGTCGGAGGACGAGCCCTTCCTGGTCGCGAAACTCGACCGCGGGTATCAGAGCGCGGAAAGCGTCCGCGCTAGTTGACCGGCTTCGCCACTCCTTCGCGTATTGCCTGCTCAATGAGCGGCCGCAACTGACGCCGCGCCTCCTCGGCGATCTTTCGCCGCTGCTCGCCAAGGCGGCCCTGCGCTTCACCGAGCTTGCCCTGCTGCTCGCCCAGCACGCCCTGCTGTTCGCCAAACTTCGCTTGCTGCATGCCCAGTTCGGCCATCATTGCCCCGACTCGGCTCTGAATCTCACCGAGCCGGGATTGCAGTTCTGCCAGCGCCTTCTGATCGATCTGCGGGGTCAAATGCTCAAGGTCCATCTGCCGCATCACGCGTTCGAGCTCGGCCATGTCGCGCTTGAAGTCGGGCGTTTGCACCCTGGCCGCCAGCTGCTCGGCGCGCAGTGCTTTTTGCTGTTTGCCCATGGCTGCCTGCTGTCTGCCCAACTCCTGCTGCATCCGGCCTAGCTCCTCCATCGGCGCGAGCAATCTTCGTGCATTTGCGATTGTTTGGGAGTCCTGGATGAGGTAGGTCTTGCCGTCGTGCTGGTAATAGATGTAGTCACCGGCGATCTGCGGCAACCCACTGCCCGAGTCGAAGGTCACCCGCGATTCGCCGACGCGAATCGCCAGAATCTCATCATCCAGTGCCCTGACGGACACGTCGCCGGTTGAGACATCGGTGGCTGTCCTGGCATCGATGCGTACCTGCGGCGGCGCACTGGGAGGCGCGGGAGTCGTGGGCGCGACCGGAACGGCGAGAGACGGTGGAGCAGCGGGAACTGCGGGTGGCGCCGGCGGCGCAGTCGGGGTACCGGCAGCTGAAACGGCATCGGGCGACGCCGCGCTCACCCTCACCATCGAGGTCGACGCGATCATGGCGAGCAGCACCGCGCCGGCGGCCACAAACGCCTGGCGAGGCCTGGCGGTGAAGGATTTCTCGAAACCTCGATCATCCAGCAACCGCTCGATCCGCGGAGTGAGGCTGCTGGCGCGCGCCATTGCCACGCCGGCGAAAGGCCAGGGTGCGCGCGTCGCGAACGCGAGCAGGATTTCAGCGTAACTGGCACGGCTCTGCGCCTGCGCGGCCGCCGCGCCGTCGCTCAATGCTTCGCCGAGTTCCGCAAGTTGCCGCTTGAGCCACCAGCTGAATGGATTGAACCAGAACAGCGCGCAGTGCAGTGAAGCGACCAGGTGCACATAGAAGTCCCGTTGCCGCACATGCGCGCATTCGTGCGTGAGTACCACGCGCAAGGTCGGCGCATCCCACGTTGAGAACGATGCCGGCAGCAGCACGGTCGAGGCGATGGTGACCGGAGTGGCAATTTGCGGGCTGACTCGAATATCCGAGTGCGGGGCGGATTGCAGCGTGACGCGCCGCGCGCGCCCGCGCAAGCGCAGCGCAAAGCCGACACCGAAGCACAGCCGCAGCAACAACAGAGCCGCGACGGTGAGGTAGGCGGCAAGCGCCGCGTTGAATGCCGCGTTCGCGATGCCGGCACGCGCGGCAGGCACGGGGCGGGCGGCGGTTTCGGAATGGCGCACAGTCGCCGTCGTCAATGAGGTTGCAGTCGCATGGTACGTCGCGCCGATCACGGCCTTCTGGTCGAGGGCGGTTGCGGGAAATTGCGGCAGCAGCCGCGGCCCGATTTGCCAGCCGACCAAAGCCGGCATCAGCAGCGCGCTGGCGAGGGCAATGAGCCACGCCGCGCGCTGTACCCGCACCTGATGGACACGCAACAGGCGCAATGCGGCCAAAATGATCGCGCCCATGATCAGCGAGCGCAGTGCGGCCTCGGCCAAAATAGGTGTGCTCATGATTTCTTCCCCTTTTTCGCGGCGGCGATACGCTGCGCCAAACGCTGCAGTTCCTTGCGGTCGAGAACCGCGGAGTCCACCATTCCCGTCAGCAGTGTCTCGACCGAGCCCTCGCAAAACCAATCCACGATGCGCTGCACGGCGCGCCCTGCCACCGCCTGCCGCGAGGCCGCCGGCCGATACAGGAAGGTTCGATTCTCGATGGCGTGGGCGACATAGCCCTTCGTCTCGAGACGGCGCAGCACCGTGCGTATGGTGGATTCTTTGAGCGGGCGTTCGCGGCGCGCCAGGTGTTCGCGCACCTGCTCGGCGTTTTGCACACGGTGCTCCCAGATGAGTTCCAGGACGGCCCGCTCCAGTTCGCCCAGCTCGGCGGGATCGTGACTTTGTGTAGTGTTACTCTTCATAGTGCTACCGACTGTAACACATATGCCGGCGCGTGCAAGCGGTTCTTAAAAGACCGCGATTTTACTTAACTTTGATCGCGGTGCAGCCGCATCAGGCGGCGGCGCTCGCGTTTGTCCGGCCGGCCCTCGGGTCGCGGCCGCGACAGGTTCGCGAGCCGCTGTTGATCGCGCAGCTTCGCGCGGCGCGCGGCGCTCGCGGCGGTTTCCAGGTAGTGGGAAGCGGCTTCGGGCGCCGGCCCGCGCCGCTGCGGCAATCCCAGCACTTCGAACTCGGCAACGATCCCCTGCAGCGACAGGCTCAGATGATCGCCGAGCCGCACGCGGTGTGCCGGTTTCACCCGCTCCGCATTCAAGTGGACCTTGCCGCCGTTGATAGCCGCGGTCGCCATGCTTCGCGTTTTGAAAAACCGGGCGTACCACAACCATTTGTCGAGCCGGTGGCAATCGGATTTATCTTTTGTCATATCGAATGGTGCCTGGGATACCCATAAGAGCCGCCCGGGAAATCGCTATAATAGCGGCATGCATGGCAAAGAATTGCGCGAGCGGTTGAGCCGCGATACCGAGGCACTCGAGGCCGCGGGGCTGCTGAAGCGCGAGCGCGTCATCGGTTCGGCCCAGGGCCCGGTCATCACGCTTGCCGATGGGCGCGAGATGATCAATCTGTGCGCCAACAACTACCTGGGACTGGCCAACCACCCTCAAGTCGTCGAGGCTGCGCATCAGGGCTTGGACCGCTATGGCTACGGTGTCGCGTCGGTACGCTTCATTTGCGGCACGCAAAGCGTGCATCGCGAGCTGGAGCAGCGCTTGAGCGCGTATCTGTCGATGGAGGATACGATTCTGTATTCCTCATGCTTCGACGCGAACGGCGGGCTGTTCGAGACCCTGCTTGACGAGAAGGATGCGGTCATCAGCGACGCGCTGAATCATGCCAGCATCATCGATGGAATACGGCTGTGCAAGGCGCGGCGACTGCGTTATGCCAACAATGACTTGAATGAACTTGAGCAGGCGCTGAAGGACTCCAAGGACGCGCGCGTGCGGTTGATCGCAACCGACGGCGTATTCTCGATGGACGGATCAATCGCCCGGCTGCACGAGATCTGCGACCTGGCGGATGCCCACGATGCGCTCGTCATGGTCGACGATTCGCATGCCACCGGCTTCATCGGCAGCCGCGGGCGCGGTTCGCACGAACTGCGCGGCGTCATCGGCCGCATCGACATCTTGACCGGTACCCTCGGCAAAGCGCTGGGTGGGGCCAGCGGCGGCTTCGTGGCCGCCCGCAAGGAGATCGTCGCATGGCTGCGGCAGCGCTCGCGGCCATATCTTTTCTCCAACAGCATCGCGCCGGCAGTCGCGGCCGCCAGCATCCGGGTGCTCGATCTGCTGGAAAGCTCATCGCAGCTGCGCGATCGGCTGCACGCCAACGCCCGGTACTTCCGCGAACGCATGCAGGCACTGGGCTTCGACCTGATCCCCGGCGAGCACCCCATCGTCCCGGTGATGTTGGGAGATGCGCCCCTGGCAGTGCGGCTCGCGGAGCGGATGCAGGCCGAGGGCATCTACGTGGTGGCGTTCTCTTTTCCGGTCGTCCCCCATGGAAAAGCGAGAATTCGCACCCAAATGAATGCTGCGCACAGCACCCAGCAACTCGATCATGTGATTTCCGCGTTCGGCCGTTCTGCGCGAGATCTCGGCATCATTCACTAGAGGAACTTATGAAAGCACTGGTCAAGGCGCGCGCTGAACCCGGCATCTGGATGCAGGACGTACCGGAACCTGCGGTAGGCCACAACGATGTCCTCATCAAGGTGCATCGCTCCGCCATCTGCGGCACCGACATGCACATCTACAATTGGGATGCGTGGGCGCAGAAAACCGTTCCGGTCCCCATGGCGGTCGGCCACGAGTATTCCGGAGAAATCGTCGAGTTGGGCAGCGAAGTGCGCGGCTTCAACACCGGCGACCGGGTGTCGGGCGAGGGCCATATCACCTGCGGCCATTGCCGCAATTGCCGCGCCGGACGGCGCCACCTGTGCCGCAATACCTCCGGCGTGGGCGTGAACAGACCGGGGGCTTTTGCCGAGTACCTCACCATTCCGGCAAGTAATGTGTTCAAGCTGCCTGCCGGCATCGACGATGAGATTGCCTCGATCCTGGATCCTCTCGGCAATGCCACTCACACCGCGCTGGCATTCAACGTGGTTGGCGAGGACGTGCTCATCACCGGCGCGGGTCCGATCGGCGTCATGGCAGTGGCCATCGCGCGGCATTGCGGCGCGCGCCACATCGTCATTACCGATGTCAACGACTATCGATTGGGTCTGGCGGCCAAGATGGGCGCCTCTCGAGCCCTGAATATATCGCGCGAATCGCTGGACGACGCGATGCGCGATTTAGGGATGGAAGAAGGGTTCGATGTGGGATTTGAAATGTCGGGAAATCCCGCCGCGCTGCGCGAGTTGCTGCGTACCATGAACCACGGCGGCAACGTATCGCTGCTCGGTATCCCGCCGGGCGACACCGCGATCGATTGGAATCAAGTTATTTTCAAAGGCCTGACGATCAAGGGCATCTACGGCCGGGAGATGTTTGAAACCTGGTACAAAATGTCGAGCATGCTGCAAAGCGGACTGGACGTGCGGCCGGTGATCACCCATCGGCTGGGAATCAACGAGTACCTTGAGGGATTCAAAATCATGAATTCCGGCAAATCCGGGAAGGTCACATTGGACTGGTCGAGCCTGTAGACGCGGCGATGGCGACACGCGGTGGCGCCGCGGCCAGCGGCCTAAGGGTCAACGGCTCAGCTGCGCTTTCAGCGTGCTTCGCGGCTCGCGACACCAGCAATAGGAATATAGCCCGCGCGGATCATTGAGCTTGGCGATCGAGCGCGCTTGCTCGAGCAGCGGATCCAAAATCCGTTCGACGTCGCTGCGCGGCGGAATTATCCCGGTGATTTCCGCCAGCTGCGCGGTCTGCGACCGAATCTGCAGCAGCAGCTGTTCGCGCAGACTCAGTTCCGGTTCGATGTATTCGACATCGTAGCCGGCGCCCATTTCGGCTATTTTGGCGGCGGCATCGGTGGCGTCCTTGAGGCCGCCGAGATGATCCACCAGGCCGATGCGCTGCGCGTCGAGACCCGCCCACACCCGGCCCTGCGCGATCTTGTCCACATCCTCCACGGACTTCTTCCTGCCGTCCGCGACCCGCCGCAGGAATTGCGCGTAGGCGTGATCGACCGACGCCTGCAGCATCTGCTTGGTAACCGGCCCCAGCGCGCGGTCCAATCGCAGATCGCCGGCCAGCGGCGTGGTGCCGATGCCGTCGACTTTGACCCCGACCTTCTCCAAGCTGCGCTGAAATGTGGGAATGTACGAGAACACGCCGATCGACCCCGTCAGCGTGGTGGGGCTGGCGAAGATCTGGTTCGCTGCAGCGGCGATGTAGTAGCCGCCCGAGGCCGCATAGCTGCTCATGGATACGACCACCGGCTTGCCGGCTTTGCGCAATGCCTGCACTTCGCGCAGGATTTCTTCGGCGGCGAATTCGCTGCCCCCCGGGCTGTCGACGCGCAGCACCACCGCCTTCACGGCATTGTCGTAGCGGACCTGGCGCAGGAGATCAGAAGTGCTCTCGCCGCCGATCGATCCCGGCGGTTGATGGCCGTCGAAGATCTCTCCCGAGGCCACGATGATGCCGACCTTGGCGTCGGCTTTTGATTTCAGAATGCGCTTGGAGCGCGCGGCCGCGAGATAATCCCTCATTCCGATCGAATTGAACGAATGGCTGTCTTGATCTTCGCCAACCAGCCCTTTGAGATCATCGGCGACCTGCCGGCGGCTCTTCAATGCGGTAACCAGGCCGCGCTGCAGTGCCATTTTCGCCATGTCGCCGTTCACCGCCTGCAGCGATGCCGGCTGGTCTGTGACGAAATCCTTGAGTGCCGTGGCAGGCAATGACCGGGC
>DATMRC010000052.1:0-58391 GCA_035567075.1 Steroidobacteraceae bacterium
TCGCGAGCCACAGTCCGTAGTAGGTGCAGGCGAGGGATGAGCGCGGGTTGAGCAATAGCGCCTTGCGGAAGTGTGATTCCGCCTCGCGCCACGCCTGGTCGAAGTAGAAGAGGTAGAAGCCCTTGGAGAAGTTGCATTCCCACAGGGACGAACCGAGCGCAACGGCTCTGGCCATGGCCGCTTGCGCCTTAGGCTGCGCCACCGAAGCTGGCAGCCAGCCGTAGAAATTCAGGATGCCGTAGCAGTCCGCGAGGCCCGCATGTGCGAGCGCGTAACCCGGGTCGATCGCGATGCCCTGTTCGAAATACTGGACCGCCATGCGCAGCGTCGCTGGCGAGCGCTCGTGCCAATAATGACGACCGCGCAGGTAGAGCTCGTAGGCTTCGAGGTTCTCCGTCCCGCGACGGATGCCCGCGGCAAGCGTAACGCGCAGCCGCTCGGCGATTGCGCGTGCGATCTCGTCCTGAATCTCGAATATGTCCTCCATCTTTCGGTCGTAGCGCTCGGACCAGAGCTGGAAGCCGTTGCGTGCATCGATGAGCTGTACGGAGATGCGCAGCCTCTCGCCCGCCCGCCGCACGCTCCCCTCGAGCACATGTGCGACGTGCAGCCGTCGGGCAATCTCGCTGACATCAGTGGCCTTGTCCTTGAAGGAGAACGAAGAGCTGCGTGCTGCGACGCTCAACTCCTCGACCTGACTCAACGCGCTCAAAATCTCTTCGGCGAGACCATCGCTAAAGTACTCGTTGTCCTTGTCGGCGCTCAGATTGGAAAACGGCAGTACCGCGATCGACTTCTCCGGTGTTGCTACTTCGGCGGGCGGGGCGGGCCGATCCGGTGACGGGGAAACGCTGCTCGACGCCGGCCTGACCGCCATCGGCCGATAGGGCACGACAGCTGTCAACAGGCGCGATATCCGTTCGACGAAACCGTGCGGCGTTTCCCCGCGAATTATGCGCGTCCATTGAACCGCGCCGAATGAGTCCGGAATGTCGGCATCCGCATCACGCGTGTCATCAATGCAGACCGGCACGAGGAATGCGCGGCTCTTGCCCATCAGGTGCGTGCGCTGGTCGGCGAGGCGCCATTCGAGTCGGAAGTAGCCTTCGGTACGCGCCTGCGTGTTCGCCGAGATGATCGGAACGAACAGTGCGCAGTCGCGGATCTCGCGGCGAATCTTCTGGTCCCAGGTGTCACCACCCCGAAGTTCGCTCTGGTCGAACCAGACCTCTATCCCGGAGGTGCGTAGCGCCGTGCAAATGTTGAGCGCCGCTTCCGCGTCCTCCGAAGCATAGCTCAGGAACACCGCTTTGCTCGGGTCGGTCACGGCGCCCCCGCCGCCGCGGGTCCCTGATGATTTTCTGGTTCGGCGCCGTCGGTCATGTGTAGGCTACTTCTGTAGTGTGCAGATAGCCTATCCTATGCGGCGAGCGGCTGCTTTTTTGCTGCCATTCCGTCTGCCCGAATGTCTCAATCTGGCCGGCTACTGCCCGTTGTGAAATTGTCATGTCCCAATAAATCGCGACAGAAGATTTTGGCTCAGCGGTTAGACTGCCCCCTTATCGCTAGTAAGGGCAGTCTGCTATGGAATCGACCCCATGGACGGTGAATGCGTGGCGCAAGCAGCGACGGGCTACCTGGGTGGCTATTCGCCTTTGGCTAATGTTGCTGCTCGCTGGACTGGTCGGATTCTTCATTTGTCGCAACCGAAATCCCCGAAATACTCGTGTGCATTCCTTCGCGCCGCAAGTTTGCGCCGCGAGGCGTTGGGTGGTCAAAAAACTGTGGTAGACGGGCGGGAATCGCATGAATATGGTGGGCATTCGCCTTAAGATCGCGGTTGTTCGCAAGCCATCACGTAGCAATCAAGTTAGATCGAGGTGCCGACATGAGAAAGTTAGCCACGCGAGTCGGTGCGCCGGGGCGCTTTTTGGTAGTCGCAGTGCTAGTTGTGAACGCATTCTGTGCGGTGAGCGCGAGCGCAGACACTCCTGTGACACCAGGATCTCTCGCCGAGCAGCAGCTGCGCGCCGTGGAAGCGCAACTGGCCCAAGCCTTGTCGTCGGTGGACGTGGATCAGCTCGCTCGCTTGTGGGCGGATGATTTTGTATCCACGATGGTCGGCGGGAAGGTTGTGTCCCGGGAGAAACGTCTTGCGTTGTTGCGCGGGGAGAAGCCGGATAGTGGATCGTCGCTCATCGGTACTAACGAGCGCGTGGATGTGCGGGTGTACGGTGACTGGGCTGTGGTCTTGGTCACCTCTTCGTGGTTATCAAACGGCAAGCGGGTTGGTGATCCTTATCAGGCAACGCACGTATGGGCAAGGCGTGGCGGCCGGTGGCGCTTGGTCGCGGCGCACATCAGCGAAGTTCACTCGTAACGGGTACTGCGGTAGGCGGTGTCACTACGCATCCCACGGTCGTCAGCGCTCTTAAGAGAAAGACTGTCCCATCGCCGTTAAGCGTCGCCCGACAAATAAAAGAAGGGCCACGTGGCCCTTCGGTGCACCTTCCAGTGCCGATCAACCGACGTCTTTTAGGCGGCGGCTGCGAGCAATTGCCAATCCCTTGGCATAATGACTGCGTCGATGACGTGGATGATGCCGTTCGATGCAGCGATATCACGCTGTCTCACGTGCGCACCGTTCACCTGCACGTTCGAACCCGACACCACGGCCATCAGAGGACTGCCCTGAACGGTCATTACGTCGCCGGGTTTTAAGTCCTGCACCAGCACGTGACCTGTGATCACGTGATAATTCAAGATGGACTTGAGCTTTGCCGTGTCCTTGAGCAGCGCATCCAGTGCGCCCGAGGGAAGTTTTCTGAAGGCTTCGTCGGTGGGGGCGAAGACTGTGAATGGGCCTCTACCCTTGAGCGTATCGGTGAGACCGGCTGCTTTAATGCCAGCCACCAACGTGGTGAAATTGCCCGCCGCAATCGCCGTATCGACGATGTTCTTCATTGGGGCTGCCACTGTGGTGCTGCCTTGTTGATTGGCGGAAGTGTTTTTTGACTGTTCCATAAATATTAACCTTTAACGTATAGCCGGCAAGAATTTGCTGACCAACTCAACGTATTCGGTTGAGGCGGTCAGTATGGACCCTATGTGTGGAGGCCGTGCGGGACTCGGGTCAAATGCATTGCGAATGGTGCACAAGCACTTGCTATCGACGCGATATTGCGTTTACTCGCCTCGAGCAATTGAACTTTTGACAATCGACGAGCTCGCGGCCGCGCAAGCGGATTGTGCGGTCATTTTTCTACTTTGGATTAAGATCAGATTGATACTTGAAATCATTCAGGGCGCGCAACATGGTGAGCCGCGTCGATAAAGATTTATTTCGTTATTTTTTTGCGACACCGTGTTCGGATGGTTGGGGCCTGCGCAGACGCTGTTAGGGGCTTTAAAAAGTGCTTGTCGTACCGCTGGGCGACATCACGGCGGCGGCAATTGGTGTGCAGTGTTGAGGGCATTGCGCAATTTTGTGCGCTCGATCTGCAGTTGCTCGTATTCGGCGTCGAGTTGGCGGCGTTCAGGGCTGCCCGGTAGCGTGCGTAGAGATGCGAGCGCTATCTGGTTGAGCTTCTGTTCAACACCCTGAAGGCGCAGCTGGCTTTCGATTCGCGCCGCGTCGGATCCGTGAGGCTTGAGGCGCGCAATCAGCGCATCCAAGCGTTCGCGCAGCTCGGCATCGCCGCTCGATTTATCGCGCAGCGCTTGGGCTTCGCGATAGGCGCCATAATCGCCTGAGGCGGGATCGGCGCCGGCATTGAGCAGCGACTCCGCGATGTCCCATCGCTTCCAATAAATTGCGGATTCCAGGGGGTTGGTGTCGCGGGTCAATCCCATGGCGCCGAAGGTTTGAATCGGAGAATTCATATCCACGTGGTGCTTGATCAGGGCATTGACCAGACTTAAGGAGCCTTTCTCGATGGCGCGGCTCAAGAGGGTCATGCGCTGTGGATGCAGCGTACCGGCGACTTCGTAGGAGTGATTCACATCCAGGCCTGCGCCAACCAAGAGGTCGAGCATGGCGGGCGCATTGGTGGTGTTCAGAGCAAGGATCACTGGGAGCGGTCGACCTTGAGAGTCCGGTACGTCCGTCGTCATGTGTCCGGCGAGAAACAATTTGACGTTATCAACATTCCCGCCACGAAGGGCTTCAAAGAATGCATCGACGGTCCAGAGCACGCCGCGATTAGCGAGTTCCTTGTGCGGATCGGTGCTGGTCTCTTGTTTGACATTGCCCATCTCGCTTTCGATATGGGTCACGCCGCTATCAATGTGACCGAGCTCGATGTCCATCGACCTTAAGCGCGCGGCGATTGCTCCACTCGCCAGTTTTTCGCCTCCGGTCCCACGGAGGAGCACTATGGCAAGGAATAAAAATAGGCAGATGCGAAAAGCTCTGCACCACGCGCAGTCCGCAGCGCCACTGATCTTCGCTCCCTTAGTCCTTGGATCGTTGGAATCACCGAGCACCTTGTTTACAGTTCGAAGGCACGGCACCACAACAACAAGGCACAATCCAAGTCCAGCTAGCAGCCGTTGCGGGCTCACGAAATGCAGCAGATCATTGGCTAATTCGACGAAAGCCCCCCCTACGACCAAGCCGACGGGACCTAAGAGCTGATCTTTCATGCCCTCCGGCCAGATAAGCCGGCCCCAAGGCAGGAATTCGGATCTTAAAGTGTCGAACAGGCGGACGTTGGGCAAGGGAACTCCGCTAGGGGTTTCGCGCGACACACGCTATACCTCTCTTTCAATCGTTGGTCAAAACCGAAGGGGTTGGCATTGAGCAGCATTCAACTTTATTGTCCGATTCTCGTCCAGGCGCCGACCAGTCGCGGCAGGAAATTCACTCGTTGATTGGAAACGGCATCGTCAAGTAGTCGCTTGGCGAGGGTTGCGATGCCGATTTCTGATTCGTTTGCAATTCCACTGCGTTCGATCAGCGGCAAGAGGCTACGCAATACTCCGACCATGTAGTCGTATCCATACCATTTGGGACCGCCGCCGACGGGGGCAACCGCATTCATGGTCGGAGCGGGCAAACCGGCGAGCAGAAACGTCGAGTAGAGTTTCGTCCCCATGTCCAATTCGGTGCTGCTCGTGATCAATGCCGTCTGAATGCGCTTTCTCATTTGCTCGAACAGCTCGGAGGGAGGGCACTGCGAGAGCTGCGAAATGTCGAATTCCTGAAAAGCGATAATGCCGCCTGGTTTGACGTACCGTGACAAGCGACGAAGCACAGCAGCCGGCTCTGGGACATACAGTAGCACCAGTCGGCCAATCATCGCGTCGAACATGCGATCGGTCTCAAAAGCCGCAAGTTCCGATTTTGCGAAGAAAACGTTGTGCACTTCGCGCGATGAGGCCCGGACCCGCGCCGTTTCGACCGACGAAGCCGATCGATCGATTCCGAGCACGCTACCTTCTGTGCCGACCATGCTTGCGGCAAGGAAAGACACATCCCCCACACCACATCCGATGTCGAGCACCTGCATACCGCGCTCGATACCCGCGCGGCGGAACGCGTCTACGGTTAGCTCTTCAAGCATTGCGGCCTGCTCCGCAAGGCGCCGTGCTTCATCCTCAGAATAGCCGAGGGGATACTCCTGCGACTTGGTCATCGTGCTCTCCCTAAGACCTTACAATGCGTGCGATCCTTCCGCTTAGAAAACGCACCCTGCGGTCGTCAGCGCAGGGTATCGGGCCGGGTCGCCAAACCCACGCTGGGTCCGACGCTTCTGTCCCTTCGAAAGGGCTGTCGCTTCCAATAGGTCAGCGAGCGCCATACCCATTCCAAAGGTCCGAAGCGGAACCTGCGCAGCCACAGCGGACTCAGGGTCAATATCAGCAGCCATACCAATAACACGATTCCGTAGAGCTGATAACGCTGAAGCTTGCCGAATAATCCAAAGCCATAGCCCTCGAACAGCGTGGTGCAAATCAGTGATGTCAGTATGTAGTTGGTGAAAGCCATCTGCCCTACGTAGGCAAGAGTTCTGGTGGCGCCGCGTAGGATGCCGAGTTTCAACGTCAGGATAATCAGGGCGATGTAGCCGAAGGCGGTGAAGCGTCCGAATTCATACTCGCTGAGAATCAGACTGAAAGCATCAATGCTGAAATGATGCTGGGTGATGTACCAGACCGCCCAGGTGTCGGCCGGGATGCCGATGGCGAAGGAAACCAGAGCCATTAAGACATAACACTTTTTAGGATATGCGCCCGTCAGTACGCCGGATTTGATCATTGCAATCCCGACCAACATCATCATCAGCATGTCGAACCACGGGTTCGGCCAGTAGAGGGGGGCACTGTGGAGGCGGTAAACGTTCTTGGCGCGAAAGATGAGTAGCTTGAAGTAGCCGCCTTGATGCGCGTCGGCCTCGGTTTTCAAATCCTCGGCGGTCGGCGCTTGGCGCGCCACGATCTCTTCCCAATCCTTCTTAGTATCAGCTTGAGCCGCGGTAAGCTTGATGCCGGCTCTTTCATCGGCTTTTATCCCTACATACTCACGCTGCTCATCCATCAAATGTCCGTGCAGGAAGGCGGCGCCGACGGACATGACAATCAAGACGAAGCCCGCGGCGATCAGCAGCGCGCGCGGCGAAAGCTTGCGCAGTGGGTACAGTACGAGGCCCAGCACCGCATAATAAAAAAGGATGTCGCCGTCCCAGATCAGATACGCGTGCAGCATGCCAAACAGCATGAGCCACAGCATGCGGCGGTAGTGAATGTCCGCGGCGTTCTCAGCTGCCCCTCTTCGGGACAGTCGATCGATCAAGAGGTACACACCGGCGCCGAAGGTCAGCGAGAAAATCGCGCGCATCTTGCCGTCGGCGAGGACTTCCATGATGCACCAGGTAAGGAAATTCCAACCGGTTGCGCCGCCTGCCGGTGCAGGATTGGCGTAGGCGGCGTCGGGAAGACCAAAACTGCAGATATTCATCAACAAGATGCCGAGCAGGGCGAAACCGCGGATGGTGTCGAGCGCTGGGATTCGTTCCTCAGCGCGAACGGGTGCAACGGCGGGTGGGCTTGGCTGCCGCTCGGCCCCGGCCAAAACCTCCGGCGTCTCTACGTGCGGCTTTGCTTGTTCGAGGAGTCCTTCAGTCATGCTGTCGCTACGCATCTTGGCGGTCGTCAGCGCTCCTAAGAAACAGAATTGGGAATCACTGGAGGGTTGCCAGCAGGGATTGTTGCGACTGTGAAGCGCTGCGCACATGGTTCTTGAGAGTTCGCAAGAAGCCCTTGTATTCCGCAACGAGTGCCTCGCGGGGTTCATTCCAAATCATTGGATATATTTGTGCGTCTCGGAATGCGGCGGGATCGAGTCGAGCGTCCACGTTGCTGTCGGGAAAATTGTCGAGTGCTTCGTGAATGTGTCGGAAGCTTGCCTTGAATCCGCTTAAGCCGGTCCTCCCACCGGCGCAACTGGAAACCCTGCCCCGCCTGCCACGCGATGAGGGTGGGGCGTGTTTGCCGAGCCGTGGCGGGCTCAAGCCTTTGCTCTCGCCGTGAAGCTCATTTTTAGAGCTTTTTTAGTATCTCGAGCGCGAGAGCGCGATCGACCGCTTGATCCTTCGCCTCCGATTCCGGCGTCTTGCCGGTCTTGGCCCACGTAGGGTTCGAGCGTGCCCGAACCTGAAAGCAGGTATCGCCCTTCCTGACGCTTAAGCCCGCAGCCATTCCGCGCGGTTCTATGAAATAGGCTTCATCACCCACACCGCTCACCGGCGTTTTCGTGATTCCAGTCATCGGTATCTTGCCGTTCTCGAAGCTCTTCACCGCCATCACGGACACGCTGACGTTCCTTTCAGTTCCAGCCGGGACTCCTTGTTCTCTCCAGGTGCACATGGTCGCGTTGGTGGGCATTATCGGTTGACCCGGCCCGACGACCGCCCCTAGCGCGCTCGATACTTGTGGCGCAGTCAGTAAAGCGCAGGCATCGGTAGGTGCGCCGGCGTTTGCCTCGCTGAGGTCCAAGAGCCCGAGTCCTGTAATGACCGTGAGTGAAAAGACCGCTTTAAAGTGGTGCCGTTTAATACGCATCGGTGAACTCCTCTCAGAAACAGCGTTCAGCATTCGATACATGATTTCATGTTAAGAGCGGATCGGCGGCTTAAGATCTCTTTGAGCTCCGTCGGGAAAGGCCAGATTATCGGCCGTGCCTGCGGTGGACGCAAATATGTGGTTACGTCGGTCAACTGAATTTTTCCTTGCGGAGTTTGCGCAGGAAATTGCGTGCGATCGTCCAAGGGTTGGGCTTCCGGCCCACAGAAAAATCCGGCTTTATTCCCAGCGCGCGAGAAAGGTCGCCAAGAATTCGATGAAGTTCTGGCCGCATGCGAAGCTCGAGATATAAGTCCGGGGGGTTTCGCAGGTGATGTTCCGCACAGACGTACGTCAACAGGTTGAATGAAACAATCCGCCGACGGCGACGCCCTGCCCGGCCAGTTCGTTGTAGAGCTTGGCCGCTTCGCGAGTTTCCAGTACGTGGTACTTCATGGCGTGTTGCTCAAGCCACGCGAGCGTCTCAGGCGGTGTCTGCAGGACGAGATGCATGCCGCGGGACAGGACAATGACGCTGGCGCCGTGGTCGATCAGCTCCGCGATGTCCGCGACCTGGATGCCGGGAACGTGCTGGGTGTTGGTCTCGCGCCAATCCCACGCGCGCGCGCCGCCGGGCCATAGCTTTACATCCTTGCCGGTCCCCAACCCCACGACTTGCATGACTCCCCAGGCGAGGTGTTCGATGACGGGGGATTGGGGGTGTTCGGTCATGCCGGTAGTTTCTGACTATTGCGCGGGATAGTCACGGCGTCTTGAAGAAATATAGAGAGCGAATTTAGCGGTGGGGATTTATCCTTGGATGACGAAACGTCGGTGGGGTCAGAATCGATGAGAATAAAGGCAGGCGCGTGGCCGATCATCGGTAAGGTCCTCGCCGTCTGTATCGCGGGTGTTGGGATCGCGCTGCTCTATCGGCTGGGACTCGCCAATATCGGTGGAGCATTAATCCTAAGCGCCATCATCGTGTCTGTGATCACGTTCGTGCGGTCGGGCGCACTCTCGGTTTCCTGGCTGCGCAGGGAGAATTCGCACTCGATCCGGAATGCGGCGAGATTGGAATTGGCGAAGACGTTTATTTGTGGGGCTCTCGGGATAGACGCGGTGAGGTTGCTGCGGATGGGGTACGAACATGGGGTCATGCCCGCTACTCCCGTGACGGTCACCCTAATTCTTACGGTAGCGGTGCTATCGGCCATGGGCACCGGCCTGTATTTGACCAGGGCGTTTGCGGCGTATCTCTGCGCCAGGCGGCGGTAGGCTAATTCCAAAAGGGGGATTTCTCCGTCGGTCGAGCCATTCGGGCTGTCCTTGCCCTCGCTCGACGACGCCGAGTTAGAGGCGTGACTCTAACTCGGCTTCCGGACTGCCGTCCGTTGCGACATGGACAATGCCGTTGCGCGCATGGATCACCAGCGCTATGACAGTGCGTGGGCACACTCATTCCGGCAAATTCATCTTCTTCAATAGCGCCTTGTATCGCGGGTCCTCCCGCAGGTCGCGAAAAGCGAAATCAATTTTGAGCCACGTGAGGCCGGCATCTTGCTCCTTATAGGCGCGTTCGGCCCACTGGAATGCTTTGTCCTTCTCGCCCCGCCACGCGTACACGCCAGCGATCACACCCGACGAAGGTGGCCTCTGGGCGATCAGCTGCTCAAGAATTCTCTGGGAGGCGTCGCGGTGACCCAGAGAGTACTCAGCCTTAGCTTGGCCGTTCAAACTGAAGCTCCTCACCTTCGTTTGCCGGAAGGTTGCCAGTGCCCGCTCCGGCTGACCCTCCAACAACTCCAGCTCCCCGAGGTGATACTGTGGAAGAGTAAAGTCCGGCGCTATGGCAAGCGCCTTTTCATACAAGGGCCGCGCCCGTGCTAGTTGCTGATCCGCAGCCAAGAAAAATCCAAGGCGCATGCAGATCTCTGCCGACAGCGGATCGAGTGCCAGCGCCTGCTCGTCTCTGGCAATGGCCTTGGGTAGATTCCCAAGGATGCCGAGGAGGACGGCAGATCGGTGCAGAACCCACGCGTCGCCGGGGTTAAGCGCGACGGCCCTATCCAAGTCCGCCTGACCTCCAACAAAATCAAACCGGTAGACAGCACGCACGAAGCCGCGAGCGGAATAGCCTGCGGCCAATCTTGGATCTAGAGCGATTGCCTTCTCCCCATCCGCAAGCGCCTTGTCGTAGCCTGAAACGTCGCCAGGTTGGGCAGTTTGGTCTGCCAGCCAATATTGGGCCAGCGACAGGTCTGCGTACGCAGCTGCATAGCCGGGATCCAGCGCAATCGCGGCCTGGAAAGCAGTTATCGCGCGTTGATATCCGGCGGCGTCGGCCTGGTTGTAGCTCTGCTTGCCTTGGAGATACAGGTCATACGCCTCAAGATTCTCGGTGTGTAGCTCAGCCGATCGCTGCTGCACCGTTAACAAGTGAACTCTCAGCGCTGTTACAACGGCGTCTGCGATCTCATCCTGAATCTTGAAAATGTCCTCTAGCTTGCGATCGTAGGTTTCAGACCAGACGTGGTAGCCGTTGTCGACGCGAATCAGCTGCGCCGTGATGCGAAGGGTGTTGCCGGATTTGCGCACGCTACCTTCGAGGACGTGCGCGACGCCAAGCGCTTTGGCGATATTGGCGATGGTCGCTTGCTTGCCTTTGAAGTAAAACGACGAAGTCCGTGCGGGTACCTTGAGTTCCGGCACCTTTGTGAGCATGTCGATAAGTTCCTCCGACAAGCCATCGGCAAAATATTCCTGATCCCTCTTCTCGCTCATGTCGACAAACGGAAGTACGGCGATGGATCTGTCCGAGCTTGCGGGCAAATCCGGAATGGCGGCGGTAGATTTTCCCTGCGCGACTGGTTTCGAGATCCAGAATTTGTCGGCAAAAATCCACCCCGCCGTCAGTATGAGTCCGACGAGTACGGCAATGAGCACAAACCGATTGTGCCGCGGCTCGAGACGCGGGACGGGTGACTCCGGAGGTGATTCCGGCGCCTCGATCACGGGGGGGGCGGACGCCACCGGGTTAGCCACCAGTTCGTTCACGGCGGCGATCATCTGGTACCCCCGTCCGCGCAGACCGGCAATATAGCGCGGTTCGCGATGGTCATCCCCGAGCGCGTCGCGCAGCAGCTTGATGCGCTGACTGACCGTTTCGGGACTCACGACGACGCCCGGCCACACCAGGCGCATCAATTCATCGAGAGACACCAAATTGGGCGCTGCCCGCACCAGCACCAGCAAAAGATCGTACGATAGTTTCGGTAGCGCGATTGTGTCGCCAGCCCGACTGACTGATTGAGTTCCGGTGTCGATGGTCAAATCGCTAACGCTGTATTTCATCGCATGTCGGTCGGCGCAACGAGTACTCAAGCTTACTCTGCAACGTCGCTGCGTTGCGGCCGCCAAAATAAAATGGTGTTTGATTGCGGCGAACAGGCAGCGATTCAACCCAAATCCGAACCCCCGTTCATTGAATCATCCTCTGCCGGAAATTGGCCGGGAGCGAAGGTTGAAGCCGCCGGCTCTGCCCGGCGGCGTGGATGAACCCCCCCATTGGCGGGCAATCAACCCTTTCTGGTGTGGTTGACGATCTGATTGTGCAGTGCGGTAACGCTGGCCCTATTGACCTGCGCAACAGCGCTAGCCACCACCTTGTGCTGTGGCGGATTCACTCCGGTAGATTCATCTTCCTCAAGAACGCCTTGTACGAGGGTCGCCGTGGAGATTGTCGAGCGGCACCGAGATTTTCACGGTGTAAAGAAAGACGTTTTCTGTTCATACGCGCGCTCCGGCCATTTGAACGCCTCTTCTGGGAGTCTTCGGTCATTCGGGCAATGTGATGCTGCGAAGGTCCGTGATCGACAGTCAACTACATAACCTGACGGGTCACGCACGGCGCCAACGCAGAGACAGCGCTCAGCGGAACGACGGACAGCAATGCAATCAACGTCCAGCTATCTGCTGATATCACATCGCCCCGCGAATGAGGCAACACTACCCATGGCGCCGTCCTTATTTACTTCCCGGGACGCGCGAAACAGGGAAGTTTCGCCCGCAGCCTCCATGGATGGATTCACGAGGCCCGGAAAACAAATGCGATCCACGCTCAGCGGTCCGGAAAACAAGTAACGATCCACGCATAATGGCCGCACGAAACAATGAGGCTCGAATGAAAATAGAGGCAATGCTGTGGATCGTGGTCTTATTCTTGGTGGCGCTTTCGTTCCTATTTCCGAAAACTCGGTCGATTAGCCTCTCCGCCATTGGCGTCGCGATTGTTGCGATTGTCTCGATTGTCGTTGTCGCCAAGCACCCACAACCACTTGCACTCGGGCCTGCGGCGCCGGCCGCCGTTGAGCAAAAACCGGTCGACTTCGAACAATTTCGTGTCGAGAAATTGGATAAGGCAGATCCGGAGGCAAAAAATCGCATACGCGTGGAGGAAATCCGCTTCGATCAAATACGCGCCGAGGCTGGCGCAGAGCGCGGCAGCATCGGCACGATTGTGGCGCGCCTTTACAACTACTCGGCGACTTACACATTGACCGACTATGGCTACCATCTCGTGGTGCAAGATTGCATCCGCGCCGTCTGTACGACGGTCTTCGACCAACAAGGACTATCCTCGGTGTCCGTACCGCCCGACCAAGCGCGCGACGTGAGGATTGCCATCCGAGACGGAAGTACGCGCGATGTGCCACCGATCAAGATACTCGGAACTGCGAATTTCCTGCTCACCCCGGTCGCCACGCGCGCCCAACCCGCAAGCAACTCAAAGCCAACGGATTAGTTTTGATCCTGCTGCGATAGCGTATCTTGACGACGAGCGGTCTGCCGTTGAAGCCGGGAGGGCCCGCCGGCCGGCGATGTCAGGGTCTATACTCAGTCGCTTCTTTCGTACGCTGGCAGTACCGTCCATGGAAACCTCAAAAGTCGCGCTCGCGCTTTGCTCCCTACTATTCGCCGTTCCCGGCTTTGCACAGGTGGCACTAAAGGCCGATACACCCAGCCTCTTGTTCTGGACGCCGGAACAGCAGCGCACGGGATATCGCAGCATCGAAAAGATCTACAAGGTCGCCACAGTAAAACGCGGTTCGAAGGTGCATCCCTTGCCCAAGGCCGCCAGGCAACTGTCGCCGACTTGGAACCATGGCGATCGTCAATGGACCGTCGCCAGCTATATGAAAGCAAACCGAACCTCTGGTGTCCTGGTCTTGAAGGACGGCAAGATCGTTTTGGAGCGCTATGGCCTGGGTCGTACCCCAAAAGATCGCTGGACCTCGTTCTCCGTCGCCAAATCCCTGACTTCAACTCTGGTCGGCGCTGCGATTCAAGATGGCAAGATCAAGGGGCCGGATGCCATGGTCACTGACTACGTTCCTGAGCTTAAAGGCTCAGCCTACGACGGTGTCACGGTGAGGCAGCTCCTCATGATGAGCTCGGGGGTGAAGTGGAATGAGGATTACACCGATCCCAAGTCGGACGTGGCCCAGGCAGGCTTTACTGGCAGCGAGCCGGGCATGGATCCTTTGGTGAGTTACATGCGTCATTTGCCGCGCGACTCCGAGCCGGGCACGAAGTGGCATTACGATACGGGCGAGACGGACATGGTAGGCATCATGGTCGCCAATGCCGTCGGCGAACCACTCTCGCAATATCTCGCCGAGAAGGTTTGGACCACCTACGGCATGGAGCAGGATGCGATTTGGATGGTGGACGCATCGGGCCAGCAGGAACGTGGCGGCTGCTGCATTTCGATGACCCTGCGCGACTATGCGCGAGTCGGACAATTCATCTTAGATGGCGGCAGGGCTCAAGGTCGACAGATCGTTCCTTCCTGGTGGGTGGCGCAGGCCACCGCCAAGGAGATCGACAACGGCGCGGCCGGCTACGGCTATTTCTGGTGGATCCGCGACAATGGCAGCTACGAAGCGGTGGGCATCTTTGGCCAATCGATCACTACGTTCAAAGACGACCGATTGATCATTGTCATCAATTCGGCATGGCCGGCCGCCACCAGCAAGGAGTACAGCGCGGCCAGAACTGCGTTCGTCAACGCATTGCACGAGGCGGCGAAATAGAGTCTCACGGTAAAGTGTTCTTCGGCGGCCGGGCCGTTCTCGCAGCAACACTCCGCACCGCGGCGCGCAGCGCCGAATGGTCCTGCTCCGCTGCGGGCCATGTCACTGCACTAGATCGGGACGGCCGATGCCAGCGCATGAAACTTCTCGATCGCGGCGTAGACACCCAGGCCCACACCGCGGGACAACTGTTCCAGGTCCATCATGTTGTGCGCGAACAAGATCATCACCGAGTTATCTGTCGGATCCGCTTGCCACCAGCTGCCGTAGGCGCCAGGCCAACCGACGGTCCCAACGCCGCCGCGACACCGGTAGGCAGGCGCCGTTTCTGGGTCGAGCACCACGGCAACTCCCATCCCGAAGCCATGTCCGCTTGCGAAAATCGGTGAACCCAATAGTTTGGCGGCGGATCGCTGACTCGGCGTGAGTCGATTCGAGGTCATCAAGGCAAGAGTTTCGGGTCGCAACAATATGACCGCATTTGCCGACCCCGCGCCGAGAAACATACGCGCGAAACAGCAATAGTCGTCCAGTGTCGACCAGAGGCCTTGACCCCCGGAGACAAATGTCATGTCTTGGGGCCGCTCGGCCAGCGTCGCACCGCCGGGTGTCGTTAGACGCGCGACTAGCCGATCGGACTCATCGAATCCGTACAATTTCGCGCGCCGGGCGAGTTTCGCGTAAGGAACGGTAAATCCGGTGTCCTGCATGCCAAGCGGGCGGAAGATCCGCTGCGCTAGAACATCACCGAGCGGCGCGTCTTCGATTCGCGCAATCAGCAGACCGAGTAAATCGGTTGAATGCCCGTAATAGAACCCCCGCCCCGGTTGGTCGATCAAGGGCAAGGAACCGAGTACGCGAATCCACTCGTCCGGCGACAGGTGGCTATCAATGGCACCGCCCAGCGCGTCATAGGCCTTTGCGATGGGCCCCGAATGAAAATCGCCATGCGTCAGCCCCGACCGATGCGTCAGAAGATCCTCGAAGGTGATTGGCCTTTGCGACGCATCAGTCTCATTGAGAGGACCCGTGACCGAGCGCAGCACCCGCATAGTGGAAAACTCGGGCACCCAGCGGGCGATCGGATCGGTCAACGCAAATTTCCCTTCCTCCCACAACAGCAGTGCGGCCGCCGAGGTGACGGGCTTACTCAGCGACGCAATACGAAATAGGGTGTCGCTTCGCACCGGCAGCGCGGCCTCGATGTCGCGCCAACCAACACAAATGGTTTGTTCCTCCTCCCCGTCGCGCCAAACGCGAGCGGCCAAGCCGGCAAGTGAGCCATCATCCACAAAAGCCTGAAGTCCGGCAGCCAAAGAATCGCGGGCTATCATCTTAAAATCCTTGCAGAACATGGGGATATAAAATATAATATCATTATAAAATAGCCATATTACAAAATAGAGGCGCTTCTCGTCAATGCAAAGACCAGCAAAGAGGGCGGCCTCATCGCGCGCACAACCCAAAGGGCTCCTGAAGGGGGACAAGCGAGTTCGTACTCGCACGAAGTTGCTGGACGCCGCGCTGGCTCTCACCCGTGAGAAGGGTTTCGAACACACGACCCTGCAGGATGTGGCGCGGCGCGCCGCCATGACCACCGGCGCGATTTACGGCAATTTCGAGAATCGCGACGAATTATTCATGGCGTTAGCGCAGCGCCAGTGGGCAGCCATCAAGCCTGCGTTTCGCGCCGGGTCGAGCTTTGCGGAAAAGATGCAAACCCTCGCCGACGCGGTGATCGCGGCCATTCCCGAACGGCGGGTCGCCGCAGTCGGCGCGCTCACCTTTAGAGCCTATACCCTTCGCCACGAGGCAGTGCGCGTGCAGTTTCGCGACGCTCTGGCCGCTGGTTACGATGCGGGTGCCTCATGGTTGCGAACCGCGGTGGACAGCGATGAGTTGCCGATGCCGCCTGAGATCCTGGTGCGCGTGATATATGCCCTCATGGAAGGCCTCATTTTTCAGAGAATCCTCACTCCCGAACTCATCCCGGACGAAGTGATTCACGCTGCCTTCGCAGCCCTCGCGTTAAAACGGAGCCCCGAGGATTGAAACGAGTATTCTCCGTCTGGTCGAGCTGTACTCCCTCTCTAATCTGTTTGCGGCCGTCTCCGCTGCCTCACATTCACAAGCATCGATCGGGCCATGCCGTGTCCAATTTGCGCAACGCTACCTTCACCTTGATTTTGACCAACCTGATCTTGGCGACTTCTGCAGCCCATGCCGCAGACCGTCCAATACACGCGCCGCTATTCAAGCCCTGGATCAATGGCGTCTCGGGCGGTGAGCCGCAGATGCAGGTGCAGCGCTACGACGACGACACCTACGTCATCCGCCAGTCGATCCGCACCAACTTCGAGGGGCCTTTTCTTTACCTACTGTTCGGTAGCGATCGTGCCCTCCTGATCGACACCGGAGCCGGCGGGTTGACGGTGCGCCCGACGATCGACCGGGTGATCGCCGATTGGGCGACCCGACATCACCGGATTTCCATTCCTCTGATCGTCTCCCATTCCCACAGCCACGGCGACCACCACCAGGGTGACGCCGAATTCCAGGATCGACCGGACACCGTTGTCGTCGGCCTGTACCCTCGAGACGTCGCTGAGTTCTTCAAAATCACCGACTGGCCAAATCAGATCGTGGCGTATGATCTCGGCGGCCGCGTGCTCGATATCATTCCGACGCCCGGCCACCAGTCGGCGCACATTATGATTTTGGACCGCAAGACGCGGCTCCTATTCTCCGGCGACTCGCTGGGTCCCTACCGTCTCTACATACCGATGAACGAGGCGAAGACCTATTGCGACAGCATCGACCGTGTGGCGACCTTTACCAGGGATTTGCACGTGTCCTGGATCCTCGGCGCTCATATCGAGATGACCACCAAGCCCGGAACGCTAATCCCCGACGAGGCGCTTACGCATCCCGATGAGCACGTGCTCGAGATTTCCTACTCAAACCTGCCCGAACTGCAGACTGCGCTCCACGCCATGGGCGGGAATCTGCTGCGACAGGCCCACCGCGACTTCGTGATCTTTCCCAAGCCGGCACGCGAGCAGCAGCCATTCGCGCCGCCGCCGCAATAGCGGTCTTGACGCCCCGCTCTAGCTATTCGGCATACTAAGAAACGGCGGAGTCCCTTGGGACTCCGCCATTCCCCGCTCGAGCATCATTACTCACGGACCAAGGCAGTCCGCGCAGCAACTACATCGGAGCTTCCATCCATTGGATCCGATCGCACGCGTGGCATCAGAGCCTGCGCGCATTCCTCATTGGCCTCCTAAGCCAGTACGAGGTGGACTAACGTAACCTCGCCACCAACCAAGCGCCCTTCAGACGCGATCGAACCAACGTTTGTATGTGCCACTTGGATCACCTCCTTCAGTTGCTGTGGGCTCATTATCGGCGCGTGCCGCCCACCGAAGCCGCGCGCTCCAATAGATAATCTTAAGAATTACTCGATTGCGGCACGGGTGTCTCATCGGCATTCTATTACTCTTCCACCGCCCAGTAACTACCGCACCGCCAATCTCCAGTTGATCGTCAACTCGGTGGTAGAGACGATCGGTTTGTAATCCTGCGGCGCGCGCTCGATCAATGGACTGAGCGCCCAAGATCCAGGATCGCCGCGCCAAGCGCGATAATCGAAATCGCCTCGAGCAGAGGCCTGCACCGACTCAATCGGATCCATTGTCGGGCCAGACGAAGCTCCGAATCAGTGAGCTCGCTCAGGTTCTCGAACCGCAGAGCCTTCGGAATGAAGTATGCGAACGACCAGGCCCGCGAAACGAAATGAGCGATCAGGGCGACGATTATCCAAGAGCGGACCTCGGCGGTGCTCCACAGTGTCCAGGCGCTGGCAAGAAGCGCGACCTCGTACAGCGTATGAATGGGAATCCAGAAGCGCTTGCGATCCAGTCCCCCGCGGCTCGGCTGAATGATGGCAAGATTGTCCGGCCACACGCTGTCGACAAGCAGCATCTCATAGATTCCGCCACCGAGCCCGATTGCGCCGAAGATGAGCGCGATGAGCGGAATGATCACGACGCGGCCACGCGCAAGATCGCCGCAAGACTGCGCTGCACATCCTCCTCAGTCGTTGCCCACGACGACACGCTGATGCGCATCGCCGCGTGGCCCTGCCAGAGCGTGCCACCGCACCAACAAGTACCCTCGCGTTGCACCAGCGCAATCACCTCGCGCGTGCGCTCCGCGCTTCCGAACGACACCAACACCTGGTTGAGCACCACATCGTTTAGCACGCGGTACCCCGCAGCACGGAGTCCCGCGGCAAATTGCTCCGCGTATCTGCATGTCCGTTCGATCAGATCGGCAAGTCCGGGGCGGCCAAGCTGTCGCAATGCGGCCCAGACTTCGATTCCACGCGCGCGGCGCGAGAAGTCCGGCGTATATTGGTATGGGACACGGTCGTCATCCTGTGCGAGGTATGCGCCGCCAACGGACATTGCCTGCCGTAACGCGTCCGCATGGCGCGTGAATACCAAACCGCTGTCGTAGGGGACGTTGAGCCACTTGTGGGCGTCGGTGGCCCAGGAATCGGCGTCTTCGACACCGCGGGTGAGATGCGCCCGCGCCGGCGCCGCCGCGGCCCACATGCCGAAAGCACCATCGACATGTACCCAGGCGCCATTCAAGTGAGCGCGTTCGCAGAGCTCTGAAATGGGATCGAACGCGCCACTGTTTACGTTGCCTGCCTGCACACACACAATCGTGCGGTCGTCGACTTCTGGAAAGGCGTCGAGGCGCATCCGCCCTTGTGCGTCAACGGGAACACGCACAACCCTGTCGCGCCCAAATCCCACCAGCGATAGCGCCTTCTGCACGCTCGCATGCACTTCAGCGCCAACCACCACCGTGAGCGGTGGCGCCCCAAACAATCCCTGGGCTTCAACATCCCAGCCGGCGCGCGCCAACAGCGTATGCCGTGCGGCCGCCAGGGCTGAAAAGTTTGCTGCCGTGGCACAGGTGACAAACCCGCCGGCGCTGTGCTCAGGCAGATGGAAGATATTTTTCACCCACCGCAGCGAGACGTTCTCGAGCGCAGCGTTGGTGGGCGAGGAAACCACAAGACCGGCGTTTTGATCCCACGCGGTGGCGAGCCAATTTGCGGCCACCGTTGCGGGAAGCGCCCCGCCGGTCACGAATCCAAAGAATCGTCCGCCGGCCGATGCCATTGTGGCCGGCGAACCGATTTCATCCAGTTCGGCGAGCACCGCTTCCGCGCTGCAGGCATGTTCCGGAAAGGCCTGGTCGAATCCGGCAAGGGCGGCGAGCGCCTCCTTGTTCGGTGCGACGGCGCGCGTGTTGAGAGATTCAAGGTAGCGGCTTGCGCGCTTGGCCGCATCGTTCAAGAGGTGGCTCATGGTAAGAAGAAGTATAAACGGCAATCAATGCGGGATGGGTAGGCGGCGAGGGTCGCCGTCCGCAACTATCAAGTTATGCTTAACCAGTCTTGCCCGCAGCGTTTCGCCTCGGCCGTCGGACCGCTCTCACCTTGCCGCTCGTTCCGCCGCCGCAGAAAAACCGATCGCCGCCGTCGGACTCGAGACCGGACACCATCACTCCAGGCGGCATCTCGAGTCTCTCCAGCACCTCTCCCGTTTGAGGATCGATTCGCCGCACATCGCTCTCGTCCCCTTCCCACGTACCGTGCCAAAAATCTCCATCGACCCAGGTGACCCCGGTGACGAAGCGGTTGGACTCGATGGTGCGAAGTATCGCCCCTGTTTCGGGATCAATCTGATGGATCTTCCGGTCCCGATACTGCCCCACCCACAGCGTGCCTTCGGCCCAGGCGAGCCCCGAGTCACCGCCGCGCCCCGGAGCCGGGATCGTGGCGAGCACACGGCCGCTCTTGGGATCGATCTTCTGGATACGATCCTCGGCTAGCTGATACAGATGTTCGCCGTCGAAGGCCGTTCCCGCATGCGCGGCGACATCGATTGAGCGCAGCGTCTTCCCGCTCGCCGGATCAAAGGCCTGCAGCATTTCGCCCACTGCAATCCAGACGTTTTTGCCGTCAAAGGTCACGCCATGCACGTGATTTACACCTGGGAAGGGCCCATATTCACGAACAATCTCGGCGGTTGATCGAGTCATGCCGGTATTTTAGTCAACCGGCAGAGGCGCGGGGAGTAACAATGTCGTCGCGAATCCCGGCACCGGCGGGGTCATCCAACGCCGAGCTCGCCCGCGCCCGAAGAACTGCACCTTTCCAGTTTCGCCCAGCGAGTCGAGCGCCCGCTGTACGGTGCGCTGGCTGGCTCCGAGTGCAAGCGCCAGAGCCGAGCTCGACCACGACTCACCGTCGGCAAGAAAAGCGAGCACCTCCGCATGCTGCTCTTCGGTGGGCCGCGCCAGCACGACCACCGCGCGTGCGCGGCGCGGCGCCAGCGCAAACCCCCGCTTCGTGGCGGTGACATCGGCCAGCGTCCGCAGCACTGCGCGCAAGCGCCCGACCTCGACCCGCAATCGCGCGCGATGCGATTCATCGGCGCGCTTCGCGCGGAAAGCGCGCGCGATGAGGGCATCCCTCGGAACATCTTCCGGCCACGCCTCGCCGAGCGCCCTTGCGATCGCGAACAACACCGGACGGGTGGCGAGCGAGACCACCTTGCCATCATCCCGGACCACGTGACGGCAGGCGTCGATCACGAATAATTTGGACGTCAACAGCGCTTCGATCTCCTCGAGCAGGACCAAGCGCTCCTTGCCATTCGCGATCAGGCGCGCAGCGGGCGTAGTCAAGACGCGGAACGCGCTGTCGACTTCCGCCGTCAGCGCCGGGATACCGGCGTGGTGCGCTGCGCGCCTAGCCCTTTCAAGCGAAGCGCGCGCCTCCTTGGTCCGCAGGCGTCGCATCGCGATTCCCGCCAGCGCCAGTTCATGGGCGGCTCGCGAGGCCGGCGGGAACGGCGCGGGGTCAAGCGCTGCGAGCTTACGCTCCGCTTCGTCGAGACGTCCGATCAGAAGCAGTCGACGGACCTCAAGATAACGCGCATGTGCGGCATTCACCCGGTCGCCGTGTTCATCGAGAGTTACCCGCGCGGTCTCGAGCGCCTTCGCGCGCCAGCCCAGATCGCGCGCCGCGAGCGCGACCTCGGCCTCGGCGACCACGCACCTCGCTTGAGCCACCGCCTCCTTCGCACCGAAGGCGCGCGCGGCGCTTCGCAGCAATACCTTCGCTCGACTGTGATCTCCGAGCTGCGCCATCGCGATGCCGCGAAGCGCGAGCGCCGGCGCATCGCCGCGCAGGGCGACCCGCTTCAACGCGCCCAAGGGATCGCCTGCCGCGAGTGCACGCGCCGCCGCCGTGATCAGTGAGTCCATCAAATTCCCGTCACACTTGTAACTCCCATCCTCCGAGGACCGGCGCTTAAACTAGCTCATGACCCGCTACCAGCCGAACGAAGGAGAGAAGCCATGACGACACATATTACCGGGACACGCCAAGAGTGGCTCGCCCAACGGCTCAAGCTGCTTGAGGCGGAGAAGGAGCTTACGCGGCGCGGCGATGAGCTGGCGCGGCGGCGTCAGGAGTTGCCGTGGGTTCGGATCGACAAGGAATACCCATTCGAGACTGAAAACGGCAGCAGCTCTCTGAGCAATCTCTTCGGCGGGCGCTCGCAGCTCCTGGTCTATCACTTCATGTTCGGACCCGACTACACGGCGGGATGCCCGTCCTGTTCCGCGATTGCGGACGGGTTCGACGGCTTCGCGATCCATCTGGCGAACCACGACGTGATGCTCTGGGCGGTGTCGCGGGCGCCACTCGCGAAACTGCTGGCCTACAAACGGCGCATGGGATGGACCTTCCCCTGGGCATCCTCGCACGGTGGCGACTTCAACTTCGATTACAACGTTGGGTTCACCGAGGAGCAGCAGCGCGATGGAAATGTCGAATACAACTACCGGCACGGGACCGCGACTCGTAAGCCGCCCGCCGGCAAGACGGTCGACGAGTCGCAATCGCGCGCCAGCGAGCGGCCCGTCGCGCAATTTGCGGCCATGACCGGCACCGACGTGCCCACGTTTATGCGCGAGAGGCCCGGCTTGAGCGCGTTCGTGCTCGAGGACGACATCGTCTATCACACCTATTCCACCTACGCGCGCGGACTGGACGGCCTCTGGGGCATGTACCAATGGCTCGACCGCACCCCGTATGGACGCAACGAGAAGGGCATCTGGTGGCGCCGTCACGACGAGTACGACAAGCGCTAATCAGGTTCGCGGTGAGAGAAACGGCAATGAAGCAGTTGATTGAGTCGGGCATCGTGCGAATTGGCGCAGCAATCCACAGCGTTTGCGCGACTGTCGACGTCGACGTTCTATCGCTGCCCGGCGGCAGCTTGATCGCGGTTCTCCTTTGGCTTTACGCCATAGGACTGGGTTCCATTGCACGTGCGGCCACGCTCCGCTAGTGATGAACCGCGCATTCACGAAACCTCGGCAGTTCCTGCGTCGTTGGTCGGCGCAGAGCGCGCCACGAAGGAGATGATCACGCCGAACAAAAGCATCGCCAGCAGATTGGCAAAAAAGCGCATGGCGGTGAAGTGAGGGACGCGACCGACGGCGGAGAGCGGCACGACTGCATAGTTCATGACAAAAAAGACGACAACGCCGTAGGCCAGTCCCGCCGCCAACCAGCGCCGCTTGAGGATGGCCAACCGCGATGCGCTGACCACGAAAATTGCCGCGATCAAAATCGACATCGCCCACTGGAGAAGCAACCCCAATACTTCAGCCTCGATGCCCTGTTCAAAAGATGCGTTACCCAAAATGCCGCTCGCGATTGCCTTCAAAATCACTGCAATACTGGCATTGTTGATGAGGGCAGCGGCGCCGATATCGACCGTGCCCGCGATGAAGCCGCCGAGCAGGATGCCCCCGAGCAACGATTGAAGCATTTTGAGCAAGTCACTCCTCCGATGGATCGCTGGCGCTAAGGGTGTCGGGCAATACTCTTAGCGACGCACTCGACCGTCAAGAGCCGCTCCGTGACCATTTTTTGGTACCAGACTCCTTTGGATCTGAACGAAACGCTGCCGACATTGAAGCCCGCGGGCCATAGGGAGTACTGTCGCCTCTCATGGCCGCTACAAAGAACAAATCAAAAGCCACCCGCACCCGCAAATCTGCAACCGCCAAGCGCGCACGCGGAAAGCTCGCGCCGGGTGCGAGCGCCCGAGGATTGGACGCCGCCGATGTCGCCATCGCGATGGACAGTGCAGAAATCGCCGAGGTCGTCGCGTTGATACGAAACGCCGGCGGCGCGCTCATCGGTGCGTATCGGGATCCATTGGGCGGGCGGCCCCTCGTCCTCGCATCGCTGCCCTTAAGCGCCGTTCAGCCCACCCCGTTCCAGCGGGACTTGTCGCCCACCCACGCCAAGCGGCTCGCGCTGAAAATCGACGAGACCGCGGCCTTTCTGGATCCGCTGATCGTCGTGCGCGGAGAAGATGGCCGATTGTGGACGCCCAATGGTCGCCACCGCTTGGCTGCCGGGAAGGTCCTGGGGCTGAAGCAGATTACTGCGCTGATCTCGCCGGATGAGACGCTGGCCTATCGCATCCTCGCCCTCAACACCGAAAAGGCCCACAACTTGCGCGACCGGAGCCTCGAAGTCATTCGGATGGCCAGAAGTCTCGCCAAGCGCCACCCAGCCTCCAAGGAAGCCCAGTACGCCGCGGAATTCGAGTCCGCCGAACTGCTGACCCTCGGGATCGTGTATGAAAAATCAACCCGCTTCGCCGGCGGCGCCTACAGCTCCTTTCTCAAGAAAGTGGATCGGTTCAGCGAGCGCACGCTCGCGGCCAGTTTGCGCGAGCGGGAAGGCTTTGCCGCCCGGTTGATGGAAATCGAGGCCCAAACCAAGCGCATCATTCAGACCCTGCAGAAGCGCGGGTTCAAGTCGCCCTACCTGCGCAATTACGTTGTGGCGCGCATCAACCCCGTGCGATTTCACAAACTGAAGAAGGGCGATAATCGGCCGCCCATGCCCTTGGCCCAAGCGCTCACGCGCATGGCGGCCGCCGCCAAGAAATTCAATCTTGAGTCGGTGTCGAACTCGGATCTGGCGTGGGTGGCGGTGGGCGCTGGGGCTTCAGAGTAACGCCGTCGATCCTGAGGCCGCCTTACTTGGGCACGAAATCCGGCGGCTTTTGTGAGCCTGCGCCGAAGAGAAATTTCTCCATCTCCGCCACCAGAAAGGCCCGCGCCTTGGGTTCGATGGGCGTGAGGCGATTTTCATTGATGAGCGTGGTCTGATGCGCGACCCACTGCGCCCACGCTTCCTTGGAAATGTGCTCGTAAATGCGTTTGCCCAGCTCGCCGGGATAGGGCAGGTAGTCGAGGCCCTCGGCCTCCTTTTTGAGCAATACACAGTGTACTTTGCGCGCCATAGCTTGGATCTTAACCCAACAGAAAGCCCGCGCGCAGGCGTTCGAACAGCTGGTGGATGGGCTGTGGCAGACCGATTTGCGGCGGCGTCTCGATTGGATACCAGAGTCGATCGCCGCCATCGTGCACCTTGCGCGGCTGGCAGCGCACGCTGACCGGATTCAACCGCAAATCGAAGTGCGTGAATGCATGATCAATCGGCGGCAATGCGTGAGAATTCGCGGACGGCGCGCCGATTTCCCTGAGGCACCACTCGAGCGCTTCCTGCTCGCTGTCAAACTGCGGCGGCGACCACAATCCGCCCCATAGGCCCGATGCGGGTCGCCGTTCCACGAGCACGGCGATCGATCCATTGACCCCGGTGTGGGCAATCAGCAGCGTGGTCTCGCGCGACGGTCGGGCCCGACGTTGCGTCCTGCCGGGCAGTTCCGCTTGGCGGCTCTCGAGGGCGGCGATGCACGCGGTATTCAAGGGACAGAGTGTGCACGCCGGCCGCGCGCGCACACACACGGTCGCGCCCAGATCCATGATGGCCTGCGTGTACTCTGGGATATTCGAGGTCGGCGTGCAGGCGTCCGCCTGTGCCCACAGCGCCGCAATCACGGCGCTCGAACCGGGGTTGCCGGCGATGCCGAACACGCGCGCCAGCACCCTTTTCACGTTGCCGTCGAGAATCGGATGCCGCTGACCGCCGGAGAGCGCGAGAATCGCGCCGGCCGTGGACCGTCCGATCCCGGGCAGCGCCATCAGGGCTTGAAGTTGCGTCGGGAACTCACCGCCCTGCTCCGTGACCAGGGCCTGCGCGCAGGCATGCAAATTCCGCGCACGTGCGTAGTAGCCCAGGCCGGTCCAAAGATGCAGCACCTCATCGAGCGGCGCGGCGGCCAGCGAATTGACCGTGGGGAAGCGCGTCATGAAGCGTTGATAGTAGGGAATGACCGTGGTCACTTGGGTCTGTTGCAGCATGACCTCGGACACCCACACCCGGTACGCGGTGGAGTTTGTCTGCCAGGGCAGATTGTGCCGCCCGTGAAGTGCGAACCACTGAAGCAGGCGCGCAGCGAAGGTGTGCGCCTGCCCGCTCATTTGCTGAACAATCCCTGCAGGCCGTTCTTTTTGAGAATGTCCTTGAGCTTCTGTTTCAGTTGATCCTTGGCCAGTGAGTCGATGTCCGCCTTCACGGCGGGATCGGCGTAGGTTCCCGTGACTTTCAGCGGAATGTCGATGAGGGTCTTGGTGGGCGCTTGGAGGACGCTGGCCAGCAGTTGAAAATCAATGGCCTGGGTCGAGAGATTCGCGCTCCCCTGTCCGGTGACCTTCAGCGCCGGCGTCGAAATGATCAGATCGCGCGTTTGCGCGATACCGTTGGTGATCTCACCCGAAGTTCTCAGGGCGCTAAATGGGGTCCGTTTCGTGTCCGTGCGCTCGTTGGTCGTCCGATCGATCAAGGCTTGCGCGCGATCGCGCTGGTACTCCAAGTCGATGCCTTCGAGCGCGCCGTTGGCCAGATCCGCATCGAAATGCCCACTCAAGGTTTTCAGCATGGCGTCCATGTTGTCGCCACGTGCGGTGCCCTTCAAGCTCAAGGTCGCACGACCCGACCAGCGTCCCTTCTGCGCGCCATGCGCCAGCAAGCGCGCCAAATCAATGCCCTTAAGGTGTTCATCGATGCTGACGCTCGGAATGGCGCCGCGGTCATCGAGCGTGAGGTCGCCGGCATAGCGGCCGCTGTCGATTTGCGCTTCGACCGGAAAAATGCGCGTGACACGGTCCTTAGACACCAGGGTGAGCTTAAGATCGGTGAGTTCCAATCCTGCGAAACTGGCCGCCGCGGCCGTCAGCGTACCGTCGGCCGCAAACAATTGTGACTTTGCGCCGGATTCGGCCGGGGTCTTGCCAGCGCCCGCCGCGTTGCCCTTGAGGGGGCGATAGCGATCCAGATCGATGTGATCGACGCCCAGATCAAATTGCAGACCCGGGATGTCAGTGGCCGAGTACTTCAAGCTGCCCTGCAGCTCCGTGTCATCGAGATGCACCCGCAAGTTTCTTAAAGTCCAGGCCCTGGCTCTATAGGCGAAGTCGGTGCTACCCGAGAGCAGCGACCACGCCTTGGGGTCGCGGGTGGCGGGAATTTCCATCCCAACCCGCGGGGCAAACTCGCGGATTACCAGCGGCGCCACCGTCAGCAACCCCGTGAGGTTCACATCCTCAAACATGTTCGCGGCAGCCGCGCTCCCGGAAAGATGCATACCTGCGTAACTGAACGTGAGCGCCGCCGCCTGCGCCGATGCTTCCGCGAGATTCGCGGCGAATGCGGGGGCGGATAATTCCCAGAGAATGGGCCGGTCTTCGCCGGGTCGACTCAGTGTACCGCTCAGATTCACCGCGGCCAGGCGCACTTGTTGCAGGGATGAATCGGCGCCGAGGTCGAACTTTGCAGTCACCACGATGGTGTCGCCCGTGCCGCGATGAGCGTCGAACTTGATGATGACGGGGATATCGCGATGCAGCGCCGCGGAACCGGTCTCCACATTCAGATGCTCAACGAGGAGGTCTTGGTAGCTCAAGCGTCCGTCATGGATGGTGACGTTTGCAAACGATGCGAAACTCGGCGCGGCGATCGCACTGGCACCGTTGCGGGACGGGGAGGCCGAGGTCGGTGCGGCGTCCTGCCAGTTTCCCCGGCCCTCGGCATTCCTCTGCAAGCGAAGATCCGCGCCGTCGAGCTCAACGCGGGAAACTTCCAACCCCCGGTGCAGCAGCGGCAGCAGTTTGACGCGAACCGTGGCGTGAGCGAACGCCACAAAGGGCTCCTTGCCGAAGCCCGGCGGATTGCCAAGACGGGCGGGGCCGAGCTCCAGGGCCACCCAGGGAAATACCGAGAGCTTGATATCTCCCGGCAGTTGCAGGTCCCGTCCGGTGGCTTTTCTCACCGCGGCAGCGAGGTTGCCCTTGTAGTTGTTGGGATTAACGAAGAGCCTGACGGCGAGCAACAGGGCGGCAAGCAGCACCACGATGACAGCCACCAAATAGCCCAAAATCCTTGCTTTTCGCATGCTTTTCGCTCGGGATTGAGAGATCGATCATAGCTCAAGCGGTGCCAGTTACCGCCGATACCCCTATGATGCAGGGCGAAAGCCCCACTGGGTACGGAAACCGGATGAGCAGCTGGTCGATTCGCCGCAAATTACTCGCTCAATTACGGACTCGGTCCGGCACGCAGGCGCTGCAGGCACCGGCGCGCGAGGGTGCGGGCGATGATGTGGCCAGCACCGTGAGCGCAGAAGCTTCACGGGGATCGGCGGAGTTTCTGGAATTTGCGCAGGCCGCGGGCGGCTTCGGCGTCTTCGAACTGAATCTCAATACCGGCCGCATCCAAGGCACGTCCCTGTTCTTCGAGCTGATCGGCTTGGAATGCCGCGACATGAGCCTGACGCGCGATGAGTGGCTGGCATCGGTGCATCCGGAAGATCTGGAAGGCGTGGTTCAAGCGCTCAGCGCGGCGGTCGACTCGGGCAGCGGCTATCAATGCGAATATCGGACGCTGACGGCGGCCGGTGAGGTTCGCTGGCTCGCGGGCCGTGGCCAGGTGCTGCTCGGCACCGAAGGCTACGACTCCCGTGCGGTCGGCACCATCACCGACATCACCGAGCGCAAGCAGCTGGAAGACAAGCTGCGCTATGCCACCGATTCGCTCAACATCGCCCAGACCGCGGCCGGTGTCGCCACCTTCGACTTCGATTTTCGCCGCCACAGCCGCATCTGCTCGGGCAATTTCCTCGAACTCATGGGAATGCCGGCGACAACGCCGCTCGAGGATCTGAACCTGTCGCTGTCCCGGGTGCATCCGGATGACTTCGCACGCGTACGCAGCGCGCCGCTTGAAACCACCCCGCAAGAGCCCTCCTACCGCTGCGAGTACCGGGTACTGCTCGAGGGTGGCGGCGAACGCTGGATCGCGGAAAAGGCGCAAGTCTCGCACGGCGCGTCCGGCGAAGTGGACCGCATCACCGGCGCCATCGTCGATATCAGCGATTTGAAGCGCACCAAGGCCGAGCTGGGTTCGGTGGAAATGCGGCTGGAGCGCGCCTTGCGCGGTACGCAGGATGCACTCTGGGAGATTGATCTCGTCGCCAATGTCGCCTGGTATGGTCTGGGGTTTGCGGAGCGATTGGGTTACAGCGCCGCGGAACTCTCCTCCTCGCGCGATCATTTCGCGACCTTGATCCATCCGGAAGACCGCGAACGTGTCAATGCCAGCGTACTTGCACATCTCGAAAATCGTGCTATCGGCGAACTGGAATTCCGGGTGCTGCACAAGGCCGGCCACTACGAGTGGGTCCGCGTGCGCGGTCAGGCCGAACGTGCTGCCGACGGCACGCCGCTGCGATTGGCGGGTGCGATGCAGCTTGTCACCGAGCGAAAACTCGCCGAGCAGGCCACGCTCGACGCCAAACTGGCGGCCGAGGCGGCGAATCGCGCCAAGAGCAGCTTCCTCGCGAATTTGAGCCATGAAATTCGCACGCCCATGAACGGCGTGATCGGCATGTCGCAGATCTTGGCGGAGACCCAGCTCGACGGCACGCAGCGCGAGTATCTCGACATCATCCGCAGCAGCGCCAAGGCGCTGCTGTCGCTGATCAACGATGTGCTCGACCTGTCCAAGATCGAGGCCGACCGCCTGGAGCTCGAGAACGTCGACTTCGACCTGATTCACCTGCTGTACGAGACGGTCGCGGCCACGGCCTTGCAGGCCGCCGCCAAGGGGATCGAACTCATCGTCACCATCGAGCCGGAGGTGCCGGTGATGGTGCGGGCCGATCCCGGACGCCTGCGTCAAGTGGTCTTAAATCTCATCGGCAATGCCATCAAATTCACCCACGAAGGACATATCCGCCTGTATGCCGCGGCCGGTGTGAACCCGACCGGCCATCCGACATTGAGGATCGAAGTCGCGGATACCGGCATCGGCATTCCGGCCGACCGCCTGGACCGCCTGTTCAAATCGTTTTCGCAAATCGATTCATCCACCACCCGCCACTATGGCGGCACGGGTTTGGGACTCTCGATCGTCAAACGCCTCACCGAATTGATGGGCGGCGAAGTGGGCGTGCGCAGCGAAAGCGGCAAAGGCTCGACTTTTTGGGTGACGGTGAATGTCGATGCGGCGGCGGCGCAGCCGAAGCGCCAGGCCCCAAGAGAAGGCCGCAAGGTGCTGATCGTGGATGACATTCCCGCCGCCCTCGAGAGCTTGACGATGAAGCTCAAACTCTTTGGCTTCGATACGGTGGCGGCCGGCAGCGTGGACGAGGCCCTGGAGCATCTGGCGCAAGACCACGCCATCAATGTGGTGCTGGCCGACGAACTGATGCCCGGTCGCGACGGTCTCGATCTGCTTAGCGCGCTGCGCACTGACCCGCGCCACGCCTCCCTGCCCTTCATTCTGCTGTCCTTGTTCGGCGCCGATCACGACACCATCGAACGCGAGCACCGGCCGGATGCGGTGGGATTGAAGCCCATTCGCGCCACGCTGCTCGCCACGCTCGTCGATCAGGTACTGACCGGCAAGATACCGCATGCGCCGATGGTCAGTGCCGCGCCGAATGCGAATCAGACTTTCCGCGGCAACAAGATTCTGTTGGTCGAGGATAATCCGGTCAATCAGCGGGTGGCGCAGCGAACCCTGCAGAGACTGTCGGCCGAAGTCACGATTGCCAACAATGGTGCCGAAGCCTTGGAACACATTGCGGCGGCCGCATTCGATGCCGTTCTGATGGATTGCCAGATGCCGGTGATGGATGGCTTTACCGCGACCCAGCGCATCCGGGATTCGGAGCGCCGCCGCGGCGTGAAACGGCTGCCCATCATTGCACTCACCGCCAATGTCATGTCTGAGGATCGCGAAAAATGCATTGCGGCCGGCATGGACGCGCACCTTGGCAAACCCATCGAGCCGGCGCAGCTGATCGAGGTGCTGAGCCGCTACCTGAAGGCCGGTGCGCGGGCGCCGGCGGTGGACCGCGAAGCGCTGCGCGAACTGACCGGCGGCGATATCGATTTCGAGCGCGAATTGGCCGAGACCTTCGTCAAAAGCGGCGATCAATGTCTGGCGGAGATCATCGCGGCACTCAAGGCCAGCGACTTGGACACCGTGCGCAAGCGCGCGCATGCCTTGAAGGGGGCGAGCGCGAACATCCACGCCGCAGGCTTGAGTCAGGCGGCCTCGAGTCTCGAGATCGCCGCCCGCGAGCAGGCCACTCCGAGCATCGGCGGTTTGGTGGAGGAACTCACTGAGAAACTGGCGGCCGTCAATGCCGAATTGCGCCAGGTCATTTAACCCTAAGCGCTATTTTTCAGCCGTGCGCCATGAGCGCGAGCGAGACCGCGATTTCCTGGCCGGTGGAGCGATTTCGCCCCTCGGCCTTGCTCTTGTAGAGGCATTCATCGGCGGCGCGAATCAGCGTTTCCACTTTGAGCGACAGATCCGGTCCCTGCGGTCCCGTCGAGGCCACCCCGAAGCTGGAGGTCACGGCGGCATCCCCGGCGCGCGTGGTAAACGGCGCTTCCGCAACCAGATTGCGGATCTTCTCCGCAACGAAGAGCCCATCGGCATGCGCGGTTTCCGGCAGCACGATCAGGAATTCCTCGCCGCCGTAACGCGCAATCCAATCGCTGTAGGGACGAATGGACTTCTGGGCGCGGGCCGCAAACTGCTGCAGAACATCGTCGCCGGCGGCGTGGCCGCGCTGATCGTTGATCTGCTTGAAATTGTCGAGATCGCACATCAGCACCGACAAGGGATACGCATACCGGCGGCAGCGCTCCACCTCGCGCGGTAGCTGTTCCATCAAATAGCGGCGGTTGTAGGCACCGGTCAGCGCGTCGGTGATCGACAGGATGCGATTGCGCTGATTGGCGACGCGCAGCGAATGTTCCAGCGCAAGTATTCGCCGGCCGGCATTTAAGCGCGCAATCAACTCGGGTTCGTGGACGGGCTTGACCAGGTAGTCGTCGGCACCGGCCTCCAGCCCCATGATGATGTGCTCTTTGGCATCCCTGGCCGTGAGCAGCAGCGCGTACACGTATCCGTCCAGCTGCATGTTGCGCACCGCCTTGCACAATGCGATGCCGTCCATTTCCGGCATCTCCCAGTCGGTGACCAGCATGGGATAGTAGCGCTTCGTCATCTTGTCGAGCGCCTCGGAGCCGTTCGCCACCGCATCCACTTCGTAGCCCGCATTCTTGAGAAAACGGGTCATCAGCATGCGCGTGACGGGGTCATCCTCGGCCAGCAAAATTGCAGGTGAGGTTTCGACTGTGATCGGCGTCACAGATTCCGTCTCAGTCACTTTTTCTCAACCCCGGCAAATTTGAGTTTCTAGTGCTTCGAGATATCGGCGCATATCGCAACGACTTGACCATTTGGGGCGTCCTGGCTGCAAATTCTAAGCGCTACCACTCAACGAGGCTAGGCCAATGCCTTAAGCTTAGGAAAGCGATATCTGCGCCGCAAACTGTCTCTTCAGGTCGCAGCATAACCGACCGATATCGGGGAATGTGCGAATCTCGTCCCTATAGCAACAAGTCCCCCGTGCCCGGAGCGCGGGCCATGAAGGCGAGCGGTGATGGGTTTTGGGAGCTGGCGCTGTCGGACGGATCCGCCTGGTACAGCGAATGGTTCCACCATCGTCTCGGCTGGACCGAAGCGGCCAAACGCTCGTTCAATGACCTGCGCCCGATCTTCGCGCCCGACGCCTGGGAGATGCTGCTCGGGCAGCTACGTGCGCATCTGGAGCGGAAAATTCCATTCGATGCGATCTTTCCGGTGCAGCTCGCGGACGGCCGAACCGAATCGTGGCACATGCGCGGAGTAGCGCAACTCAACGAGGTGGGTCATCCCATCCACGTGGCCGGGAGCGTGCGCGAGGTGAGCGGCGAGCCGCGCCAGGCCTGAAGGTCCTTCAGGCCTCGGGAGTTTGCTGCGAGGTGGGCATGCTGTTGCCGGCGTCGCGGCCGGTGAACCAATTCACGGCATATTGAACCAGCTGAGTTCCGGTATGCAGGTTGAGCTTGCGCTTGATCCTCTGCCGGTGCGACTCGACCGTCTTGATGCTCAGGTTCAAGGATGCCGCGGTTTCCCGGGTGCTCATTCCCTTGCCGATCATGTGCAGAACTTGCAGCTCGCGATTGCTCAGCCGGTCGACGGGATTGGCCGAGATGTAGGCGCCGCCGGCGGCGAACTTCTGAATCATGTTGTTGCCCACCGCCTCGGAGACGTAAATGCCTCCGTCGAGCACGCGGCGCAATGAAATCAGGAACTGTTCGCTGGCGGCCAGCTTCATGATGTAGCCGTTGGCGCCGGCCGACAGCATGCGCTCCGCATAAATAGTCTCATCATGCATCGATAGGACCAGTATCGGCAGCTGCGGATGATGAGCGCGCACATCGCGGACCAGCTCGATGCCGTCGCCTTGCTTCAGGCTGATGTCGACGATCATCACATCGGGGTTGAGTTCCTTGATGGCGTTACGCGCCTCGCGCACCGATTCCGCCTCGCCGCATACGACGAGGTCCTCTTCGTTTTCCATGATGCGGCGCAGGCCCTGACGAACAATTGGGTGATCGTCCACGATCAGCACGCGGCGCACGGGGCGCTTGCTGCTGTGCGCTCCCGATTCCGAAGCCGAAGCTCGAGTCCATGCGCTGCTGGCTGCCATCATTGTCGTCTCCTGGCGTATACCCATTGTAGCTTACCCCTATCGTCAGCCCGCCACCGTCACAACGGTGCCGCGCGGATCGTTGGCTTGTATATTGAACTGTGCACCGATCATGTCGGATCGGTATTTCATGATTTTCAAACCCATGCCCGCGGAGTTCGCTGCGCCGCGCGGTACGCCCTCGCCATCGTCGCTGATGCGCAGCGAGAAGCCCTCCGCTGCGGCGCGCAAGAAGATGTCGACCAGGGTGGCGCGCCCGTGCCGGGCGGCATTGGTCAATGCCTCTTGGGCAATGCGGTACAGGTGGCTCGCGTTGGTTTCATTGAACGCGAAGTCGCGCGAAATATCCGCACGGAAATTCACTTCCAAACCATATAAATCGCGGCTGCGCGCCGCCAGCGTCCGCAATGCGAACGGCAGGCCGCCAGTCTCGTCGCGCACCGGCAGAAGGCCGCGGGCCAGCGTACGCGCCGTCTCTATGGATTGGTTCACATGCCCCACGATTTCATTGAATTTATCGGCCAGGTCGGGGCAGCGCCGCATCTGGCTCGACACGGCGCGCAGCATCAGCGCGACACCGGTCAGTTCCTGCCCCAACCCATCGTGCAAGTCGCGGCCGATGCTATGCCGCTCGCGGGCGGAGACATCGAGGATTTCCTGCTCCAGCCGTTTGCGCTCGGTGATGTCGCGCATCGAGATCGAAATACCCGTGCCGATGCCGTCCTCGCGAACCAGCACCGCGCGATTTTCAAAGAATTTCGCCGCGCCTTCCATCACCGCTTCGAACTCGTAAGTCGTCGTTTCGCCGGTCTGCAGTATCTGCCCCAGTTTTTCCAGCACGCGCGCGCGAGCCGCCTGCGGCAGCAGCATCTCCATCTCGCGGCCGACGATTTCGTCGATGGCCATGCCGTTCACGCTTTTGTTGACGAAGCGCACCCGCAACGCCGTGTCGAGCAGAAACAGCGTGTCGGCCGTGTTGGTGGTCGTCGCACGCAGCAGCTCTTCCGATTGCCGCAACCGCCGTTCGGAATCGCGCCGCGCGGTCACGTCTTGAATGACGCCCACCATGCCGCGGGGCGCCGCACCGTCGAATACGGGCCGCGCAGTGGTCGCATACGCCCGATAGCGACCCTCATTGTCGAGCAGCTGAAATTCCTCGCGGACCTCAACCTGGTGGGTAAATGCGTGGTCGATGGCACGCGTAATTTTTGCCTGATCCTGCGGGTGTACGCGCGACAGCGTGGTGCGCATGTCCGGATAGAAGTTCGGTACATTGGCCGGGTCGCCACCGAGGTTTGCAAATTCGAGTGAGTCGTTTTCCTTGTCCCAGCGCCACGCGTGCATGTACGCCATGTTCATCGATTGCTTCAGCCACGCGGTGCTGTTTTCCAGCGCGATCTGTGCGAACTTTTGCGCCTGAATGTTCTGCACCGAGCCGAACGCGCGAAATGGCCGTCCGTCGAGCAGCTCCAGACGGCCGATGACCCTGACCCAGATCCGCTGATTTTTCAGGGTGGTGATTTCGAGCTCGAGATCGAGCTGACCGCCGGCAGCTTCCGTCTGGCGGCATGCCTCCCGGAATTGTTCCGCCGAATCGGGAACCCAGCGCGACTGCATCGATTCCCACGACACCGGAAAATCCTTCGGGTTGGTGTCGTAGATGTGGAACATCTCGTCGGTCCAGGTGAGCTCGCGCGTCGCATAGCTGTATTCCCAGCCGCCGATCTTGGCACTGCGCTGGGTTTCGGCCAGGATGTCGGTCAAGCGCTTGATCTCGGATACATCGACGCAGCAACCGATCGCCCTCACGGGATCCCCGGCGGCGTTGCGTTGGATCAGTCCGCGCTCCAGCATGGATTTGTAGCAGCCGCTGGCGTCGCGGATTCGATAGGTGGTGGTCCAACCGCGGCCGTCGATGAGCGCCAGACCGACGGCGCTTTTTGCCGCGGTGAAGTCGCGCGGATGAATTCGTGCGAACCATGCGTCGATTGAGGATTCCAGATCTTCCGGCGGGATTCCCATCACTTCCTGTACGCCGCGGGAGCGATGCACCACGCCGCGTACAATGTCCCATTCGAAAATCACCCCGTCCACAGCGTCGGCGGCGAGCCGAAACACCTCCTCGCGCTGCCCGAGTTTGAATTCCGCCAGTTTGCGCTCGGTGACGTCGCGGGAATTGATGACCACGCCGCGGATCAGTGGATTGTCGAGAGCGGAAACGTAGCGCGCCTCCAGCCAACGGTACGTGCCGTCCTTGTGGCGAATCCGGAATTCTCGAGAAAAACCGGGAATTTCACCTGCGATTACTTTCTGGAACTTCGTGCGCAGCTCACCGACGTCATCCGGGTGGATATGGTCGAAGACGTGGTTGGACTCGCGTTCTTCAGAGGTGTAGCCAAGTGAATTGCGCACGCCGCCGCTGACATACTGCAGACGGCCGTCCGCGCCCGCGACGAGGATCATATCCCGCGCGTGTTCGGTGAGCGCCAGCAACCGGCGGTTGCTGCCCGCTGGGTTGGTGAATGAACGTGCGGTGACCTCGACGGTAAGAATGATCAGCCCGACGATCCGCGATCCGCTTCGCAGCGGCTGCACATCGATCTCGAAGAGCCGGGTCGGACGGCCGGGTTCCGCAAAGGCGAAGGCGTCATCGTGGAAATTGCGGCCTTCCAACGCTCGTGCGTAAATGTCGGGATGCAGCGCCAGCGTGGGCGTGAGCATCAATGCGGAGCAGCCGATCACGCCGCCGGGCACCGACGCGGCCGTGCGCACCGCTCCGGCATTGGCGTACGTCACTTTCAAATCGGTGTCCAGAACGAGCATGTCCAAAGACAGCTGTTCGACCGCCGCCACCGCGCCGGTTTCGGGCGCCTCCGGCGCAAATGACAGCATCACCAGGCGTTGACCCGGGGCCGTGGCCAGCGCCTTGATGTCGGTCATGACGGGCTGTTCGCCATGAAGTAAACGCCAGGTAATGATGCGACCGGTGCACTCGGCGCCCGACTGGGTCGCCACCATGGTCTCGATCGCTACTGCGGATGCCGTCCCCAACAGGCGCGCGAGCGGCGCCTCGATCAGGCTGGCGCTGTTCCCCTCGGCGGCCAAACAGCGACGCGCTGCGGCATTTGCGAGTACCAGAGGTAGATGCTTCTGCCGGGCATCGACCACCAAGACAGCATTGCGAATACTGTCGAGAGCGGTGTCCGCAAGGGCGCGCGTTGCATTGGCAGCGAGCCGCAGATAATCAGGAGAAGTCGCCATCCTTTCGCACTTCGGGAACTGACCAAAAATCCCGGTCCTGGAAAGCTTATACGCCCTACACGACCGTGGCGTATACCCGGAGCACTAAAATGCGGGATTCCCTGAATTTAGCAGCCGTTGATCTTCAATTTCGGGCCCGCTGCGGCGTTTTTCGCCGATTGCACCGCGTAGTCCGGCGGGGCGCATTTTTCCCCTGACGGGGCACGGGTATTGGCGGTGGCGAGGGAATTCGGCTCGGCGGCGGGCGTAAACCCGCCCCAGTTGACGAGTACGCTACTTGTGCCGCTGGCGGGGTAACCGCGAATGAGATCCATCAGTCTGACCTTCGCTGCCGCCGACGGGGGTTCGTGACTCGCCAGCCGGTTGAAGCGCGGTAGGGAAAAGGCGGTGGCAATACTCAGCAAGGCGACCGCGACTGCAACTTCAACGAGAGAAAATCCTGTGCTTCGCGATGGGGACACGTCGGCGATTGCGTTTCGCATCACCCAATCATCGGCCGCGCCGCTGCGTACTAAAGTATGCGAGGCGTTATGTCCATCGATTTGCCGCAAGAAATTGCGGGTAAGGATTAAACTTGTGCGATGCCGAAACGCGCGATCAATCACCTTCGCCGGTGCGATGAACGACTAGGGGAATGGATTGATCGCATAGGCGCGCTGCAGATGCCGGTGCCCGAGGCCCGCGAACCCTACGTCGCGTTGTTGGAGACCATTGCACATCAGCAGCTGGCGGGCGCGGCGGCCCGCAGCATCTGGGCGCGGGTCATCGGATTGTTCGACGATGGCGTGCTATGCCCGCGGCGTTTGGCGGACATGTCCGAGGAGCACTTACGTAGCGCCGGCCTTTCTCGCAGTAAGGCTTCGGCCATGCGTGACATATGCGGGCGGGTCAACGCCGGCAAGATTCCCGACGCCGTGCAGATAAAGCAGCTGTCGGATGCCGACATTTACGCGCAGCTCATGGAGATTCGCGGGGTCGGCACCTGGACGGTGGACATGCTGATGATGTTCACCTTGCGCCGGCCGGACATCATGCCGGTGACCGACTACGGCGTGCGCAAGGGATTTCAGGTTCTGTACCGCAAACGGAAACTGCCCACGCCGAAACAACTCGAGAAATTCTCGGAAAAATGGCGACCGTACCGATCCGTGGCCGCTCTTTATTTATGGCGGATCGCCGACACCACCAAAAAGAAATAATCACTTCCTAAATAAATCATCCAATGCGGACTTGGCTCTGGCGAGTTCCGCAGTATCCTTCGCGACATATGCTCCGGCCTTCGGCTTGAAATGGTCGCAAAAATTGGCCTCATCTTTTTTGCGCACTTCCTCGGCGGTAGGCTCTTTGCAATACTTCGCATACGAGATGTCGTACTCGACGCACATCTTGCAAACATGCAACTCTGCATTGCACGCCTTACAAACATCGAGACGACGAAGCGGCAAGCTAAGCGCGGATAGGGATGCGCCGCATCGCCAGCAGACTAGAGAGTGGGTCACGTATGCTTGATGAATAACCCCACAGCGAAGTAATTCGCTGGGCAGCGCCTGCACTCCACTAAAATTGTTTCTGGCCCGGGTGCGATACACCATCAGTGCCGACAACGCCGACCGATGGACGCGATACACCATCAGTACCGACAACGCCAACCGCCGGGCGCATTATCAAATCAGTACCGACAACGCCAACTGCGGGGCGAGATACGCCATCAGTGCCGACAACGCCAACATCAGTGCCGACAACACCAACATCGGTGCCGACAACGCCAACCAGTGGCTCTGACATTCCATCGGTGCCCACTACACCAATGGCGGGGCGCAATATCCGGTCAGTGCCGACAACGCCAACCGCCGGACGCGATACGCCGTCAGTGCCGACTACACCAATCAACGGGCGCGAGACCCCATCGGTGCCGACCACACCAATAAACGGACGCAACACACCGTCAGTACCAACAACGCCAACTGCTGGGCGCGATACGCCGTCGGTGCCCACCACGCCAACTGCCGGACGAGACACACCATCGGTGCCGACAACACCAACAAACGGGCGCGAGACCCCGTCAGTTCCCACAACGCCAACCAACGGGCGCGATACGCCGTCAGTTCCGACAACACCAATTAACGGCCGCAACACACCATCGGTACCGACAACGCCAACCGCCGGGCGCGCTATCAAATCAGTACCGACAACGCCAACTGCAGGGCGAGACACCCCATCAGTACCGACAACGCCAACCGCCGGACGCGAGACACCATCAGTGCCGACAACGCCAATTGCTGGACGCAATACCCCATCAGTGCCTACAACGCCAACCGCGGGGCGAGACATACCATCGGTGCCGACAACGCCAACTGCGGGGCGAGATACGCTATCGGTACCGACAACGCCAACCGCCGGACGCGAGACACCATCAGTGCCGACAACGCCAACCGCCGGGCGCATTATCAAATCAGTACCGACAACGCCAACTGCGGGGCGAGATATGCCATCAGTGCCGACAACGCCTACATCGGTGCCGACAACGCCAACTGCGGGACGAGATATGCCATCAGTGCCGACAACGCCTACATCGGTGCCGACAACGCCAACTGCGGGGCTGAATACTCCATCGGTGCCGACAACCCCAACGGCGCCGCTGGAATTGATTCCAATCGCCAAAGTGCACAGCGTAAACGATGCTACTCGCGCCGCAATCCTTGCTGCTTCAGTGTTCATTGTTAGTTCCTTCCCCTTGCAGTAATTTTAAATAATCCTCACGATCTTCATCGTTTTCCACATAGTGGTATAAGCCAATTCCCGTCTTTATCGGCCCATGTTTTTCTTGGTTCGAATGCTTTGCGAACCACGTATCCACTTCATCGATAAATTTTTCGCCAGTCTTGCGAATGAACCCGTTGAACTTAGCGAAATCCTCTTCCGTCAAACCGTAGTCAGCAAAAACCGTTCGCTGCAACAAACCTGTGCCGCGAACAGTACGTTTGAGATTTACAGCCATCGTTCCGATCACGTTATGGACGGCTTCTGCGAATGCTTGAATGTTTTCTGGACTCAACCGCTCGGCGATGTATGTACGCGCCACACAGCGCACATACCCGTTCCCCAAGCTTTGCACCGAACCTGACTCGAGCAGCGCACTGAGCACGATATCGGCGGAAACGTTCGGTCCGGCATATTTACGAACTAGCGATTCAAAGCTTCTTGATTCGGACCCTGGGTTCGAGTTGTCTGCAGCAATTGGAATATCGAGAACAAGTCCATAAGGGCCCAAATACAAAACGTCGGAATGCCAAGCTGCCAAAACTTCCGAGGCAGCCCATGAATAGTTCAGCACTCCAGTCGAACTGGTTTCCGCTCCACGAACCCCGCGAACTTGGATCGCAGTCATCCCGGTCATCAATCCCACCTCTTCTGCTGAAGGGTCTTTGGTCCCCTTCGCTCCCAGTTCCGCCTGAGCGCCGTTTACCAGTGCGCCCTGCAAGGCCATCGAGAGGTCTTCGAACCCGATTCCGTTTCTTATTGCAATGCGGCACAAGGGACGCAAAACGTGCCGAATAGCCGCAAGCAAGTTGCCTTTAACAGATTGCTCCACCGGAAGACATAATACAACTATTTGTGTGTTCTACTTCACGTTTTCCAAGCACTTGCGATGAGGTGTTTTGGTGATTTACATCACTATATTGTGGGTCTAAGAGATGTTTGAGGAACCAAAAATCAAATTTATGGCCTTTCGGGCGCCAATGAAGCCAGCGGTGCGCGCAATTTTGGGAGTCTCTCTGGTTGTCTGCGCCTGTAATCCACAGGGAACCCCGTCAACTGGACGAGACAGCGACGTCGTATTAAGGCGGGGTATAGGCGGCGAACCTTCCTCACTGGATCCCGCAACAGCGACTGATACTTTTTCAAGTCAAGTGATACAAGACCTGTACGAAGGATTGACTAGCGAATCATCATCCGGCGAGGTAGTACCTGGTGTTGCCTCGTCTTGGACGGTTGATTCCACTGGAACTCAATACTCGTTCAATCTCCGCTCAAACGCTCGTTGGTCCAATGAAAAACCCGTTCGGGCTCAGGATTTTGTCTTCGCCTGGCAACGCGTATTGGATCCCAAACAGGGATCACCATTTGCTAACGATCTACGCTTGATTGTTGGGGCGGCAGCAATCATATCTGGCCGATCTCCGCCAAGTTCGCTAGGTGTCGTGGCGGTAAGCGACAACCTGCTCGTGGTAAAACTCGAGCAGCCCGTGCCCTACTTTCCCGAGCTGCTGTCGCACCCGGCGACATTTCCAATTTTTTCCGATTCAATTGCCCGCACTCACGATCCTAATAAATGGATCTCAAACGGCCCCTATGTACTTTCGGGTTGGCAAATTGGAACGAGACTGGAACTGACGCGAAACACAGCGTATTGGGACCTCCCGAATGTGCACATAAATCGGGTCCAATATCAGATTGCCCCCGACCAGAATTCCCAATTCGCCGCGTACCGCGCCGGGCAACTGGACATGACGGACACAGTGCCGCCAAATGCGATTCCGTTATTGCGAAAAGATTATCCTAACGAAGTTGTTATAGCCCCAATTTTGACTACTGCGTTTTATGCGTTGAACTTGGCAGGAAAACCGTTCTCCGGAAATCTAAAGCTCCGCAAGGCGCTGGCGATGGCCATTGATCGTCAACGGCTTGTAGATGCGCTGGCGTTGGGTCAAGTCGCGGCTTACGGATTCGTGCCACCCGGGACATGGAACTATGAATTGCAGCACTGGGAATGGGACAAAATGGGCGATTCTGATCGAATTGCTGAAGCCAAAAGACTTTACAAGGAATCTGGGTATTCGTTCGATACGCCATTTCACTTGCGCTTACTTTTCAATTCCAATCCTGCAATAAAGCAAACTGCAATTATGATCGCCGCAATGTGGAAGGAGGCACTCGGTATCGAGACCGAGTTTATTGGCGAAGAATTTAGAGTGTTCTTAGAGTCGCGTCACGATAAGACGAAATGGGATGTGGCTCGCTTAGCTTGGAGCGCTGATTACAATGACGCGAGTAGTTTGTTGGACGGATTTCGAATGAACTCGCCAAGCAATGACTCGGAATACAACAATCCATCGTACGACAAGTTACTCAATGACGCGGCCAACACTGCAAACCCGGATGCCCGGCGTGGCCTACTACAGCTTGCTGAACGATTAATGCTCGCCGACTATCCAGCTATACCTCTCTATTTCTTTGTTTCTAAGCGGCTGGTGAAACCCTACGTTGTAGGCGTAAAACCCAATCCACTTAATCGCGTCCCAACGAAAGCGCTTTCCGTGCTTCCTCATTAGCTCGACCTTGCAGCGCGCGGCGGCAAGTAACAGCAGCCGAACAATCGATCAGCTCAGAGGGTTCGGCGAAAATTTTGCCTTCCAAAGAGGAGCCGCCGCGGTCCTTTGCGCTTGGGCGAAGCCTCGCGAAATGCGACTATCACATTGACCAGACTCGCCATCGTTGATGAACCGTCGTTGACGCTTTGGATTTTTGTTTCTCGAAGCAAACTCCTTTGTATGTCCGCAAGGAAATTGACGCCTTTTTTTGATATCTCCTTTCTTAGTAGTGGTATTGAGTTTGGACATATTTTTGCCGTAGTACTGTGTAGGTTCACGCAATTCTCTGGTTGCCGAATACTTTGCAGTATTGTTGTCAAAACTTCCCCAGCGTCGTTTCCTAAAGACCTTATTACTCGGGGCGAAATTTGGCGGGCTCGGTTGAGACGAATTTCTTGAGAACCACACACTTCGATGTCACCCGACCGCCTCAATTCGTCAAGAATTGCTCGAATCGGAATCCCACGCCCGTGATTCTTTACTAATGTTTCGAAGGTTGCGCCGCGCCCATATATCCTAAGATCGGCCGGTAGGCCGGTTACAGCCGCAAACTTTGGGTCCTGAGACCAAGCGCCAATAATTTTGCGAGTGCTTTGTTCGTGACGCTTTGCATTCTGCTCGTCAGGACTCCTTTTCTTCTTATTTATAATTTGTGATATCTCCCCTCGCGGAATCCCGCTCGACGCAGCGATTCCCGAAATATTTGTTCGACGGGAAACTTCCAATTGCCGCGCCTCCAAGCCTCGAACAGCCGCTTCTCGCAAAATCGAATTGAGCTCGCGAATACTCAATCCATTGTCCAAAGCGAACTCGGCTATAGGTTCGAGTAATCGCAGCGAGACTTCTCTTGCGGCAACTCGCACGTCGTTTCGTTGCGGCCTATTCGCGCGCTCGGTAGGTTTGGTAGGCATCATTTTGCTCAACAAGTACTTTTAGGGGTCTGCTTGGAAGGGCATCCACTTTGCCCACGAGTGCCTCTTTTATTCAAAATGAGATCGCGCTTCTTCTTATAGATCGCGTCAATACGCAATCAAAGTGGTCAATCGTGTGTAGATATCATTATTTGAGATAGATTTGGGTACTTCGAAACGGCGTATGCAAACCCCTCCCCTGCATCAAAGATTGCTTCGCCACCTCGTTCGCCCGGTCCGGGGCGGGGCGGGGGCGGTCGTCATCGTTTTCGCACTGCTGCTCTACTTGGCCGCCAAGGCCGGCTTTATTGGGATTCCATTGGCCCTGTTGTTGACCTCCTGGTTTTTCAAATACGCCTACATCCTGTTTGACCACACGGCGCGGGGCTTCGATGAGCCCCCGACGCTCGACATTCAAATGATGAACCCCGTCGACGAGCAGCGCCCGCTGGGGCAAGTCTTGATTCTAGGACTGAATTTCGGCGCCGTGGTACTGGCGAAAAGCTACCTGGGAACAGCGGCCGCCGCCAGCTTGGCCGTCGTGGCCGCACTTCTGGTACCCGCCTCGGCCGCGGTCCTGGGACTGGAAGGCAATATCTTCAAGGCGGCCAATCCGCTGGCATGGATCCGCGTGGTTCGCGGCATGGGATCGCTGTATGCGGCGGTTCTTCTTGTCATCCTGGGCTACGCGCTGGTACTGGCGCTGCTGTGGCGCGTCGAGCTTTGGCTGCCCCTTGAGATCGCCCTGGTCATGTTTGCGTGGCTGTCCGTGTTCAGCTTCCTGGGCGGTGCGCTCTATGAGCGGCGCGACGAATTGGGAATCGAGGCATGGGCGTCCCCGGAGCTTGTCGAGGAGCGCCGGCGCGAGCAGGAATTGCGTGATTCCGAGCGCATCGTGACCGAGGCCTACGGCCTGATGCGCGCCAGCTCTCATATTAAGTGCTGGCAGATGCTCAAGGACTGGGTCAGCTCCCGCGGCAACTCTGCCGATGACTATCGATGGCTCTGCGAACGGGTCTGCAGCTGGGACGACCCCCGCTACATTACGCGCTTGACCGAGGAGCGCGTCGCCCGGCTGCTTACCTTGAAACGCACCGGTGAGGCCCTGGATGTGGTGGCGCAGCGCCTGGGTGTGGACCAGAGCTTTCGGCCCAAGACCGCCGCGGACACCCTCGCCATCGCGCGAATGGCGGTGAGCGGCGGCGGCACCCGGCGGGTGGCCCGAACGCTGCTTACCGACTTTGCCACCCGCTTTGCGGGCGAGCCTCAGGTCACCGCGGCGCAAGCGCTGGCGCGTCATCTGGGGTCGACCGCCCCCTGACGGTGCACGGCGAACGCCGATGTTTCGCGATTGCGGCGCATCAGCCCTTGAGTACATGATTGAGGGAGCACCTGAGAGCCTCGCTCAAGGTGTTTCACTTCCGGAGGATGTTTGGCCAGCAAGCCGTACAACGAGATGTACTCGAGCGATGCCGTGGGCAGAGCGCACTACACGCGCTACACGCAATGGCTTTTGGATCAGCCGCCCGAGCGGCTGGCGCAAAAACGCGCCGAAGCCGATGCCCTGTTCCACCGCGTGGGCATCACCTTCGCCGTCTACGGCCAGGAGGAAGGCTCGGAGCGCCTGATTCCCTTCGACATCGTTCCGCGTGTGCTGCCCCGGGAGGAATGGGTAAGGCTCGATACCGGATTGAAGCAGCGCGTCCGGGCGTTGAACGCATTCATCCACGACATTTATCACGATCAGCAAATCTTAAAGGCGGGCGTGATCCCCGCGGAGCAGATTATCTGCAACTCACAGTACCGTCCGGAGATGCAGGGGATCGATGTTCCCGGCGGCATCTATGCCCACATCGCGGGCATCGACATCATCCGCGATGACGCCGGGGAGTTCAAAGTTCTGGAGGACAATCTGCGCGTGCCGTCGGGCGTCTCGTACATGCTCGAAAACCGCAAAATGATGATGCGCCTGTTTCCCGAGCTCTTCTCCGAGCATCGCATCGCGCCGGTCGATCACTATCCCGATGTGCTGCTCGACAACCTGCGCAGTGTCGCGCCCACCGGCGTTGCCGATCCCATCGTGGTGCTGTTGACCGCGGGCGCGGCCAACAGCGCCTACTTCGAGCACGCCTTCCTGGCGCAGCAGATGGGCATCGAACTGGTCGAGGGCCAGGATTTGTTCGTGCGCGACGAAGCGGTGTTCATGCGCACCACCCAGGGTCCGCAGCGCGTGGATGTCATCTACCGTCGCATCGACGATGATTTTCTCGATCCTCTGGTGTTTCGGCCCGATTCCATGCTCGGCGTGCCGGGCCTGCTGACCGCCTACCGGGCCGGCCGCATCACCATTGCCAATGCCATCGGCACCGGCGTCGCGGATGACAAATCCATCTACCCGTACGTGCCCGAGATGATCCGCTTCTATCTCGGCCAATCGCCCATCATCGGCAACGTGCATACGTGGATGCTGCGGCACAAGGAAGACCAGGAGTACGTGCTCGCGCATTTGCCCGAACTCGTGGTCAAAGAGGTCCACGGTGCGGGAGGTTACGGCATGCTCATCGGCCCCGCCGCCAGCAAAGCGGAGATCGCCGCCTTTCGCCGGCAGATCATCGCCACCCCCGAGCGCTACATCGCGCAGCCCACCCTGGCGCTCTCCACCTGCCCGACTTTTGCGGAACTTGGCTTGAGCCCGCGGCACATCGACCTTCGCCCCTTCGTCTTATCCGGCCGCGATGTCAGCATCGTTCCCGGGGGCTTGACCCGCGTGGCCTTGACCGAAGGCTCGCTGGTGGTCAACTCCAGTCAGGGCGGCGGCACCAAGGACACCTGGGTGCTGGAAACCTAATGCTGAGCCGCACCGCCGATCATCTGTACTGGATGTCGCGCTACATCGAGCGCGCCGAGAGTCTCGCCCGCTTGGTGGACGCGCACTATCGGATGTCGCTGCTGCCGCATTCCGCCGACACCCTGGCGCGCTCCTTGAGCGCGACCATGACGGCGCTGCTCATGGAAAAGGCCTATCGGGAGAAGCACGATACGGTCGCGCCGAAATCGGTGTTCGAGTTCGTGAGCCTCGACAGCGATTATAGCGGCAGCATCGTGAGCTGCCTGAAGATCGCCCGCGAGAATGCCCGCGCGGTGCGCGGTTCGCTGACCTCGGAGCTCTGGGAAACCTTGAACTCCACCTGGCTCGAAGTCCGCTCGCAGGCCGCGCGCCGCGCGGCGCGCGCCGACATCGGACAGTTCGTGGAATGGGTGAAGGAGCGCTCGCATCTCACGCGCGGCGTCACCATCGGCACGATGCTGCGCGACGAAGCGTTTCATTTCTCGCGCATCGGCACCTTTCTCGAGCGCGCCGACAGCACCGCCCGCATTCTCACCGCGCATCAAGGCGATCTGGTGCCCGGCGCCGATGCCAGCGAGGTGCCGGATCCCTATGAATGGAGCGTGCTGCTGCGCGCCCTGTCGGCCTTCGAGGTGTATCGGCGCGTGTACCGCGACACCATCACCCCCTCCAGGGTGGCGGAGCTTCTGATCCTGCGCGACGACATGCCGCGCTCGCTGCTGCGCTGTTGCAAAGAGGTGTATGGCAACCTGAAATCCGTCGCGAACGAACAATCTTCCGAAACCGAGCGGCGCGCCGGTGAAATGCATGCCATGCTGCACTTCACGCGCATGGAGGAAATCGCGGCGACCGGCCTGCCGCGATTCTTGCGGCAATTCCTGGATCGGGTGCGCGATCTCGGCGACAGGATTGCATCGGATTTCCTGGTCCCCCCGGCGGAGGCGTAAATCATGCAAATGCACATCCGGCACGAAACCCGCTACCGCTACGAGCGGCCGGTCAAGTACAGCGTGCAGAGCCTGCATCTCACGCCGCGCCGCGACTTGAGCCAGCGCGCGCTGACATGGAGCATTTCCGCCCCCGGCCGCCGTCTCGAGCAGATCGATGCCTACGGCAATATTTCGCACCTCTTGACCATCGAGGTGCCGCATCGCGACATTCAAATCGTGGTGCACGGCGTGGTCGAGACGGCCGACGCCGAAGCGCGCCAGGACGATGGCACGCTCTCGCCGCTGGCCTACCTTGCCCCCACGCAGTTGACGGCGCCCAACGAGGACTTGAAGGCCTTCGCACAAGGCGCGCTCGCGAGCATCACCGAGCCGCGGGCCCGCGCCCAGGCGCTGGCGGAAGCCGTGTTCGACGCGGTGCGCTACAAACCCGGCGTGAGCGACGTGCAGGACAGCGCGGCCGTCGCCTTCAAGAGCGGCGCCGGCGTTTGCCAGGACCATGCCCATGTCTACATCGCCTCGGCCCGCGCGGTGGGAATTCCGGCGCGCTATGTCAGCGGCTACTTGTACACCGGCGATGCGAGCGACGCGGCAAGCCACGCCTGGGTCGATGTGTGGCTGGGCGCCGAGCTCGGCTGGCAGAGCGTGGATGTGACGCACAAGCGGCCCGCGGTGCGCACCTATTGCCGGCTCGCCGTGGGCCGCGATTATCTGGATGCGGCGCCGGTGCGCGGCGTGCGCCACGGCGGCGGCGGCGAGAAAATGGAAGCCAACGTGCTGGTGGCCGAGTCGGCCCTGCAACAGCAATAGCTCAGGTAGAATTTCGCCATGACTTACTGCGTCGGCTTGTTGGTCGACACCGGGCTCGTGATGTTGTCGGACTCACGGACCAATGCCGGTGTCGATCAGATCAACACCTTTCGTAAGATGGCCACCTTTCAGCTCGCCAACGAGCGCGCGCTGGTGCTGTTGTCGGCGGGCAATCTCGCCATCACCCAGGCCGTGGTCAATCTGCTGCAGGAAACGCCTGATCCGGACCAGCCCATGCGCATCATGCGCGCCAGCAACATGTTCAATGCCGCGCGCGTGGTCGGCGAAGCGCTTCGGGAAATTCACGAGCGCGACGCCGATGACTTGAAGGAGCACGGCCACGAGTTCAACGGCACCTTCATCCTGGGCGGGCAAATCATGGGCGAGGAGCCGCGCCTGTTTCACATTTATTCCGCGGGCAACTTCATCGAGTCGTCCATCGATACGCCGTACTTTCAAATCGGCGAATCGAAGTACGGCAAACCCATCATCGACCGGGTGATCACACGCAGCAGCAGTCTCGCGCAAGCCGCCAAATGCGCGCTGGTTAGCATGGACTCGACCATCCGTTCGAATCTATCGGTGGGGCCGCCTTTGGATCTTGCCATCATCCGGCGCGACGAATTCAAATTAGCGACGCATATCAGCATCGACACGGACGATCCGTATTTCACCATGCTGCGCACCCGCTGGGGGTTCGCCCTGCAGGAGGTGTTCAGCGAGCTGCCGAACCCCGAGTGGCAGGGAGTCCGACTTTGAAGGGCGCGCGCTTTTAATTCGGCAGCTGATTGCCGAAATCATAGCCCAGCAAGGCGATGGGCTTGCCGAGGAGATACCCCTGCGCATAGTCGACGCCGAGGGCACGCACCGCCTGCAGCTGCACATCCAGCTCCACCGATTCGGCCACGGTTTGCACGCCGAGGTCCTCGGCCATGCGCACGATCGCGGAAATCATGGCCCGCGCCACCCGATCGGTGGGTGCCGCGCCCACCAGCGATGAGTCGATCTTGAAATAGTGCGCCGGCACGGTGCGCAGGTATCCGTATGAGGGCGGGTTGGCGCCGAAATCATCCAGCGCGACTTCGCATCCCAGGGCTTCCAGGCGCTTCATGGAATCGCTCACGCTGATGTTGCCCGAGGACGCATGGCGTTCGGTGATGTCGAAGCACAGCGCCTGGGGCGGCAGGCCGCTTTTCTTCACGCAGGATTCCACGTAGCTGATGAAGTTGTCGTCCGTCATCGACTGCGCCGAGAGATTGATGGAGAACACCGACGGCACCCGCGCCCACAGCTTGCGGTTGTTGGTGAGCCACACCAGCACCGTGCGCACCACCCAGCGATCGATGTTCGGCATCAGGCGCTGCTGCGCCGCTCTGGCCAGGAATTCCTTCGGCGCAACCAGGTTGCCGTCAGGGGTGCGCAGGCGCAGCAGCACTTCGTAATGCGCCATGCCCAGATCGTCGTGCAGAGAACAAATCGGCTGCAAAAAAAGTTCGAAGCGCTCGGCATGCAGCGCGAGCTCGATCTGTTTCTCCACTTGAGTGTCCTCTCTCAGCATTAATGGAAATGCCTGGCGCCGCTCGAATTCCGCCGCCAGGCAGGTGAATACGGGCGCCAGCCTGTGCTCCAAGGGTTCGCCGGTTCGCGTGTCGGTGACGCCCGAATCGATGCTGAGGCGCACCGCGCCGTTGATGGCGCCACTGGCATCGCGCACCGGAATTGAAACCGAGTACTGGCCGCCTTCGCGCGCGGCGTAGGTGGCCTCCATGTCTCCGACCTTGGTGTTCGTCAGCGAATCCTCCACCAGCTGATGATCCTCGGGCAGCAGGAAATCCTCGCTCAGCCACAGGGTATCGGCGGCAAAATCGTGAAACGACACGGCGGAAACTTCGGGCGCGAGCGCGCGAATGACCTGTGCCAAAGCCTCGAGCGTTTTGCTCGATGCAGCCTCGGCGGCATACGTCAGATTGGTAGTCACGCGTCACCCACATTCGTTGTATATGCCCGCATGGTACGGACGTGCCCTGCCTTAGGGCATGTCGCGGCCCGCCGACGTAAGCGGCAGGCGACACGGGATTTTGCTTAAAGTGCTGCGAATCGCCCGATTTGGCGGCCCGGGCGAGGCTTGCGCGAATTAAGTCAAAGCGGGCGCGGCGCGGCGCGCACCCAGTTTCTTCCACGGCAGCTCGGTCAGCGCCGGCAGCATCCACACCCAGCCGACCAGGCCAAGGAGGCTCATGGCCGCCGAGACCAGAAACGCATTGGTGAAGGAATGAGTGCGATCGACGATGAAGCCGGTCAGCGCGGGCGCCACCACGCCCGCCAGGCTGCCGCAGGTATTCTGGATGCCGACCCAGCGGCCCGCCGCGCGCGGGCCGGCGAGGATCTGGCTCACGGCAAAGACACAGGGCGAGGAAGCTCCGCATACCACCTGGAACAGGAACATGGCGGCGAGCGCCACGGGCTTGGATCCTGCGGCCATGGAGAGCATGCACACCACGGAGCCGACATGCGCCACCGCGAGGACCGTCTTGTAAGCCACGCTGTTCGAGCCGCCGCGCCGGATGTAGCGATCAATCGCCCAGCCTCCCGCCAGCGCCGACAGTGCGTTGACGACGTACGACAGACCCGCGACCTGCGCCATTTCCACCATCGAGAAGCCGCGCGCCCGCACCAGATACGAGGGCAGCCAGGTCAGCATGAAATAAAACACATAGTTGATGGAAAACAAGCCCAAGCCCGTGCCCCACATCGCCGGATTCTTGAGGACCGTTAAGAATCGCGGCGAATCCGCGGCGTCCGCGGCCGAGCGCGCGGGCACCTGGCGGCCGACGCCAACCCACGGCCACAGCCAGAGCAGCGACAGCGCACCGAAGACAAAGAACGCCGAGCGCCAGCCGAATTGCGCCATCAACATGCCGCCCGCATAAAGCCCCACGGCAGGACCGAACAGATAGGCGAAAGCCACGATGCCGTTGGCGAGCCCCAACCCTTTGGGCGGCACCACTGATGCCAGGATCTTCGACGCGCAGGGGAAACCGGCGCTCTCACCCAGACCGAGCATGAGTCTCAGCAGCAAAAGAACCGTGAATGAATGCGCGAAGCCCACCAGCGTGGTGGCCGAGGCCCACACCGCCAGCCCGACTGCCAGCACGCGATGCGCGCCGAAGCGCTCCGCCAGCAGGCCGATGGGTATTTGCATGACGGCGTAGGTCCAGAAAAACGCCGACAGCAAGATCCCCATCTGCGTGTCGCTGAAGTGCAAATCAAGCCGCAGCAGGGGCGCCGCCGTGGGCATGGCACCGCGATCCACATAGTTGATGAACACCATCGCCGCCAGCATCAAAACCAGCGGACTGCGCGCCGCGCGCAGCGGATCAAGGGCCTTGGGTGCGGGTGAGCTCAGCTCGCGTAATCCATGCCGGCGCGATCGAGCATGCGCTTCAGCGCATCGAAGTGCAGATCCTCGCGTTCGAAGCCGCCGACCGCGCCGCCGCCCTGCATCTGCGCGCAGGCGCGCTCTACAACACTTTCGGGAATCATCCGCAACGGCCGGCCGGTGGACAGCGCCAGCACCTGCGCCTGGGCGGCGCGCTCGAGAAAGTACAGCCGCTCGAAGGCCTGCGGCAGCGTTCGCCCGACCACCAGAGCGCCGTGATTGCCCATCAGCAGCACCGATTTGCTGCCGAGGGCAAGCGCCAGACGCTCACCTTCGGACTCATCGTAAGCAAGGCCGTTGTAGTTTAAGTCATAGGCGATGTCGTCGTGGAAGGCGAGCGCGCTTTGCACCGCCATCTCGAGACGCGGATTCTCGAGCATGCAGAGCGCGGTGGCATACGGCATGTGGGTGTGCAGCACGCAGTTGCCCTGCGGCGATAGGCGATGAACCGGTGCGTGGATGTACTTGGCGGTGGGTTCAATGAGTCCCTGACCGCCCTGCAGGCGCCCGGCAAAGTCGAGGATCAGCAAATCGCTGGCTTTCACCTCGGACCAGTGCAGGCCGAACGGCGCGAGATAAAACCGATCGGCATGGCCCGGCACCAGCACCGTCAGATGATTGTCGATGCCTTCGTTGAAGCCGAAGTGCGCCGCCAATCGATAGCACGCCGCGAGATCGATCCGGGCGCGCCGCTCCGCGGCAGCCGGATCTTGAACGGATTTGAGACTGGCGCTCATGACCCATCTTCGGACAATTCCGGGGCCCGAGTCCAGCGCCGCAGGTTAAACTGCCAAATCACGCCCCACGACAAGGAACAACATGCTGGTCAAGCGCATCGCCTGCGGCGCGTCGATCCTCCTGCTGGCGCTTAAAGTAGGCGCCGCAGACTTGAGAAGCGAGGTCGAGCGCTACCGCCAGGCTCATGAGGCTGAAATCATCGCGGAGCTCGATGCCTTGACGCGCCTGAAAAGCGTGGCGGCCGATCCTCAAGGTCTGCTCGCGACGGCCGGCGCGCTCGAGCAGGCGCTTGAAAAACGCGGCTTCGACGTGGCGGCGCTGCCCACCGCACCGGGTTTTCCCCCGGTGGTGTTTGGCGCGCTCAAGACTGCACACGCCAGGCGCACCGTGGTGTTCTATGCCCACTATGACGGCCAGCCGGTGACGCCGTCGCAATGGAGCTCGGATCCGTTTCAGCCGGTGATGCGCAGCGGCGCACCGACCGAGCACGGCAAGGATGTCGACTGGCGCCGGGCTTCGCCACCCTTCGATCCGGAGTGGCGGCTATTCGGCCGCGCGGTGAGCGATGACAAGGCGTCCATCGTCGCCTTTCTGGCGGCATTCGATGCCCTGACCGCCACGCACACCCCGCCGTCGGTGAACATCAAGGTCCTCTGGGAAGGCGAGGAAGAAGCCGGCTCCGAGCACCTGGGAAAGGTGCTGCGCGACAATCAAAAAATCCTCGCGACGGATTTATTCCTGATCGGCGACGGTCCGGTGCATCAAACGCGCCGGCCGGTGATCTACTTCGGCGCGCGCGGCACCATGGGACTTGACGCCACGATCTATGGACCGTTGCGCGCATTGCATGACGGCCACTACGGCAACTGGGTGCCGAATCCCGCCGCGCTCGCCGCCACGCTGCTCGCGCAGATGCGCGACGCCAATGGCAAAATCCTGATTCCAGGTTTTTTCGACAGCGTGCGCGCGCTCACCCCCGAAGAGGTTGATGCGCTCAAGCAGTTGCCGCCGGTCGAGGATGAATTGAAGCGCGAGTTTGGTATCGCCGCACCTGAAGGCAGCGAGACTCTGGCCGCGAGCATCATGCGTCCGGCGCTCAATGTCCGCGGCCTACGATCGGGCCAGGTCGGCGACGCCGCGGCCAACGCCATTCCCATCAATGCCGTGATATCGATGGATTTCCGCCTGGTGCCCGATCAAACGCCCGCCGCCCTCAAGGCGTCGGTCGAACACTTCTTGATCGCCCACGGTTGGACCATCGTCAGCGGTGAACCCGATCTTGCCGCCCGATTGAGTTCCGCCCGCTTGGTAAGCCTTGCCTGGGAGTCCGGCTATCCCGGATTGCGTTCCGACATGTCCTCGCCGGCCGCGAAAGCGGTGATCACTGCTGCCAACAAGGCGGCAAGGGCGCGCGTGGTGGTGGTGCCCATGATGGGCGGCAGCGTGCCGCTGTACTTGTTCGCAGAGGTTTCTCGAGCGCCCATCATCGGCCTGCCCATCGTCAATCACGACAACAATCAGCATGCCGCCAATGAAAACTTGAGGCTGCGGAATTTGTGGGATGGGATCTTGACCTATGCGGCCCTGATGGCCGGGCTCAACTGGTAAGCCGATGAAAATACTTCGCAGAACCTTGGCCGCGCTCCTTGCCCTGGCTGTCATGCTGACGCTGCTTCTGTGGCGCGCGCCCCCGGCGCTTCTGCGGGTGGGCGCCAACTACTCCGCCAAGATCGTCTGCTCGAACGTGTTTCTCGCCGGGCGCGATCCTGACGAGGTGTTGCGTGTCGATGTGCAGGCGCCCGGCATCGCGTTGCTGCGCCTCATGCGGGTGTCGGTCGATCGTGAGCATCGCGTGGTGCGGGCGGGATTTTTGGGATTCATCGGCAACGGCCTCGCCATCGCGCGGCCGGGCAGAGGCTGCACGGTGATGCCGGACGGAAAGCTCGATCTTGCAGGCGGCGCAGCCGCTGCGCCCCTTGAGTCCGCAAACGGCTCCGCTGCCGCGGCCGCCTCTCTCTGGCCGGACGGCAGCGCCGTGCAAACCAATGCCGCGCTGGATCACGTTCTTGCCGACGATGCCCTCGCAGGTCCCGGCGCGCGCGCCCTCCTTGTGGTCAATCACGGCCGGATTGTGGCGGAGCGCTATGCGAGCGGCTTCAGCGCGCGCACGCCCTTGCTCGGCTGGTCGATGACCAAGACGGTGATGGCCGGGCTCATCGGCATGCTCGTCAAGGACGGCAAGCTGACGCTGGACCAGCCGGGGTTCTGGCCCGCGAGTTCAAGCGACGGCCGCGATCGCATTCGCGTGGCGGATCTGCTCGCCATGTCCAGCGGCCTCAAGTTCAATGAAGCCTACGGCTCGGTGTCCGATGTCACCGGCATGCTGTACCTGCAGCCCGACATGGCGGGATTTGCGCGCGACCAGCCGCTCATCCATCCCGTCGGCGAAGTGTGGAGCTATTCCAGCGGCACCGCGGTGATTCTGTCGCGCATCATGCAGGATGCCGCAGGCGGCGCTGGCCTTGAGTTTGCCGAAGATCGGCTGTTCAAACCGTTGGGGATGTCAAGCGCGACCCTGGAGTCCGACGAGCACGGCACCCTGGTCGGCTCTTCCTACATGTACGCCACGGCGCGGGACTGGGCGAGATATGCGCAGTTCCTGCTTCAGGACGGCGCTTGGGCGGGCCAGCAGCTGCTGCCCCCTGGCTATGTCGCGATGATGGCGACACCGGTGGCTGCATCAGGCGGACAGTACGGCCACGGCCAGGTGTGGCTGTGGGGATCCGACGCCAGGGTCCCCGGCGTGAATCCCGACGCGGCGTTCGGCATTCCGGCGGACATCTTTTGGTTCTCGGGCCACGATGGTCAAAGCATCGCCGTCATTCGATCGCGTCAATTGATCGTCGTGCGCCTGGGTTTGACGCCGGAAAGCCTGGGCTATACCACCCAGCCGCTGGTCAAGGCGGTGCTGGAAGCGCTCCAGTGAGCAGTCATGCGGCCGCTTGATGTCGCCAAAGCCGCCGGACTTGGCGCGGTGATCTTCATCATCGATGTGCTGATCGCCTTCGGGGCGATGTATGCCTGGGGAATGATCTTCCAGCCTGGCCACTCCGAGGCCTTTTACGAGCAGGCGGCGGTGCCCATGGCGCGCTGGTCGACGCGCACCGTGGGCACCGCAATGATCCTGGGAGTAACCTGGTTCTGCGGGCGGCGCAAACCGCAACGCAATGCCTATGCCTTCGGCGCGCTGATCGTGTTCTTCTATGCCTTTTTCGACGGCGCCATCGTGCTTTTTGCGGGCTTCTTCACCCTCGGCATCGCGGTGACCATGCTGCTCAAGCTCATCGGGGCAGCGGCCGGCGCCTATCTTGCCCGCCGTTGACTCTGCCGCAACGGCAGGCTGCAAACTGGCGGCATGAAAGGCAAGCGCGGATATCTTGTGAAGCAAGCCGCTCGCATCGCGGGAGTCTCGGTGCGCACGCTGCGCCACTACGATGAGATTGGATTGCTGGTGCCGCAGCGCCGCACCCCGGGCGGGTACCGGCTGTACGGCGATGCCGAACTCTTGCGCCTGCAGCAAATATGCATCGGCCGCGAACTCGGCCTGCCGCTCGAGGAGATCCGCCGCGCGCTCGATGACCCGGGCTTTGATCAGGTGAGCGCGCTCAAGGCTCAGCGCGCCTTGCTTGAAAACCGGGCGCAAACCACGGCGGCCATGATCCGCGCGGTGGATGCGGCATTGTCCATGCTCGAACACCCCAATGGAGACGCCGTGAACGCCAGCCAACTTTTCGAAGGATTTGATGCGTCCAAGTACGAAGCGGAAGCCAGGCAGCGCTGGGGCCACACGGACGCTTACGCCGAGTCCAAGAGGCGCACCTCGGCGTACAGCGCCGCCGATTGGGAACTCATCAGCGCCGAGCAGACCGCGATCTACACGGCCGCCGCCGCGGCCATGCAGGCGGGCAAGCTGCCGGGCGATCCCTGCGCGATGGATCTGGCCGAGCGCCATCGAGAGTACATCGATCGCTGGTTTTATCCCTGCAGCGCCGCACGGCATTGCGCGCTCGCCCTCATGTATGAAAACGACGGCCGCTTTGCCGCGAACATCGACAAGTTTGCGCCGGGCCTGACCCGATTCTTGAGCGCCGCCATTCGCGAGAACGCGCGCATTCGCTAGAATGCCGGGTTTTGGGAGTTCAATTGACGACCTTTCTGCTGGCGTTCACCGCGCTGTTCTCGATCGTCAACCCGCTCTCGGGGGCATTCATATTCTTCGGCGCCACGGAGGAACTGGAAACTTCCGTGAGAGCCTCGGTGGCGCGCTGGGTGTCGATTTATTCCTTGGCGATAGTCGCGGCATCGCTGTACGTGGGCGCGTACGTGCTGGAGTTCTTCGGCGTCTCCATTCCGGTGCTCAGGGTCTCGGGCGGCATCATCGTCGCGGCGGCGGGCTGGCGCATGTTGAACGCGCCGGACGCCACGGCGCAGCGCCGCAGCGAAACTCCCAGCCCGCGTTCCGTCGATGTGCATCCCAGCCGGCTGGCCTTCTATCCGCTCACCATGCCCTTGACCACCGGCCCCGGCACGATCTCGGTCGCGATTTCCCTGGGGGCTGGCCGGCCCACCGGCTTGCATGCCGCCACGCTCGAATTCTTCGTCGAGACCTTGGCGGCCAGCGTGCTGCTGTCGGTGCTGATCTATGGCTTTTACAGATACTCGGGGCGCCTCGCGGAGTTGATCGGCCCCACCGGTACCACCATCGTGGTGCGGCTGTCGGCGTTTCTGCTGTTCTGCATTGGGATTCAGGTTCTCTGGAACGGCGCGGCGGAACTTTTGGGAACCCTGCTCCTCAATCATTTACGCGGCGAGTGAAACAATGACGATGTGGCACCTCAACGGGGCCGCTTAGCACTCGCCAGCGGCCCCCTGCACTCCAACCGGCTTAATGCGCCGCCGCGGCCGACACATCATTGCGATAAATGATGCCTTCCTTCATGACGAACAGCGGATGTTCGGTGGCCGCCATGTCTTTCAAGGGATTGCCGGGAACGGCCACGATGTCCGCAGATTTTCCCGCCTGCAGCGTGCCGGTCTGATCGGCGATGCCGAGCAAGTCGGCGCCGCCCGCGGTGCCTGCCATCAGCGCCTTGGCCGGCGGCAAGCCGTTTTTCACCATCAGTGAAAATTCGCGCGCATTCAGGCCGTGCGGCTCGACGCCGGCATCCGTCCCCATGGCAAGCGGCACGCCGATTTTGACGGCATGCTGGAACATCTGCTGAGCCTGCGCCGCCGCAGCGCGGGCCTTTACGGCGATGGCGGGAGGAAATTTGTCCAGTCTTTCGCCGACCCACACGCCGGCGAAAAGCGTCGCCACCAGGTAGACGTGCTTTCTCTTCATCTCCGCCAGCGTATCGTCCTTCAAGAAACTGCCGTGCTCGATGGAATCGACGCCTGCGGCGATCGCCATTTTGGCGGCCCGATCGCCGTGGCAATGCGCGGCCACCTTGCGATTCCAGGAGTGCGCTTCGGAGACGATGGCATTCATTTCTTCCTGCGTCAGCTGCACATTGTCCACCGGGTCGGACAGCGACAGCACTCCGCCGGACGGCATGAACTTGATGACGTCCGCGCCGTACTTGATCTGGTAACGAACGGCCTCGCGACACTCCTCGGGCCCGTTGCAAACGCCGCGGATGGGACCGGCCACCGCAATTGTCTGCGGCGGCACCGGGCCCTGATCGGCATGGCCGCCGGTGGAGCCCACCGCGTAATTCGACACCAGCATGCGCGGCCCGGGAATGACGCCCGCTTTGATCGCGTTGCGTAAACCCAGCGCGATGTAGTCGTCGGAGCCCACATCGCGCACCGTGGTGATGCCGGCCTCGAGAGTCGCCTTCGCGTAATGCGCACCATAGAGCGCCTGCTCCGCCGGGAAACGCATGATGCCGTGGTAGAAATCTTCGTACCAATTGTCGCTCGACACCTCGGAGAGATGCACGTGGGCGTCGATCAAACCCGGCAGCAAGGTCGCATCGCCCAGGTCGATCACTTGGGCACCGTCAGGAATTTTCACACCCGGTCCCACCGCCTGGATTTTGTTGCCCGCGATCACCACCACGCCATGCTCGACCAGCGTGCCTGACACCGAATCGAACAGGTGCGCAGCCTTCAAGGCGATGACAGGCGGAGCCGGCGGCGTCGCACTCTGGGGCGCGGGGGTCTGCGCAGCGCTCAATTGCGCGAACACAAGAAGCATTGCGGCGCTGGCCGCCATCATCCGGGTTTTCATTTTGCTGGTATCCGAATCCAAAGGGGTTCGCATGTTCGCATCACACGAAGCAACCCGCAATAATTTGGGAAAGATGGCCAGTCAAGACACTGATAACGATCACAGCCAGTGATGCGTACGGGTTAGGCTGGGATCTACAAGACATGCATGGCCGATTTGGAGAATTGAACCGGGCAGGATCGTTGACAGCGGTCCTCGCCCTCGGTTCCGTCGCCAACAGCAGCAACCGGCCAAAACCCGTCAACCGTCAACGTCGGCTTTCCGGCGACCTGATCGAGCGAACGCGAGGCGGCCTCATGTGAGCGCCGCCCCTCGCTTTGTCCCGCTCAGAAGCGTCGCTGGATTAAGCGGCTTTCCCGGCGGCCAGCGCCTGGACGTCGGAAGTTTTCAGCGCCTTGCCGCCGATTGCCCAGTCACCACTTTCGAACTCATTGACGCGAACCCAGGTGACGCCGCGCATATTCTCGCCTTCGACCTC
>DATMRC010000053.1:0-51818 GCA_035567075.1 Steroidobacteraceae bacterium
TGCTGCCCCTGGCATGGACTCCGGGTCCGCTTGCCGACGGCTTGGCGCTCGCGCGTTTGAATGCCGACAACCACCAGCTGCTGGGCGCCGAATCCTCGCTGGATGAAGTGCGGGTGCACGAGGCGCTCAAGGATGAATCCCCGGCGCTGCTGCACGAATTGCAGCGACTCGAGTACAAGGTCAATATTTTGCTGCGCCTGACTGCCGAGCTGGCGGTGCGCAGCAGCGGGCTGCCGCCGGCGGACCGGGTCCGCCTGACCTCGCGCGCCCTGGAATGGTTCGGCGCACAAACGCCGGCCGTGAGCGACACCGGGCTGCTCGCGGTCTATATCAATCCCGCCCTACCGCAGCCGCTGAAGATCCCCTGCGTGGTCGCCAGTGAGCGCAGCGTCGATGGCATGCGCGTCGCGCAATTGCGTTTCATGGGTTTGAGCGACGCAGTGGTGCAGATGCTGGACAAGCTCATCTTTCGGCACCACCGACGCCTGGTGGCCGGCGCCAGACTCGCCGCAACTTAAAAAAAATCGCCGCAGTGGCGCGAGAAGTTCGCGCAGATTCGACGTCGACCTATCCAAACACTGCGAATGTATTGCGGGATGCCCCTAGACCCGTTCCGGGGATTTGCCAACTGCTTTTCTCTCAAGTTGATCAGTTAGTATGTGGCTCGTCATGCAATTGTTTGTGATATGTCAAAGGGTTAGACGAGAAGTTTAAGGCGGAACAAGAGATTTGTGGAGTCCGTCACACTTTTCAATTTGGGAAGGAGTCCCAGGTAGTGGTTGAAGCCAAAGTGATCGTGATCGAGCCCGCAGATTTGGAGGCGAATGCGCTCCAGACGCTGCTGCGTTTTTTGGATTTGGAGCCGGTGCACGTTCGCAATTTGAGCGAACTGCGCCAATCGCCGCACTACGATGCGCCCGATTGCCTGGCAGTGATCGTCAGCCGCGACACCGTCACCGCCCTCGGGGTCGAACTCGTGGCGCAGCTGCGTGCCATGCGCCAGCCGCTGCCGGTCATCTGCATGAGCCGCGACGGCCTGCCGAAAATCGCCGAGAGCAGCGGCGACCTGGCATGGTTTCATCTGGAAAGCCCCGTCAAACAGCGGCGGCTGTCGGCCGTTTTGGGCCAGGCGCAAAACGTGCGCAGCGGGCATCCGACGCAGCCGGGAGTGCACCGCTTCCGTCCCAGCGGCAACTCACAGGCGATGCGCGCGGTGCATCGACTCATCGAGCAAGTCGCCCCATTCGATACCAACGTGTTGATTCTGGGCGAGTCCGGCACCGGCAAGGAAATGGTCGCGCGCCACGTTCACGAGCTGTCGGGACGGGCGGGACACCCATTCGTGCCGGTGAATTGCGGCGCAATTCCTGCCGACCTTCTGGAGAGCGAGTTGTTCGGCCACGAAAAAGGCGCATTTACCGGCGCCTTGTCGACGCGCGTGGGCCGTTTCGAGTTTGCCGAAGGCGGCACGCTGTTTTTGGACGAGATCGGCGACATGTCGCTGCAGATGCAGGTCAAGTTGCTGCGGGTGCTGCAGGAAAGAAGTTTCGAGCGCGTCGGCAGCAATCGGACCATCCACTGCAACGTGCGCATCATCGCGGCAACGCATCGCGACCTGGATGCCGCCATCCTTGCGGGACGGTTTCGCGAGGACCTCTATTACCGGTTGAACGTGTTTCCGCTGCAGATGCCGCCGTTGCGCGAGCGGCTCGACGATCTTCCCATGTTGATCGAACATCTCGTGCAGCGCCAGGGACAAAGCGCCGGCAAGCACATTCAATTGGATTCTGCCGCGATGAATTGCCTCGCCCGCTATCGATGGCCGGGTAATGTGCGCGAACTGGCAAATTTGCTGGAGCGTCTGGCGATCATGTTTCCCGCCCAAGCCATCGCACCCGCAGACTTGCCCGATCGATATCGCTGCACGCCGGCGGTGGGCTGGCTCGGCAGCGAGCTTGAGATCGACGCGCGACCGCAACCCGAGGAAGAAACGCTGGAGCCGATCGAGCCGTCGCCGCTATCGTCGGCGTTGCGGGAAGATCCGCCGCCGCTGGTGTACGAAATCACGGGCGTGGCGCTGCCGCGCGGCGGCATCGATCTTAAGGATCATCTGTCGGCGATTGAAATCGGCCTGATCCGCAAAGCGCTCGAAGAGGCGGACGGCACGGTAGCCGAAGCCGCGCGGTTGTTGCGCATCCGGCGCACGACGCTGGTCGAGAAGCTGCGCAAATATCACCTGAGCGCCTGACAGATTTTTGACGCATCCAGCGTCGCGGGGCTTCTCGATATCGTAACTGGTTGATAGGCAGGGCAAATGCCGGTAAGGCACAGAAGTTGCTTTCTCCATCCGGTATGGCAGCCACAAATCTCGAGCTGATCGAAAATCGCCGCTCTGAACTCCAGGCGGCGTTCCTCGCTTTCGGCAGCGTATCGGAACAGCTCTCAGGCGCCTTTGAGTCCCTGCGCGGCCAGGTGGCGCAGCTGCAGGGCGATTTGCGCGACGCGCGCGCAGGCCGTGAGCACTTGGCGGCGCGCCTATCCGCGCTGGTAAAAGGACTGCCCGGCGGAGTGCTGGTGCTCGACAACCTCGGGGAGATCCAGGAATACAACCCGGCAGCGGTCCAGTTGCTCGGCGAACCTCTGCTCGGGCAGTTCTTCAGCGCGGTGCTGGCGCGCGCTGGCGTCAGCGCCCGCAGCGCCGGTGAACACGTGGAACTGCGCAGCGGCAGGTTCGTCAACATCTCGCAGCGCGAGCTCAAGGATGGCGGCGAGGTGGTGCTGCTGGCGGACGTGACCGAAGCGCACCTGCTGCAGAAATTTCTCACCCGGCAGCAGCGCCTGCTCACCTTGGGCGAATTGGCAGCGGGATTGGCCCATCAAATTCGCACGCCGCTGGCCGCCGCGCTTCTGTATGCCTCGCAAATGACCTTGAGGTCGCGGGATTCCGCGGATCTTTTGCGCTGCGCGGATAAGACCGTCGGCAGCCTGAAGCAGCTCGACAAGCTGGTGAATGACATGCTGGCCTTCGCGCACGGCGGCGCCGCGCGCGAAGCCGTGAGCGTGAGCGCGCTGCTCGAGCAGGTGGCGCAATGGCTGCGGCCGGCATTGCGTGACGGGATTCGTTTGACCATCCGCACCCAGGCCCCGGATTTGAAAGTGCGCGCCAATGCACCGTCGCTGGTATCGGCGGTGTTGAATCTGGCCAGCAACGCCCTGCAGGCCGCCGCAACCACCCTGAATTTGGAGCTACTTGCGCGCCGCACGCCCACCGGCCGCGCGCAGATCGTGGTCAGCGACGACGGTCCGGGCGTGCCCGCGAATGTACGCGAACGCATCTTCGAGCCTTTTTTCACGACACGAGCGAGCGGCACCGGTATCGGACTTTCCATCGTCAAGTCGGTGGTCGAGGCGCACGGCGGCAGCGTTTGCCTGGCCGCTTCGAGTTGCGGCGCCACGTTCGTCATCGAACTACCTGCAGAGGAGATCTAGGAAGCCATGAACAAAGTGAACGATTCGGTACTGGTGGTGGAGGATGACGCCGCGCTGCGCGAGGCGTTGGTCGACACCTTGAGCGCCGCGGGTCTTTCCGCCCTGGCCGCGCATGATGCGCCGAGCGCCCTGCAAGTGCTCGCGACCGAGGAAATCGGCCTGGTGATCTCGGATGTGCAGATGCCCGGGATCAACGGCTACGAGCTGCTGTCCTCGATCAAGCAATTGCAGCCGTATCTGCCGGTGGTCTTGATGACGGCCTACGGCACCGTCGCGCAGGCGGTCGCCGCCATGCGCGACGGTGCCACGGACTACATCGTCAAGCCGTTCGACGCGCAGGCGCTGATCGACATGGCGCAGCGCCAGTTGGCCGCCCGCGTCATGCCGAACGAGCTGGTTGCGGTTGATCCGGAATCAAAGCGCACCCTGTGCCTGGCGCGCAGAATTGCTGACAACGACGCCACCGTGCTCATCACCGGCGAAAGCGGCACCGGCAAGGAAGTGTACGCACGCTTCATTCGCGACCATTCGGCGCGCGCCGATAAGCCGTTTGTGGCGATCAATTGCGCGGCGATCCCGGACAACATGCTCGAAGCCAGTCTGTTCGGCTACGAGAAGGGCGCGTTCACCGGCGCTCTTGCGGCCCACGCCGGCAAGTTCGAACAGGCGCAAGGCGGCACTTTGCTGCTCGACGAAATCTCGGAGATGGATCTGGGGCTGCAGGCAAAGATCCTGCGGGTTTTGCAGGAGCGCGAGGTGGAGCGCCTGGGCAGCACCCGCACCTTGAGTCTCAATGTGCGTCTGATCGCCACCTCCAACCGCGATTTGCCCGAGGAGGTGCGCGCCACGCGCTTCCGGGCCGATCTTTACTACCGGCTCAACGTGATGTCGCTGAAATTGCCGGCGCTGCGCGAGCGCCGCGGCGACATACTGCCGTTGGCGCGCCGCGCCATGCAGGCTTGCGCGCGAGCTGGTCATGCCGCCTTGAGCCTGTCTGCCGACGCGGAACGCAAGCTGCTGCACTACGACTGGCCGGGCAACGCCCGCGAGCTGACCAACATCGTGCAGCGCGCGGCCTGGCTGGCCGCGGGCGGAACCATCAATGCCACGGATCTCGATATCGGCAGCGCCGGCAGCCAGCCTTCGCAGGCGGCCGTGCCCACAGCCGCGCCCGACCTCGACCTGGGGTTGGGCAAGGATCTCAAGGTGCGCGAACGCGAGTTGATACTCGCGACGCTGCGCATCACCGGCGGCAGCCGCAAACTCACCGCCGAGCGCCTCGGCATCAGCCCGCGCACGCTGCGCCACAAGCTGCAGCAGCTGAAAGCCGCCGGCGTGACTGTGCCGCGTGTGCACGAGCAGCAGTTCCTGACGGCCACCGCATGAGCAGCATGCAGATCAATCAGGTACTGGCGGAAATGCGCGCGCTGCAGGCGCGCGCCGGCGGCATCGCCGAATCGCCCGCCGCGGCCGCGCAGCCCTCGGACTTCGCCAACCTCATGAAGGATTCCGTGGACCACATCGCGACCATGCAAAATCAAGCGACGGCACTCGCGAATGCTTACGAGGCCGGCGATAAGAGCATCGATCTCACCAAGGTGATGCTGGAAGTTCAAAAAGCCGGGCTGGCGTTTCGCGCCATGACCGAAGTTCGCAACAAACTTGTCGATGCGTATCAGCAAGTAATGAACATGTCGGTCTAACAATACTTGTCCAATCGACCGCGAGGATTAATTCATGGCTGACATCGTTCCCGCTCCCGCGCGTGGCTTGGCGGACATTCCCGGCCTCAAGCAGGTGGGTCTGCTTGCCGGCGTCGCGGCGGCCGTTGCCGCGGCAATCTGGCTGGTCATGTGGTCGCAGGGTCAGAACTACACGGTGCTGTACGGCCAGCTCTCCGAACGGGAGAGCGGCCAGGTGATGGATGCGTTAACCGCAGCCGGGATCGAATTCAAGCTCAGCCCATCGGGCGCCGTATCGGTGCCGGAATCCAAGGTGCAGGAGGCCCGCATCCGTCTGGCAAGTCAGGGGCTGCCGCAAAGCGATGCCATGGGAATCGAAATGATTCAAAAGGATTCCGCTTTCGGCAGCAGCAGCATGATGGAGAGCGCTCGTTATCAATCGGTCTTGGAGACCGAGTTGGCGCGCACCATCACCAAGGTGCAGGGAGTGCAAGGCGCGCGGGTGCATCTCGCGTTGCCGAAGCCCTCGGTGTTCCTGCGCGATGCCCGCAAAGCCACCGCCTCGGTGATGCTGCAGCTGTACCCGGGCAGGCGCCTTGATCCGGGACAGGTCGCGGCGATCGTGCACTTGGTGGCCTCGAGCGTGCCGGAATTGTCCGCCAGCGACGTAACGCTGGTGGATCAGGCGGGATCGCTGCTCAACTCGCCCGACGAGAACTCCGACTCGGCCGCCAGCACCCGGCAATTCGAATACACACGCAAGCTCGAGGAGAGCTATCAGCGTCGCATCGTGGAATTGCTCGAACCGATGATTGGGCCGGGGCGCGTGCGCGCGACGGTGACGGCCGATCTTGACTTCACGGTGACCGAGGAAACCCACGAGAACTACGATCCGCAAAAGACCGCGGTGCGCAGCGAGCAAACCAGCAACGAATTGCGCAAAGGCGGGGACGGCGCCGAAGGCATCCCCGGCGCATTGAGCAATCAGCCGCCGGGCACTTCGGGCGCGCCCGCCATCGCCGGCGCCGCAACCCCGGGTAATCCCGCCGCCGCGCAGCCCGGCGCCGGACAACCCGGTGCGGGCCAGTCGACGGCCGCCAACAGCGGTCCCAGCTCGAGTGCCCAGCGCAGCACGCGTAATTTCGAAGTCGACCGCACGCTCTCCTACGTGAAGCAGCCGGTGGGCGTATTGAAGCGGCTCAGCATTGGAGTGGTGCTCGACGATTGGCAGAAGGTCGACGCCGACGGCAAGGTCACCACCGAACCCATGAGCGAAACCGACATCAAGCGCTTCACGCAGTTGGTGAAGGAATCTATCGGCCTGAAGGATGCCCGCGGCGATCAATTGAACGTGATGAGCCAGGCTTTCAAGAGCAGCGTGCCGATCGGGCCTGCGGACGGCCTGCCGTTGTGGCAACAGCCCTGGGTGACGCAGCTGGCCAAACAAATTGTCGGCGCCGCTCTGCTGCTGGTGGTGGCGTTTCTGGTGTTGAGGCCGTTGATGAAATCGCTCACCAAGCCGGGCGCGCGCTCGGGCGCTGGCGCAGAAGGCGATGAAATGGACGGCGACAAGTTAAGTCTCTCCGGCCAGGGCGGCAAGCCCATCAAACTTTCCCCGAGTTTCGAGCAGCAGATCGCGGCTGCGCGAACCTTGGTGGGCCAGGATCCCCGGCGTGCAGCGCAAGTCGTGAAGGATTGGGTGTCCGCGGATGGCTAGCAAGCCCGATGATCTCGCGGGAACGCAGCGCGCCGCCATCCTGTTGATGAGCTTGGGCGAGCAGGATGCCGCCAATGTGCTCAAGCAGCTCGATGCCCGCGAGGTTCAAAAGTTGGGCATCGCCATGGCGGAGCTGAAGGAAGTATCGCGCGAGCAGATGAGCTCGGTGCTGAACAACTTCATAGGTGTCGCGGATGCCAAGGCCAACATCGCCGGTGGCTCGCAGGACTATGTACGGCGCGTGCTGACCCAGGCGGTCGGCAAGCACAAGACCGACATGCTGATGGACCGAGTGTCGAGCGGCCAGACCGGCCAGGGCATCGAGGCCTTGAAGTGGATGGAATCCAAAGCGGTCGCGCAAATCATCGGCGGCGAACACCCGCAGATTGCGGCCATCGTGCTGGCGCACCTCGAGCCGGATCAATCTGCAGCCATTTTGCCGCTGCTGAGCGATGAATTGCGCACCGAAGTATTGATGCGCATCGCATCGTTGAACGAAGTACCGCAGACCGCGCTCACCGAGCTCGATCAGCTGGTCGAACGCCAGGCGAACGTCGCACCGCCCGCGCCCTTGAGACGTGTGGGTGGCGCACGCACCGTGGCCAATATTCTAAACGCCATGGAGCGCGACAAGAGCGGCGAGGAACTCGGCAAGATCGAAAAGACCGATGGCGAGATGCACCAGAAGATCAAGGAGCTGCTGTTCGTGTTCGACAACTTGATGGACGTCGACGACCGCGGCATTCAAGCGCTGCTGCGGGAAGTGGGCTCCGATACTCTGGCGGTGGCGTTGCGCGGCGCCGAACCCGAAGTGCAGGAGAAGATCCTGAAGAATATGTCGAAACGCGCCGCGGAAATCCTCAAGGACGACATGGAAGTGCGCGGCCCGGTGAAACTCACGGACGTCGAAGCGGCGCAGAAGGAAATCATCGTCATCACGCAGCGAATGGCCGAAGAAGGCACCATCACCCTCGGCGGCAAGGGCGGCGGCAAGGGCGGCGGCGAGTTTGTCTGACGCCACGCCAAAGCCGCCCGCGACGGTGGCGCTATGGTCGGCCCCCGATGTGGACGGTGGTCCAGCCCCGCTGCGCAAGATCGCCACCGTGGGAGCGCTCGCCGACCTGCAGGCCGAAGCGCATCGGGAAGCTTTCGAGCAGGGATTGCAGGAAGGCCGCGAAGCCGGACGCGCCGAAGTCCGCGCCCAGGTGGAACGCCTGGCCGGCATGTTTTACGATCTGGCCAAGCCATTCGAAGTTCTGGATGCCGAGGTGGAGCGCGAACTGCTGACCTTGGCCATGGCCCTGGCGCGGCAGATCGTGCGCCGCGAATTGAAGGCCGATCCCACGCAGATCATCGGCATCATTCGCGAGGCCATCGCGGCGCTGCCGGTTGCGGCGCGCGAGGTTCGTGTACATCTGCATCCGGAGGATGCTGCGGTGGTCAAGCAGCACCTGGCTCCGACTGAAAACGAGCGCGCCTGGGCGATTGTCGAAGATCCCGTCATGGCGCGCGGCGGCTGCCAGATCACCAGCGCCACTTCGCGTATCGACGCGCGCCTCGAAACCCGGCTTGGCGGCATCGTGAGCGAACTGCTGGGCACCGAGCGCCAATCAAACCCGCCGCGTGGAGGAGCCGCGTCGTGAGCGAGACCCCGCGGGTGCATCCCAGGTCCAAGCAATGGGCCGAAGCCTTGGGCCGGGCTCGCGAACGCATGGCGAATGCCGCCGACATTGTCGTCGAAGGCACGCTGAACCGCATGGTGGGCATGACGCTCGAGGCCGTGGGCTGCGAGGCCGCGGTCGGCGGCCGCTGTCTGGTCGACACGGCCGAGGGCAAGCAGATCGAAGCGGAAGTGGTGGGCTTCTCCGGCGACAAACTGTTCTTGATGCCGACCGGGGACATCCGCGGTTTGATGCCCGGCGCGCGCGTCATCCCGACGCGCAGCGAATCCTCGGTGGCGGTCGGCGAGGAAATGCTCGGCCGCGTGCTGGACGGCGCGGGCCGGCCGCTCGACGGCTTCGGCGAACTGCGCTGCACCGATCGCGTTTCGTTGACCGGCGAGCCGCTGAATCCGCTCATGCGCCGCGCCATCCGCGATCCGCTTGATGTGGGTGTGCGATCGATCAACGCGTTGCTGGCCGTTGGCGGCGGGCAGCGAATCGGCCTGTTTGCAGGCTCCGGTGTGGGCAAATCGGTGCTGCTGGGCATGATGACCCGCTACACCAAAGCCGACGTCACCGTGGTCGGCTTGATCGGCGAACGCGGCCGCGAAGTCCAGGATTTTGTCAGCAACACCCTGGGTCCCGACGGCATGCGGCGCGCCGTGGTGGTGGCGACGCCCGCCGATAATCCGCCGCTGATGCGCTTGCACGGCGCCTGGTTGGCCACCGCCATCGCCGAATACTTCCGCGACCGGGGCCTCAAGGTTCTGTTGCTGCTCGATTCGTTGACTCGCTTCGCGCAAGCGCAGCGTGAGATCGCGCTGGCCATCGGCGAGCCCCCGGCGACCAAGGGCTATCCGCCCTCGGTGTTTGCGCGCCTGCCGCAGTTGGTGGAGCGTGCCGGGAATAGCGATCGGGGCGTGGGATCAATAACCGCTTTCTACACCGTGCTGGTCGAGGGAGATGATCAGAACGATCCGATCGCCGACGCGGCGCGCGCCATATTGGACGGGCATATCGTCTTGTCGCGGCGCCTGGCTGAGAATGGACTGTACCCCGCGGTCGATGTCGAGGCTTCGATCAGCCGTGCGATGCACCAGATAACCACGCGCGAACAGCTCGATCTCGCCAACCGGTTCCGACAGGTCTATTCCACCTATCAACAGAATCGCGATCTGATCACCGTGGGCGCCTATCGGCGTGGATCCGATGCGCGGGTGGATCTGGCCGTCGACCAATGGCCCAAGATGATCGAATTCCTGCGCCAGGACATGTACGAACCGGTGGGAATCGAGCGAAGTTATGCGGATCTCAAACAACTCGTGACGCAGTTCTCGGCGCCGGCCCCGGCAACCGGCCGATAGTGTGCTGCCCATGCGGAAATCCAAGCGATTCGAACCGATCCAGGAAATCGCCTCGACCAAGGCCGAGGACTTGGGCCGCATCATGGGCGAAGCCGCGTGCAAGGTGACCGATTTGGAACGCCAGCTGGAACAGCTGCAAACCTATCGAGATGAGTACGTGCGCAATTCCACTCAATCCAGCGGCACCATGGACGCGGTCAAGCTGCAAAACTTCCGCTCGTTCCTGGACCGCTTGGGTGAGGCGATGCGCCAGCAGGCGCAGGCGCTAAGGCTGGCCCGCGCGGAGCTTGAGAAACGCCGCGCACTATGGAGCGAAAAGCGCATCGAAGCCGAGTCGTTGAGCCGCGTGGTGGATCGCTTCCGCAAGGAAGAACAGCACGCCGCGGATCGGCGCGAACAGCGCGACGGCGACGACGCGGCGATGCGCGTGGCGCTCGCGGCGCGCATCCATCGGTAGGAACACCGACTCGACGTGATATTCTCGCTGCGACGCGATGCGCAGCGAGGGCCAAAATGTGGCGGGTGCCAGTATCTGGGTGGACGCCGATGCCTGTCCTGGCGTGATAAAGGAAATCCTGTTTCGCGCAGCACAGCGAACCGGCGTATCCGTGACCCTCATCGCCAATCAGCCGCTCAGTATTCCACGGCTCTCGAGCGTTAGGCTGGTTCAGGTATCGTCGGGTTTCGATGTGGCCGACGCGGAGATCGTCAAGCGTGTGATCGCCGGTGATTTGGTTGTCACCGCCGATATTCCGCTCGCCGCGGAAGTGATCGCCAAGGGTGGGGAAGCCCTCAATCCACGCGGTGAGCGCTATTTACCCGATACCATACACGGAGTGCTCGCCATGCGTGATTTTATGGACACGATGCGCTCCATCGGCCATGTAGGCGGTGGGCCTCCGCCGCTTACACAGGCGAATCGCAATGCCTTCGCGGCGCATCTCGATTCCTGGCTGGCGCGAAGGGTGGTCCAACATTGAAAAATGACGCGCCGGAACCTGTGGTGGTGCCATACACCGAGCTGTCGGCGGAATTGCTACATGCCGTCATAGAGTCCTTCGTTTTGCGCGAGGGCACCGACTATGGTGAAAAGGAAGTCTCGCTGCAGGACAAAGTCGCGCGGGTCGTCGGACAGCTGAAGAATGGCGAGGCCAGGATCGTGTTCGATCCCGAATCAGAAAGTGTCACCATCGTAACCTAGGCTGCCAGGCAAGACCGCCAGCAGCAGGCCCGCGAACTTTCCGACGCCATGGCCACATTGAAAAACTCGACGCGATCGCGGCCGAAGTCGCGCCGTAACCAAAAACGCGCGGGGCGACGGCAGGTCGTGAAGTGGCTGAAATGGATGCGCGGCAAGTGGCGCATATTCCAGCGGGCGCAGCTGCGCATGAAAATCATCATCGGTGCGGCCCTCATCCTGGCGCTGTGGCTCGCCGTCAACTGGATCTACCAGGTGGTCCGCAAGCCATCGGAATTATTCTTTCCGGTGAGCACGGCGCTCAACAAGACGCCTGCTGAAACCTGGCGGCAGTACGCGCCGGCATTCAAGAAGTATGCGACGCCGGTGATGACACCCGACCTGCTCGCCGCCATTGCGCAGGTGGAGGGCTCGGGAAACCCGGTGGCGCGCACGTATTGGCGTTGGTCGTGGACATCGCAGCCCTTCGAGGTGTACCGGCCGGCCTCGAGCGCCGTCGGGATGTATCAGCTCACCGATGGGACATTTGCAGAGGCCAGGCGCTACTGCATTCATGATCATGCGGTAGCGGAGGAGGGTCCGTGGAATAGCTGGCATTCATGTTGGTTCAACAGCCTGTATGCGCGGGTGCTGCCGGGCGATGCCGTCGAGCTCACTTCGGCCTACCTCGATCACAGCGTGGCGCTGATTCTCGAGCGGCACCGGATCAGCGCCGCTACGCTGCAGCACAAGCAGGCGCTCGCGGCGATGATCCACTTGTGCGGCGCCGGTGCGGCTGATGAGTACGCGAAACGCGGGTTTAGGTTGACCGCGGGCCAGCGCTGCGGCGATCACGAGACGCGCGCATATCTTGATCGCGTGAGCGCGATGCAGGCGCTATTCAGCCGGCTCATGTAGGCAGCGGCCGCGACATCCGCCTAAGAAATTCGATCAGCAATTCAGCCACGGCGCCCGGCTGCTCTTGCTGCACCCAATGTCCGGCTCCGTCGACAATGTGAATGCCGCGGAAATCGGTGCAGGCCGAAGAGGCCATCATCTGCAGCGCCCCGGGGCTCTGATGCATCCCCCAATCGCTCTTGCCCGCGATGAAGCAGCACGGCACATCGATGCTGCGGCCAAAAAACATCTGCAGCTGTGCCGCGCCTTTCGGGTCCGTCATGATGCGGTACCACTGCAGACCGCCCTGGAATCCGCTACGCGCGAAGGCATCGCTGTAGACGCGCAGTTCGTGGTCGGGCAGCCACTCGCACGCAGAGATCTCCGCGGCGCTCGGCGCTTCTTCCGCAACCGTTTCCGCCATGTTTTTATCGAGATCCATGATGTAGTACTTGGGCATCTTGGCGAGTTCCGCGGCCGCCCAGGATTTGAGCGGGAAGGGATCATTGCGCTTATTGTCCGCGCTTTTTACATGGTAGTAGGCACGCAGGAATGCGTGGACACCCTGTGGACAATCGTGCATATCGGCGTTGGCCGCGCGCGACGAGTAGTACCACTGGTAATGCTTGCGCGGGGGACGCAGCGCCGCGAGCGAGTCCGCCATGGCGGCCGCCGCGGACTGTACCGCCGACCCCTGCCGCGGCGGCCCGGCGAATGGGGCGCTGAGCAATACCACCGAGCGAACCGAATCGGGCCGCAAAAGCGCGCACCAAGCGGCGACCGGTGCGCCAAAGTCATGTCCTATGACCGCGGCGACGCCGCGATGGCCCATTGCCGCGACCAGTCCCAGCGCATCCTTCGCCAGATTGAATAGATGAAACGGAGCGATATCGCCGTCATAGGCTCCGTCCCAGCCGCTGGTGCCGCCGTAGCCCCTCTGATCCGGCGCGACCACGTGATATCCGGCATGGGCGAGGGTGGGCATTACCTTTCGCCAACTGAACGCCAGCTCCGGGAAACCGTGCAGCAACAACACGCACGGCCGGTCCTCATCCTCGAATCCGCATTCCAGCACGTGCATGATGAGGCCATTGCCGTTCTCGACGTGCCGCGAACGCACTCCGGCCGGAAGACCCGCGATGCCGTTTTTCATTTTCTTGGCGCAATGCCCTGTCGACAGCTGGTGCGGATTATATCGCCGCGAGCGACCCGTTTGGCGCAGCCTCCGCGATGCCGGTATCATCAGGACGAATGACATTCAAAACATGGCTACTTTTCTTGGCGATGGAAACCGCACTGTCGCTGTCGCCGGGCCCCGCCGTGTTCTACGTCGTCTCACAAGGCGTGCGCGGGGCTCTGCAGCGCACCTTGCCCGCGGCCGGTGGCATCTTGAGCGCCAACGGCATTTATTTCGCACTGTCGGCCACGAGTCTCGGCGCCATCATTGCCGCCAGCGCACGGTTTTTTACGGTTGCCAAATGGATCGGCGCGGCTTACCTCATCTATCTGGGAATAAAGGCTCTGCGCTCGGCCAAATCAACCCATGCGGTGGTCTTGACCGCAAGCCCTGCCGCATCGGGGGGCAGTCTGTCCGGCGTCTATGTGGGAGCACTGACCTTGCAACTGGCGAATCCCAAGGCGCTGCTGTTCTTCCTGGCACTGCTGCCGCAGTTCATCGATCCCTCGACACCCGTCGTGCCGCAGATGTTGATATTGGCGGCGACATCGATGGTGCCGGAATTTTGCATCTTGACGGGCTACGGCTGGCTGGCGCATCGCGCCGCGCATTCCGCGGCCAAATTTGGCGTGACCGGCAACGTGAACCGCTGGCTGGCCCGCATCGAAGGCGCTGGACTGCTGGGATGTGCGACTCTGGTGCTGAGGTTCAACCGCGGCAGCACCTAGGCATCAACGAACGGAGAAGAATATGAAGGGGATTCTAGTCGCGACGCTCGCTTGTATCGGCGCAGGCCAGGTGGCCTCGGCAGCAGACACATCGCCGATCCAAGCGTTGGTGCACCGGTATCTCAGCGTTGAAATTTCACCGGACGGAAAATTCGTCGCCTCGGTGGAAGGTGATTCGTCCCGCAGCGGTGGCGCCCCGACGATTCGCGATCTCGTGATCAGGCCGGCGGGAAGCGGCGCCGCGGTGACGGTCGCGATGCCTTGCGGCCGTGTTCCCCAATGTTGGGCCGGGTCGCCGACCTTCAGTCCCGACGGCAAGCATCTCGCCTTCACGCTGCGCGTTCCGGGCAGTCATGCTCGTTCCTTGTACGCCGTGGCGCCCGATGGCAGCGGCTTGACCAAGCTGCTCGACTTCGGCGGCACCATCGAAGAATTGCGCTATATGCCCGACGCCAGACTTGCCATGCTGGCCACGCAAAATGCAACCAAGGAAGTCGGCGCCACCCAGGCCGGTGCGCCGATTGCCGGCGACCTGGATGCGGCGCCACCGGAGCAACGCATCGCGGTTTTGGACAAGGGTGTGATGCGCTGGATCTCGCCGCCCGATCTCTATGTGTATGAATACGATTGGCGGGGAGGCGCCAAGGGTTTCGTCGGCACGGCCGCGCCGGGCGACGGCGACAACAACTGGTGGACCGCGAAGCTGTATTTGTTCCCCGAAAGCGGCGCTGGCGCCCGCGTGATCTACAGTCCCACGGACGTTCGCCAGCAGCTCGCGCTGCCCCGGGTATCCCGCGACGGTTCGAAGGTCGCATTCATCGCCGGGATCATGAGCGATTTCGGTTCGACGGGGGGCGATGTGTATGTGATGGCCGTGGACGGCGGCGCACCGATCAATCTAACGCCAGACGTGCACGCCTCGGCAACCACGCTCGCCTGGCGCTGCGACGGCCGCTTGCAGGCCGAAATGCTCGCCGGTGACAAAACGCAGTTCGTGGACTTGGGCGGTGATCTCAAACCAACGCCCGCCCGCCTGTTGTGGAGCGGCGAGGAATCGTTCGGGGACCGGCTGAGGGGCATCTCGACCGCCTGCCCTTCGGGGGTGACCGCCGACGCGCACGAATCGTTCACGCAGCCTCCAGAGATTGAGATCGGAACAATCGGGCACTGGCGGAATCTGACTTCGATCAATGCGGGCATGAGCATGCCCGCACGGGTGCAGAGCGTTTGGTGGAAGAGCGACGGCTTAGACGTGCAGGGCTGGCTGATCCTGCCGGCGCACGCCGCTGCCAAAATGCCGATGATCACCGCCGTGCACGGCGGCCCTGCCGCGGCGGTGACGCCCGGCTTCTCCGGTCCCGGCATAACCACCGCCTTGTTGGAAGCGGGTTATGCCCTGTTCAGGCCAAATCCCCGCGGCAGCTACGGTCAGGGCGAACGCTTTGCGCAGGCCAATGTCCGCGATTTTGGCCACGGCGATTTGCGCGACATTCTCGCCGGTATCGACGCCGCAGCGAAAGTGGCGCCCATCGATACCGCGCGGCTTGGCATAATGGGCGGAAGCTACGGCGGCTTCATGACCATGTGGGCCGTGACTCAGACCGACAGGTTCAAAGCCGCGGTTGCAGCTGCCGGCATCAGCGATTGGCTTTCTTATTACGGCGAAAACGGCATCGATGGCTGGATGATCCCGTACTTTGGCAAGTCGGCGTATGACGATCCTGCGGTGTACGCGCAATCATCGGCAATCAACTACATGCACAATGTGAAGACGCCGACATTCGCCTACGTCGGAGAACGCGATATCGAGTGCCCGGCGCCGCAAACCCAGGAATTCTGGCATGCGATGAAATCCATGAACGTGCCGACGTCCGTCATGATCTATCCGGGCGAAGGCCACGGGTTGCGCGATCCAGAGCATCTGGCCGATGCCTTGCAGCGAACCATTGCCTGGTTCGATAAATATCTGAAGTAGCCTCGTGCACGCAACCGTGAGATTGATCCGCCGCGCATGCCTGTGTCTGATCGTGTCGGCTGCCGGCATCGCGACGGGCGGCGCCGCCGGCGTTGAATATGACGTTGAATATGATCTCATCATCGCCAACGGTCATATCATCGACGGCACCGGTTCGCCGTGGTACGCGGCCGATGTGGCGGTCAAGAATGGACGTATCGCGGCGATCGGCAATCTATCAGGCGCACCGCGCAAGCGGACCATTGATGCGCGCGGACTGATCGTCGCGCCGGGATTCATCGATATGCTCGGTCAGTCCGAGATTACCGTGCTGGTGGACCCGCGCCTGCCATCGAAGATCTTTCAGGGGATCACCTCGGAAGTAACCGGCGAAGGCAATACCGTGGCGCCGATCAACGATGCCATTCTCAACGAGTCCCAGCCGGGATTCGATCACTATGGCATCAAAGCCGACTGGCGCACGCTGCAACAATACTTTGCAAGGGTGGAGAAGCAGGGTATCGGCATCAACATGGGCCACTACATCGGCGCCACGACGATACGGGAGATGGTCATTGGTTTTGGCGATAGAGCGCCCACGCCCGATGAGCTGCAGCGCATGCAGGCCCTGGTTGCGGTGGCCATGCAGGAAGGCGCACTCGGATTGTCGACCGCGCTGCAGTATCCGCCGGCGCCCTACGCACACACCGACGAGCTGATCGCGCTGGCAACAACGGCGTCGCAGTACGGCGGCATCTATGCCACGCACATGCGCAGCGAGGGCGACGCGGAGATGGCCGCATTGGATGAGACATTTCGAATTGGCGCCGAGGCGCACATCCCGGTCGAAATCTTCCACTTGAAGGTTTCGGGTCAGCGGAATTGGGGCAAGGCGCCACAGGTGATCGGCAAGATCGAGGCGGCGCGTGCACGCGGCATCGACGTGGCCGCGGACACCTATGCCTACACCGCGTGGGAAAATTCGTTCTCCGCCTTCATACCGCCCTGGGCGCACGACGGCGGCTCCGCGGCGCTCATCGCGCGCCTCAAGGATCCCGCGAGTCGCGCGCGTATTCGCAAGGATATGGTGACTCCCAGCATGAATTGGGACAACGAGTGGCTGGAGATCAAGGGGCCGCAGGACATACTCATCACTGCCGTCGTCAATAAAGAGCTGCTCAAGTACCAGGGCAAGCGGGTCAGCGAAATCGCGCAGGAGTGGCACGAGGATCCCATCGATGCGATCTGTGATTTCTTGATCAAGGATCTTGCCGGCACCAGTGTGGCGGTGTTCGGCATGGACGAGCCCGACGTGAAGTTGATCCTGCAGCAGCCCTGGGTATCCGTGGATAACGACGCGTCCGGTGCCTCGCTCGAGGGCATTTTGGCGACGGAGCATCCGCACCCGCGGGCGTACGGCACCTTTCCGCGCATCCTGCACAAGTACGTGCGCGACGAACATGCGCTGACCTTGAGCGACGCCATTCGCAAATTCTCCGCACTGCCGGCGCAACGCGAGCATCTCGTCGATCGCGGAGTATTAAAGCTCGGCATGTGGGCCGACATCGTGGTATTCGACAGCGACACGATTCATGAGGTCGCTACATTTGAGGATCCCAACAAACTGTCGATCGGCATGCGATATGTGTTGGTGAACGGCGTACCGGTCGTCGATGCCGGGAAAATGACCGGTGCGTTGCCGGGTCACGTGCTTTACGGGCCGGGGGTTGCACGGGGGGCGGCCACTTCCGCCAAATAATCGCTCAGCGGTGACTGCTGCTGGCACGTCGCTTGCTATTTCACCGGTATGAACGCAACACCCCCGGTTTCCCTATCGCAATTCGGCAACGATGCGAGTCAACTTAATCCGGCGGCCCCAGATTCCGCCGCACCCGGCGCCAACAGCCAGGATTTCGCCAAGGCCCTGAGCGATGCAGGCGGGAAACCGAGCCGCAAGGCCACTGTTCACAGCGCCGCCGGCCGGGACCCAAACGGCAGCCGCTTGCCGGCGGCAGGCAATTCTCCGCCGTCGCTGCCACCCCCGTCGCCGGCCGCGCCAATGCCGGCTGCGCCACCGAGCGCCGGGGCAACGCCGACCGCCGCACTGCCGCCCTTCGGATCACCGGCCGCGTTGACCCCGGCTGTCGCAGCGCCCAACTTGGGATCAATCGCCGCGGCATCCCCCGGCGCTGCAGTGGCCACCGGGCCGCTCGCCGCCGGGCCGCTCGCCGCCGGGTCGCCGGCCGCCGCAAGTCCGCAATCAGGCAACCTGTCGATTTCCACGACCCCGCCCAGCGGATGGACGGGCGCCGCCACGCAGCCGGCCGTGGCCGAAATACCGACCGGCGGGGGCGCGGAGCCTCCTCAGACCGCCGCAACGGCACCCTCGGTCGCTGGTGGCGAATCGACTCCGCCGGCGGCAACGGTAGAGGCGCAGGCGCCGGCGGCGGTCACTGACCGCGCGCCAGGACTGAACAATTCCCTTGAGGCGGCTTTGAATGCGAATCAGCCAGCGACTTCCATAAACGTTGCGGTCACGGCGGCGGCTGGCTCCCCGAAGGGCAATGATCCCTCCGGCAGTTCCTCCGCATCGCTTCCCTCCTCGACTCCATTCATGATCAGCAGCGCCGCGGCGCGCGCGGCCGCAACACCGTCGGCGCGGGCGGTCAACGGCGACAGCGCATCGTCGCAGGCGGCGCAAGCGCCCGCTCCTCAGAACCGGAGCGCATCTCAGCCCGGCACATCGGCGGCGAACGGCGCCCCAGAATCGGCGGATACCGGCGCCAATGCAGAAGCGCTGGGCGCGGCCATGGCGCACATCGGCGCAGCGCCCACATCCCAAGTGCCTGCCGGGGATGCAATATCGCCGGGGGCCCACCTGGCGATGCAGGATACAAGCGTAAATCAGCAGGATGCCGCGATGGCCAACGCTGCGCAGGCGAATGCGGCACAGGCAAGTGCGGCGAGAGTCCCCGCAACGGCGCTCGCCACTGCTTCGGCGCAGATTGCAGCGGCCGCGGCAACCAACGCCCAAGCGCTCCTGACACGCGCCAGTGTTGCCGCTGACAAGCCCGCGGTCAGCAGCGACGCCATGCCGTCTCTGTCGCTTGATTCAGGCGCCGCCGCCGGCGCCGCGCAACTGCTGGCCAATCCACCCGTCTCAACTCAGGCGCCATCGCCGGTATTGAATGTCGCGGCCAGGGTGGACAGCACTGAATTTGGACAGGGAGTCGCCAGCCAGGTGTCGTTCATGGTGGATAGAAATCTCAACAGCGCCAGCCTGCAGGTGAATCCGCCATCGCTCGGCCCCATCGAGGTACGCATTGCGCTGCAGGGCGGTCATGCGCAGGTTTGGATGACCAGCCACAGCGCTGTGACGCGCGATGCGCTGGAATCGAGCTCGTCGAAACTGCGCGAGATGCTCGGCACTCAAGGGTTCGGACAAGTAAGCGTTGATATTTCGCAGCGCTCCTTCCAGGAGCGCTCGTCGCAGTCGCAATCCTACAGCGCGTTGCCGCCGATGGAGCGCAGCGCGGCGCTGGGCGCGGCGGGGCAGTCGCGGTCAGCGGGAACGATTCCGCGCGCCGCGAGCGGCCTCGTTGATGCCTATGCCTAGCGCCGCTAGATCATTCCGCCGTTGATGGAAATCACCTGGCCGGTGATGTATCCGGCTTCCGGTGATGCCAGAAATGCCACCAGATTCGCGACCTCGTCGGGAGTTCCGGCACGCTTCATCGGCACGATCTTGTTGATTGCTTCCTCATCGAAGGCCCGCTTGCCCAGATCCGTGGCGATGATGCCCGGCGCTACCGCGTTGACGGTAACTCCGCGGCTCGCCACCTCGAGGCTCAATGCCTTGGTGGCGGCGTTGAGCGCGCCCTTGGCCGCCGCGTAATTCACCTGGCCGCGATTGCCGATGAGTGCCGTGACCGAGGAGATGCTGATGATGCGCCCCCATCGCGTTCGGATCATGGGCAGCATCAGCGGCTGCGTGACATTGTAAAATCCGCTGATCGATACGTCGATCACGCGTTGCCATTGCTGCGGACGCATTCCGGGAAACGCCGCATCGTCATGGATGCCGGCATTGTTCACCAGGACCTGTACGGCCCCTTCTTCCAGCAGATTCTCGATGGCCGACCGAGTCGATGCGGCATCGGTGACATCGAACTGGATGGCGCGCGCCCGGCCGCCGGCCGCGACGATCTTTCCGGCAATGGTCTCGGCTTCGGCGATGCCATTATTTGCATGCACGTACACGAACTGACCGGCGGCACCCAGATGCCTGCAAATGGCGCCGCCAATCCCGCCGCTGCCTCCGGTGACCAACGCTCGAGTCATTTCTTCTTTCATGTTCCCAACCGTTGATGGGCGTTCAGCAGAATCGTCGCCCTGCCGCCGCACAAATTTCGTCGACCATCGCGAAGCGTGAACTCGTAAATTGCCGTGATGCCGTCGCCGGCAACCAGCGTGGCCTCTACGTCGAGATCCGACTCGATGTCGTCGAGCCGCGAGACCGAAAAATTCACGTCGCGAACGCCGGCGAGCAAGCCTACCGCGGGCCTCCCGGGCGGCGCGCCGCCGGCCCTGCCGGATGCGAGCGCCGCTTGCAGGGCGAGCGCACCGTGCAGCGCCATTGCTTGCGCGGCGTATTCTATACCGCAAGCTATTCCCAGGCGGTCCTGCGACCGCAGCGGATTGCCCAAGGCGCGGTGCGTGGCGCTGCGGCAGCGGATGTGCTGCATGTCCCATTCGAGCACTTCGTCGAGCAGGCACATGCAGCCTTGATGAGGGATGTGCTTCGCGATCCAGTCGCGGTTCATGAACACGTGTCGACTTGCACGGCAATTCGCGACACATCGAGATATTCAATGATCGCGCGTCCTCCGGCGCCTGTTGCCAGCAGCAGCAGCAGCGGCAGAGCACGCGCAGCCGGAATTGCACCGCGCAGTGACTCCAGTTGGGTAGCGGCCATCGAATCGCAAGCCTCATCGGTGAGAGTGACCTCAATCCTTGCCAATGACCGCGTGGTTTGTTCCGGTGTCAGAAGCATCGCTACACCGAACGCGTCCGGAATGGGGCGCTTAAAATGCAGTGGCGGCGGATACTCCGCATCGTACGCGACCAACAGTACCGGACAACGATCAACCGAGGTTTGAATCAGACTTTCCAGCAGTCCGGCCGCAAAGCTGCCATCGAAAGCGCACAGAACGTTCGAGGGAGCCTGAGATCCCGTGGCAATGCTCCAGTATCCCGCCGTCACGTTGTGCACAGAATTGGAAAACCGTGTCGGCGAGACTTCGCGGGCCGGGAGCGCAAGGGCCTGGCAGATTTCGTGGCAGATTTGACCGTCGGCGCCGGATGACGTGAAAACGCTCGATAGCTGCGCGACATCGGCGCCGGCGCTCGAGGCGGCTTCACCCGCCACGCCAAGCGCGACTTTAACCACTCGGCCGGTGCGGCGCCGTTCAGCGGGCGGCAGCATCACAGGACTCGGCAGCACGGTGGCCGCGGGAACATATGCTTCGCGGCCGGCGAGCACCGCCGCGGCCTGCGGCCAATTGCAGAGGCCAGGCCCCAGAACGCCGACCCCGGCGATATATGCGGACGCCTTCATCCCGCGGCGCCAAAAATCAGACTGCAATTCGTGCCGCCGAAACCGAATGAATTGCTGAGCACGCGCCGGAGCGGGGCGTGCCGATTTTCCCTGATGTAGTGTGCGGTGAGCGTCGGGTCGATCTGCGTGGTGTTTACGCCGCCCGGCATCAGTCCGCTTTGGATCGACAGAGCGCTGATGATCGCCTCCAGCGCGCCGGCCGCCCCCAAGGCATGGCCAGTCGCGCCCTTGGTCGAACTGCAAGGCGTGGTCGGTCCGAAGATGCTGGTGATTGCCTGGCTTTCGGCGCGATCGTTGCTCGGTGTTCCAGTGCCGTGAAGATTGATGTAATCGATGTCACTGGGTTCCAGTGCGGCGGCGTTGAGTGCTGCCTGCATCGCGCGCTTTGCGCCCAAACCCTCGGGGTGCGGGGCGGACATATGGTAGGCATCGCTCGATTCGCCAACACCCAGCAACAGCACTGAGCCGCCCGGCAATTCATCGGGTGCGCGTTCGAGCAATGCGAACGCGGCGGCCTCGCCGATGGAAATTCCATCGCGGGTGACGTCAAAGGGACGGCACGGCGCCGCAGAGGAGAGCTGCAGGGAATGGAATCCATACAAGGTGGTGAGACACAGGGAGTCCGTTCCGCCCACCAGCGCCGCATCGATGAATCCCGCCGCGATCATCCGTCGCGCCGAGCAGAATACTTTGGCGCTGGATGCGCAGGCAGATGACACCGCCGCGGCCGGACCTTCCAACCGACAGCGGCGCCTGACGTAGTCGGCGACCGAGAAGGAATTATGAGTGGTCGCGTATTCGAGATCCGGCTGCAGAGCGCCGCTGTGCGGATCGCGCTCGCGGTAGGCAAGTTCGGTCTGCAAAATTCCCGACGTGCTCGTGCCGATGAACACCCCGATTCGCCGGCGGCCCCAGCGGCAGGCCGCGGCCTGCACCGACTCGAGGAAGCCATCCTGCTGCAGGGCAAGTTCGGCCAGGCGATTGTTGCGGCAATCGAATTTCTGCAGATTCGCCGGCAGACCCTGCGCATCGACTCCGGGAACCTCGCCGATGTAGGTATCGATGTCCACGGTTTCGAATGTGCAGCGCTTGAGTCCGCTGCGTTGCTCGATGAGGGAGGTCCGCGTGGCATCGGCGCCGAGACCGATACAGCTGGTTGCCGTGAATTGCGCGAGCAGCAGTGGTGTCATCGCGTTCGTCACGACAATGCCGACCGCAGCGTAATTGGTTTGAGATCGCGAAGCGTCACTGCATCGAGCAGGCGCGGAAGTACCTCGAGAATCACTGGTTTGCCGTTGCCGCCGCGCGCTGCATTGCCGTCGTGCAACAACAATATGTCGCCGCCGCCGAGCGAATTCGCCAGGCGCTCATAGACCGACTGCGCGTTGCCGTTGACTGTGTCGAATCCGCGACGTGTCCAACTGGCGAGTCGCAGCTTGAGGTGCGCGAGCACCGGATCAAGGAATGGATTGCGCAGACCCGCGGGAGCGCGGAAAAATACCGGGCGGCTGCCCGTCACCTGAAAGATGCTGTCCTGGGCACGCGAAATCTCGTTGTACATTGCCCTTGGGCCCAGCAACGAGAAATTGTGCCGGTGCCGCTGGCTGTGGTTCTCAATCGAGTGCCCGCGGCGGACTATTTCCTGGGCCAGATCGTTGAATCGTAGCACCCGTTCGCCGACGCAAAAAAATGTCGCGCATGCCCGGTGTTGATCCAGCTGCTCGAGCACCTGCGGCGTCACCGTCGGGTCCGGTCCATCATCGATCGTGATGGCCACGCCGCCTGCCATGCCCGCCTGAATCGGCAAGCGATTCCAGTTCGGACCGAGCAGCTGACTGCGCGGCCAAAGGCCTGCGCCCGCCAATGCCATATGGTTGGCTATGACAGTTCCCAGCGCCCAAGGCCATGCGCCCGGTCGCGTAAGCAGAGCTCCCACCGCTCCCAGGTGCAGTGCGACGGATGCGTACAACAGTGGCGCAGGCGCCCAGCGGCCGGACAATGTGTACTGTTGGTTCATGCGAAGCGCGATTCCAGAAAATTCTCCCACAGCTTCGTCCAGGTACGCCATTCATGGCCGCCCGCGACGACCTGTACCGCCGACGGCGGCAACGCCGCTGCCAGCAGCTCATGCGCCGCCGAGAAACGATCATCCCGCCCGAATCCCAAGTAAATCGGCGGCGCGTCGGCAGCACGTGTCTTGATGAAGCGCCATATTCGGCGCTCTGCGTCGGTGTCCGCAAGATCACCCGGCTCCCAGGAATCAAGCCGCGGCGCTGCGGCGATTTCTGCAGTCAGCATGCGATTGCCCAAATAGGGCGCCAGCAGGCACAGGCCGTCGAGTTCGCCGCCGAATGTGGCGGCATAGTCAAGCGCAATGAAGCCGCCCAGTGAGACGCCCGCCAACCAAACCGACACTCCCATTTTACGCGCCGGCAGGACCAGGTCGGCTCTCAGCCCATGTACGGCCGCATCATCGCCCAGGTAGCGCAATTCCAGATCGACGAAGCTCAAGTCCACGGGCAAATGCCGCAGCAGAACGGCTTCCGCGAAGCCGGCATTCAAAAAGTCCTGTGCGGCGTGGTAGGCCCCCGGCAGCCACACTATGCGAGTAGGCGCCACCACGCCCGGGGTGGCGGCGCTGAAAATGCTACGCATGAGCGGCTGCCGCGCTCGACCCTCGCCGCGGCGATAGTATCGCCGCAAACAGCAGCGCCAGGAATGTGCCCGGCGCCACGGTTGTACCCAATGCGACCAGCACCGGGACTCGCGAAAAGGACAAAAGACCGAAGCCGATCACCGTGCTGCAATTGGCGATCAGCAATGAGGCAAGGGTCAGAGCCTCGCCACCGGCGTCCGCGGAGTTCTCCTGACGGTCGAAGAACAGCGCATAGTTGGAGCCCACGGCCACGATGAGCAGCAGGCCCACGAGGTGCAGGATCGTCAGCTGTACATTGCAGACGGCAAGGCCGGCGGCGACGGTGAGCACGGCGAGCGCCAGCGGCGATAACACGCGCGCCACCCGGCGCAAGGAGCGCAGCGCAATCAGCAACAGTGCGGTGAGCGCCACCAACCCCGCCAGCGAGTAGCGAATCGCCTGGCCGAGATATCCGGCATACAGCGCGTCGGACTGCTGCTTGAGATCCAGCGCCAGCGCCTCGTGCACATTGCCCGCTTCGAGCGTCGTTGCTACCCGGGACAGATCGATTTCCCCGCCGACAGCGGAAGCGCGCAGCGGCAACAGTGCATTCCAACGCTCACTTTGATGAAGAATCAATGCCTGGAAGCCGGCATTCAACGAAGTGCCCGTCAAGTCGCGCGCCGTCACCAAGGGCGCATGACGCGTGGCTTCGATGTCCTCCAGAAACGGCAGCAGGCGGTCGCTGCGGATCGGCAAGCCCATGGTCGCCCGTTGCAAGTTGGCGCGCAGTTCAGGCGCACCCGGCAGGCTGCTGCGCCGCGCTTCCTGGGTCGCCAAACTGGGCAGGTAGTCCGCCGGACTTTCGAAGCCGCCGATTACGCCGGCGTCCACCAACGGTTGGAGCGCGCGGGCGGTGTGTTCTGCGCTGCGCAGGACGGACTCCAGGTCGGGTCCGGAAACTATCACCAGATCGCGAACGTCGGCGGCGCCCAAATCCGCACGCACTCGCGCATCGAAGTTCTGCTCCGCGGTCGATATCGGGCTCAACGCGGCAAGCTCGCGATTCCACAGCGATTCGCGATGTTGGTACAGGGTGGCGATTGACAGCGCCACGAGCACGGCCGCCAGTGTGGCGACGGCCGCAGAGCCCATGCCCCGCAAGCGCACCAATACCCTGGCGATGCCGTCCCCCATTGGCGTTACATCGCGAATCACGAACCCTGCGGGCAGCAGCGTCGGCAATACATACCGGGTCACCAATGCGGCGGCGATCAATCCGCTGACGGAGTAAAGACCGAGTTGTTTCAGTCCGGGGAAGCCGGACGGCAGCAGTGACGCAAAGCCACACACGGAAGTCAGCATCCCCAAGCGGATGGTCGGCCACCAAAGCTGCTGCCAGCTGTGGGCGCCCGCGTCGCCGTGCTGACGGCTTGATTGAATGAAGAAATAAATGGAGTAGTCGACGGACTCACCAATCAGAGTGACGCCGAAACCCAACGTAACGCCATGCACCGCGCCGAAACCGAGCGCGACGGCGGCAATGCCGACCAGCGCGCCGCTTGCCACCGGCATCAAGCCCAACCCGAGTGCCGGCAATGAACGATAGACGACCAGCAACAGCGCTACCACGAGTATGCCGCTGGCAATTGACAGCCGTACGGCCGCCGTTTCAATCTTGGCGCGCGCCGCGACCGCGAATATTCCGGGTCCGGTCAGCTTCAATTGCAGACCGTTCGCGGCGGCCGACGCGCCCGGCGCCGCCGCCCCAACGGCGGCCGCGAATGCCGCCCGCATCGCATCGCTGGCCCGGCGTTGCGCGTCGCTGTCGGAGCCGCTGGCCGTGGTTTGCGCCAACCCCAGACAGCGTGTCCCATCGTCGGAAACCCAGACTCCCTCCTGGGTCTTGGGCGAGGGCGTGCGCGACAGCTGGTCGATAATGTTCAGCAATTCGCCGGTTGGATCGCGCGGCAACAGCGACTTGAAAAGCAGACCCGCCGGCGAGGCTAAATTATCGATCGTATCCTCGATTGCGGCATGCAGGCCGGCCGCCGAAAAACGCTCCGCGGTTATCGACTCACTCAACAGATACCTGTGTTTGAACAGAAACTCGCGATCGCTTTGCTGGTCATCGGCGGCGCCGTTGTTGACCATCGAGAATTGAGTATCCTTGCGCAGCCTGTTCACCATGAGCGCGGAGGCGCGCGTGCGCGCGGCAGCGTCGCCTCCTTCGATGGCGAATAGAATCAGGCGCGATGCGGGTCCATCGCGCAGCTGATCGACGAGCAGTTGCTGGGTGGGAGTGGGGTTGGCCGGCAGGAATGCGGATAGATCCGTGATGTAGTGAGCGCGCGCAACCACTATCGCGGCGAATGCAACGCAGCCGAGCCACAGAAGCGGGGCCCAGGCGCGGCGAACGGTCATGGTCTCGCGGCTGGACGCAGAGTCATCAACGAGCGGTCGCCGTCCGGCTGGCGGATCTCCACTTTCAGCAACTGATCCCGCATGCCGTCTATGCGTACCTGGGCGACCGAGCGCTTGACGTTGGCATCCAGCGGAACCAGGGTTATGGTCCAGCGCCCGAGGCTGCCGGCAAATTCCAGGTGAAACCATCGTTCCAGGCTGCTGCGATCGCCGGCCAGGGTGGCGCGAATACTTTCCACGAATGGCTGCACCTGCGGGTACGCATGCAGATCCACGACGCGACGGCCATGGGCGCGTTCGACGGTCAACACGCCGCCGGCGAACACCAGGGTTTCCGCATGCGGCTGCAGCGTGCGCTTCTCGAGCCGGTCCGGCGCGTCATAGCGCAGCTCACCCGAGGACTCGATCGGGCGATTGAGGATGTGAAGAAACTGCTGCTCGACGAACTCGACACGGCCGTGCTGGCGCGCTGCCATCAGCCCCATGACTTCGTCCAGTTCGCTCGCGCCCGACACGGCGCCGCACAGGCTCAAGGCAAGCAACGGCACCAGGACGCTTAAGGTGAATGCGCGCACTTATTTGCTCCGGATCCCGGGCGGTTGACGCCAGAAATCGAAGAAATTAAACCAGTTATACGGATCGCTGCGGCAGTACTGATCGAGTACCGCGGCGTAACGCTCGATCGCCGCGCGCACGGCAAGCACGCGGCTGCCAACCGAGTGCTGGGAGAAATCGGCAACCTGCTCGAACACTACATGATAATGATTTTTGCCGCGATACAGTCCGGCCATGAAAAACACCGGGCAGCGCAGGATCGCAGCCGCGCGCAAGGGTCCGGTCGGCAAGTACGCCTGCTGTCCCAGCAAGGTCACTGCCTGCACCGGCTCCTCACCCAGCGTGCGATCTGCGAGCACGCCGACGAAGGCGCCTTGAGCGAGGCGCTGCGCGATATTCAGCATCGCGTCGATTTGACCCAGGGATATCAAGTCGTGCAGCAAATCGGGATTGATGGCGGCGAGGATGCGGCTGATCTTGCGCGCGTTTTGTTCATACATGGCCATGGCGACGCGCAACCCGGGATGCCGCCGGCTCAACGAATGCACGACCTCAAAGCTTCCCATGTGGGCGCCCAGCAGCAATGCACCGCGGCCGCTTGCGGCCTGCTCGCGCACCAGGGCCTCGCCGTCGAGAGTGATTTTGAATTTATCGTACTGACCGTTGATGAGATAAACGCGGTCATGAATGGCGGTTGCAAAGCTCAAGATATGGCGAAAGCGGTCGCGCGCCGAGGGTTCCCGGCCCAGTGCCAGACGCAAGTAGCGGCGCGACTGGGTCCTTGCGCCCGGCGCAAACGAGAAAAAATACGCGGCGATGCCGTACAAAGCCACGCGGCTTGCGCGCCGACCGAACCGCAATGAAAGAAAGGCCATGATCCTGAGCAGCACCGGGCTGCCGCGCTCGCGATTTCTGACCCAGTCCGCCGACCTGGCGGCGCGCTCTTGAAGGTTCGCCGCTTTGGGCGTCATTACCTACAGGTCCCGCGGCGCGTTCGACAAGGTGCCGCTGGCGACCTCGCGGTTCGCGGCGTGCACGGTGAAGCGTATCAATCCTGCTCCGTGGCTGTCGTGTTCCACGCGGAGTTCATCGCGCGGCCGCACGGCATCGAGAAATTTGGCGGACGAAATCCGCCAGCTCGTAAGATCGATTCCGCGCGCGCTCGCGATCGTGCGAAGCGTCTCATCGAGCAGTATTGCGCCGGGCAGCACCGGAAATCCAGGAAAGTGTCCGGCAAACGACGGGTGATCCGCTGCGATGTGAAGCGCGCTGTGCATTGTCACGATTCGTTGATCCGCAATTGGCTGCTCGCGAATCCCCGCAGTGCCTGGTGAGGCAGTTTCCCGGTTGCGTTGCGCGGCAGCTCATCGACCAGCAGCAGCGGCCGCGGCAGAAACACGGGATCGAGCCGCTGGCGCAACTGTTCGGTCAATAGTGCCACGCTCAAGCCGGGGGCAACCACGACCGCGCCCAACCGTGCCACACCGGTGGAACCGGTGAGTCCTTCGCTCAGAAAAAACGCCCCGTCGAGCACGCCGGGGATGGCGTTCAACTGCGCGTTCAAATAGCCGAAGGAACTGCGCTTGCCGGCGACGTTGACCAGGTCGGCGGTGCGGCCGTGCAGCAAGAATTCATTCTCGCCGGTGATTTCGATGACGTCGCACATGGGCGTCAATTGTTCGATGTGCCCACCGTGCGCGAGCACCCGATCCCCCGAAGCCACAAGCCGCACACCCGGCCACAACGCCCAAGCAACCGACTCGGTGGTGCGGCGGGTGGCAATCTGGCCGGTTTCCGTGGAGCCGTAGATTTCCAGCAGCGAGGTCTGAAGCTTGCGCTCCACTTCCCCCGCCAACTCCTGGGTGAGGGGCGCAGTCGCCGAGACAACCTGCTCCAGCGGGGGAAATTCCACCCCCGACGAAAGCACGGCGCGCAAGTGGATGGGGGTGGTCACCAACGTCCGCGGCCGCGGCACCCTTCGGACCGCCGCGGCCACGTCGGCTGGATAAAACGGCCGTTCGGCGCTGAAGGCGTTGCCCGTCAGCAGCGCCAGCAGGATGGTGGATTCAAAGCCGTACATATGCTGCGGTGGAACCGTACCGACCAGGGTATGCGCCCGGCCGTCGAGCAGTCCCAAACGCGGGGCGCCGGCCTGCACGCAGCGCGCAAGCAGACCCCAGGTCTTCTTGTAAGGCAGAGGAGCGCCGGTCGAGCCTGACGTGAACACAATGGCCGCAAGCTGCGTCGCTGCGAATGCTGGCACGCTTGACGCTGCGGCCGCCGCGGAAAAACCGTGCGGATAGTAGTGGCGCGGCAATTCGATCTCGCAACGCAATTCATCCGTCAAACAAATCGCGTCCGGCGCAAATTGCGCCAACTGTGCAATCACCGGCGGCGTATGCGTCGAGGGCAGAAGGCTGACTCGGTTCGAGACAAGGCAGGCGGCCAGTCCCACGGCGAAGTGGTATCGATCGGCGCACGCGTTAAGCACGTGCCTGGACTCGGGCAGGCTGCGCGCCAGGTGCAGAGCATCGGAGAGATACTGCTGCACCGTGACGGCAACGCCGTCGCGATATGCGATCACTGCCGCGGGCGAGTTATGTGACAGTAGTGGGATCGATTCCATGTCGTTTACGGCGGATTCGCGAAATAAACGCGCAACGTTGCCATCAGGCCGCGCGGCCCCCGCGGCAGCGCGACGCGCCGGACCGCATACTCCGCAACGAACATGAGCAGTATCAGCGGAAATGTGCAGAAGTTGACGAACAGCGACCAGATGCGCAAGGGCGCAAATTCGTATATCAGCAATGTCGCCGCCAGGTTCAGCAGGAAGAAAACCACCCACGCGACGGTCACGCTGCGCGTGTACTTGAGCTCCCGCACGGTCAATGGTGCGTGCACCTTGGTGGCGAGCTGCGTGCACAGCGGTACGCGGCCGCCGCGCAGCGTGCTGCCGAAAGTCACCGCCATGATCGCGTAAAGACCGCACTGCTGAATCAGCACGACCATGATGAAATGTTGAGTGAGCAGCGGCCAGTAGTGGCGCAGCAGAAACCAGGCCGCTGCCGCTGCGATAAACGCCTGCAGCGCGCCGCCCCAGCGCCAGATCAGCACCAAACCGATGGTCAACAGGGGCGCGAGCGCCAGAGCGGCACCCAGATCGTGCGCCTGCGGGTGTGAAGTGCCGTAGTGCGACAGCAAGGAGTAAGCGGCAAGAAATACGATGACGGCAGCGAGCTGCAGTCTAGCCCGGAAATGCATGGCTACTTGGTTCTTCTCGCCGCAATGTACCCTGCTAGATGCCCCAATGAACGAAAGATCTGCTGATTCTCCTGGCTGTCGGCCCGCAACTGAATGCCATACTGCTTGGAGACGATCAGCGCCACCTCCAATATATCGATGGAATCCAACCCCAGACCTTCGCCGTACAAAGGGGCATCGGGATCGATATCCTGCGGTTGCACCTCGAGGTTCAGAGCTTGCACGAACAGCGCGGCGAGTTCCCGCTGTAGACCGACGTCGGTCAGCGGCGCCGGCTTCTGCATGAGCGACGCTTTGTCGGACATAGATTAGGTGTCGAACTGTTTTCTAAGTACTTGGCATTATATAGAGGCGGGCCGATGCGGCAACCCACAACTGATCGGCGTATGCTCAAGCCATGCAAGCACCGCATCCGCCGCTGCATGATTACTACGCGCACGAAGCGGAACGCGCCGGCTGGGTCAGGCAGTTATTCGACCGCACGGCGGGGGATTATGACCGCATCGAACGGGTCATGGCCCTGGGATCGGGTCCCCTGTACCGTCGACGGGCACTGGTCCGGGCCGGGCTCGCGAACGGCATGCGGGTACTGGATATCGGCGTCGGGACCGGACTTCTGGCGCGTCAAGCGGCCCATTTGGTGGGTGAATCCGGCACGGTAACCGGCATCGACCCGAGTTCTGGGATGCTTCGAAGCGCCAAGGTCCCAGCCCGAGTCGAACTGCTGATCGGCAGCGCCGAAACTATTCCGGTGTCCGCGGAGACGGCGGATTTTCTGTGCATGGGATATGCGCTGCGCCATGTCACCGATATCTCGGCTGCTCTGCGCGAATTTCTACGGGTGCTAAAGCCCGGCGGTCGGATCTGTTTACTCGAGATAACCCGTCCCGAAGGATCGGTCGCGCATGCGTTGCTCAAGGCGTATATGCGCGGTGTGGTGCCGTTCCTGGCGCGGTTGCTTGGGCGAAGCCCCGATTCGTCCAAGCTGATGCTTTACCTCTGGGACACCATTGACGCGTGCGCAGCCCCCGGTGAAATTCTCGCGGCAATCCGCGACGCCGGCTTCGTCGAGATCCGGCGTCATGTGGAACTCGGCATCTTCTCGGAGTATTGCGCGCGCAAACCGCTGAATTAGCCGCGGCGCAGTCGCCGCGCGATCAACAGCGGCAGCCGCGGAATGAATCCAAGAAAAAAAAGGCGGCAGTGCATCCAGGTGAGCAGCGCATTGTCGCGCCAATAATTGAAATGTGAAACGCCGCCATCCTCGGGGCGGAAGTAGCGAACTGCGGCCGGTAGGTTGATGGGCCTGACGCCGCGCCAGCACAGGCGCACAACCGCCTCAACGTCGAAATCGAAGCGCCGCATCCACGGCTGCCGGCGCATTACGCTGACCAATGCAAGGATCGGATATACGCGAAAGCCATACAGCGAGTCGTGTATGCCCGCCCACAAAGTCTCTAGATTGGCCCACCAGTTCGACACTTTGCGGCCGTGGACGCGCACTCTGGGCGCACTGTCGTCGAACACCGGAATTCCGAGCACCATCGCCTCTGGGGCGGCCTGTGAGGCCTGCATGAATGCGGGGATCCTATCGGCGGGATGCTGGCCGTCGGAGTCCATGATCAACGCGTGGGTGTAGCCCGAGATGAGTGCTTCGCGCAGCCCAAAGAGAACCGCCGCGCCCTTGCCGCGATTCTTGGGCAGTACGAACACCCGCAGATTGGCGTCCGCCGCTGCCATTTGGCTCAAGCGGTGCTCGGAATGGTCGGTGCTGCCGTCGACCACCACCCACACGGGAGCCCATTGGTCCAATGCGGCCCGCACGGTGGCAAACACCTTTGGGCCGGGGTTGTAGCTCGGAATGAGCACCAGATGAGTACTCGACCGCTCAGGCATCTTTAAGCCAACCGGCCTGCGGCGCGCCCTCGAGAGCCTGCCGGTAGAACTGATCGAGCTGCCCGGTAAATACGGCGACATCCGCGGGCGGATCGAAACGTTCGCCAAGCCGAACCCGGTAAGTAATGGGCAAATCGGGACGCTTGAACAGGGGCCACCCCTTGCTCAAGAAGGGCGAATCTGTCTCTATCAGCAGAGTTTGCACCGGGACGTTGGCCTGTTTCGCAATGAGCCCGACGCTGCCCACCAATGGATTGATCGGCGCGCGGGTGGTTCGCGTGCCCTCCGGAAACAGCAGCAGCACCGCGCCCGCGTGCAGTTGCGCCACTGATTCCTTGACGATCTGCCGCGGCGAGTCGTTGCCAACGTAGCGCGCGAGACGCGCGCCCGCGCCCAGGAACACATTATTCATCAGTTCCGCCTTCATCACGCAGACGAGGTTCGGATGCCGGCTTAAGATCAACGGCGCGTCGATCAAGGCCGGATGATTCGGCGCCAGGATGACCGGCGGCCCGCCTCTGAGGGAGTCGATCGCGGCGAGATCCAAACGGTAGGCGCCCATGAGCCGCAACGACCAGCTGTACAGGCGGAATCCCGTCATGATGCCGCGCCGCCCGACCGCAATACCGATGCGTCCCGGCAGGATGAAATAGAGCGGTACCGCGAACAGCGACCAGGTCAGGCAAATGAGCCCGAGCAGTGTCAGCGACGCATAAAGCACCGAATATTCGTAGAGTATTTTGAGAAAACGCGGCATCGTTGCGGGAGGTCAATCGGGAACTTCTACCATGCTCGATGAGCGGCGCAGCAGCCACGCAAAACCGAAACCCGCGGACCAATAACTTCTGCGCTGCACCAGCGGGCTGTCGACGAAGACGGCGCCCGCCAGCGTGTCGTAGCGCAGGTAGGCGCCCGCCCAAAGTTTGGGGTATCGCTTGGAGAGTGCGGCGATGCTCTGCGTGCCGGCATAGCCGCCGCTTGCTTGATACGCCGGCCGGGACGCGGTCGCGTATTGACTGTCGACCGAATAGAAATATTGGTTGTAGCGGCGATCGGCGAACAGCGGTCCTGCCAGAAGTCCGAGGCTCCAGCCGTCGAGTCCCTTGAGGTCGGCAACGTCCAGATTCAATCGCGGGGTGAATGTCCATCCTATGAACTGCGGCGACCCTTGAATCGTAACTGCGCCCCGCAGCGGCATGCGCAAATCAAATTTGAACCTCGCATCTTCGCTGCGAAACAGGTGAATGTCGAAGGAGGGCCCCAGCTCGACCGTGGATTTGAGGTCAGGCATGCCGCTGCGTTCGCTGTCGTTGCGCACCGGCGTCGTCAGGTTGAAGCTCAAATTGATTTCGAGCCTGTCCTGATTGAACAATGTGCCGCGCACGCCGTCGCGGTCAGCTTTCAGAAACTTGCCGTTGTATATCACGTACGGGACCGGTACCGGATAGGCGTGCACGGTATCCGAGCCGCGATAATCCTCAAACGCTATCGCGCCCAAGCCGAGTCCAAATTCCCACAAGGGTTCCTCCTTGGCGTGACTTGGAGATGACCAGCATGCGGCCGCGGCAAGCAGCGTGACCGCGTACGCCCGGGCGCCTCGGCTCCTTTTTGCAGCCATCATCAGCCGCTGATAATCTCGGGCAATATATTCGCCTTGCAAGGTACTACGAGTGAACCCAGGCGAGCGCATCGTAGTCTAAGATACCGAGCCATGCACATCTTGATAGTGGAAGATGACGAAGTCGCGCGCGACTACCTAGCAAAAGCGCTCCGCCAAGCCGGTCACACGGTGGACGTCGCGGGCAACGGCCTCGAGGGTCTGCACATGGCATCCTCCATCGCCGTTGATCTTGCGATCGTCGATCGCATGTTGCCGAAACTCGACGGGCTGGCGCTGGTGCAATCGCTGCGCGCCACGGGCCGCAAGATGCCGGTCCTGATTTTGAGCGCCCTCGGCGATGTGGACGACCGGATCACGGGCTTAAGGGCCGGCGGCGATGACTATCTGACCAAGCCATACCATATGTCGGAGTTGCTGGCGCGCATCGACGCGCTCGCCCGGCGCGGCGAGGCCGGAAACGCGGAAGCCAATACCAAGTTGAAGTTGGCCGATCTGGAACTCGACCGCATGACCCGCCGCGTGACGCGCAACGGCAAGAAAATCGAGCTCACCGCGCGCGAATTCCAATTGCTGGAGTTCATGATGCGCCACAGCGGACAAGTGGTGACGCGCACCATGCTGCTTGAGGGCGTCTGGGACTATCATTTCGATCCGCAAACCAATGTGATCGACGTGCACATCAGCCGTCTGCGTCAGGCCATCGACAAGGACTTCGACAAACCCCTGCTGCACACTGTGCGAGGCGCCGGGTACAGCTTGCGCGAAGACGAATAGCGGTCCGCGATGGGACCCGATCAACGGTTTCTCGGCGTACTCGGTACCTCGCCGTTTCGCATTGCAATCGTCTATTCAATCGTGTTCGCCTTCGGCGCGGCCGCGCTGCTCGGCGCTGTCGATTTCGCCGTCTCGCGCGTGGTCGACGGCAGCACCGACAATCTCATCGAAGCGGAAGTGCAGGGCCTGCGCGAACAGATGCTGGTGCTCTCGCGCAGCGACTTCATCGAACTGATCGAGCAGCGCTCGCAGGATCAGGATGTGCGCGGCGCGGTGTACTTGATGGTCGATCCGCAGCTGCGACCGGTGGCCGGCAATGTACCGGCGTGGCCCAAGGTGGGCGGCAACGAGGGCAAGTGGTTTCACTTCAAGGTATCCGTGCCGTTCGGCGATGAAACCCGGGAGCACGAGATGCGGGCACAGCGGTTTCCGCTGCCCGGCGGCTATCGGATGCTGGTGGGGCATGATGTGCAGGAGCGGCAGGACGTCAAGAGTCTCATGGTGCGGGGATTGATCACGGCGGTGGTGCTGACGTTGCTGCTGGGCCTGGGCGGCGGTTTCTGGATGGGACGGAGGATTCTGGCTCAGGCGGGCGCAATTTCGGCGGTTGCCACGCAGATCATGCGCGGCGATCTCTCGCAGCGCTTGCCAGTGCGCGATGCGGACGATGAAATCAACACCCTGGCGCGCGAAATCAACACGATGCTCGATAAGATCGAACAGCTCACGCTCGGCATGCGCACGGTGCTCGACAGCGCCGCCCACGATTTGCGCACGCCCCTGAATCGCCTGCAAGCGGCCGCCGAGGGCGCGATGAGTTCGCTCAATCCGGGGTCGCCGGAACGGCGCGTCCTGGAAAGGGTGAATACCGAGGTTGATCGCATGCGCAGCACCCTGGATGCGTTGCTGCGCATTGCGCTTGCCGAGACCGGCACGGTGGCGCGCGAACCGGTGGATCTCTCGGAATTGGTCGCGAGCGTGGTCGAGTTGTACGCGCCGGTGAGCGAAGAGCGCGGCATTGTGCTCGAGAGTTCCGTTGCTGCCGGAGCCTCGGTGCTGGGCAGCCGCCAATTGCTGGCGCAAGCACTCGCAAATCTGCTCGACAATGCCATCAAGTTCACACCGGATGGCGGGCACATTCGTGTCGTGCTGCAAGGGTCCGGCAGCGGACCGGAGGTGATCGTCGAGGATAACGGGCCCGGTATTCCGGCCGAGAAGCGCGAGATCGTGCTCGGCCGGCGCGTGCGCTTGGACGAAGCACGGAAATTTCCCGGCTCAGGCCTGGGGTTGTCGCTGGTCGCTGCGGTGACCAAATTGCACGGCGCGCATCTGATTCTGGATGACGCCGCACCGGGATTGAAGGTTTCCCTGAAGTTTTAGCCGCGAAAGCGTCAATTTTACGACGCAGCCCGCTGTCGCGAAACGGGATAAGTTACTGAATACCCTGAGCAAAGCGCGGTAGAACGCGTCTGGCATAGAACTTGCTCGATTCGATTGCGGCATGTGACCGCGAATTGGAATCGAACTATGGCCGACGAAGTTGCCGATGCTCCTCCACCTCCGCCTAAGAAATCCGGCGGCTTCCTGGGCACTGTGATCAACGGGGTCGGCATTTTCGTGCTGTCCCTGGTCGCCGTCGTGATCGGCGGTTTCATCAACGCCAAGCTGCATCCGCTGCCCGATCTCAAGCTTGACAAGGACGGCAAGATCACCGCCATCGTACCGGTCGTCGTGGCTGCCAAGAAAGAGGAAAAGGCAGGCCCTCCCAAGCCCGCCGTGTACTACGCCATTGATCCGCCCCTGGTGGTCAATTTCGAGGATGGTTCCGCGGTGCGCTTCCTGCAGATCAGCATGGAAATCATGGCCCATGACGAGAAGGTCATCGATACGGTGCAAAAGAACAATCCGGTGATTCGCAACAATCTGCTGTTGCTCATGAGCAATCGCAACTATCAGTCGTTGATGTCGCGCGAAGGCAAGGAGAAACTGCGCCAGGAAGCGCTCACTGAAATCCGCGCGGTTCAAAAGAAGGAAGGCAGCCCGGACGTCGACGACCTGCTGTTCACCAGTTTCGTGGTGCAATGATGGGCGAAGCAGCGGCGCGCGAAGCCATCTCCGATGAAGAGGTGGCGGCACTTCTGGAAAAAGACGGCAAAGAACGCGCCGGCGACGTGCGGCCCTATGACTTCTCGGTACAGCGCATCAACCGCACGCAATTGCCGCTGCTCGAGGAGATCGCCGGGAACTTTGCGGAGCGGGCGGGTCCGTCACTGGCCGGATTGCTCGGGCGCGAGGCCAGCATGCAATTCGATTCTTTGGAGTCGGTGAAGAGCACCGACCTGCAGGCGTCGCTGCCGGCGCCGGCAAGTCTTGCGGTGGTGCGCCTCAAACCCTTGACCGGTCATGCGTATGTCAGCGTCGAACCGGCGTTGTTGTTGACTCTGCTGGACGGATTCTTCGGCGGATCGGGCCGCGCCAACGCCGACCCCGCAGCGGCCGTCGCGCCCGCCGCACAACGATTCCTCACGTTGATGGTGCGCAGTTTTGCGGCGGACTTTGCCGCCGCCTGGCTGCCGGTCGCACCTCTCGAACTGGAACTCGTGAAGCAGGAGACCAACCCGCGCCTGGTGCAGTTGGGCGGCCAGCTCGAATCCGTCGTCGTCGCCAGATTCACGGTGGAATTCGCAGCCCGTAGCGGCCGCATCGATTGGCTGTTTCCCGATTCCCTGCTGGCGCCCATTCGCGATGCGCTCTCAGGCAACGGCACCGCCGCGCCGGTGCGCAAGCAGGAAGCCTGGGCGCCGATGCTGACGGCGGCATTGCAGGACGCCGAGATCGACACCCGCGCAATACTTGCCCAGGCCCAAATCAGCCTGCGCGAACTGGTCAGCCTGGCGCCCGGCGACATCATTCCCATCGAAGCGCCGCAGCAGGCGACTCTGTTGGCCGGCGACGTGCCGGTGCATCGCGGCAGATTTGGCGTCTCGCAAGGACGCAACGCCCTCAAAATTCTTCCAGGAGCCCAAACATGAGCCCGCCCGATTCCAAGAGCGCCGCCGTCGCGCGCGCGCAATTCAGCGACTTGAGCAGCAGTGCTGCGGGCCCCGGCGGCCAGGAAATGAACCTGAATTTGATTCTCGATGTTGCGGTCACGCTGGCGCTCGAGGTCGGGCGCGCGCGCATGTCGGTGCGTGACCTGCTGCAACTGGCGCCCGGCGCCGTGGTCGAGCTCGACCGCCTTGCGGGTGAGCCGCTCGACGTATTGGTGAACGGTGTGCGCATTGCGCGCGGCGAAGTGGTGGTGGTCAACGAGAAATTCGGCATTCGGCTCACCGATGTGGTGAGTGCGACCGAAAGAATGGAGCACGCGCGGTGACGGCGATGGCGCAGCCCGGCTCGCCCTTGTCGGTCGGCAGCTTGACGCAGCTCACCTTGAGCCTCGTGGCCATCGTTGCTTTGATCCTGGCCATCGGCTGGGTGATGAAGCGATTCAAATTGGCGGCGCCGCGCGGATCCCTGGATTCCAGCGTGCTCGAGGAACTCAAGGTTGGGCCGCGCGAACGCATCATGTTGATCCGGATCGGAGACGCTCAAGTGCTGGTTGGCATCGGCGCCAACGGCGTGGTACCGCTGACTCCGCTGGCCGCACCGATCGCGCTGAAAACCATCCCCGCGGCACCGGCGTTTGCCGAGCGCATGCGGGAATTGATGAAGCGATCTGGCGCCCCGACCGGCGGACCACCTGCCGGCGGTCCGGCGTGAAACAGATGCGCGGCCTCATGCATCGTCGCCTGGTGTGGATCGGGCTCCTGGCTCTGCTGCCGTTCGGCGCGGCGCTTGCGCAAGTCGCGCTGCCTGCGGTGGCCGTCAAAACCGCGGCCGACGGCGCGCAGACCTACTCGCTCACCTTTCAGATCTTGATACTGATGACGCTGTTGACGCTGCTGCCGGCCATTCTGCTGGCAATGACGGCATTCACGCGCATCATCATCGTGCTGTCGATACTCCGCCAGGCGCTCGGCATGGCAACCACTCCGTCGAATCAGGTGCTGACCGGTCTGGCGCTGTTTCTGACCTTTTTCGTGATGGGTCCGACGCTCGAGCAGTCCTACGCCGCCGGCATCAAGCCGTACATGGACGGCCGGCTTGCAGGCGAGGTGGCAATCGAACGCACCGTCCAGCCGCTCAAAAAATTCATGCTGGCGCAGACCCGCGAAAATGATCTGCAGCTCTTTTCCAAGCTCTCAGGCAAGGCGCAATTTGCCAGCGCCGATGACGTGCCGCTGACGGTGTTGGTTCCGACCTTCATCACCAGCGAGCTCAAAACCGCATTTCAAATCGGCTTCATGGTTTTCATACCGTTTTTGGTGATCGACCTGGTGGTGGCCAGCGTGTTGATGTCGATGGGCATGATGATGCTGTCGCCGGTCCTGGTGTCGTTGCCGTTCAAGATCATGTTGTTCGTCGTGGTTGACGGCTGGACGCTTCTGATTGGAACGCTGGCTTCGAGTTTTCATCAATGACGCCCGAGAACGTCATGGACCTGGCGCACAAGACGCTGCTGGTGACCTCGCTGGTTGCCGCGCCGCTGCTGCTTATCGCACTCATCACCGGATTGGTGATCGGCATGCTGCAGGCCGCCACACAGATCAATGAATCCACCTTGAGCTTCATCCCGAAGCTGCTGATGCTGGTGCTCACCCTGTTCGTGGCGGGTCCGTGGATATTGCGTGTGCTGATCGACTTCACGCGCGACCTGTACGCCGGCATCCCCACGGTGATCGGCTAGGCGAACATGCAGCCGCTGACCCTCAACGCGTCCGATGTCTCGATGTGGGTCGGCCGCATGTGGTGGCCGGTGCTGCGCATCAGCGGGTTCGTGCTCACTGCGCCCGCCACCAGCGAGGCGGCCGTGCCGCGCCTCGTCAAGATCGTGCTGACGTTGGCGTTGGCGTTTCTGATGGCCCCCCTGGTCGAGGTGCCCGCGGACCTGTCGATTTTTTCGGCGGCCGGAATGCTCACTGCGGTGCTGGAGGTACTGATCGGCGTGTCGATCGGCATGGTGGTGCAGCTGGCGCTCGAGGCGCTGGTATTCGCCGGACAAAGCGTATCGCTTTCCATGGGGTTGGGTTTCGCGACCCTGGTCGATCCGCAGCGCGGAGCCCAAACTCCGGTGCTCGGCCAGCTGTTCATGATCTTCGGCACTCTGGTCTACCTCGCCATCAACGGTCACTTGTTGCTGCTCGGCGCCCTGGCGCAGAGCTTTCATAGCCTGCCCGTGGGCGCATCTCATGTGGACAAGAATTTTCTGCTGTCGGTGGTGCTGTGGGGGGCGCGAGTCTTCGATGCCGGGCTGCTCATTGCGCTGCCCGCGGTAATTGCGCTGGTGATCGTCAATCTCGCGCTCGGCGTGGTCACGCGCGCCGCGCCGCAGCTCAATCTGTTCGGCATCGGATTCACCATCACCTTGATCGCCGGGTTTTTCGTGCTCATCGCCGGTCTCGACGGCATCATGTCGGGCATTTCGAGCCTCATTAACAGTGCGCTGACGGCGGTCTCGGAAATGGTCGGCGCGCCGGCCACGGGAGTGCCCTGATGGCCGAATCCGAAATGGGGGGCGAACGCACCGAGGAGCCTTCGCAACGACGCTTACAGGAAGCGCGCGAGCGCGGGCAAATACCGCGCTCCCGGGAACTCACCAACTTCGCGACCATGATCGGCGGCAGCGCGGCGCTGGTCGCAATCGGCGGACCGCTGGCCTCGCGCCTGTCGCAAATGATGCGCAAGGGCTTGTCAATCGATGCGAGCGCATTGCGCGACACGGATTCGATGTCGGCATCACTCGGCGACGCCGGCGTGAGTGCGCTGCTGGCACTGATGCCGGTGTTCGGCGCGCTGGTAGGGTTGGTGCTGCTGGCATCCATGCTGCTTGGCGGTTGGAATTTCAGTCCTCGTGCGATGACGCCTGACTTTTCCCGCTTGAGTCCCATGGCGGGATTCAAGCGGTTATTCGGCCTCCACGGGCTATCGGAACTCGGTAAAGCGCTCCTCAAATGCCTGGTGGTGGGCGGGGTTTGCGCGTGGATCGTGAGCTGGATATTCGGCGACGTTCTGGCCCTGGCGCGCATGGCGCCGCGGGCGGCCGTTAGCCGCGGTGCCGGACTTTTGAGCTGGGCGTTCGTTTGGTTGTGCGCCTCACTTGCATTGGTGGCGATGGTGGATGTGCCTTTGCAGCTGTTTCAATTCAAGCGAGCCTTGCGAATGACGCGCCAGGAGCTGCGAGACGAATCCAAGGAGATGGACGGGCGCCCCGAAACCAAGCAGCGCATCCGTCAAATGCAGCAAACGCTGGCGCGGCGCCGCATGATGCACAAGGTTCCGACCGCCGACGTGGTCATCGTCAACCCGACGCACTTCGCGGTGGCCCTCAAGTACGACCCGATGAAAATGCGGGCGCCGCGCGTGCTGGCCAAGGGCGTCGACATGGTCGCGCAGAACATACGCCGCATCGCCGAGGAACATCGCGTCCCGGTATTCGAGTCGCCGAAGCTGGCGCGGGCGCTGTACCGCTCGACCGACCTCAACAAGGAGATCCCGGCGGGACTGTATGTGGCCGTTGCGCAGGTGCTGTCGTACATCTTCAGGCTGCGCACCTTGAACCCGACAGCCGCGGCCCGCATGGCGCGCCCGGAACCTAATGTCGGCGATGAGTACGGAGACGCATGAACGCGCGCGCCGCAGTAGCGACCTTCGGCGAATTCGCCCGCAACGGGTTGGGTGTGCCGCTGCTCGTCATGGTGGTTCTCGCCATGATGGTGCTGCCGCTGCCGGCATTCCTGCTGGACGTGTTCTTCACCTTCAACATTTCGCTGTCGCTGATGATCTTGCTGGCGGTGATCTATGTACGGCGGGCGCTCGAGTTCGCAACCTTCCCTACGGTGCTGCTTGGCGCGACGCTGCTGCGTTTGGGCCTCAACGTGGCCTCGACCCGCATTGTTTTGATCAACGGGCATACAGGGTCGCAGGCCGCGGGCCACGTCATCGCGGCGTTCGGCCATTTCGTGGTCGGCGGCAACTACGCCGTGGGCATGGTCGTGTTCACCGTACTCGTGATCATCAACTTCGTGGTCATCACCAAGGGCGCGGGAAGAATCTCCGAAGTCAGCGCGCGCTTCACCCTGGATGCGATGCCCGGACGGCAAATGGCGATCGACGCCGATTTGAACGCCGGCATCATCACGCAAGCCGAGGCCATCATCCGGCGGCAGGAAGTTCGCGAGGAAGCCGACTTCTACGGCGCAATGGACGGCGCGAGCAAGTTCGTCCGCGGCGACGCCATCGCCGGCATTTTGGTCGTGTTCATCAACTTGTTCGGCGGCACCGTCATCGGCGCGGCACAGCACGGCATGTCGCTCGCCGACGCGGGCCGAACCTATGCGCTGCTCACGATCGGCGACGGGCTGGTCGCACAGATTCCGGCGCTGCTGCTGTCCGTGGCCGTCGCCATTCTGGTCACGCGCGTGTCGCGTCCGCATGACATGAGCCAGCAGATCGTGGCGCAGGTGCTGGGCCAGCCCCGGGCGCTGGGGGTCACCAGCGGCATACTGGCCCTGCTCGGCATCATTCCCGGCATGCCGAATGTGGTGTTTCTGGCGATGGCCGGCGCCTGCGGCGCGGCTGCCTACTTTTTGAGCAAACGCGCCGCGGCGGGCAAGACCGCCGCCGCCGTGCCCGCGGCGGCCGCTGCCGCCGCTCCGGCGGAACAGAAGGAACTGTCCTGGGACGACGTCGAACAGGTCGATCTCATCGGGCTCGAGGTCGGGTATCGACTGATACCGCTGGTCGACCGCAATCAGGGCGGCGAATTGATGGGGCGCATCAAGGGCGTGCGCAAAAAACTGTCAGAAGAACTCGGCTTCCTGGTGCAGGCGGTCCACATACGCGACAACCTGGAGCTTGGGCCAAATTCCTATCGCATCACCGTCCTCGGCGCTCCGGTCGGCGAGTCCGAAGTGTTCCCGGATCGGGAACTGGCCATCAATCCGGGACAGGTGGCGGGCACGCTGCCGGGGTCAGCCACCAAGGATCCGGCATTCGGTTTGGACGCGCTATGGATCGACAAGTCGCGTCGCGAGCAGGCGCAGGCCCAAGGTTATACCGTGGTCGACAGCAGCAGCGTCATTGCGACTCATTTGAGCCATTTATTGCAGTCGCACGCCCATGAATTGCTGGGTCACGAAGAGGTGCAGCAGCTGCTGAACCGCCTGAGCAAGACCGCACCCAAGCTCATCGAAGACCTAGTGCCGAAGCTTTTGCCGATGAGCGTGGTCGTCAAGGTCCTGCAATATCTTCTGTTGGAGCGAGTGCCCATCCGCAATCTGCGCACCATCTGCGAAACGCTCGCCGAACTTGCGCCCAAATCACAGGATCCAGTGGTGCTGGTAGCCGCCGTGCGGGTCGCGCTCGGCCGCAGCATCGTGCAGAACATCGGCGGCCTGCGCCAGGAGTTGCCCGTGATCACTTTGGATCCTGCGCTCGAGCAGGTCCTGCAGGATTCGATGGCGGGCGGCGATGCGTCCCCCGGATTTGAGCCTGGTCTTGCGGACCGGATTCAAACCGCGCTTGGCGACAGTACCCGGCGGCAGGAGGCGGCAGGCGAACCGGCGGTGCTGCTGGTCGCGCCGAAGATCCGGCCGTGGATCGCGCGATTGATGCGCCACTCGACTCCCTCGCTCGCCGTGCTGGCCTACAACGAGATTCCGGAAAATCGCCGCATCCGCGTGATCGCCGCGGTCGGGCGCTGAGAAACAATTTGATTCACGGAGGTTGACATGAAAATAAAACGCTACACCGCGGTCAGCATGCGGGCGGCTCTTTGCCAGGTCAGGGCCGAACAAGGACCTGATGCGGTCATCCTGTCGAGTCGCCGCGGCGCGGACGGCATTGAAGTCATAGCGGCCGTCGACTACGACGAGGCTTTGTTTGCCGAAGCCAACCGGCAGCGTACGCCGGCGATCAGCGAAGCGCCGCCGCAGAGCAGCGATGCGCCGCAGCCGATGAAGGCGACGCCGGTGATAAAAGCGGCACCGGCGATAAAGCCGGCGCCCGCGATAAAGGCGACGCCGGCGGCGGTGAAAACCGCGCCTGCGACGAAGACGCCTGCTGCGAAAGCGGCGCCAGCGGTGGCGGCGGCTCCGCGCGCGCTGCCGCAGCCCATCCCCGCGACCAGCGTGGTCGCTGCAGGAAACATCGGCCTTGGCGACATGCAACGAGAATTAAAGGATCTGCGCCGGATGCTCGAGAGCGGCTTGGCCGGCCTGGCCGGCACCACCAGCAGCGACAAGCGCTTGCGCCAACCCTTGAGGGCGCGGGTGCTCGAGGAGCTGACGGCGATGGATATTGCTCCGGACGTGGCAATGGCGCTGGCCGCACTTGCGCCGCTGCATACCAACCTGAAGGACCCGGCGCACATCAAATTGGCATTGCTGGTCAAACATCTGCCCGTGGTCAACGACCTGAGCAGCGTCAACGGCGGCATTACCGCAGTGGTGGGTCCCACGGGTGCCGGCAAAACCACCACGATTGCCAAGCTCGCCGCCCGCTGGTGCATGCAGCACGGGGCCGCGGATCTGGGGTTGGTCAGCACCGATAGTTACCGGGTCGGCGCTCGCGACCAGCTAAGGACGTTCGCGCGCGCCGTCGGAGTGCCATTGCATGCCGCGAACAGCGGCAAGGAACTGGCTCTGGTGCTGCAGCAGCTCAAATCCAAAAAATTGGTACTGATCGATACCGCGGGCATGGGGCCGCGAGATTTTCGGCTGGTTGAACAACTGGCTGCGCTGAAGTCGGGCGCCCCCCTCGCGCGAATTCTTCTGGCGCTTCCCGCGCAGGGCGAGGCTCATGCGCTCGACGAAATAGTAAGGGCGTTCGCGAGAGCGACGCCGGCGGCGTGCATCATCACCAAAGTCGATGAGGCGGCGAGTTTGGGCGCCGTGATATCCGCGGCGCTCCGTCACCGTCTGCAAATCGCCTATCTCTGCGACGGACAGCGGATACCGGCGGACCTGCACGCGGCTCATGGCAAGCGGGTTTGGCTGGCGCGCGCCGCGCTGGCGCTCAAGGAGCGGGCCATGCCGCTGCGCAGCGAAGTGCATCTTGCGAGCAATCCAAATCGAGGACATGTCCATGCGTAATAACAGACTTTCGCCAGATCGACTCGATGCCATGGCGGAACTCAACTCGACCCGCCCGGTGAAGGTCATCGCCGTCACCGGCGGCAAGGGAGGGGTCGGCAAGACCACGGTATCCGCCAACCTGGCCGTGTCCATTGCAGCGCAGGGGCGCGACGTCATGCTGGTGGACGCGGACCTGGGGCTCGCCAATGTGGACGTGGTACTGGGCCTGCACACCCGCTTCCACCTGGGTCACGTGATCAGAGGCGATTGCACATTGGAAGACGCCATCGTCACCGGGCCCCATGGTCTGCAGATCGTGCCGGCCGCTTCCGGCGTCAAACGCATGGCAACCCTGTCGTCTGCCGAGCACGCGGGCATCATCCGCGCGTTCAGCGACTTGTATCACCGGGTTGAGGTGCTCGTGGTCGACACCGCGGCGGGGCTGAACGACAGTGTCATGTCCTTCAGCCAGGCCGCGCATCACGTGGTGGTCGTGGTTTGCGACGAACCCGCCTCGATCACGGATGCCTACGCCTTGATAAAGGTATTGAGCCGCGAACACGGCGTGCAGCGGTTTCAAATTCTGGCAAATCAGACGCGCCGCTCGGGGGAGGGTCCGAACCTGTTCCAGAAAATTTCCCGGGTCTGTGACCGATTTCTCAATGTGACGCTCGAGTTCGCCGGTTCCGTACCGTTTGACAACTACCTGCGCCGGGCGGTGCAACTGCAAACGGCGGTGGTGGATGCCTACCCGGCATCAATTTCGTCCATTGCACTCAAGAATCTGGCCTGCAAAGCCGATAAGTGGTCTGTGCCTCAAGGGGCACGCGGTCACCTGGAGTTCTTTGTCGAACGAATGGTGGGGGCCCGGATCGCCTCCGCGACGGTATTGCAATGAGAGCAAGCACACAGTACCTGAATACCCAGAAACGCAGCGCGAAACCGACTGCGGAGGACCAAGGTCCTGTCGATCAGGTGCCGCAGCAAGAACTGGTGCTGCGGCACGCCGATTTGGTCAAGCGTATAGCCTACCACCTGGTTAGCCGCATGCCGCCGAACGTGGAAGTCGATGATTTGATTCAGTCCGGCATGATCGGTTTGTTGGACGCGGCAAAGCACTACTCCGCCACCAAGGGCGCCAATTTCGAAACCTACGCCGGCATACGGATACGCGGAGCCATGCTCGACGAGGTGCGCAAATCCGACTGGACGCCGCGCTCGGTGCATCGAAACATGCGCGCGATGGCCGACGTTATCCGCAAGATCGAAAACGCCAAAGGCCAGGATGCGAGTCCGACAGACATCGCCGACGGCCTCGGCGTATCCATCGAGGAGTATCACAAGCTGGTGCAGGACGCCGCGAGTTGCCGGCTGTTCAGTTTCGATCAAATGGGCTCGAGCGAAGATGAATCGAGCCCGGCGGACCACGCGCGCGATGAACGGCCGGGTCCGTTCGACGACATCGAGGATGCCGGATTTCGCACAGCCCTCGGCTCTGCCGTCAACCAGCTGCCGGAGCGCGAAAAACTGGTGCTTTCGCTGTATTACGACGAGGACATGAATCTGCGCGAAATCGGCGAGGTGCTCGAGGTCTCGGAATCGCGTGTATGTCAGATTCACGGCCAGGCGTTGGTGCGCTTGCGCGCGCGTTTAGCGGAGTGGCTGGCGCCAGACTGATTGAATGGACATCCTAAGCATCGTCGGCATTGTGCTCGCGCTCATAGCAATTATCGGCGGCGCGATCCTCAAGGGCAGCAGTGCCGGCGCGCTGGTCGGCAGCGCCGCCTTTGTCATTGTCGTCGTCGGTACGCTTGCCGCCAGCCTGGTGCAGACGCCGATGGCCACCTTTTTGCGCGCCTGGAAAATCGTCTCCTGGGTGTTCAAGCCGCCGGTCAACAATCCCGCCGCCATGATCGAAAAGATCGTCGAATGGAGCAACATCGCCCGCAAGCAGGGGTTGCTGGGTTTGGAGTCCGCGGTCGAGGGCGAGCAGGATGAATTCTTGAAAAAAGGCCTGCAATCCTTGGTCGACGGCGGCGAACCGGATGCGATCCGTTCCAGCATGGAAATCGAATTGGACACCATGGAACATTTCGACACGCAGGCCGCCAAGGTTTTCGAGTCAATGGGCGTCTACTCCCCGACGCTCGGCATCATCGGCGCGGTCATGGGATTGATGGCGGTCATGCAGAACCTGAACGATCCCTCCAAGCTGGGCCACGGCATCGCCGCGGCCTTCATTGCCACCATCTATGGTATTGCCTTCGCCAACCTCCTGTTCCTGCCCATGGGCAATAAGTTGAAGTCGGTGATTCACGACCAATCGCAGGTACGCAACATGGTGATCGAAGGCCTCATCGCCATCGCGCAGGGGGAGAATCCGCGCAATATCGAGTCGAAGCTTCAAGGCTATTTTCACCATTGATTGAGGCGCCATGGCTCGTAAGAAAAAGCACGAAGAACATGTGAACCACGAAGCCTGGGCCATTCCCTACGGCGACCTGGTAACCCTGCTATTCGCGCTGTTTACGGTGATGTACGCGATGTCGTCGGTGAACGAGGGGAAGTTTCGAGTCCTGTCCGACGCGATGATTGCGGCATTCAACGGCGCGCCGAAGAGCATGCAGCCCTTGAATATCGGCGACAAGGAGCCCGGCAAAGGCGGCGACAAGCCATTGGTGGGCATATCGCCCACCACCCTGATGAAGATCAAGGAGCAGAAAACGAACGCCGGCGCCGGCACCGTCTCGCCGGTGCCGATCCGGCGCGGCGCCGCGGATTCTGGCGGCGCATTGATTCGCCTGGAGCGTGAAGTGCAGGACGCGATGCAGGCGCTCATCGATGCCAAACTGGTCACCGTGCGGCGCGAGAACATGTGGCTGGAAATCGAGATCAACACCGACATCCTGTTTCCGAGCGGATCGGGCGCATTCTCGCCGGCCGCCGAATCGGTACTGGACAAACTCGCGGAAGTCTTGAAGCCCTTTCCCAATCCCATCCGGGTCGAAGGACATACGGACGACAGGCCGATACACACCAGCGCCTTTCCGTCCAATTGGGAGTTGTCGGCGGCGCGCGCCGCCAGCGTCGTGCATCAGTTCACCAAGCAGGGCATCGAACCGTTGCGGCTCGAGATCGTCGGCTTCGGGGAATTTCGTCCGCGCCAGGCAAACGACACGAGCGAGGGACGCAACGCCAATCGACGCGTTGCCGTTCTGGTTTTGGAGGCGGTGTCGCCGGGCAACGCCGTCACGCCAAAATCCGCGGGCGAATCCACCGCGGCGGTCACAGCGCCCGGGGTCGAGACCGCCGATGCGGGCAGCGCCACCGATCGGCTGCTGTACCGCGTGGCGCCCACTGCGTTGGAGAACACCGTTTTGATCAAACCCAAGCCCGACAGCCAGGTTGCGCCATGAGTGAAGTTGACCGGTTGAGCAACTCCGGACTATATCCTGCCCTGCCGATAGCGGACCGGCGATCCTCCAAGGATGATCGAGAGCGCGGCTCGCGTTCCGACCAGCAGCGCCCCGCCGCTCCCGCGCCGCCAGCCGTGGAAAGTAAGGACCCCGCTGCCGCGCCGCGGCCGCCCAAGTCGCGCATCGATGACTACGCATAGGCTGCACGGACTGCCGTAGCGCGCGAATCGATAAGGTAGGATACGCGGGATTCGGATGGCGGGAATCTCATGAAATACTGCTTGTTATTGATTTCTCTGACGAGCCTCGCGGTTGGTTCTTCAAGCATCGGCGCCTCTTCGGCGCAATCCAACATTACCCTGGAAAAAATCATGGCGGACCCGGATTGGATCGGTCCACCGGTGCGGGATGCTTATTGGTCGGCGGACGGCGCAATGGTGTACTACTGGTTGAAGCGCGGTGGCTCGCCGATCGTCGATCTGCATCGGCTCGATCCTGCCAGCCGCAAGGACCAGATCGTGGACGCGGCCGCGATGGCGGTCGCGGATGCGCCGGCGATCTACGACCGTGCCGGCAAGCGCGCCGCATTCGTGCGCAATGGCGATATTTTCGTGCGCGATCTTGCCACCGGCCGATTGACGCAGATCACGCGCACGTCGCAGACAGAGAGCGCTCCCCGTTTTTCTGAGGACGGCAAGCTGCTGAGCTATCGCGCCGCCAATGATTGGTTCGTGCACGACTTTGGCAGCGGAGTTTCGGCGGCGGCGGCCATCGTCAAGGCCGAAAAAGATCCGCACGCGCCGCCCAAACCCGATGATATGCGGGATATGCAATTGCACACGTTCTCGACCTTGAAGAAATCGCATGACGAGACCGAAATAACCAGAGCACACAACGAGGCGCTGCAGAAAGGGGACGCGACGCGACCGGTGCTGCCGTTTTATCTCGGCGACGAGGTCACTGTTCGGGATACCGAACTCGCTCCTGACGGGCGCTGGCTGCTCGTGATCACCGAGCCTAAGTCCTACGAGCGAGGCCGGGAGGGCAAGCTCACCCGCTATGTAACCGAATCGGGCTATGAGGAATTCGAGACGGAGCGCCTGCGTGTTGGCCGCAATCCACCGGCGCCGCAATCCTTCGTGCTGCTCAATCTTGTCGACCATACGGCGCACCCGCTTAATCTCGACAAGCTGCCGGGAATCTACGACGACCCATTGAAGGCGGTGCGCGAAGAAAATGCCAAGGCGAAGCCTGCGACCGATCCCAAGTCTGCGGCCGCTCCGCAACTCTCCGGCGCCGCCGTCGAGAAGAAGGCTCGCGGCGTGTGGGCAGTGAGCGAAGAACCAGATTTCCCCAGTGCGGGGCCCAAGTGGAGCGGCGACGGCGGGGCTCTCGGCATCGAACTGTTCTCGATCGACAACAAGGATCGCTGGATAGTCAGCGTTGACCTGGGCTCGTTCGTGCTGGTGCCGCAGCATCGCTTGACCGATGGCGCATGGGTCAACGAGCGCTTCAATGAATACGGCTGGCTGAACGACAATCGCTCGCTTTGGTATCAGTCCGAAGAGTCCGGCTATGTGCATTTGTATACCAAGGCCTTGAATGGCCAGCCTAAGGCACTGACGCATGGCGCATTCGAGGTGTCCGATGCGGTGCTGTCCGAAGATGGCCGCTGGTTTTACGTGCTGAGCAATGAACAGGCGCCTTCCAGCTACGATGTTTATCGTGTGGCGAGCAACGGCGGGGCGCTGCAGCGCCTGACGCGACTTCAAGGAGTCGAGAAGATCGCACTGGATCGCGCCGGCAAACGGCTGCTGGTCACCCATTCCTCGCCCTATGTGCGCTCGCAGATTGCGGTCGGGAATACCGACGGCTCCGATAGTCCTCGCGAATTGACCGATACGCGTTCCGCCGAATACAAATCCATGACCTGGATCGAGCCGGAAATCGTGAAGATTCCGTCGACCCATTTTGACGGCGGAATCTACGCAAAGCTTTACCGCGATGCGAACGCCGCGGCGCCCGCAAACAAACCGGCGGTGCTATTCATACACGGTGCCGGCTATACGCAGGACGTGCATCTGCGCTACTCGTACTATTTCCGCGAGCAGATGTTCCACAATCTGCTGGCGCACAAGGGCTATGTGGTTCTCGATCTCGACTACCGCGCCTCGGCTGGTTACGGGCGCGACTGGCGCACCGCAATTTACCGGCAGATGGGACATCCGGAATTGGAGGATATGCTCGACGGCAAGAAGTGGCTGGTGGAGCACATGGGCGTCGATCCGAAGCGGGTGGGCGTCTACGGCGGTTCCTACGGCGGGTTCATGACGCTGATGGCGCTGTTCCGGGCGCCTGGTGAATTTGCGGCCGGCGCTGCGCTGCGTCCGGTCACGGACTGGATGCAGTACGACCGCGGATACACCTCAGGCATTCTCAACGATCCGCAAATCGACCCGATCGCATACGCGCGCTCGTCGCCGATCGAATTCGCCGGCGGCCTGTCTGACGCCCTGCTGATCTGCCACGGTGTGATCGATGACAATGTGCTGTTCGAGGATTCAATGCGCCTGTATGAACGCCTGATCGAACTGCACAAGGATAATTTTACGATTTCACCGTATCCGTTGGATCGCCACGGCTTCAGCAACGCCGACTCGTGGCTCGATGAATACAAGCGCATCTATCGATTGTTCGAGTCGCATTTGCAGTAGCGCTACTGGCTTGAGATTTCAGCGGCCGCGCGTTTCAAGATCTCCGCGATGCGCAGTTGCTCCTCGCGCGAGCTGTTCCATTTGTCGAGCAGCGCAAGTTTAAGATCGCGCCTGGCGCGAAGCAGTTCCTTGGAGCCGCGGCGCTCGCGGTCGGCGCTGGATTCCTCGCCGGCATCCTCGGCATCCAGCGCACGCCGCACGCGATCCATGCGCTCGCCGATGCGGCCGAATTGTGCGAACAGCGCATCGGCAGCGGCGCGGTTCTTCTCCAAGTGCTCTTTGCCCGCGGCGCTGATGTGGTATTGCTTGCGCGCGCCCACGGCTTCGACCGTGGCAAACCCAAGTTCTTCGAGGTAGGTTAGCGCCGGATACACCATCCCCGGGCTGGGTACGTAGAAACCGTTGGAATGCTCGTCCAGCGCCTTGATTATTTCGTAGCCGTGGCTGGGCTTCTCGTCCAGCAGCCTCAATATAAGAAGCTGCAGATCGGCGGACCCCAGTTTTCGGCCCATGCCGAAGCCGCGGCCGCCCATGCCGCCGCCCTCCATGGACCCTTTGCCAAAAAATCCGAAGCCGTGAACGTGGTGACCGCGAAAACGCCCGAAATGATGATGGATGCAGGAATGCACGAATATCTCCTGATACGTTTTAAGATATGTCTTATGCTATATATATCTTACGATAGTATCAAGAGGCCATGTGCTCTCAAGGAAAGGACCCGACTTGACATTGACACTGCGTGCCTCGCACCGCAAAATACGCGGCTCATTTTAGGGAGGGGTACCCAAGCGGCCAACGGGGGCAGACTGTAAATCTGCTGGCTTATGCCTTCGTAGGTTCGAATCCTACCCCCTCCACCAGCGAAGGTAGGGTTCGTGCCATTG
>DATMRC010000054.1:0-18223 GCA_035567075.1 Steroidobacteraceae bacterium
GCCGCGAACTACCGCGATCACCGCAAGGTCTTGAATGACATTCCGGCGCGCCGCAACGGCGAATCCCTGCAGGTGTATTTCTGGTGACAGCCTCGCCAATCCGCGAATTCGTCGGACTCGACGCCGCCGCCATCCGGCGCGATGTCCTGCCGGAGAAGCGGCCGGCCGTGTTCAGGGGCCTGGTGAACGACTGGCCCGCGGTTCGCGCGGCCGCTGAGTCGCCCGCGGCAGCGGTCCGCTACCTGCAGCGATTCGACAGCGGCGCCGCGGTCGATGCGCTGTTGACGGCGCCGGCCATCGACGGCCAGATTTTCTACAACGACTCGATGAGCGGATTCAATTTCCACCGCAATCGCCTGCCGCTGTCGGCGGTCGCCGAACAGGTGCTGCGCTATGCGCAATTTCCCAAGTCGCCGGCAGTCGCGGCACAGAGCGCGCTCATCCGCGATTGCCTGCCGGGCTTCGCCGCGGAAAACCATCTGAGCCTGGTCGCCGACGAGGTGCTGCCGCGCATCTGGCTGGGCAATCAAATCACCACGCCAACTCATGTCGATGAATGGAACAACATCGGCTGCGTAGTTGCCGGCCGCCGGCGCTTCACGCTGTTCCCGCCGGAGCAGATTTCGAACCTGTACATCGGTCCCCTCGATTTCGCCCCGACGGGGGCCGCGATGAGCCTGGTCTCGCTGCGCCATCCCGACTTTAAGCGGTATCCCAAATTTCGCGACGCATTGTCCGCGGCGCAAACGGCCGAGTTGGCGCCGGGTGATGCGGTTTTCATTCCGCCGCTCTGGTGGCATCACGTCGAGTCGCTGGAGCCGTTCAATGTGCTGGTGAACTACTGGTGGCATGATTTGGCGAGCGATACCGCCAGCGCCGACTCGGCGTTCGACGCACTGGTCCACGGAATATTGAGCATCCGCGCCCTGCCCCCCGCGACGCGGCGCGCCTGGGGCGCTTTGTTCGAGCACTACGTGTTCGGCGCGGGCACCGGCGTCGTCGAGCACATCCCGCAGGAACGGCACGGCATGCTCGGCGAATTGTCGAGCGAACATCTGGCCGCTCTGCGCGCGCATCTCAAGCGGCGGCTGGCGCGCTGACTTCGTAGGAGTCCGCCCACGCGGGTATTAAGGGGCACTGCCGACAGGCGTTTTCTTCTGCAATGACAGCAACAAGAACGCCGCGGCGAGCACGAAGTACGCCGCACAGAACTGGATGGCCACATTGCGCGCGGTGCCCTGCAATTGCCACAGCGCATAGGCGCTGCCGTCGACCCGGACCGAGTGAATGATGCCGAAAAAACTCAAAAGCCCGCCGGCCGCCAAGTAGGCCGCCGCGGCGCGCAGCCGTTGCTCGGTCATCTCGACCACGAACGCCGCCCAGATCGTCGCCGTGATGATGAAGCCGTTACCGAGCGCGACGATGACGCTTAAGGTAGGCAAACCGTGCTCGGGCGCCGTGAGCTGTTGCGCGAAAACCTTAGGCGCGACGAATCGTGGGTCGCTGAGTTCGATGGTCAATAGACGCGCGATCGAGGGGAAAAAGCTGATCGCCACCGCCAGGGCATGGCGCGCGGGCACCGCGGTGAATGCCTGCACGGTGATGTTGAGGGACAGGAACACCAGCACCGGCGCCAGCACGGCGAGCGGCACCAGCTCGATCAGGTTGGCAATGAAGCCGAGCATGCCGCCCACGCCGATGAAAATCCCCGTGAGCAGCGTGTATCCCGAACGTGCGCCCATTTCCTTGAATGCCGGATGGCCGATGTAGGGCGTGGTCTGCGCCACACCGCCGGCCATGCCCGCCAAGAACGTCGCCGCCGCTTCCGCGAGCAAAATGCTGCGCACATCGTAATCGTCGCCGGCGACGCGCGCGCTCTCGGTGTTGTTCACGCCGCCCACCACCGTCAGCAGCGCAAATGGAATGATCAGCGGCAGATAATCCGGGAGAGCCGCGAAGCCCTGAAGAATCCCGACATCGGGATGCGGAAATGCCAGGCGCAGCACCGGCATGGCGGGCGCGGGAATTTGCATGCCGGGCAGGCCCAAGTGGCCCAAGGCGTAATACAGCATGGTCCCCACGATCACGGCAAAGAGCACGCCCGGCAAGCCGCCGGGAACCGACCCCTTGGCGACCAACGCATACAGCACCAGCCCCAGGGTGAGAAAACCGATGATGGGCACCTGCAGCAAATCCACCATGGGAAAGAAGCCGATCAGCATCAAGGCGATGCCCGCCAATGAACCCAGGAGTCCCGCGGTGGGAATCAACCGCCGCACCCCACGGCCCGCGAATGACAGGATCAGCTTGATGACTCCCATGCTCGCGGTTGCGGCCATGCCGAGATACCAGGTCTCAAGGCCCGCGGCGGTCGGATCGAGGCCGGCGGCGCGAAACTTTGCGAATGCCGGACCCAATACGAGGAGCACCATGCCGATGGTGGACGGCGTATCCAATCCGAATGGCATGGCCGTGACATCGCTGCGGCCGGTGCGGCGCGCCAGCCTCACGGCCAGCCAGGTGTAGATCAGGTCGCCCAAGAGCACGCCCAGTGCGGTGCCCGGAAACATGCGCCCGAACACAATGGGTGCGGGCACCCCGTAGCCGCCGATCAGTACCGCGGCGAGCAGCGCCAGCACGGACAAATTATCGACGACCAACCCCAAGAAGCCATTCACATCACCGGGGACCAGCCGCCAATACGATGCAGGTCCTGCGCGCGCAGGTGCCACGGGCATCGTGGCGGGCTCAACCCCCAAGATTCAAGAGCGCGGCGTTGCCGCCGGTGGCCGTGGTATTGACGGTCAGCGTTCGCTCGTTCGCGAACCGCGACAGATAATGCGGACCCCCGGCCTTGGGACCGGTGCCGGACAATCCAGTGCCGCCAAAGGGCTGAACGCCCACCACCGCGCCGATCATGTTGCGATTGACGTAGGTGTTGCCGATCGACGTCTCCGCGAACACCTGGCGCCAGAACGACTCCAAGCGGGTCTGCACGCCGAGCGTCAGGCCGTAGTGGCTGGCGCGAATGGCCTTGAGCACCTCGCGCGTCTCGGTGGATCGGTAGCGCACCACGTGCAGGATCGGCCCGAACTCCTCGCGCATGAGCTGCGCCGCGTTTTCAAGCTCGATCAGATGCGGAGCGACGAAACTGCCGTGCGCGTGCTCTGCGCCCAGTTCGCATGCCTTGACGATGCGCGCCTCCTTGCGCATCCGTTCGACATGCTGCATCAAGTCCTGCGCCGCCGTTGCGGTGATCACCGGCCCGATGTCGGTCTCGAGCTTGGAGGGATCGCCGATGATCAGCTCATCCATGGCGCCCGCGATCATCTCCAGGACCTGGTCGGCGATCTCCTCCTGCAGGAACAACAGGCGCAACGCCGAGCAGCGCTGTCCGGCGCTCATGAATGCCGAACTCACCACGTCATCGACGATCTGTTCGGGCAGCGCGGTTGAATCCGCAATCATCGCGTTCAAACCCCCGGTCTCGGCGATCAGCGGCACGATGGCTCCGCCGCGCCCGGCCAGCGCGCGATTGATGGTCAATGCGGTTGCGGTCGAGCCCGTCATCGCCACACCGGCGAGTGCCGGATGGGCAAAGGCGATCTCGCCGAACAGGCGCCCGCGCGCCGGCACCAGTTGCAGCGCCTCAGGTGCGACACCGGCTTCGTGCAGCAGCCGCACGAAGCGCGCGGCAATCAAGGGCGTGGGCTCGGCCGGCTTTGCCACCACCGCGTTGCCCGCCGCGAGCGCGGCGGTCACCTGGCCCGCAAAGATCGCCAGCGGAAAATTCCAGGGGCTGATGCAGGCGAACACGCCGCGGCCCTGCAGGGAAAGCTCGTTCAATTCCCCGGTGGGACCCTCGAGGTTGAGCGGCGCCGCGAACTGTTTGCGCGCCCGCAGCGCGTAGTAGCGGCAGAAATCCACCGCTTCGCGCACCTCGGCGATGGCGTCGGAGAAGGTCTTGCCCGCCTCCCGCACCAACAGCTGATGAAACTCCCCGCGGCTTGCCTCGAGCAGATCCGACGCTTTTTCCAAACAGGCGGCGCGCGCATCGCCGCCGATGTGATCCCATTCCAGTTGGGCCAGGGCGCTCGCGTCGAATGCCTTGGTTATTTCATCCGGCGTGGCATCGCGCGCCGTGCCCACCTGCTCGCGGCGATCCGCGGGATTGCTGACGGCATGCGCATTGCCGGGCAGCAACTTGCCGTTGACGATGGGTCCGGAGGCCGCAGTGCCGCGCACCGACAGCTCCTCGCGCAGCGCTTGCAGTTCCCGCGGATCGCCGAGATCCATCCCGCGGGAGTTGCGCCGCTCGGCATACAGGGCCGCGGGGATCGGCAGCCGCGGATGGGCGAAGGATTCCAAGCGCTCGAGCTCCGAGATGGGATCGCGGACAATATCGGCCACCGGCACCTGCTCATCCATGAAGCGGTTCACGAACGACGTATTGGCGCCATTTTCCAAGAGCCGCCGCACCAGATACGCCAGCAGATCCTTGTGCTCGCCCACCGGGGCATAGACGCGCACGCGCGGAAAGTTAGCCACCTTGCGCGCTGCCTCTGCGTACAGCAATCGGCCCATGCCGTGCAGCCTCTGGAATTCAAAATTCGCTTTTGCGGGCGCCAGCTCCAGCACCGATGCGATGCTATGCGCGTTGTGGGTGGCGAACTGCGGGTAGATCGTGTCGGCGTGATTGAACAGGCGCCCCGCGCAGGCGAGGTAGGACACATCGGTGGTGACCTTGCGCGTGTACACCGGGTAGCCTGCAAGACCGCGCTCCTGGCTGCGCTTGATCTCCGAATCCCAATAGGCGCCCTTCACCAAGCGCACCGTCATACGCCTGCCGTGGCGGGCAGCCGTCGCCGCCACCCAGTCGATGACATCCAGGGCGCGCTTGCCGTAAGCCTGCACCGCCAACCCCAAGCCTGGCCAGTCCTTGGTGGCGGCGTCCTGCGCCAGCGCCTCGATGACATCCAGTGACAGGTCGAGGCGGTCCGCCTCTTCCGCATCGATGGTGAGCTGGATGTTCAAAGCGGCGGCTTGACGCGCCAGAGCCTTGGTCTGGGGCACCAAGCGCCGCATCACGCGCTCATGCTGCAGCAGCGTGTAGCGAGGCTCCAAGGCGGACAGTTTGATCGAGATACTCGATGCTTCATGCGGGGCGCGCCCTGCAGCCGCCGCGCCGATGACCTCGATGGCATGCTGGTATGACTTCAGATAGCGCTCGGCATCCTTGAGCGTTCGCGCGCCCTCCCCCAGCATGTCGAAGGAACACAGCGCAACTTCCGCCTCGCGGGCGCTGCGCGCCAGCGCTTCTTCGATGCTGCGGCCCACCACGAACTCGCCGCCGATGATGCGCATCGCGCGGCGCACCGCCAGACGCACCAGAGGCTCGCCCGCTTTGCGGGTCAGCTTGCGCATCCACGTTGTGGTATCGGTCTTGATGGCCGGGTCCAACTCCAGAATTCCGCCGGTGAGCATCAATCCCCAGGTCGAGGCATTGACGAACAGCGATTCGGACTGGCCCGAATGAGACGACCAATCCCCGGTCGCGAGTTTTTCGGCGATCAACCGATCGGCGGTGGCATCATCGGGGATGCGCAGCAGCGCTTCGGCAATGCACATGAGGGCAATGCCTTCTTGATTCGACAGGCCGAACTCCTGCAAAAAGGCGTCCAGGAACGGCCGCTCGTCGCGGCGCGCGCGCGCACCTTCGACCAATGACATCGCAACGGCAACCGCGCGGTGGCGCGCGCCGCCGGTGAGTTCCAGGGAATGCAGCAAGCGCTTTACCGCTTGATTTTCGGGCCGCGTGCCGTGGTCTCTTATCATTTCACGTAGATCATTCATATCGATCGCTTATGGTCGCAAAAAACACGGCGTTCGGCGCAGATAAATTTCCAGCCGGTATTTTGCTGATTCGCGCGCCGCATCGCGACAGCACCGCAAGATCCCAGGGTGCGAGCTGCAGGATCTCGCCCGCGTCCCCCGTCAGCAATAGTGGTTCCGCAATGCTGAAAATCAACTTGGATTCGAACGGCGCGGCCTGTACCGCAAGCTCAACAACGGCGCGTTCCACGCGAGCCTCGGCTTGCGCCGACTTGGACACCATGAGATTCAGATCGACGCAGGGTCCTTGCAGCAATTCGCAGTGAGTGGCCATGGCACCGTCGAACTCGGCCAAATCGCCCGGTTGCCGCAGTACCTTTTGTTGCCCATCGGCAAATTCAAGTGTGAGTCCGGCGCCCTTGAGCAACACCATTTTGCGGTTATGGGCCGCAAATTCCGAGAACGGGCCGGAGGCATCGATGTGCGCCACGCTCACGCGCCAGGAAAACTCATCGCCGCCCGCCGGCACGCGGATCGCCTCGTAGGTGATGCCGCCGCCGTTCTTCCAGGGAGCGGCAGTGAAGGAGGATTTGCGAATGATGCGCAAACCGGGTGAATGATGCATTGCACTACTTGCCCAGCTGCGTGGCCACAAAAGCCGCGACATCCCTGATTTGCGCGAAGGTGAGCGCGGCCGCGAACGGCGGCATATTGTTCTTGCCGGAAATCACCGTGTTTGCCACCAGCTCGAGCGCCGCCACCTTGGTGATATCAGGTCCCGCCCCATGGCCGCCTTTGCCCTCCTCGCCGTGACAGGCTGCGCAATAGTGCACGAATACTTGAGCTCCGGCCGCAGCATCCCCGCCTTTAAGACTCACCGCCGTCGATTTGGCCGCAAGCGCGGCGGGCGGCTCGGAAGGCGGTAATGTGCCATCGAGAGAGAACAACCATAGGCTGTCGCCCGCCGGGCTGCCGGCAAAATTGTTGCCCGCGGATATGATCGCGACCTTCTGATGGCCTTTGTATTGAAATATGCTGGCGGTGGCATTCACGCCCGCGCCGGTCTGGAATTCCCAGAGCACATCGCCGTTGCGCGAATCGAGCGCCACGAAGCGCCCATCGTTGCGGCCGGTAAAGACGATGTCGCCCGCCGTGGCGGTCGAGCCGCTGTAGCAGCTGTCCTTCCAGCGCTGGCGCCAGACGAGCGTGTTGGTGCGCATATCGACGGCCGCAAAAATCCCGTTGAGCGGGATGTCGGAGAAGCCGAACAAGCCCTGTGTAAAGGGGGCGCCGGGCTTCGGTTCCTGTGACGGCCCCACCATGAATCGTCCCATTTGATCGTTGGCGCAAACGAAGAGAAACCCAAGCCGCGGATCATAAGAGCTTGGCGGCCAATTGGTCCCGCCCCACGGGCTGGGCTTTGCGACCACGGCCTTGTCCCAGTAGGGCGCAAAAATCCGCCCCTCGTTCACCAGACGAAACCCCGCGGGTGGAATGTCGATTTCATGCGGTACCACCGGATCGCCGACGGGAAACGGCTGTGTGGCCGCGGTGTTCTGCCGGGGCTCCTGCGGCACCGGCATCTCGTCGATGCCAATGAGCGGTTTGCCGGTCACGCGATCCAGAATATACACCCAGCCGGTCTTGCCGATTTCCGCGATGGCCTCACGAGGTTGGCCGTTGTAGTTCGCGTCGAACAGCACGACCGGACTCGGCGAGTCGTAATCCCACAAGTCGTGATGCACTTGCTGGAAATGCCATCGATATTTGCCGGACTTCGCCTCGATCGCGACCATCGACACCGAAAAGAGATTGTCGCCTTTGCGCAGGCTGCCGTTGAAGTCAGGAGCTGCATTGCCGGTGGAAAAATAAATCAGCCCGTGCTTGGGGTCGACGGCGGGTGTCTGCCAGACAGTGGCGCCGCCGTACTGCCACGATGGATTGTCCTCCGGCCAGGTATCGTGGCCAAATTCTCCGGGTCCTGGAACCGTGAAAAATGTCCACAGCGATTTGCCGGTCCTGGCGCTGAACGCGCGCACCCGGCCGCGCGAGGCGTGTTCGCCGCCGGCAAAGCCGGTGATGATCATGCCGTCGTAGTAAAGAGGCGCGCTGGTGATCGTGTAACCGTCCTGCCAACGCTCCGCCTGCACCGACCACAATTCCTTGCCGGTGCGCTGGTCCAGCGCGACGATTTTACTGTCGAGGCGTCCCAGAAAGATTTTTCCTTCCCCGATCGCGACGCCGCGGCTCACCCATCCGCAACACACCGTGGTTATGGTTTTGTCCAGGTGCGCTTGGTACACCCACAACTGCCTGCCGGTTTCGATGTCGATTGCAAAAACATCATCGGCTCCGGTGGAGATGTAGATCACGCCGTCCTGCACGATGGGCTGAGCCTCGCCGGAAAATGGCGGCCCCATGCCCGAGCCGTTCAAATGCGTCCGCCACTCAGCCTTCAGCGCTGCCACGTTGCCGGTATTGATCTCGGCAAGCGGCGAATAGCGCTGGTTGTAGATGTTTCCGCCATTCGTGATCCAGTCGACGACCGGAAGCCCGGTGAGCTGCCTGGCGCTGTACGCCGGCGAATCCGCGGCCAGCCCATTCGCAGCCAGTAGAATCATTGCGAGCAAAATCATCCATCGAATCATTGTTATCCAACTCCCGCACGCGACCCGCTATGCTAACCGGAATCGGCCAAGATGACTTAAGCCAATGAACTCGATGTCAAAACGCGCACTCCTTTCAGTCGGCGCAGCGGCGCTGACACTGGCGCTGCTTACTGTAAATGCCATGGGCAAAGAACAGGACCAAACAATGGCAACGTTTTCTCCTCGTCTCATCCAGCCGCGCGTGCCTCCAGTCGGGAAGGACGGGCGCACGCCCGCGCAGGATAAGATGCTGGCAGGCCGTCCCGACTACAACGTTTTCAAGACGCTGGCGCACGACCCGGAGCTCTTTGAGCGCTGGAACGGACTCGGACTCTATCTGCTCAATGGCTCGACGCTGCCGCCGCGGGATCGTGAAATCGTGATACTGCGCATGGGGTGGCTGTGCCAGGCGCCGTATGAATGGTCGCAGCACGCCCGCATCGCCAAGGCGTCCGTGAATATGACTGACGCGGAACTGCACGCAATCGCGGCAGGCGCGGCCAGCTCGAACTTGAGCGACTTTGAGCGCACCTTGATTCGCATGACCGACGAGCTGCGCTACGACACTGAAATCAGCGATGCGACCTGGGCCGCGCTGCGCACAAGATATTCGGTGGAGCAGACCATCGATGCGATCTACACCGCCGGTCAATATCAATTGGTCTCGATGGCGCTCAACAGTCTGGGCGTGCAACTCGATCCGGAATTGCAGGAGCGCATGCCCCCCGACCTGAAGCCGCCGCAGCCGGCGGCCGCGCCCGAATTGCCGCGCCTCGCAAAGCCGCGCATAAAGCCGCTGACCTTGGAGGCCATGACCGCGGAACAGCGCCAATTGGTTGCGCCGCAGTTGCGTGACGGCAAGGTGCCGAATCTGTATGCCACTCTGGTGGTTCACACCCGCTTCTACGAGCCGCGCCTGCGCTTCGGCAGCTACATTCAGCGCGATTCGCGCCTGCCGCCGCAGACGCGCGAGCTGCTGATTCTGCGCACGGCGTGGCTGGCAAGATCGGAATATGAGTGGGCGCACCATGTGGTCTTGGCGCGCGCTGCGGGCTTGGGCGATGCAGAGATCGCGAGTGTCGCCTTAGGACCGCGCGCCGGGAATTGGAGCGATGAACAGCGGGCGCTGCTCCAGGCTGCGGACGAGCTGCGCCGCGAGGCCTTCATGTCCGAGGCCGCTTGGAAAACTCTGACGCAGCATTACGACACCGCGAAAATGCTCGAGATCATCTACACAGTCGGCGGCTATGCGATGACCGCCATGGCCATCAACAGTCTGGGAATCCAGCTGGAAGATGGATATCCGCGCGTGCGCAATTTTGGAAAATGATTGCTCGAGTGCCGAGGCGATCAGTTGCGGCCCGGTGCGGCCGGCGCGCGCTGTATGATTTCCACGGCGTTGCCCGCGGGGTCCTTTGCCACGATGATGCGCAATTCCGGCCTCGCGGTCGCGACGTCGCGGTAGCCGAAACCGGCATCCACTATGCGCTTTTGCACCGCTGCGAATTCCTGGGTGTAAATGGCAACCACCGGGTACTTGCTTTTTGGCAGAGGCGCTTCGGATAGCGGCTGAAACAGGGCGAGAAACGGGCCGCCCCCGAAATTCATCAGCACTTCGTCGTAGCTGGAAGTTTTGAAGCGTTGACCTGCGGTCGCGCTAAAAACCGCCGTGTAGAACTCTTCCGTCTTTTGGCGATCATCAACGATCAATTTTGCGCCGCCCACTTCCCAGTTGCCGGGCCGTGAGAACAATTCGAGGGCGTTGCCGCTGGGATCGCGGGCAATCGCAATTTTGAAGCTGCCCGAGCGCGCAGGATCCAGCCGCTCTACGGGGTAGTTCGCAGCCTGCATGCGCTTGATGAGCGCATCCAGATCCGGCGTGTAAAAAAGCGCAACGGGAAAAGCGCTTTTCTTGAGCGGCGCTTCCGCCTTCGGCGCGAACAGGGCCAGGCGCGCGCCGTCCTCGAACCCCATGATGGGCTCATCGTAAAGCGCGGGGTCGCTGAAATGATCGACCTCCTTCATGCCGAACATTTGCTCGAAGTAGGCCTGATTCTGCTTCACGTCGCCGATGATCAATTTGACGGCGCCGATTCGATTCATTTGCATGCTGGCCGCGGCGGGCGCATTCGTACGCTCCTGTGAGAGGCTCGAGGGCGCGTTCAGCGCACCCGTAAAAAGGCAAGCCGCCGCGCTCAGCGCAATATGAGAGAGTCTGGTCATGCAATAGGCCCGTGGCTATGTTTTTCGAATTTACATAGCCTAGCAGGCCGCCTGGGGTCAGGGGCACATCCTTAAGCGCGGGCCGGGCAAATTATTTGGGGATCAGCTCTTCCAGAACGTCAACAGCACGAAAACCACGGCGATGACGGTCAGGCCCAGATGGCCCAGAGCCGCATGCCGCTGCGCCAACAAGTCGTTGGGTTGGTCGTCGCGGGCTGGACGGAGGCGGGCGAATGCAGCGAGAAACAGCATGTTGCCAAGATATATTGGGCAAGGCGCGCAAAAACGTGATTGGATTCACGCATCTTCATTCCTGATAGCATAGCTACGCGCTGATGGGGTAGGCCATGCAGGATATTGTGGAAAAATTGCTCTCCGAAGGGTACGCGCTGGTGCGCGGGTTCTTCCCCCCGGAGGTCATGGAACATATTCAGCGCGAAACCGACCGGGTGCAGAGCATTGCGCTTGAGCATCACGCCACTTATCGCGACAAAAACCTTCTGTTCGAAATACTCGACGATCCCAAGGCCAACCGCCGCGTGCTGCTGCAGGCTCACTGGACCGCGTGGATCAGTCCGTATCTCGAGCGCATGCGTCGTGATCCTCGCTACCTGGAACTGCTCGAACCCCTGCTCGGCAGCGACATCAAACAGATGGCGCATCAGATTCATTGGAAACCGCCGGGCGCGAAGTACACCTTCTATCGCTACCATCAGGATGCCCGGTTTCGCAATTCGCAGGCCACGCGGAATCTGCTGTACGGAAACATCAACACCGGGCTCGCGATCGATCGGCAGACCGCCGCCAACGGTGCGCTGCAGGTCATCCCGAAGAGCCACTTGAATGGCTACCTGGGTCTTTCCGAGGACGGCTCGATCATGACCGGCCACACGCCGGCCGACGATCTGCGCCGGGTCGGACTGGATCCCGCGACGGCGGTGCTCTGCGAAATGGAGCCCGGAGATCTGTTGCTCTGGACGCTCTACACCGTGCACGGCTCCGCCGCCAACTCAAGCGACTCGGATCGGCGCTTCATGATTAGCAGCTATGTTCGCGCCGGCGACAGCGAGCGTGGCGAGTGGGCGTTTCGCCGCGGCCTTTCCACGCCGCTCGGGCCGGAGCCCGAGATCTGCAAATACGAGCAGCTGCGCGAGAAGCCGGGACCGTTTTACATCGAGCCCACGTGGACGGAAGAGGCGCAAACCGCGGCGACGGCGCGTTGACTTCAAACGCATACCGGTATGCGGTCGCATTGCTGCTGATGCTGGCCTATACGCTGAACGCCGCCGACCGGACCCTCATCGCCATCATCGGTCAACCACTGAAGGTCGATCTCAAGCTCTCCGATACCGAGATCGGATTGTTGGTGGGACCGGCGTTCGCGGCGCTGTACGCCTTCAGCGGAATTCCCATCGCGCGCCTTGCGGAGCGCTTCAACCGCGTGAACATCATATTCATCGTCATGACGCTGTGGTCGGGTTTGACCGCATTGTGCGGCTTCACGACAAATTTCGCGCAACTGCTGCTGCTGCGCGTGGGCGTTGGATTCGGCGAGGCGGGCTGCACCCCGCCCGCGCACTCGTTGCTCTCCGATTATTTCGACGCGACGCGGCGCGCCACCGCATTGTCGATCTACTCCTGCGGAATCTCTCTGGGATACATCATCAGTGCGATGCTGGGCGGCTACGTGGCGCTGCATTACGGGTGGCGGGCGGCGTGCCTGGTGGTCGGACTGCCCGGCGTCCTCATCGCGGTCATCATCAAGCGCTACGTGAAGGAGCCGCCGCGCGGCGACTCCATACTGCGAAGCTCGAACTGGCTGCGGCTGGAACTCGCGGAGTTCGCTGGCGTGGCGCGCACGCTGCTCTGCCGCTGGCCGACCGCGAACATCGTTGCCGGCGTGCTCATCTCCAGCTTTGCTGCCCAAGGCAGCTGGGCGTTCGTACCGGCGTTCTTCAATCGCGGCTTTCATCTCGACTATGCGACCATCGGCGTCGTGACCGGGCTCACCGGCGGCGCCGCGGTGGGCGTGGGCCTGCTTTGTGGGGGATTCATCGCAGATTTCTTAGGTAGCCGCAGCGCCAGATGGTATGCGCTGGTTCCGGCCCTGGCGCTGATCGTGTGCCTGCCGCTGTATGTTGGCGCATTCCTGCAGGCCGATTGGCATAGCACCGCGGTGCTTCTGGGGCTTGCCGGATTCTTTCAATATATATCCTTCGGCCCCACCTTCGGCGTCATACAGAACGTCGTCGCGGCGCGCCGGCGCGCGACCGCGACTGCCCTCGTCTACGTACTATTGAGTGTCGTAGCCCTTGCCGGCGGCGCTTTGTTCACCGGCTGGCTGATCGATCATTTCGCGCAGTTCAATTTCAACCATTTGGATGCCGGCTCCATCGCCAAATCCTTCGAGCTCATGAGCTCGAGCACTGTTGCCGGGGGCGGCTCGTTTCAATCGTCCTGTCCGGGCGGCGAGGCATCGGCAACCGCAGGAGTTGCCATGCATGAGGCCTGCCGGGCAGCGCTCGCGCTGTCCTCGCGTCAAGGCATCCTGGTGACGGTGCTGCTGCACGGTTGGGCGGCGCTGCACTACCTGCTGGGCGCGCTCGGTCTCAACAAACAGATGAGCCAGGGGCCGGACTACCGCCGCGTCGTGGATTGAGGCCGGCGACCCTCGATCTAAATGTCTAGTGAGTTGGCGGCCGTTTGTCGTCCTTTGGATTGGCGGGTTTGGTCTGCTTTTCCTGTTGCTGCCGCTCCGCCTGCTGCTTTTGCTGAAGCTGCTGCATCTCGAGTGCATGCTGCTGCGCCAATTGCTGTGTTTGCTGCTGATGTTGCTGCTCAAGCTCTTGTTTACGCGCTTCATCGGCCTGCTGTCGGGCCTGCTGCTGGCGCGCCAGTTCCTGCTGTTGCTGCGCCCTCTGTTGCTCGGCCGCCTGCTGTGCACGCTGCTGCTGCTGCGCGGCTGCCTGCTGTTGCTGCGCGGCTGCCTGCTGTTGCTGCGCCCTCTGTTGCTCGGCTGCCTGTTGCGCGCGCTGCTGCTGTTGTTGCTCGGCCGCCTGCTGTGCGCGCTGCTGCTGCGCGGCCTGTTCCTTGCGCGCCGCATCCGCCTGTTGCTTTTCCAACTGCTGATGCGCGAGTTCCTGCTGCTGCTGAATTCTCTGTCGCTCCTGTTCCTGTTGCGCCTGCAATTGTTGCTGTTGCTGCAAATGCGAGCGTTCGAGCATGGTGTTTGCCACGCCCGGGGAGGCGGGCTTCGGCACCGCGGGAAGCTCGTTCGGATGCACGGCAACGGGCGCCGGACTTGGGCCACCACGGTTGCTCGGCACCGGCGGCGGCGGCGGCCGCTGCTGAGGCGGCTCGCCAACGGCAGCGCCGGGTCTTGGCGCGAGTCCGCCCGTCTGGACCGGAGTGACGGCGGGCGCAAGTCGAACCGGCGCCACCCGGGACGGCTCGCTGCTCTGAATCTGCCGGACCTGGTTGACCGACAGCGGTTTTCCTTGGTTCGCCCGAATCGCCTGTTCACGCTGCTCGAAAGCGGGTTGCGGAGGCGGCGGCGAAGCGCGCGCGACGACCGTGCGCGTCTCCACGCTGGCGGGCGGCTTGGCGGAAACCAGCCGCCCCGCGCCGAGCACGGCCTGTTTCGTGGGCACGGTTGCCGGCGCGAAAGCGCGCACCGGCGCGCTGGCCAGCTCGCGCTCATCCACCCGCGCCAGATTCCGCGACACCGGCTGCGCGCTGCTGAAGGCCTGCGAGGTGGTTGAGGCTATGGCGCCGCGTACATTGCGATTGGCGTAATTCACGTTCGTGATGTTCACGGTCTTGTTGTTGATGACCGTCGTGTTGTAAACATTGTTGATGACCGTCGTATTGACGTTCGTGTTCGAGATGTTGATCTGGTTCACGTAGCGGCGGCTCACGGGATACGAGGGCACGTAAACTTCGCGGGGGCCGAGCGCAAACCAGGCGACACCTGCGCCGGCGCCCACCCAGGCGACCAGCGCCGGGGCGTACACGGGTCGAACATAGACGCCGAAAGCCGGCCGCGGCGGCGTGGGAATCCAACCCCAGGCCTCATGGAACCAAATCCACCTGCCGTAGTGAAATGGCGCAAATCCCCACGGCTGATCGTCGACCCAGGTGTATCCCCACGGTGGAATATAGGACCAATGGCCGGTGTGGTAGGGAGCCCAGCCCGGCGCCACCCGGGTGGGAAACCACACATTCCCATAGTCGGGAGTCGGCCGCCATGATCCCTGATCGTCGAGATCTTGATAGCCCACGATATCGGGGGAAACGTAGCGGGCGGACTCCGAATGTTCGTAGCGGCCGTCCCGATCCGTACTCCATGCATCGAAAGCGTCCTCGGGCGGCGCGCGCGATTGTGAAACCTCAGCCAATTGATCCGTGCCGGAAAAGACATCCTCCTCGTTGGCGCGCACCGTATATGCCGAGCCGTTGCCGGTCACTTCGCCCTGGCCGCTGCGCACGCCGACGGTGGTGCTCGCGCCCGAGGGGTCCACCGTCAGTCGATATACTCCCGGTCGCAGGATCGAAAAGGCCAGATTCGGCGTGTCGATCTCGTAGGTTTCATTGTCATCCAGGCGCCGCACGCGGATCAGCAGCGTGCCGGACGACAATTGAATCTGCGTGACGTCGTCCGCCAAATTCAGCAGCGACACGGCGGTCCGGCCGGACAAGCGCAATGAGGAGCCATCGAGCTCGAGTTCCGCGCGGCTGTCCGAATCGGCCCAAAGCTGATCGCCCGTGGTCAACGGCCGGTTGATGACCGCAGACACCCAATCTTGAGTGCCTCCCGGCTGAAAGGACACGGAGCCGTCGGCATAGGCGAGCCGCGCCACGCGCGTGGGCGGATCGACTTCGTCGGCCGCCGCAATTGCCGGCTGGAGAAATATCAACGCCAATACAACCGCGATTCCACCCATGGTCTGATGCTTCGTGATCATACAAGTGACCTCTCATTGCCGCCGGCAGCCATTTTCATGGCCACAGTATATTCGCGCCGCCGCGGGCGCAGCAGCGCGCCGGCACGAGATAACCAAAGCTTAATCGCCAGTCTTTTTGCGGCATCCTAGACTGGTATTGCGATGCGGCCGAGCGCGGCGGGACGCGCCGTGCCGCAGTGTTGCGCTGGTGGTCCTATTTCTCGTTCTTGAGCTCGACCACCATGACTTCGATGGGCTTATCCCCGACATTGATGTCCTGATGAGAAGTTCCGGGAGCGCTGGCATCGAGCCAGTAGGCTTTGCCGGTCTGCCACTCATGCAGCTCGCTCTTTCCCGAGTCCTCCAGAATTTTCATCGATCCGCCGCGCAATGCGATGAGCACCCGCGGGTGTTCATGCCGATGCAGCGGCAAGGGATTGTTGGGCAGCACCAGGGTTTTCCACACCTTTACCGCGCCATTTTCGAATTGAGGATCGCGACCGCTCTGCGCGAGGGTTTCCGCAACCGCAAAGCCCGCGGAAAAAGCCAATCCGGCAATTGCGATAAAAAGACCAACATGTTTCACCATGGCACCTGATTCCTTCCCGCGATGGACGAAGCTGCACAGCTCAAGAACTATTTCTGCAGCCGCGAGCTTACAAGGAAAACGACTTGGTGGCTCGGATTGAGGTTGCCCCGCGCTCCACCGAGCGCCGCTGCGTTACCCCGCCAGAAGAGAGAATTCTGCGGACTTCGGTTTTGGTCTTGAATAGAGCGTAAATTGCGCTGCATGTCATCGAATTCCGGTGTACCCGGTGCACCTAAATCAAAGGGAATTTCGACTCTCAGCGTCGGGATTGTTTTGCTACTGTTGCGCGGCAACCCAACAGTGGCTGGCGAGGGGCCCGCACATGTGACGAGCGGCGCCGCAGCGCACACGTGCGTGGTAATTGCCGCTGGAGAAACTCGGCCGGAATTCGGTTGCTTTAGAATAGGGATTGCCAAGAATCTAAAATTCAGCACTCCAACGGTCTATTGGCATCTGCAGACGTACCAAAGCCAAGCGGCCGCTAATGCCGCGAAAAGCCCGAACGGAATTGTCGTTGAAGAAGATGGACGAGTATGGCTCTCCGAATTTGGATCGAAGCACCGCGCGACGCAAGGCGGCCGCAGTATTGCGGTGATCGGACCCTTAAGTCTCGTAGCCGGCAAGAGCTACGATGCCGAGATCGCCTACTCCATCATGGCGCCCAGCGATCACTCGCGCGTACACACGCACGCTGGGCCCGAGGCATGGTACGTACTCGCAGGTGTCCAGTGTTTGGAAACACCGGCCGGAATTCACCGGGCGCATGCTGGAGAGACGATGAGCGTGGCACCAAACGGACCGATGCAATTGAGCGTTACTGGCGCAGACATCGCGAGATCGCTCGTTCTCGTCATCCACGCTTCGGCACAGGACTTTGGAACAGCGTCAGACTGGAAGCCACCAGGTTCGTGTCAGCAGTCATAAATTTTCGACCCAACGCACTGGATCCGGAGGCTGTCGGCATAGAGTGCGTTGGCGTCGGGCGCGTGCATTCGTAAGCGTTGTCACAAGGGAATCGCGTGAGCAATGAAACAAAAGTGGTCCTGGTGACCGGCGCGAGTACCGGCTTCGGGTGCGCCATCGCCCAGGCGCTCGCCTCGTCCGGCCACCGCGTGTTCGGGACCGCGCGCCTCCCGCAAGCCCACGCATCGGACGGGTTGACCATGCTGCGGTTGGATGTCACCCAGGATGACTCGGTGGCCGCCTGCGTTGCCGAGCTTGTCCGCACAGCCGGACGCATCGACGCTGTGATCAACAACGCCGGCAGCGGAATTGCCGGCGCGATCGAGGACACCACGGCTGCGGAAGCGCAGGCGCAGTTCGAGACCAATTTCTTTGGTGCGCATCGCGTCTGTCGAGCGGTGCTGCCGCAGATGCGCGCGCAGCGCGCCGGCGTCATCATCAACATGAGTTCGCTCGCCGGGCGAATCGCGGTGCCCTTTCAAGGATTCTATAGCGCGACCAAGTTCGCGATCGAGGCCTACAGCGAGGCGCTGCGCATGGAAGTGCGCCCTTTCGGCATCGCGGTGTCGATGATCGAGCCCGGCGACTTCGCGACCGCCTTCACCGCGAACCGGCGCATCACCGCCGCAAGCGCTCCCGCCTCGCCCTACTTCGACTCGATGCGGAAGGCCATCGCAATCATGGCCCGCGACGAGCAGGCGAATCGTGACCTGTCACCGGTGATACGAGCCGTGGAGTCGATACTTAAGTCGCGCCGGCCGGCGTTGCGCTATCCGCGAGCGACTCCAGTTCAGCGAACCTTCAATGCGCTGCGGCCCTTTCTGCCGCAGGCGGTTGCCGAATATCTGATTCGGGACGCCTATGGGCTGAAGAGATCTTGAGCGAAAATTGATCCAGCGGGGCGAACTGGGTGTTGAGCCGGGTCACATAGGAAAATGCGGCGGTATTCATATGGCCCATCCGGCGCGATATTCGCGAGTCAAGTATTGGTTGGCGTCGGCATTATTGGTGATCAGTCCGTGCTC
>DATMRC010000055.1:0-45483 GCA_035567075.1 Steroidobacteraceae bacterium
GGAATATTCGAACCGCCTTGGCGCAACGCCACCACCAGCTCGACTTCGTGATGCAAGTCGGCAGTCTTGGGCGGGTACGGCAGGCGCGTACCGCTTGCGACCACGGCGTCCGCCGGCTTGCTGAAAAAAAACGGCGGATGCCGTTTGGGGTCATTGCCCATCTCGCGCACGTGATCTGCGTAATTCAGGCCGACGCAATAAATGCGTCGCACCGGGAAACGCAGATTCGAACCGGCAATGGAAATGGTTGGGACTGAAACCGAAGGGAGTGTGCTCATGAGCGGCTCATTATGCCCACGCGGCCGTTGAGTTGGGGGCGCCAATCATCATGAGTGCAGCGTCAGACTGTTAGAGACCAGATTATATAAATCTAGTATCCAATTGAATTAATAAGATAATTGTGCCGACTTTCAACGGTGTTATGGCTGCTTGTTCCGTAGCGGAAAAATTTGCCTTGGCGGCGGAACGCCGCAGGGGCGATGGCGCGACGGCGTTCAACATTCCTTAACTCAGGGCTATCTCTTGCTCAAATTGTCCGCCGCAAATTCCCAGTTGGCGAGCCTTTCGAGCAGTCCGTTCGCGTAGCCTATCCTTCGACTCTGATAGTCCAGATAGTACGCATGCTCCCACACATCGATGGTCAACAGCGGATTCTGACCCTCGGTCAGCGGAGTGTTCGCATTGCTGGTCTTGATGACTTTAAGCACCCCGCCATCCTCAACCAGCCAAGCCCAGCCGCTGCCGAAAATCTCCACCGCGGCCTTCACCAGTTCCTTCTTGCACGCAACCACGCCGCCAAAGGATGATTCCATCATCTGCTTGAGCGTCGATGGCGGCTCGCCACCGCCATCTGCTTTGAGGCTGCGCCAGTAGAAGGTGTGGTTCCAAGCCTGTGCCGCATTGTTGAATATGGCGATGTGTTCGGGCAGGCGCCAAGCAGCCTTGACGATGTCTTCCAAGGGCAGGTCCGCGAATTCCGTGCCGACGATCAATTTGTTCAATGTGTCCACATAGCCCTTGTGATGCTTGCCGTAATGCAAACTCAACGTTTCGGCCGAAATCATTGGATGCAATGCGCCCAGCTGGTAGGGAAGCGGGGGCAATTCAATGGGTCGGGATAAAGCAGCTGCTGTGCTCATGAACACTCCTTACGCCGAATCGGGGATACCGGATTCTCGCCGGCGATCAGCGTAAGGATCATCAAATCGCGTAACTACCGGCGCGCACCATCAGGCGGCGTAGGTGGATGCTGACGACGGCTCTACGCGCCTTTTGCGCAAATTCGCACATCGCCGCTCTTGGTCGAGATTCTCACGCGCGCGCGGTTGTCGCCGGTCTTGAAGGTCAGGCGCGACCCGGGTCCATGTCGCGCTTCCTCCGGCTTCGGTCCGAAACAATTCCTGATGTCGCCGCTGAAAGTTTGAATATCAAACTCAGCCGAAGGGTTATTGGCAAACTCCAACTTGACGTTGCCGCTCACCGACTCCCCGTCAATTTGCGCGTCGGGACCAAGCGCAAAATTCGCCGTAAAGTCTCCGGATACCGACTGCAGCCGGGCACGCGACGGTGTTCCGAGCGTGATTTTCGCATTGCCGCTCACCGTCGTGACTTCGGTGTCCGCGTTTCCTCCCGTCACCACCACATCACCGCTGACGGCCTTGACTTCGAGGACCTTGGCCGCGGTAGCGTTAATGGTGACATTGCCGCTGACGGAATTTGCATGCACATCGCCCCCTCCCTCGCCGCTGATATTGCCGCTCACGGTTTGCAGCTTGAGGTCGCCGCGGACCGCGGATACCCTGAGGTCGGAACTTACCAGAGATGTGGATACCGAACTGTTGATCGGCACATGAACCAGCAGGTGCGCCTCGCCGTCGGATCCGAATCCGAAGTGCTGCGAACGCAGTATCACATGGATCGAAATGCGATCCGCGCCGCCCGTGACATCGACGCGCTCCACGTTCTTGCCGACTGTGCCGGTGACTGCGACCTCGGGTTTGTCCCAGCCCTGTAGATTGATTTCTCCCGCCACGTTGATGATCTCAACGCTGCCCTGGCTGCTCGCCGGCCGGTGCTCCTCGACCTGCGAGTCGGCATGTGCCGGGATCCAAGGGGCTGCGAGTGAAATCAGGGCACAGGCCAGGATACAAAGCGCTCGGCGCCCAACAAAGTTAGCGTGTGACATCGTCAAATCCTCGTCATAGGGGGTTGGGTGGCCTGGACGACGCGGTCGTACAGGTCGAATTCATCGTGCCACGTGCTTTCCCACAGCTGTTCGAGCACCGGGCTCCCGGGGTCGGCCGCCAACGCCTTGCGGATGTCTTCATGCGCTTGACGGATGACGGCCAAACTGGCTTCGATTTTTGCGCGCGTGGCGGGTTCGAGAAGCGCCAGCCGTTCGCGATAGGTTTTCTGCATCATGTCGCGCGCCAGTACGTATTTCGCATCGGTCGGCTCTTCGAACGAGCTGCTGACGACCTCGGTCTGAATCAGACGCGGCACGGATCTGCCCTGAAGGACGGCCCAGGTGAACAGGCTGGCAAGACAGGCCGCGGCCACGACGATGCCTGCCGCCAACGCCAATGGCGGAGCGCGACGCGGCGCACGCACGAGGCGCTCGACGATGCCCGGCCACAGATTTCTGGGCGGCGTCACGTCTTTCGGCAGGTTTGCGATCAGCCTGTCCAAGGAATCTTGCTGCCGATCGTTCATGCTTCCTCCAATCCCAGGTTTGCGGAGAGCAGCGAGCGAGCGCGATGCAACTGCGCCTTGCAAGTGCCTTCAGCAATACCCAAAGCGCGCGCCGCTTCGGCGTGGCTATAACCGTAAATCCCGACCAGCACCAGCACATGCCGCGCGCCTGCCGGCAACGCGGCTATGGCCCGCTCCACATCGAGCGGCGGCGCACCGCTGCCGGGATCGTCTCTGTCGGGCAGCCCCAGTTGCGGCTCGGCCACTTCGTATTCATTGCGCAGACCCTTGCGCCGCGATAACACCGCGTTGACCGCAATCTGGTGAAGCCAGGTTGAGAAGCGGCTGCGGCCTTCGAAGCGCGCCAGCGCGCGCCAGGCGGCCACGAAGGACTCCTGTGTGCAATCTTCGGCGGCCTCACGCTGACCGGTGAGACGCAGGCACAAGCCGTAGATGCGCGGTGCGAACTGCCGGTACAGACGTTCGAATGCGGCCACATCTCCGGCGGCTGCCGCGGCAATCGTATCCGTCGGCTCACCGCCGGCGTCCATGGCAAGTACCCTCTGCAAAGTTTGCATCATCGCGCCGTGCGCCCCCTTCAAGCATTTAGAGGGCGGCAACCCCTCAAGGGTTTAAGCCTGCGCGGGATTTTTGAACAATGCGCCTATGGTGTTGACCGCCCGCTCGGCTTCGGTTCGATCGGGAACGGTGCTGTCGTCGTCGAAGCCGTAGTAGTCGCTGTCGCCCAGCGCCTGGAAGACCAATCCGTCGCGCCGCGGCACAAAGGCCACGCCCTTGTAGATCAGCCCATAGTCGACATCGGGCTGCGGTATCGCCCGGGCCAATTGTCCGCGCACCGGCGTGAGGGTTTGATCGCCGAACAACGCCCGCGCCCCGTAACCGGTCGCATTGATCAAGGTTTTCTCGCGCAATCTTGCCAGGTCCTGCGGCGTGTGGAATTCCGCGATCTCGATTTTACCGCCGTTGGCGACGAATTCGCTCATCAGCAGCCTTGAGTACGCCGCCAAATTGAACATCAGCTGCGAATTGCGCTTGAGGTATCGCTGCCCGAGCGAATGGCTGCCCGGCGCAAAATCGACGCTCTGGGGAATCAGATCACCGATCAATTCGCGCTGCAGGTTGGCGAAGGCCGGACGGCCCGCGAGTTCACCCGGGGCACGCATCGCTGCATCATCGGATACATAGTAGCTGTCGATGAATTCCACCGGGGTACCCGGCAGCCCCAGGAAATTTTGATAGGTTTGAAACGATGCGCGTGCCATTTGTTCCCAGAGCTGCTTGAACGCCGGGGTCGCGTGTTCCTCGAAGCAGATTCGGGAATCCGGGGTCCACACTCCCGTCGCCAATGACGAGCGCACGTTGGGCGGCAATTCCTTGGCGTAAATCGTAACGCGAACGCCGGCGCGTTGCAGCAGCAAGGCGGAGGTTATTCCCAGCGCGCCGCAGCCGATGACCGCGATGTCCCGCTCGCCGCCCGCCAGCGCTTTCTGCACGGCGATGCCGCTCGATCCCCAGGACAGCGACCAGCCGCTGCCGCCATGACCGTAGTTGTGAATGATCAACTTTGTTCCGATTATTTCCGCGTCCAGGCGCGGTCCCTGCGCTCGAAACGGCCGCGTACATACGGTGATGCGGGTAATCCGGTCGATGCTCGCGCGCACCGGCACGAGTTGCAAGACAGGTGACTTCGCGTCGCGCTTCGTTCCCAGCGTGGCACCGCAGCCTTCGAGTACCCCAAGCAGCGCGGCTGCGCCCGCCCCTGCCAATAGTTGACGGCGTCCGAGTTTTTCCATCCCGCTTCCTCGATCCTTAGGAATCTCAATTGTAATCAGGAATCCCATCAGTTGCTGATATTGCGGGATGCTACCGTTGCCACATGCTAACGTTGCAACGTCGTTATGAAGTGGAGCAGACAATGTCCGGGATCAAGCTCACAGCCACCTGCCTCTTGCTGCTCGGCCTCGCCGGCGGCGTAGCCTTTGCGGCGCGCAATGAGCCGGTCTATCGCGCAGTGGAGGCCAATCGAGCGGCGGCTCTCGAGTTGCTGCAGCAAATCGTCAACATCGATTCTGGAACCGGCGATGTCGAGGGCGGCGCCAAAGTGGACGCGGTGCTGGCGGCCCGGCTGAATCAACTGGGCGCGGAGGTGAGGACCGAAGCGGCCGAAAGCGCCGGGCTGCCCGGCATCCTGGTGGCCGTTTTTCACGGCACCGGCAAGGGCAAAATCCTCGTCATCGCGCACATCGACACGGTATTTGGTTCGGGCACTGCCGCCGGCCGACCTTTCAGCATGGACAAAGAGCGCGCGCACGGCCCGGGGGTTGGCGACGAAAAAGCCGGCGTCGTGAACGCCGTTACGGCGCTCAAGATCCTGCATGACTTGGGATTCAAAAACTTCAAGACCATCACGCTGCTGCTGGATAACAGCGAGGAACGCGGCTCGCTCGGCTCGACCCAGCTGATCAAGCGCCTCGTCCGCGAGCACGATGTCGAGTTCAACATGGAGCCCGGCGATCCGCCCGACGCGCTTACCGTCTGGCGCAAGGGGTCGACCACCATCCACATTGAGGTCAAAGGGCGCGCCGCGCATGCCGGAATGGCGCCTCAGGATGGCCGCAACGCTGCACTCGAGCTCATTCACCAGCTATCGACCCTGGAGGGCGCATTTCCGCATTCCGGCCCCGGCACCACGGTCAATCTGACCGTGATGCGTTCGGGGGAGCGAACCAATATCATTCCGGACTCCGCGGACGCCGCACTCAACGTGCGCTATCGCGAACCCGCGGAGTTGGAGGCGGTGATAAAGAAGATCGAAGCCGATGCCCGCACCACCGAGATCCCGGACACCACGGTGACCATTTCTCGTGAACGCTCGTTTCCGCCGCTCACCGAAAACGCACAGATTGACGCCTGGGCCGCGCGCGCCCGCGCCATCTATGCCGAAATCGGCAAAACGGTGGAACTGTCGGGAAACGGCGGCGCCTCCGAGTCGGCCCTGGCCATGGCGGAAGGCACGCCGGCGCTCGATGGACTGGGGTTCGTCGGCGGCGATTTTCACACGGATCACGAATGGATCGATTTGAACAGCGTAACGCCCCGCTTGTATTTATTTACCCGATTGTTGATGGAGGCCGGCGCAAACCCGCAAAATGCACGCTAGTCACCTTGTGAGCACACAATGTCGGTAGTTGTCTGTCCTGCCTGTGATCTGGCGCACCGCGCGAGCCGCGCGCCCGTGACCGAACGCACCCGCTGCGTGCGCTGCCACGCGCTCGTGCAACGGCGTGAAAACCGCCACATCGATGCAGCCATCGTCCTAGCTGCCACGGCGCTGGTTTTGTTCCTTCTGAGCAACGCATATCCGCTGGTCGAGATCAATTACAATGGCACCTCCCGAGCGGCAACTCTGCTGGATGCGGCCGAGGGGCTTTACGCCCAAGGTCATGCCGCTCTCGCCTGGCTGGTATTCATCACCACCGTGCTGGGTCCCTTGCTGCAGATTGCGATTAACTTGTATCTGCTGATTCCATTGCGCGGCAAGCGGCAGGCACCCGGTCAGAACGCGTTATTTAGATTGCTCACGCAGATCAGGCGCTGGACCTTTGTCGAGGTGTTCATGCTTGGGAGCATCGTTGCCTTGGTGCGCTTGTCGGGTTACGCACAGGTAATGACCGGAGTCTCCTTGTGGTCATGCGCATTGCTCATGTTGACATTGGCGGCGCTGACCACGCATACCTCCCCCGCACAGTTCTGGCGCTGGGTCGAGCGGAGCCGGCCGTGACGACGCATGTCACGGGTCGCAGCCTCGGTCTGCTCCACTGCCTGCAGTGCCATGCCACGGTGCGTGCCCTGAATCTCAGGTACCCGCGTTGTCCCCGCTGCCATGCGCATCTTTTTGAGCGCAAGCCACACAGTCTGGGCGTGACCGCGGCCTTGCTGGTATGCGCCGCAATCCTGTATGTGCCGGCCAACCTGCTGCCGGTGATGTACACCCGCTCACTGCTCGAGGACGAAAGGGACACCATCATGAGCGGGGTCCTGGTGCTACTGAACAACTCCTGGCCGATCGCGGTGCTGGTATTCGTCGCCAGCATCGTGGTGCCACTGCTCAAAATCATTGCGCTCAGCGTGCTGGTGGTTTCGGCCTGGCGTCGCTCGCCGCGCCAGCGCGCGCAACGCAGCCAGCTCTTTCGCATGGTCGAATTCATCGGACGCTGGTCGATGCTCGATGTGTACGCCATCTCGCTGCTGGTCGCGCTGGTGCAGATCAGGACCCTGGCATTCGTAGGCGTCGGTTGGGGCGCCTTGTGCTTCGCTGCGGTCGTTGTATTGACGCTGTTCGCGGCGCGCACATTTGACGAGCGCCTGCTGTGGGATGCCGCAGCATGAGCGACGCGCCGAAATCCGAACTGGACGATCTTCCCGCGGCGGTGCCGGCGCGCACCCTGTGGGGGCGCCTGCCGTTGGTTTGGATCCTGCCGGCGGTGGTGGTTCTCGTGGGCGGCTTCGTGGTGGTTCGCGAACAACTCGCGCGGGGCACCGCGATCGAAATTCGCTTCCAAAATGCCGAGGGCCTGGAGGCGAGCAAGACCAAGGTGCGCTACAAAGATGTCGAGATTGGCGAGGTGAGCGACATTCGAGTGGGGGACGACCGCAAGGAAGTCATCGTTACGGCGAATATTCACCGCAATGCGGTCGCATACCTCGTCGCTGATACACGATTCTGGGTGGTGCGCCCGCGCGTGAGCGGCGCCGGGGTATCGGGATTGAGCACCTTGGTGTCCGGCGCCTACATCAGTGTGGATGTGGGTCAATCGCAATCCAAGATAAAAAGCTTCGTCGGTCTCGAGGTGCCGCCGATCGTGACCTCGAATCTGCCGGGCCGCGGGTTTATTTTACACGCCGACGACTTGGGTTCATTGGACATCGGCTCGGGCGTCTTCTACCGCCATATCATCGCCGGCCAAGTCGTGGGCTACACGCTGGACCCGGCGGGCGCCGGCGTCACGATCAAGATATTCGTCAATAAGCCGTTCGACTCCTATGTCACGGGCGCCACTCGTTTCTGGCAGGCGAGCGGAATCGATATGTCGCTCAACGCGGACGGGGTGCGGCTGCGAACCGAGTCCCTGACCTCGATTCTCGAGGGCGGAGTTGCGTTTCAATCGCTGCCCGGCGGCACGCGAACTCCGGCGGCGGGCGACACGGACTTTACGCTGTATCCGGATGAAGATCGGGCGATGCGGCCGACGGACGCTGAGATTCGTCCCTTCGTCATGTACTTCAAAGACTCGCTGCGCGGATTATCCGCGGGCGCGCCGGTCGATCTGCATGGCATCATCGTGGGCGAGGTCAAAAGCCTCGACGTCGAGTACGACCAGGCTTTAGGGTCTCTCGCATTTCCGGTGGTCGTCGAGCTCTATCCGCAGCGGCTGCGCGGGCGTGCGCGCCACCCCGGCCGTCGGGCAACACCGCGCGACGACAGCGAAACGGCCAGCCGCGCATTGATCGACAGTCTGGTGGCGCATGGGCTGCGCGCCGAATTGAAGACCGGGAATTTGTTGACCGGCCAGAAGTTCGTTGCGTTGGATATCCATCAGGATGCCCCGAGGGAGAAGGTCGCCTGGAGCGAGGCGCCCGCGATATTTCCGACCATCTCGAGCGGGCTCGACGATATACAGGATTCCGTCGCCAGTATCGCGAGAAAGCTCAACAAAGTACCCTTCGATCAACTTGCCTACCGCCTGATGAGCGCGACGGCCTCCCTGGATCAGGCTCTGAAGAGCGCGGATCATTTGATGCAAAACGTCGACAGCAACATCGCACCCCAGGTGCAAAGCACGTTGAGCGAAGCCCAGGCGGCCATGAAGAATGCCAGGGATTTGTTGGGCCAGGAGTCTCCGTCACAGAGCGACCTTGGTTCGACGCTGATGCAAGTATCGCGCGCCGCGAAATCGATCAGCGCGCTCGCCGATTATCTGGAACGACATCCGGAATCGCTGTTGCGCGGCAAACCGAGAGATCCACCGTGAAGACCATCATTCTGGTTACGTGCGCGCTATGCGGCACGGCAGGTTGTGCCACCCGCCAGCCGGATCATTTCTATGTGCTGGCGGCGCAGCCCTCCGATATTCGCGATTCCCTGCCGCGCAACAATCTACAGGCCGCCCTGCGCCTGACGCTGCCCTCGCTCGTGGACCGCAATGAAATGGTGCTGGCGACGCCGGACGGAGTGGCGGTGATGGAGCACGAACGCTGGGCCGCGCCGCTCGCGGATCTCATGGCCACGACCCTGCGTCAGGACATCGAGCGGCGCCGCGGCGATGTGCTGATCTCTCGCTGGAGCGCGGATCCGGGAATTTCCCGGGTTCGCATCGAGGTGGACATCGTACAGTTGTCGGCGCGGCGCGGCTCTGAGGTCAGCATCGAGACGCAATGGCGCGTGACCGATGCGGGCCACACATCCATCGGCCGCGAAGTGTTTGTGGCGCCTGTGCATTCGGACAGCTATGCGGCCCTTGCGAGCGCGTTGAGCACGTGCGTCGGACTGCTGGCGGACCGGTTGGTCAAGGAATTTCCGCCGGGCTAGCTGGCGCAGCCTCGAAACGCGTGATGAAGATGGCCAATTGGCAATACAGCCAGAAATACGATGTCTTGATTCTCGGCGCCGGCGCGGCGGGACTGGCCGCCGCTCGCCGGCTGGCTGCGGCGGGAAAATCTGTCGCCGTTGTCGAGGCGCGCGAGCGGATCGGCGGGCGGATATTTACCGCGCCGCCAGCGCCGGGAACCGCTGCGGCAACGATCCCGATCGAGCTCGGCGCAGAATTCATCCACGGGCTGCCTCGCTCGAGCTGGGATTTGATTCGCGAAGCCCAACTCGCCACCTACGAGCTCGACGGGGAGCCGTGGTGTTTCGACGACGGACTGCTGCACGCTTGCGGCGAGGAGCGTCGCCGGGCGTTCGAGGTGGTGGCGCAAATGCCAGCGTGGCTGGCAGCACAGCCTGCCGGTAGCGACGCGACATTCGCCGAATACCTGAAACGCACGGCAATCGATGCCTCGCTCGCGGAACGGGCCTCCGGCTACGTCGAGGGCTTCAATGCCGCCGACCGCAATATCATCGGGGTCGCGGCGCTCGCGCGCCAGCAGCGCGCCGAGAATGACATCCAGGCCGACAGGATATTTCGGATCTGCAGAGGTTATTCAGCACTACCGCAGTTCTTGGCGGATCAATTCCGGCAATCAGGCGGCACCATTATTTTCCGACGGCCGGTGCGCGCGATTCGCTGGTCGCGCGGCGCGGTGAGCTTCGGCGGGCTGGACGCCGAGAATCGAGCATTCGAGCTGCACGGCGAGCAGGCGGTGATCACGCTGCCGCTCGGAGTATTGCAGGCTGAGGCAGTGCAATTCGACCCGCGGCCCGATGACCTGATGAGGCAAGCGGCGCGCATGGCGATGGGGCCGGTGCTGCGGCAAACGCTGCTCTTCGATGCGCCCTTCTGGGAAGGTGCGCAGCCGAGTGCTGCAGGGGCGCGCGCCACGGAAGGAATCGCAGATCTTGGTTTCTTGTTTGCGCGCGAGGAAACGCCTGCGACCTGGTGGACGGTCCGGCCGGAGGCGGCTCCCATGCTCACCGCATGGACAGCGGGCCCCAAGGCAGTTGCGCTGGCAAAGAAAGCCGCTCTCAGCGGCGAGCCGCGCACGCTTCTCGCTGAGGCGCTCCGGGTGTTGTCGAAGATCTTTGGATTGGAGGCGGCCACCATCGAAAAGATGCTGGTCAGCTGGCACACCCACGACTGGCAAGGCGATGCCTATTCACGGGGTGCCTATAGCTATGCGCCCGCGGGCGCCCTCGATGCCTCATTGCGGATGACGCAGCCAGTGGCGCAAACTTTGTATTTTGCGGGTGAGCACACTGATACGGAAGGTCACTGGGGAACGGTCCATGCAGCCCTCAACAGCGGACTTCGCGCCGCCGAGCAATTGCTGGAAGCGCGACCTTAAGATTGCATAGGCGCCAGGCCCGCGGGCGATTTCGTTCGATGCTACGATGAGCCACGCGGAGACATGTGTGAAATATCGCCACCTCGGCAGCAGCAACCTCCTGGTATCCGAAATCGCGTTCGGATCCTGGCTCAATTTTTCCGACACCTTCGCCAAGGACAACGCCATCGCTTGTGTGCATCGGGCGCTGGATCGCGGAATCAACCTCCTCGATACGGCGAACGTGTATGCCCGGGGCGCGGCCGAACGGCTGCTGGGCGAAGCGCTGTCGGGAATCAATCGCGACAGCTTCGTACTCGCCACGAAATTGTATTTTCCGATGAGCCGCACCGACCGCGGACTGTCGCGCGCTCAGGTGTTCAAGCAGCTCGATGAGTCGCTGTTGCGCCTCAATCTCGAGTATGTCGATCTGTACCAATGTCATCGCTACGATGCGGATACGCCGCTCGAAGAAACCATGCAGGCATTGAGCGAGGTGGTGCGCGCCGGCAAGGTTCGCTACATCGGCTTTTCGGAATGGCCGGTCGACAGGGTACGAGCCGCACTCGCGATCCCGGGCGTGGAGAAATTCGTGTCAAGTCAGCCGCAGTATTCCCTGCTGCATCGCGACCCTGAAAAGGCGGTCATCCCCTTGTCATCGGTCAGCGGCATTTCGCAGATCGTCTGGTCGCCGCTGGCACAGGGCATCCTCTCGGGAAAGTATCTTCCCGGCGGCAAACTTCCCGGCGACAGCCGCGCCGCCAACGATGCGATCAACGGTTTCTTCAGCCAGACGCTGCTGCAACGCGCTGTGCTCGAAGCCGTGCAATCGCTGCGGCCGATTGCAGCCAGTGCGGGTTTGACGCTTGCCCAATTCGCGCTTGCCTGGGTGCTGCGGCAACCCAACGTGGCGTCGGCAATCATCGGCGCGACCCGTCCGGAACAAATCGAGGAAAATACCGGCGCGTCGGGAATCGAGGTGCCTGCCGAGTTGTTCGAAAAAGCCGAGGGAATCATGGCAAGAGCCGTGGGGGGAACTTAAGAGATGAAAATCAGTGCGCGCAACGTGCTGCCCGGAACGGTCAAGGCCGTCACTCCGGGTGCCGTCGATAGTGAGATTCTCGTGGAGTTGGCGCCTGGTCTTGAAGTGGTCGCCATCATCACCAAAGTATCGGCGGAAAAGCTCAAGCTGAAGCCGGGAGCCAAGGTCTACACCATCATCAAGGCTTCAAATGTGATGATCGGGGTGGATTGAACGGCCCGCCCGCCTCGCTCCAGATCTGCCGCGCCCATTGCGCGAGCTGCATGGATTCCGCCCATCGATCCGATAATTCGCGGCCGTCGTGGTCGGTGATCGCATAGTCGGGCGGCCCGAGTTCGCAAATGAATGCCAGTGCCGCGCCGTCGGCGCGATGCTGCGCACGCCACGCTGCAAAGCCCTGCCGCCACCAGCGCTGAAACAGCGTCACCCATTTTGCGTTCTGAGCAAATCGCAGCGCGATCTGAATCTGCCCGCGCGCCGCAATGCGGCCTTGAAACGAATCGGAGCGCTGCAGGACGCTTTCGATCAATGCCTCGAGGAACGGCGGCGGCGGACAAGGCATCTCGCGATCCACCACATAGTGCGACAGATCGGCCGACATGCGCATTTCCGGCACGGCCTCGAGCAACTGCACGGTGGTGTAAAGATCGTTGGTGATGCAGTTGCGATGCGTCTCGAACTGAATGGGCATGCGCTCTTGTTCGGCCACGCGCAGCCAACCTTCGATCAGCGGCACCATATCCCCAAGCTTCACGGGCATCATCTGGCCGATGACCACGACAAACGGCGCGGCGATGCGCTGCGCCAGGCGCAGTGCCGGGCGCAGAGCCTCGATGGACGTTGGAAATGCGGTCAACGCCCCGGCCAGTCCGGTGCGCGCGAATTGCGCGACCGAGGATTCCGCTTGCGCCTGGCTTAGCGCGCCAAGATCGATCGCCATGCCGTCGAATCCCGCCTGCCGCACGCGATCGAATTTTTCGGACATCGACGCTTCGGGCGCCGTCAGTCCATCCATCGCCCATAAGGCCTGATAGACCAGCAGGCGATCACCCATGCTGCGGGTCGGCGATCCAGGTACTGCTGTCCGGATAATCGGCTTCGGTCTTTCCGGCTGCAAAGGCGCGCAGCACGGCAATTAGAAAACCCAGGTAGGTCATCGACGGCGGCGCTGCGCCGCGCTGCGTAAAGACGATGTCGTTGAGCCGATGCAGGCGGTGGAATGGAACGCCAGGAAAGGCGTGATGCGCGGTGTGATACTGCATCTGCCATCCCAGCCAGCGCATCAGCGCATTGGTGCGCGTGCTGCGGGTGTTCTTCAGCACGTTGTCCTCGTGCGTGAGGCCGAGATGCTCGATGGTGTTCTGCAGCTGGTGCACGCACTTCATGGCCAGCATGGGCGCAAGCCACAACCACACCGCGGCCCAGTTGCGGGTGGCCACCGAGACCGCTGCTATGAGAACGTAACCCGCCAGATGCCATCGCGCCTCGTGCACCAATTCGGCATGGCGCGCCGCGGGCAGATACGGTTCGGTGACTACTCCCGCGGAGAAGCGAACGATGCGCCGCCAGCGGGTGTACCAATAAGTAATGCCCGACATCCACAGCAGGAACGAAGTTCGTGTATAGCGCGGCCGCACCAACTCGCCGTCGCGCGCCCAGTCCTGGGTGAAGCGGTGGTGCGCGATGTGCTGAATCTGGTCAAAGGTCCGCGGATAGAACAGCACGAACCCGAATGCCCGGCCAAGCCATTCGTTCAGCCATTTGGTGCGGAACACGGTCCAGTGGCTGAGTTCGTGCTGTCCGGCATAGAGAAAATTGAGCAGCACACCATGCATCATGAATAGCGGTATGGCCCAGGGCGTACCGCGAACCAGCCACAGCAGCGTGCCGGTGACAGCGATGGCGCCGAGATGCGATAGCGATTGAACGGCGCCTTGGGCGTCGGACGGCACGCACAGACTCCTGAGAGTCGCCGCGTCAATCACGTCCCGTCGCACGAACACTTCGTCCACTTGCCGCTCCTCGCGTCGCGAATTCCAGTATCCTAAGCCAAACACTCACCTTGGGGAAATTCATGCTGTCCAGACGCGCCCTGTTGCGAAGCGCGGGCTCGCTTCCATTGCTTGCAGCGGGAGCCGCCTTTGCTCGCAGCACACCTAAGCCCACGCTCAAGTCCATCACCGGCGACGCCAGGCCAATTTCGGCGGATGAGCGCCACGCGCGCATCGCCAAGGTGCAGGCGCTGATGGCGCAGCGCCAAGTTGCCGCCCTGCTGCTCGAGCCCGGCTCCTCCCTCGACTACTTCACCGGCATCCAATGGCATCGATCCGAGCGCACGACGGCGGCCATCGTACCGGCCAGCGGCGAGATCCTGGTCGTCACGCCGGCATTCGAGGAACCCTCGGTTCGCGAAACTCTTCAGGTGGGCGGCGATGTGAGGCCTTGGAACGAACACGAGAGCCCGTTCGAGCGCATCGTGCAAGGCCTGAAGGACCGCGGCATCAATTCGGGGGTGATCGCGGCGGAGTCCACCATTCGCTTTTTCATCCTTGCCGGGATCCAGCAAGTGTCCAGTGCGTACCAGATCATCCCTGCCGATGAGTTGGTGCGCGCCTGCCGGCTCATCAAGTCCCCGGCTGAACTGGCGCTGATGCAGATGGCCAACAATGTGACCATCGAAGCGCTGCGCTACGTTCACACGCAGGTGGCTCGGGGCATGAGCGCGTCGGCGATCGCGGCGCTGATGAACGATGCCACCTTTGCGCTCGGCGCAAGCTCCTCGGATTTCAGCCTGGTTCTGCTCAACGAAGCGTCCGCATACCCGCATGGCTCTGTAAAGCCGCAAGAAGTGCGCGACGGTTCGACCATTCTCATGGATTGCGGCTGTTCGGTGCATGGCTATCAATCCGACATTTCCCGTACCTGGGTGTATGGGGATGCAAGTCCCCGCCAGCGCAAGGTATGGAACACCGTCAAACGCGGCCAGGAGATTGCTTTGGAAACCGCGAAGATCGGCGTTGCCACTGGCAGCATCGACGATGCCGTGCGCCGTTACTACGAAAGCGAAGGCTGGGGGCCCGGCTATCGCTTGCCGGGTCTTTCGCACCGCACCGGCCACGGCATTGGCATGGACGGTCACGAGCCGGCGTATCTCGTGCACGGCGATGCAACCCCGCTGCAGGCTGGGATGTGCTTCTCCGATGAACCGGGTATCTACATTCCCGGTGAATTCGGCATCCGCCTGGAGGACTGTTGGTACATGGGTGCATCCGCACCGAAGCTGTTCACGCCCCTGGCCAAATCGCTGGACCAGCCCATCTAACTTTCCTTAGGGTGCCCAAGCGGATGTATCTCGCGCTCTTGTCACTGTGTGCGTGGGCCTATCTTTTTTTCGCTCACGGCGCTTTCTGGCGGTCCCGACCGGAGCTTCCGCCCGCCGTACCGCCGCAGTTTCCGGACGTCGACATCATCGTACCCGCCCGCAATGAAGCCGCCACAATCGGCGCGGTGATACGCTCGCTGCTGGCGCAGGACTATGGCGGCGCTTTCCGCATTACATTGGTCGATGATAATTCTAGCGACGCGACCGCAGCTTGCGCCGGGGAGGCGCCAAACCTTCGGCTGATGCGCCTGGACTCGAAGCCGGAAGGCTGGTCGGGAAAATTGTGGGCATTGAGCCAGGGACTCAAGGATTGCCGAGCTCCCATCGTGCTGTTCACCGACGCCGATATCGTCCATGACCCGCGGCATCTGTCAGCGCTGGTGGCGCAGCTCCTGGCTGCGCGCCTGGATTTGGTGAGCGAAATGGTGCGCCTCAATTGCGCGAGCCTCGCTGAACGCGCGTTGGTCCCGGCGTTCGTGTACTTCTTCCAGATGCTGTATCCGTTTGCGAAGGTAAACGACCCACAGTCGGCGGTCGCGGCGGCGGCCGGCGGGACGCTGCTGATCCGCCGCGAGATGCTCGAACGGATTGGCGGAATCGTCGCAATCAAGGCGTCCCTCATCGACGATGTCGCCCTGGCGCGCGCGGTCAAGCCGTTGGGCCGCATTTACCTCGGCCACTCCCGACTCGCCACATCCATCCGGCGCTACTCCACCTTCGCCGATATCTGGCACATGATTTCGCGAACCGCATTCACCCAACTGCGCCATTCCGCCGCACTGCTTGGCCTGACGCTGGCTGCATTGACCCTGGTCTGGCTGGTGCCGCCCGGCGCCGCGCTGTTCTGCCGGGGTTGGGGACTCCTCGCCGGCCTGAGCGCCTGTCTACTGGCGGCCGCGAGCTTCGTGCCCACTCTGGCGCGCTATCAGCGCAGTTATTGGTGGGCCGCCGCGCTGCCCTTGATTGCGCTGTTCTATATGTCCGCGACCTTCGGATCGGCGCTTAATTTCTGGCGGGGCCGCGGCGCCCATTGGAAGAACCGCGACTACCCGCGCTAGTTCCTGGCGGCCGCCGTGGCCGCAGGCGGCAATGCCTTCAGCACCTGCGCCTTGATGGAAAAGCCGTTGATTTCCTGCGGTACGCAGTCGGTGCGATAGCTCAAGGCCCGCAGCGTGAAACTACCGGCGATGAGGTCTTTCATCTGTTCCAGAAGTTCGCAGTCGCCGTCGCTCATGATGATGGGCCGGGAGGAATTCACCACCACTGCGGTCCAGTGGGCGTTGACGGCATCGGGCGCGCCCGCATCAGCCGGAGCCAGAGTATAAAAATCAGCATCGAGGGCCGCGACGCGGCCCGGCGCGAGTTCATGCGGGCAGCCGTTCGCCTTGACATTAAGATCCGCTCGCGCCCCGAAATACAGCAACAGCGCACGCACGTGATCTTCGATGCCGGCGCAGCTATAGCGCGCAATGATCCCGAAGTAGTGAAATGTCGCCGAGTGATGCTGCCAGGTGCTCGCCACCGGTTGCTGATCGGCGGCCGGCGCGGCGGCCGCGACGCTTGCCCATGTGCATGCGCTTGTGAGCGCGATCGCGCAGCAAAGGGAAGCGCGAAAATGCTTGCTGTGTCGCATCGCGGTTACCTCGCAAAGGTCAGTAGGCACGAGCCTACACCGAGCTCAGGATTTTGCAATGCCGAGCGCCTTGTTCGCGTTCACCACCGCAATGGCTGTCATGTTGACGATGCGGCGCACGGTCGCCGCCGGCGTCAAAATATGCGCCGAGGCGGCGCATCCGAGCAGCATCGGGCCAATGGCCACATTGTGTCCGGCCGCCGATTTGAGCAAATTGTACGCGATGCTTGCGCTGTCGAGGTTCGGGCAGACCAACAAGTTGGCGCTGCCGCGCAGCAGATTGTTGGGCAGTATCGCGTGCCGGGCCGCATCGTCCAATGCGCAATCGCCGTGCATTTCTCCCTCCACTTCAAGGCCCGGCATCCGTGTCCGCAGCAACGCCAGGGTGGCGCGCATTTTCTGCGCCGAAGGCGCATCGCTGGAGCCGAAATTGGAATGCGACAGCAGCGCTACCTTGGGCACCAGGCCGAGCGCGATGAGTTGGTCCGCCGCCAGATGCGTCAGCTCCGCCAATTGTTCGGCGCTCGGATCGAGATTGACATGGGTATCGACGATGAATAATTGCCGGCCCGGCAGGATCAACCCCGTCAGCGCGCCGTAAACGGTGGCCGCCGCGCGATGCCCGAGCACCTGATCGATGTAGTGTAAGTGCCGGGCGGTGGTGCTGATGGTCCCGCAGATCATGCCATCGGCCTCGCCTTTCTTCAGCAGCATGGCGCCGATCAGCGTGGTGCGGCGGCGCATTTCCAGTTTGGCATATTGCGCGGTGACGCCGTTGCGCTCGGTCAACGCGTGATATGACTGCCAATATTCGCGAAATCGCTCATCGTGGTCCGGGTTCACGACGCTGAAATGTTCGTTGATGCGGATTCTCAGGCCGTGGCGCTGCAGGCCCCGCTCGATCACGGCGGGGCGACCCACCAAGATCGGCGTCGCGAGCTTCTCGTCGACAACGATTTGCACCGCGCGCAGCACCCTTTCATCCTCGCCTTCGGCGTACACGATCCGGTTGCGCTGTGCCGCGACCTTGCGGGCGGCGACGAAAATCGGCTGCATCAGCGTGCCGCTGTGATACACGAATTGCAGCAGGCGCTGGCCGTATGCCTCCAAATCGGTGATTGGCCGCGTGGCTACGCCGGATTCCATGGCTGCGCGCGCGACCGCGGGAGCGATCTTCACAATCAAGCGCGGATCGAAGGGTCTAGGAATCAGATAGTCGGCGCCGAACTTGAGGTCTTCGCTGCCGCCATAGGCGGCAGCGACAATGTCGCTTTGTTCCTGGCGCGCCAATTCCGCGATCGCATGGACTGTCGCAATCTCCATTTTCCTCGTGATGGTGGTGGCGCCGACATCCAACGCTCCGCGAAAAATGAACGGAAAGCAGAGCACGTTGTTGACCTGATTGGGATAGTCGCTGCGCCCGGTCGCAATGACGGCATCGTCGCGCACCGCCCTGACTTCCTCCGGCAGGATTTCCGGGTTGGGATTCGCCAGCGCGAGGATCAAGGGCCTGACGGCCATCAGCCTCACCATGTTCTGGCTCAAGACGCCGCCGGCGCTCAGGCCCAGAAAAATATCCGCGCCGCCGATCACGTCGACCAAGGCACGGGCGGCGGTGGGTTGGGCGAAGCGCAACTTCTCCGGGTCCATCAGTTCCTGCCGCCCCTGGTAGACAACGCCGGCAAGATCGGTGAGCCAAACATTTTCGCGCGTCAACCCAAGATCCAGCAGCAGATCGACGCAGGCCAGAGCCGCGGCGCCTGCGCCGCTCACCACCATTTTTACCTTCGTGATGTCCTTGCCGACCACCAGCAATCCGTTCAGGCATGCCGCGCCGACGATGATGGCGGTGCCGTGTTGGTCATCGTGGAACACCGGAATCTTCATGCGGCGGCGCAGCTCGCGTTCGACGATGAAGCATTCCGGCGCTTTGATGTCCTCGAGGTTGATCGCGCCAAACGTCGGTTCGAGCGCGGCAATCATCTCGACCAGTTTTTGCGGATCGCGCTGCTCGATCTCGATATCGAAAACGTCAATGCCGGCAAATTTCTTGAACAATACCGCCTTGCCTTCCATGACCGGCTTGGCCGCGAGCGGACCGATCGCGCCCAACCCGAGCACCGCGGTGCCGTTGCTGATTACGCCCACCAGATTGCCGCGCGCCGTAAAGCGGAAAACATTCAGCGGATCTTCGACGATGGCCTCGGAGGCAGCGGCAACGCCCGGCGAGTACGCGAGAGCCAGATCGCTTTGATTGAGCAATTGTTTGGTGGCGGTGATCGACAGTTTGCCCGGAGTCGGGAATTCATGATAGTCGAGCGCCGCTTTGTTGCGCGTCTCCTTGATGTCATCATTCTTCATAAGCCGCGGTTTACGCTATGGGACTCGGTCGCCCTACTTTACTCCAGTGGCTCGCGCGCAGCTCTACGATACCGGTTCAACCGGCTGAAGCGCAAAATTCCATTGGGATCGAGGGCTGCCGCGGCGACCGGCGGCGAGTGATACTTTACTGCGCGGACGAGGAGCGCTTGATGCTATGGATGTCCACGACTTTGCTGAATTGCGGCAAATTGTCGGTGCCGCGAACCGCGATATCCATGTCATTTGCGGCAGTGTGCGTCCCGGCAACCATGCAATGGTCCTGCAGCTGCTGGTGCGTGCGCACAAACAGGAACAGACAATTACGCGATTTTAGCCGGGTATGCACGAGTAGAACCGCGCTACGAATTCATCCGTCTGTCGTGCATGGCGCCGATGCCGTGCTGCATGGGCGGGGCGCGGTCGGTCGCCCGCCTGCCGCCGCCTTCCTGGCGCAGGAATGCCAGCACCAAGGATTCGGCCTTCCGCGCGGACGCACGCGTCAACTTGCCGTCGATTTTTTCGTGAATGTGCCCTAAGCGCCAGCTGTCGAAGACCGCTGGGTTGATATACGATTTGCGGCACACCGCGGGGGTGTTGCGCAGCTGGGCGGCAACCTGTTTTACCACAGCCGTGATGCATTTCTTGACCGCGTGCTCGCTCGGAGGATCCGGCAACGGCGTGCAGGCAAGCAGGGTAATGGCATGCAGCGTCGCGCCCCAGGTGCGAAAATCCTTGGCCGTAAAATCATTGCCCATGGCTTCGCCCAGATAGTCGTTCACTTGACCCGAGTCGATGGGACAACGCTGACCATCGTCATTGATGTATTGGAACAAATGCTGCCCCGGGATTTCCTGGCAGCGGCGCACTATTTTCACGATGCGCCGGTCGTCGATGAGTACCTCGTGTTGCACGCCGCCCTTGCCGCGGAAGTTAAGCACCGCGCGGCCGTCTCGTATGAAACTGACATGGCGGTTGCGAAGAGTCGTGAGACCGAAGCTCTTGTTGTCGCGGGCATACTCGCTATTGCCGACGCGAACCCTGGTCGCATCCAGCAGGCTGACCACGACCGCCAGGACTTTCTCCCGCGGCAATCCCGGCAAACTCAAATCGCGCTGCAATTTGCGCCGCAGCTTCGGCAGCTGTTCGCCGAACGAAACCATGCGGCCGAACTTGGCGCTATCGCGCAACTCGCGCCATTCGCTGTGATATCGATATTGCTTGCGGCCACGCGCATCGCGACCCGTCGCCTGCAGATGACCACGGGGTTTCATCGTGATCCACACATCGCGATATGCAGGCGGTATGGCAAGGCTCGCGATCCGCTTCAAGTCCTCTTCGGCGGCAAGCAGCTGGTTTTCAGGAGTCACATAGCGAAAGCCGCGGCCGGCGCGCAGTCGCCGGATGCCGGGCTCCGTGTCTGTGACGTAGACCAGCCCGGCTTCAATCGCCATTTGCGCCGCCTCGGCAGCGCTGCCAAGCGGCTTGTCACTTTCCTGTGCGGATTTCAGCGTCATAACGAATTTGCTTTTAGCAGGTCGTCACCCCGCGAAGCTATGGGCGCGCGCCGACGTCGTGTAGAACAATGCGCTGACGTGCGCAATCTGCGACGTGGTTCATGCTTGCGCTGTGACGGCTGTCGGCTTATGCCGCATGCAGGGGCCGGCCGCTCGCGTGCAAGAAATACAAATTGTTAATTTACATAATTGTTTTGCGAGCGCCGCGGCGCGCGAGCGCGCGTTGCATGTTTGTCGTGCGTCGGATGCTTCATCGCCTCATCCACACGCCTCGATCAGGTATCATTTTGCGCGGCGCAGCCGAACGGTCGCTACTATGAAGATCGAGATCAGAGACGAGAATGCAGTCGATGTCGCGGCGATTGAGGCCGTGACGGTTGCCGCGTTTCTGAACGCGCCGCACACGAGTCACACGGAGCAGTTCGTCGTCAACGCCTTGCGGCGCGCCGGAAAACTCGCGATCTCACTGGTGGCCGATGCCGGCACCGAGGTCATCGGGCACGTCGCGGTGTCTCCGGTATCGATATCGGACGGCGCGAGCGGGTGGTTCGGGCTCGGCCCAATTTCAGTGCTGCCGGAGCATCAGGGCCGGGGCGTCGGTTCCCTTCTGATGCGCAAAGCGCTGCGCGCTCTTGGTCTACGGGGCGCTGCCGGCTGTGTACTGCTTGGCGAGCCTGAGTACTACGGCCGCTTTGGCTTCCAGGCCGATGCGAACCTCATACTTCGCGAAGTTCCGCCGCGATACTTTCTGGCCATCTCGTTCGGCACATCGCGGCCGCATGGCACGGTCTCGTACCACGAGGCTTTCAATGCCCAGGCCTGACCCGGTAAATCAGCGCGGCCCCATCGGGATCTATTGCGACAGTAATTTCGCCAGCGGCGACCAATAATTTGCCTGCCATCCGGCGGCCAGATGCTCCGCCTCCGCATCGGGAAATCCGCCGTGATCGAAAACTATCTTCGATCCATTTTCATGATCCACGAGCTGAAACCGCGCGATCGAATACAACCCCGCGCCCCAACTCCCGGCGCGCCACGCCTGCGCGATCAACTGCTCCGGCTGCAGCTCGAGCTGGCGGCCGGTGATGTAACCGCCAAACAGCGCGAAGGCGCCGCCTTCCGCAGTGCTGATCGCGGTCGGCACCGGGGACTTCGCGCCCTTCATGACGCCGCTCAACTGAATGACCTTGTCGAATTGCTCGGCGTCGGTCAATGCTCCGTACAGACGCTTGCGGCTGGCCGTGAACACCGGCTCTTGATGGATCGCTGCAGCGTTCCTTAAGATGCCAGCGGCGGCCCGCGTGCCACGCGCGCTCCCGGCCTTAGGGTTAGCAAATCCGCCCAGCGCGAGCGCGCCGGCCACCAGCAGCTGCCTGCGCGCTGGAACAATCTGCGTGCAGGAAAAACCACTATTCATCTTGGTCATTTGATGCCTCCGCTGGTACGTGATAGCGCGGCGCCACGGCGCGCGCAAAGCTCATGACTTCTTCTGCCATCAACTCGAGTACTTGCCCTACCTTAAGAATCACGCAGCCTCCGGCTTCATCGAACACGGTCTCCGAGGAATTGATGGCCGCACCCAAGGGCGTTGGCCAGCCGCGCAGCGCGTGCACGATTTCGCGCAACGCGCTCAAGGTATTCACGGCACCCGGCCAACCTGCCGCCGTTGCGATGCAGCCGACGGCGCGGCCGCTGAAGTACGGCCGCACATCGGTGCGCAGATCCGCGGCATAGTCGAGCGCGTTTTTGACCAGACCGGAAATGCTGCCGTGGTAGCCGGGTGATCCTATGATGATGCCGTCGGCCTGCGCGAGCTCGGCAACCAAGGAGCGTGCGCCGGCGCTACGCTCGGGATTGTCCGGCTGATACAACGGCAGTTGCAGCATGGGTCCGGAGATGAGATTGGTGCGCGCGCCGGCACCCTCGGCTGCCTTGAGCACATACAGCATGGCCCTTTCAGTCGAAGAATTGGCGCGCAACGTTCCGCCCACGGCCAGAATATACGGTGAACTCAAGAACCACTCTCGTTCAAACCAAGCCTGGCAGCGATCCTACACGGAATCCAGCACCGGGGATCAGTGCGCTGGGTTCGCCGCGCGCGCGCCGAAGGGCGGCTTTGCGAACCAGACCAGAGGTATCAACAACAGGAACAAAAGCCCCAGCGCGTTGAATACATCGTTGACGGCCAGCGTCGATGCTTGGCTGGAAATCACGAAATTCACATACTCGGAGGCGCCGGGGCCGGTTATCCCATGAGCCGCAAGCTGTGCTTGATACTGCGTCCATGCATCGGCGGAGTTGCGGATGTGCTCGGTCAGCACGGCGTGATGATAGTCACTGCGGCGATTCCACACCCAGACGGCGATAGCGGTTGAAAAGCTGCCGGACATGGTGCGGACAAAATTGCTCACTCCCGAAGCGGAAGCCAGCTCGTTCGCCGGGACGCCGGACAACAGGATCTGATTCAGCGGCAAAAAGAAAAATGATATTCCGATGCCCTGCATCAACCGCGGCATTGCGAACTGCGCGAAACTCGCGGTTTCATTGAGCGTTGCCGTCCAAAATATGGCCAACCCGAACACGCAGAACGCGAAGCTCGCTGCCAGCCGTAAATTGATGCGGCCGATGAACCGGCCCACGAAGGGGGTAATTATCAGACTCAGCAGGCCGACAGGAGCGATGGCGAATCCCGCCCAGGTGGCGGTGTAACCCACGGTGGTCTGCAACCAGAGCGGAAAAATGATGTTGACGCCCATGAATGCGAAATAAGCGGCGCCCAGAGCGCAGGTGCCGACGCGAAAATTGCGCCGGCCAAATAAATGCAGATCCACCACCGGATGCGGGTCGTTAAGTTCCCAAGGAATCAGGAACGAGATGGCGATGATGGATGTGACCCCCGCCGCGAGAATGACCGGCGAATTGAACCAATCCTTCTCGTTGCCGTTATCCAACATGAACTGCAGACTGCCGACGCCGATGACCAGCAGCACCAGGCCCACGGCATCGATGGGCAGTTTGACTGTCTTCGACTCGCGATGCCGCAGAATTGACCAGATGGCCGCGGCTGAGAAAGCACCCACCGGCAAGTTGATGTAGAACAGCCAGGGCCAGGATAAATTATCCGTGATCCAGCCGCCGAGGATGGGGCCGAAAATCGGGGCGATCATGATCACCATCGACCACAGCGCCAAGGCAATGCCGCGCCGCTCGACGGAATAGTTGCGCAACAAGGTCGCCTGTGCCACGGACATCATGGGTCCGGATACGAACCCCTGAACCAGGCGCGCACCGACCAGCATCGGCAGGCTGGTGGCAAGCCCGCAGACAGCCGAAAACACCATGAACAAGCAGATCGAGGTGAGCAGCGTTCTGACTTCGCCGAAGCGCCGCGCGATCCAGCCGGATAACGGCTGCATGATTGCCGCCGCAAGCATGTAGGAACTGACCGTCCAGGTGCCTTCCGACGTGGTAACGCCCAGGCTGCCGGAGATGGCAGGCACGGAGACATTGACGATGGTCATGTCAAGGATCTCCATGAAAGTCGCCAGCGCTATTGCGGCGGTGAGCAACAGCAGCTTGCCGCCGTGCAAGGGCGGATATTCGTACGCAGCGGCCGCCTGGGTGGAATCAGCCACGAGCGGCCTATCTAGTGATCGACGCCGAGATTTCGGCGCACAATCGCGTCGGCTTCCGCGTTGGCCTTTGCCAAATCCTGCGTATACACCTGCGTGTCGCCGACAGTGTTGTCGTTGGTGTCCATGGCCAGTACCGCTCCGTTGCGGGACGTTGTGTCCACGGTGACCGTGGCGGAGAGCCCGACACGCAGCGGCGACTTGGCGAGATCGCCGTCATCGATCTGAATTCGCACGGGCACGCGCTGCACCACTTTGATCCAATTACCGGACGCGTTTTGCGGCGGCAGCAGGGAAAACGCGGCGCCGGTGCCAGCCGACATTCCTTCCACACGGCCATGATAAATGTAGGAACCGCCGTACAAGTCGCTGCGCACCTCGGCCTTCTGACCGATGCGCAAGTTGCGCAGCTGCGCTTCCTTGAAATTCGCGTCGACCCAGAGTGAATTCAACGGAATTACGCTCATCAGCGCCTGTCCTGCCTGAATATGCTGACCCAGCTGCACACTTCGTTCGGCAACATAGCCCGTGACCGGCGCAACTACGGCGTTGCGTTGCGCGGAAATCCATGCATCGCGATAGACGTCCCGCGCCTGCAGTACCGCCGGATTGCTCTCCACCAGTGTGCCGTCCACCAAAGCGTGCGCGGACTTCGATTGGCGCTCCGCCTGCGTCAGCGCTGCGCGGGCGATCGCGACGCTTTCGCGCGCGTGGCGCACCTCCTCCGCCGGGATGGCGCGATCCGACAACAGGGGTTCGCGCTTCGCGAGGTCAGTTTCGGCGCGCGCCAGCTCCAGCTTGCGCGTTTCGATCACAGAATCGTATTGATCAGCCGTCGCTTTTTGCTGCCGCACCTGGCGCACGGTTTGTGCCAAGGCGTTCGCGCTGCGGCTCAAGGCAGTTTCCGCGTCGATGGGATCGAGCTTTACCAGCACCTGGCCAGCCTTCACGAGCTGGGTATCGTCCGCGAGAACCGCAACGACAGTGCCCGCAACCTGGGCGGAAATCGTCACTTTATTGCCGTTCACGTAAGCATCGTCGGTTTTCTCGCGCTTCGAGAGCACCAAAACCCAATACGCCGCGCACAGCGCACCGATGCAGATGAAGACCAACGCAATGATCAGAAGAATTCTGCGCCGTTTGCCGTTTGCCGGATCTGCAGTCAACGATTGGGTGTTCGCGTTCATGATGTCGCTATGGGTTCGGGGTCGCCGCCGGCCGCGCTGCAGATCTGGCAAATTTTTGCGGGCTTTCGTAGCCGCCGCCGAGCGCGCGTTGCAGAGCCACATCGGCGGCAAGCGCCGCCGCATCGAGCTGCAGCAATGCGTCGCGCTGCTCGATCCAGGATTCGGTCGCCTTCAGCAAGGTACGGGAATCGGTGATCCCCTGCCGCACGCGCGCTGCGGCGGTATCCATGATATGCAGCGCCGCATCGACTTCGAGCACACGTTGCTTGCGCTGGGATTCGATTTGCGCACGCGTCGCGGCCTGCGTGGCCACGTCGCGCGCCGCGCTGACCACCGTGTCCTGGTAGTTCGACACCGCGGAATCGATGGCCGCCTGGGCGCCGCCGTAGCGTGCTTTCAAACGACCGGCATCGAAGATCGGCAGATGAATGGCGGCGCCGGCCTCGGGCACGCGGCTGCCATATTCGAGCAGCTTGCCGAGATCGATGCTCGAGAATCCGGCCAGCGCATTGACCGTGACGTTGGGATAGAAATCCGCACGCACGGATTCCAGATCCCTCTGCGCAGCTTCGACCCGCCAGCGACTGGCGGTGATGTCGGCGCGGCGCGAAATCAAATCGATCTTCACGTTATCGGGCAGCAAGCCCGGCAGCGAGGGTAATGGTTTGCGGGTCAGCTCCGGCAATTCCCCAACGGAGCGGCCGGCCAGTGCCGCCAGCGCGACCACACGCAGCCTCGCAGATCCCTCGAGCGCGGCGATCTCCTCCCTGGCGGCAGCCAGCGCAAGCTCGGAGCGGTTGATATCGTCGGCAAAATCCAAGTCCGCGCGCACGCGAGCGGCGGTGACTTTACCCTCCGACTCGATGGTGTTCTCGTTCTCGCGCGCGAGAGTGAGGCGGTTTTGATCGGATTGCCAGCCAAAATAGGCATCGGCAATCGAACCCGCGAGCACCAACGCCGCCGCGCTACGGTCCGCCTCGGCGGCATGGGCTTGATCCATCGCGGCTTCGACGGCGTTGCGCTGTTTGCCCCACCAGTCGAATGTGTAGCTGGCCTGCAATCCCAGATCCGACTGGTTGTACCAGGTGAAGCCCAGCAGCTGCGGCGGAAATATGCCGTTGTCGCTCAAGCGCTGGCGATCGAAGTCGGCGTTGGCCGTGACTTGAGCACCCGAGGCGGCCGCGGCGAGACGCACCGACTGGCGCGCGGTATCAAAGCGCGCGCGCGCGTTCGCCAAACTCGGAGAATTCGCCAGGCCGAGCGCGATCAATTGATCCAAGGTGGGATCCTGATAGCGCTTCCACCACTCGCGGGCCGGCCAGTCGCCGCCGCCGTTCAAGTCCCCGCCGTCGAGCGGCGCGACTTCCGGCAAGCGTGCCGGCTTTTGCTTCGATGGAAATCCCGCGCAAGCGCTCAGCATGGCGAGCAAGGCGACCAGCACGCCGGTGCCGCACGCCGGCGGCTTCATACGGCGCGCTCCGCAATGGGGATCGCCGATGCCTGCTCGAGTTCGAACCCCAGGCGCTTCAGCTGCGCATTCAATTGGCGCTGTTCTGCTTCCGAGAAGTCCTTCAGCATTTCGCGCAACGGCGCGAACAGCTTGGGCAGCAGGTGGCGCACAAACTCCTCGCCCTGCTCGGTGATACGCAGCACCATTCGACGCCGATCGTGAACGCTCAAGACGCGCGTAATCAGGCCCCGCTTGACGAGCGCATCGCTGATGCGCGACATATTCGCCGGGCTTTGCGAGGCCCGGGCGCACAAATCGCTGGGATGTGCCACGCCCTCGGGCTGCGAAAACAACGTGGTCAACACGCGAAATTCCGCTTCGGCGAGCCCAAAGGGCTTGAGCTGGTGCTCGAACATGGTGGCCATTTCGCGCCCGACATGCATGAGCAGGCGGCACATCAGAATTCCATTGGCGGGCACGTCGGGAATACGGGCGCGTAAGTTTTGGAGATTGGACTCCACCAGTTCAAACTGAGCCAGCGTCGAATTAGTTTGCATACTAACTATTATATAGAATATAGTTTATCAAGAAAATATCTAATTTGTAAATAATATCTGTTGAGCTGACAAACGACGCATGTCACTTTTCTCCCTGATGATCCAATCCATGAGTCGCCACCTCATCAGCGCATGTGCCGCCGCCGCGGCTCTGGTTCTCGGCGGCTGTGCCGTGGGCCCGAATTTCAAAGCGCCTCAAGCGCCGCACACCTCGGGGTTCGCACCGCCCGGCCAGCTACCCGCGGAAACCCACGCGGCTCCCGCGGCCGACGTACAAGCACAGCGGTTCATCGACGGCTTGGACATTCCCGGCCAGTGGTGGACCTTGTTCAAATCGGCAGACCTCAACGCGCTCATCGAGCGCGGCGTTGCCGACAATCCAACGTTGGAAGCCGCGCAGGCCGCCCTTCGGCAGGCCAACGAAATTGCGCTCGCACAGCGCGGCTCGTTCTATCCGAGCGCGTCCGCAGCACTGGCCGCGCAGCGGGCGAAAGAGCCTGCCGCGGCCTTGGGATTGCCGGCGTCCGGCTCGATCCTTTATACCTTGAACAGCGCGCAGGTGAATGTGTCGTACACCCTCGACGCCTTTGGCGGAGTTCGCCGTCAAGCCGAGGCGCTGCGGGCGCAGGCAGAGTACGTACAGTTCTCTCTGGAGGCGACGTATCTCAGCCTCACGGCCAACATCGTCACGGCTGCGATCAGCGAAGCCTCGCTGCGTGCGCAGATAGCCGCGACTGAGGACATCGCCGACTCACAGCAAAAACAGCTCGACATCACGCGGCGCCGGGTTGCGGCCGGCGGTGCGTCGCGCGCCGACGTGCTCCAACAGCAATCGCTTTTGCAATCCACCCTGGCCAGCCTGCCGCCGCTGCGCAGCCAGCTGGCTCAGGCGCGAAATCTGCTGTCCACCTACGTCGGATCGCTGCCGGCCGATTTCAGCGCTGCGGAATTCAACCTCGACTCACTGACTCTGCCGCTGGATCTGCCCCTGACCCTGCCGTCGAAATTAGTCGAACAGCGGCCCGACGTGCGCCAATACTCGGCGCTGCTGCATGAGGCCACCGCGCAAGTCGGGGTCGCCACCGCAAACATGCTGCCGCAAATCACTCTGTCCGGCAGTTATGGCGGCGAGGCGGGTAGTTTCTCCGACGTCTTTTCGCCCGGCTCAGTGCTATGGACTCTGGGCGCCTCGCTCACGCAGCCGATTTTCAAAGGCGGTCAACTGGTGCACCAGCGCCGCGCCGCCGTGGCGGCAGCGCAGGAAGCGCTCGCCAATTACAAGGCCACCGTGCTAACCGCGTTTCAAAATGTTTCCGACGCGCTGTATGCGCTCAACGCCGATGCCGACGCGGTCGCAGCCCAGACGCTGGCCGCAGGCTCGGCGGCGGAGAGCCTGTCATTGGTACAAGCGCAATACAAAAGCGGCGGCGCCAGCTATTTGCAGGTCTTGAGTTCGCAGCAAAGTTACCAGACGGCCGCCATCGCCCTGGTCAAGGTTCGCGCGCAGCGCTACGCCGACACCGCGGCGCTGTTTCAGGCGCTCGGCGGCGGTTGGTGGAACCGCGCCGATGTCGCGGCCGTATCAACGCCTTACGCAAAGGGGCAATTGTGAGCACATTGGAATCCGGAAGCGCCGCGGACGGAAAAATCGCGCCGCGCGCAGCGATGATCAAGCCGCTGGTGATCCTAGCGCTGGCGGTCGCACTGATATTGGGCGGCATATTTGCCTGGCAGAGCTTCATGGGCCGGATGATGGGTAAGTACATGGCCGCATCGGCCACCGCGCCCCAGACGGTAGCCACCGTCACCGCCGCCGAGGATCAATGGCAGTCCCGCCTGCGAGCAACCGGCAGCTTGCGCGCGGTGCGCGGCGCCGATTTGTCCTCGCAGGCATCCGGCATCGTCGATGAAATTCATTTCGATTCCGGCAACGACGTCCCTGCCGGCAAAGTGCTGCTGCGTTTGAGGCCGCTCGACGACTACGCGCTGTTGCAGCAACTGGAAGCCGCGGCTGCACTGGCCGAGCAGAACTACAAACGTGATCAGGAGCAGTTCGCGGCGCAAGCGATCAGCCAGGCCGTCATCGATGGCGATGTGGCAACGTTGAAAACCGCCCACGCGCAGGTAGAGGCACAGCACGCTTTGATCCAGGAAAAAATCGTCGTGGCGCCTTTCGCGGGCCGCTTGGGTATCCGGCAGGTAGATCTGGGCCAATACTTGGCCGCCGGCACCGCAATCGTGACGCTACAAGCCCTCGACCCCATCCTCATCGACTTCTATCTGCCGCAACAGGCGCTTTCTCGGATCAAGATCGGTCAGGCGGTCGGCGCAATGGTCGATACTTATCCGGGCAGAAATTTCAGTGGTGTCATCGAGGCGATCAATTCCAAAGTGGATGCCGCCAGCCGCAACGTGCAGGTACGCGCTGCGTTTCACAATGCCGACCGGAGCCTGGTGCCGGGAATGTACGCCACGGTGAGCATCGATGCCGGCGATAAGATCGCGCAGATCACGCTGCCGCAAGCCGCGATCACCTACAACCCTTATGGCGACACGGTTTTCGTGGTCGAACAAGCCGGTACCGATGACAAAGGCAAGCCGCGTTCGATAGTCAAGCAGCGATTCGTGAAGCTGGGCGCCACTCGCGGCGATCAGATTGCCGTCTTGAGCGGAATCAAGGCGGGCGAGATCGTGGTGACGGCCGGGCAAATGAAGCTGCGCAACGGCAGCGCCATCACGATCAACAACTCGTTGACTCCTACCAACGAGATCAATCCGAATCCGCCCAACGAATAGCAGCGTGGCCGAACCGTGAATTTTACCGATATCTTCATCCGCCGCCCGGTGCTGGCCTCGGTCGTCAGTCTCGCCATTCTCGTGGTCGGCCTGCGGTCCTTCGGCGCGCTGCAGGTACTGGCGTACCCGAAGACCGAAAACGGCGTGGTGACCATATCGACGGCGTACCCGGGCGCCGATCCGGACTCCATCGCCGGCTTCATTACCACCCCGATCGAGACCGCGGTGGCGCAGGCGAATGGCATCGACTACATGACCTCAACCAGCCAGAGCAGCGTCAGCACCATCACGGTCAATCTGCGCCAAAACTACGATTCCTCGAAAGCCGCGGCCGAAATCAACATCAAGGTCAATTCGGTGTTGAATCAGCTCCCGATCGGCGCGCTGCAGCCAACCATCACGGTCCAGGTCGGCCAGACCATCGACGCCATGTATTTGGCGTTTCGCAGTCCGGATATGGCGCCGAATCAAATCACCGACTACCTGACGCGCGTGGTGGTGCCGAAGCTGCAGGCAGTCCCAGGCGTGCAGACCGCTGAGATGCTGGGCCAGCAGACTTTTTCGCTGCGCGCATGGCTCAATCCGGCCAAGCTCGAGGCTTACGGCCTCACCGCGAACGATGTGTCCGCGGCGTTGGCCGCCAACGATTACATTTCAGCCGTCGGCAACACCAAGGGACAGATGGTGCAGGTGACCCTCACCTCCACCAGCAATCTGCATTCATTGGACGCGTTCCGAAACCTCGTCATCCGCCAGGTCAATGGCGGGATCATTCGATTGGGCGATATCGCCGAAGTTGCCTTGGGCGCCGACAGCTACGAGTCGCGAGTTCGTATGGGCGGCTTGAATGGGGTGTTCGTCGGCATACAAGTCGCACCCACCGCCAATCTGTTGTCCGTGGTAAAGGGCATCAAGGCCGTGATGCCCGAGATTCAATCGCAGCTACCCCAGGGCCTCACCGAGGCGACCGCCTACGATTCCTCGACGTTTGTGACCAATTCGATCCGCGAAGTGGCGATCACGTTGATCGAAGCGCTGGTGATCGTCATGCTCGTGATCTTCGCATTCTTAGGCTCGCCGCGTTCGGTACTGATACCGGTGGTGGCAATTCCGCTGTCGCTGGTCGGCACGCTGGCGATCATGCTGGCGTTGGGATTCTCCATCAACCTGCTGACCTTGCTGGCTCTGGTGCTGGCCATCGGCCTGGTGGTGGATGACGCCATCATCGTGGTGGAGAACGTGAACCGGCACCTGGCGGACGGCATGCCGCCGATCGCCGCGGCCAGTGTGGCCGCCCGTGAACTCGGCAATCCCATCATCGCCATGACGGTGGTGCTGCTCGCGGTCTACATTCCCATCGGATTTCAGGGCGGCCTCACCGGCGCGCTGTTCACGGAGTTCGCCTTTACGCTGGCGGGCGCCGTCACTGTCTCCGCGATCATTGCCCTGACCCTGTCGCCGATGATGTGTTCACGGCTCTTGCATGCGCAGAAAGCCGAGCAGAACAACTGGGAAGCCCGGGTCATTCGCTTCATTGATGCGCGATTTCAATGGCTGCACGACGGCTATCAGCATCTGCTGCAGAGAAGTTTGCGCTTCACGCCGGTGACCGCGGTGTTTGTCGTGGCGATCATGGCCTGCATATTTTTTCTATATCGCAGCGCCAAGAGCGAATTGGCGCCGACCGAGGATCAATCATTTGTGCTGGCGCAGGCCACCTACGCTCCGGATGCAACCCTGCAGCAAAAACTGCTGTTCGGCAGCCAGGCATTTTCGCTGGTGAACAGCCAGCCCGGGGTCGCCACGGTGTTTCAGATCGACGCGCCGGGACAGTCCATCACGGGCGTGCCGTTGGTTCCACCCGACCAGCGAAAATTCTCGGCAGTCGAGTTCCAGCGCAGCTTGCAGAATGCGTTGAACACGTTGCCCGCACAACGATTCGCCGTGTTTCAGCAACCCTCCCTGCCGGGAGCGCGCGGGCTGCCGGTGCAATTCGCGATCGAGTCCACTGAGCCGGCGCTGCGCCTCAACGAGGTGTCCCAAGCCTTTCTAGCGACCGTCGCCAAGAGCGGCATGTTCATGTTCATCGACAGCGACATGAAATACGACGCGCCGCAGTCGGTGATCGAGATTGATCGTGACAAGGCGGCTCAATTGGGCTTGACCATGAGCCAGGTGGGGTCTGCCTTGAGCGGCTTGCTGGGCGGCGGCTACGTCAACTACTTCAGCATGCAGACCCGGTCCTACAAGGTCATTCCGCAGGTGGAGCGGGTCTCGCGCTTGAACGTCGATCAATTGTTGAACTACCCCATCGCCTCGATCGGCGGCGTGCCCATTCCCTTGTCCACGATCGCTACCTTGCGTCACGAAACCGTGCCCGAAACGCTGAATCACTTTCAACAGGCAAGTTCCGCGACCCTGTCCGGCGTGCCCTCACCCGGCGTGTCTTTGGCCGATGCGCTGAACTACTTGAAGGCCACGGCGGCGCAGACGTTGCCCCAAGGCTACTCGCTCGATTATGCGGGGCAGCTGCGCCAATACCTGCAAGAATCCGCCGGCGTGATGGGCACGTTCGGCTTCGCCATCATCATCGTGTTCCTGGCGCTTGCCGCGCTGTTCGAAAGTTTCCGCGACCCTCTCGTGATTCTCATCTCGGTGCCGTTGTCCATCGCCGGCGCGTTGATATTCATCGCAATCGGGGTTCACGGCGCGACGCTGAACATTTACACACAAGTGGGCCTGGTGACGCTGATCGGATTGATCAGCAAGCACGGCATTCTGATCGTCGAGGTCGCCAACGAAGAGCAGCACAGTGGCAAGACCAAGGCCGCGGCGATCGTCGCGGCGGCGTCGGTGCGTCTGCGGCCCATCCTCATGACCACCGCCGCGATGGTGCTCGGCGTGGTACCGCTGGTGTTCGCCAGCGGTGCCGGGGCTGCGTCACGCTTCGCGATCGGTCTCGTGATCTCGACGGGCCTCGCCATCGGAACGCTGTTCACGCTGTTCGTCGTGCCGGGTGTCTACATGCTGATCGGTGCAAACCATTCCGCGAACAGCGGCGAGGAACCGGCCGAAGTTTCCTGACCCGGGAATGGCTGTTTTCTTGCAAAGGTCGATTAGCCCGCAGCTCAGGACCGTTTATAGCTATATTTCAATGAGATAGGGAAACTACGTCAGTTGGTTTCTACAAAATGGTCTGAATCCCGCTTCCATTCCCCGCCCGGACACAGTTCAAAAAGTTGACAAAATGCACATTGCGTTTTGTCGATTGTCTTGTATATTCCAGTCGCAGACTCTTGATTTAACAAGAACAGCTGTAAGGTAACAACCTCGAAACCACTTTAGGTTTCAGTCTTTGATCACCGTAGGTCTTACATGATCAGCGCCTGGGAATGTTTGCACTGTGCAACGCTCGAATTAGTACGATCGACACCGATCAAGCAACGTTTGGTGTGCGCATACCGGCGACACCTGTCGTCCCTACCCGAAGATCAAGTTCCCACCGAGATTCGTGAAACTTTCGAGCAGGTGATGCGCAGTTTGTGCGGCGTACAACCGCTGCGCGGCGAGGATGCTGTCGCGGCGTCGGTGCGCAAGATGTCGAATCAGGAAGCGGACGACTGCGCGACGTTGATCGTCGAGATGTTCGACCAGATGTGCAAGACGCATGTCAATGCGCCGCGCCCCGGCACCGTGGTGCAATTGCATCCAGTGGATTGCACGCCCGAAGAATTCGACGCTCCGGCGCTGATCGCCCGCAACTGATTCAATCGAGCTTGAAGTCGATCGAGTCCCAGCGCGTCGATTCCTGATGCCGCGCCTGGCGGCGCAGTGCGTCTATCAAGCTGCGCTCGTTCCAAGGACTGATTTCGTCCGCCAGATCTTTGATGGCCTTGGGAAGCGGAGCGGTGGAACCAAAATTCTCCATCGCTACGATCGGCCGATCGGCGGCCTTGGCAAAGGTCATCTGAAACAGCACCAGCTCCGGGGCCAATCGATATACGGCCGGCAACACGACCACGACCTCGCAGGGAGCAATCTGGCGGCGCAGGTCCTCGCGCTGTGATTCCTTGTCGATCGGCTGTTTAGCCTGCGGCTGGCTGGTGTTGAAGTAATAAAAAGTTCCCGATGCTTCGAGATACTCGAAAATGCGCGAGTAGTCGTCGTTCTCCACCCAGGCGTGGGTCACGAACAGGCGAATGGGATTTGCCGACATGCCGCTAGTGTAGCTTGACGATGGTCATGCGCGAAGCACCGCACGCCGATACAATGGGTCGGGTGCGATTGCTGATTTACAATATACGATATGCGACCGGAACCGGCCCGGCATTCCATCTCCCGGTACCCGGCGCCGGCTACCTTCGCTCCAGCCGCCAAGTCCTGGCCCGCATAACCGATTTCATCAAGCAGCAAGATCCGGACGTGGTGGGTCTGATCGAAGTGGACACCGGCTCGATACGCACCGGAATGGTCAACCAGGCCGACTTCATCGCCCGCTCGTTGGGTCATTACTCGACCTACGAGTGCAAGTACGGGGTGGCTTCGGTCAATCATCTGGTGCCCATCGTCCGCAAGCAAGCCAACGCGTTTCTGGCAGCGCCCCGGGTTCGTGGCGAACGATTTCATTATTTTGACACCGGCATCAAGCGCCTCATCATTGAACTGGAGCTCGACGATATCGCCATCTTCCTGGTGCATTTGTCCTTGAAATTCCGCCACCGGCAATATCAGCTGCGTTATCTCTATGATTTGGTGCGCAAGACCCGCAAACCGGTGATCGTGGCCGGGGACTTCAATACCTACTGGGGCGAACACGAGATCTACCTGTTCACCCAGGCCGCGGGTTTGACGAATGCCAACGCCCACGGCCTCCCCTCCTATCCCAGCCGCAGCCCGCGCAAAGAGCTCGATTTCATCCTGCACAGCGCGCAGATCGAGGTAAATCGGTTCGAAATACCCGATGTGCAATTTTCCGATCATCTGCCTCTGATTTGCGATTTCACCATACTGAAGTCTGCCCAGCAGGCCGCATGAACGAGGGCAGTTGGTCGCTGGAAATCGACGCCGAGCGCATCGCCTGGCTCACCTGCGACCTCAAAGGCGCCTCCACCAATGTGCTATCGGGTCCGGTGATGCTTGAACTGGCCGCCAAACTCAGCGAGATTGCCGCTCTCCGCCCGGCCGGCGTCGTCGTTCAGTCCGCCAAGCCCAACGGCTTCGTCGCCGGCGCCGATATCAATGAATTCGTAAGAATACCGACGGCGCAGGAGGGTTACGAGCTGGTACGGGCGGGACAGTCCGTTCTGCAGCAACTTGAAGACCTGCCCTGCCCGACCGCCGCCGCGCTGCATGGATTTGCGCTGGGCGGCGGGCTGGAACTGGCACTGGCTTGCACCTATCGCATCGGCGCCGACGAAGCTGGATTGACGCTGGGACTGCCGGAAGTGCTGCTCGGCATCCACCCCGGATTTGGCGGCACGGTGCGTGCGGTTCAACTGGTGGGCGCGCGCACCGCGCTCGAGCTCATGCTGCGAGGCCGGCCCTTCAAGGGTGCGCGGGCGCTGAAGGCCGGGCTGCTCGATGAGCTCGTGCCGCGGGCGGACCTCGCGGCGCGGGCCAAACAGCTGCTGCTGCGTGCGCCGCCGAAGAAATCCGCACCCTTCGTCGACCGGATCCTGAACTTGAGCGCCGTGCGCCCCATCCTCGCGCGCCGAACCGCGGCCACCTTGAGCCGCAGCGTCCGGCGCGAACACTACCCCGCGCCTTATGCAATCCTCGAGCTGTGGCGGCGCCACGGCGGCGCGGGGGCAACGGGATACGACGCGGAAGCCCGCTCCATCAGCGAGCTCATGTGCACGCCGACCTCGCGCAATCTGGTGCGGGTGTTTCTGCTGCAAGATCGCCTCAAAACACTGGGGGGACAATCCAGCGCCGAATTCCGGCATGTTCACGTCGTCGGTGCCGGCGTCATGGGCGGGGATATCGCCGCCTGGTCGGCGTTCCGCGGCATGACGGTGACGCTGCAGGACCGCACGGAGCAATTGATTCAACCGGCGCTGGAGCGCGCGAAATTGTTTTTCGAGAAACGCCTCAAGGACCCGGGGGCGGCGGCCGCAGCGATGGCGCGTTTGAAAATGGATGTTAAAGGCGACGGCGTCGCCGATGCGGACCTGATTCTCGAAGCCATCGTCGAAAGCGCCGCGGCCAAGCAGGGCCTGTATCAGGAGCTCGAACCGAAGCTGAAGCCCAGGGCGATTCTGGCAACCAACACCTCGAGCATAAAGATCGAAACGCTGTCCGAGGGGCTTAGGGTACCCGGTCGATTGGTTGGCATGCATTTCTTCAACCCCGTCGCGCAGCTGCAGCTGGTGGAAGTGGTCCAGGGTGCCGGCACCGACCGCAGCGTTCTCGAGGATGCGCTGCAGTTCACGCGCCGGCTCGACAAGCTGCCGCTGCCCTGCCGGAGCGCGCCCGGGTTCGTCGTGAACCGCATTCTCAGTCCCTACGTCAACGAGGCGTTCTTTGCTCTCGAGGCGGGTATTCCTGCCGCGGTGATCGACCGCGCGGCCGTTGAGTTCGGCATGCCCTTGGGACCGATAGAACTGACCGACGTCGTCGGCGTGGACGTTTCGTTGCAGGTCGGGCGGGTCTTAAGCGCTGCTTTCCAACGCGAAGTGCCGCGGATATTGATCGATTTGGTCGAGCAGAAGAAATTCGGGCGCAAAAGCGGGCAAGGCTTTTATCAATGGCACGACGGCAAGGCGCAGAAACTCGCGATGGAAAACTTCGCTGAGCCCCCCGATCTGCAGGACCGGCTGATTCTGCCGATGCTGAATGAGGCGGTTGCCTGCCTGCGCGAGGGCACTGTTGCAGATGCCGATTTGCTGGATGCTGGCGTGGTATTTGCGACCGGATTCGCGCCTTTTCGGGGCGGACCGCTGCAATATGCGAAGCAGCGCGGCATTGCGATCGTTACTCGCCGCTTGAACGAACTCGCGGAACGCTACGGTGAGCGCTTCCGTCCGGACGCGGGCTGGCCGCTCATTTCTCCTTGACACTCACTCGATGTGAACCACTGCGTGGCCGCACCCACCGGGTCCTATGGTAGGATTCAGCGGCAAAATCATAGACTTGAACGATTAGGGGGAGACGAATTCTTCGATGGACGAACGACCGCTCAATCTTGCAATTTTAAGGACTTTCTCGCCCCTCGACGGCCTGAAGGCCGAGAACCTGCACGCGCTCGCCCGCAAAACGGTGATTCGCGAATTGTCCGCAGGCCGCGTGCTGTTCAAGGAAGGCGACACTGACAAACGCACGTTCTATCTCGTGGCCGGACAGGTGGAACTGCGGGCGGACGATCGCATCATGGGGGTGATAAAGGCCGGGACTGCGGAAGCCCGCGCAGCTCTCGCTCCCGGACTGCCGCGAAAATTTACGGCGCGCGCTTATAACGACATCGAATACATCATGATCGACAGCGATTTGCTGGATGTGCTGTTGACCTGGGACCAAACCGGCCAATACGAAGTCTCCGAGCTCGGCAGCGGAGGGTTGGATGTTACCGGCGACTGGATGACGACGCTGCTGCAAACCAAGGCCTTCCACCGGATTCCGCCTGCCAATATTCAAGCGATATTCATGCGCATGCAGCGCATCAACTATCGCAGCGGCGATGTCGTCATCAAGCAGGGCACCGAAGGCGACTTCTTCTATGTCGTTGTTTCCGGCAAGTGCGTGGTGACGCGCGAGACTCCGCTTAACAAAGAGGGCATCAAGCTTGCGGAACTCGGTCCCGGCGACAGCTTTGGCGAAGAGGCGCTGATTGCCGAGGCCAAGCGCAACGCAACGGTGACGATGTCCGCTGACGGCACGCTGATGCGCTTGGGCAAGAACGATTTTCAGACATTGCTGAACGAACCCCTGCTGCAATGGGTGGAACCGGAGAAAGCGCGGGAAATCGTCGCCAAGGGCGGCAAGTGGCTGGATGTGCGCCTTCCCAGCGAATTTCAAAACTTCCGCATCGATGACGCGGTCAACATCCCGCTGTATTTCATACGCCTGAAGATCAATGCTTTGGACAAGAACACACAATACGTCGTGTGCTGCGACACCGGCCGGCGCAGCTCCGCGGCTGCGTATATCCTGAGTGAACGCGGATTCGAGGCCTACGTTTTGAAAGGCGGGCTCGCGGCGAGCGAGGCGGCTCGCTCACGCAGTGGATAGTCCGCCCAATCGCCATATCCCCAAGCCGTGGATAGAGCATAAGCCACGCTCCGTGCTCGCCGAGCACAAGTACTTGGGCCTGGTGTTCCTGCTCGCCATCATCGCCGTGCTGGTGTATGTCTTCCGAGCGCCGCGCGCGCCCCGCAGAATAGTGCTGCCGCCCGCACCGGTTTACGTCGAGCCGATTCAACCTCGAAACAATTAGTTGCGCCTTGACTGGCTGCGTCTAGAGTGCGGAAAGGTCGGTGAGTTGCTCGAATAGAAGAACGCGTGCCTTCTCCCAGTCGCGCTGCACCGTGCGCTTGGAAGTGTTGCGCATCGCTGCGATGTCCTCGAAGGTGTAGCCGCAGAAGTACTTGAGGTCCACAACCTCAGCCAGACGCGGATCGAGCAGCGCCAGCTCATCAAGCGCCTCGGAGAGTCTCGACAGATCCTGCCCGGCGGGAGCTTCGGCGGCGATATCGGTTGGCAGCTGTGTGATGTGAAACGCAGCGCCACGCTTCAACGCGCGCCGCTCGCGCACCAGATCAATGATCAGTCCGCGCATCACCCGCGCTGCGTAGCCCATGAATCGCTCGCGGTCGGGAAACCGGACGTCGCGTTCCGCCATGCCGAGGTAAGCCTCATGCAGTACGGTGGTCGGACTGACCGGAGCGGCGGAGTTGCGTCGCAGCTGGCGCTCCGCCAATTGGCGCAGCTCCGCATACAGCGATGCAAACAGCCGCGCGTTCGCGCCTTCGTCGTCCGTCATGGTCGTCGACCCTCGGAGGTACCGCAAGAATGCCGGTATGCACCCGGACTCGCAAATTGTGTCCTCTTTCCCGCGTCAATTCCGTTCTAACTGTCAGGAATGCTTCAGGTGGGGTCGAGGGAGCGCATATGTACACTGAGCAACGCTTGGGATCTTTGTCTGGTGCGGCGCTGGCCGCGGTGGCGGCAACGCTGTTCTGCGGCCTGACGCTCACCGGCCCCGCGGCCGCGGGCCCGCCGGACGCCGCGGGCCTACAGGCTTTTCCAGACCCGAGCGGCGTAATCGCAACGCTCAATGTGAACGGCATTACCGATACCAATAATGCGTTCTTTCTAAGCCTGGGTACCAACAATCGCAGCTGCGCGACCTGCCATGTTGCAAATCAGGCGTTTGGCATCAGCGCCACGATTGTCCGTTCGCGATTTGAGCAAACTCATGGCCAGGATCCCTTGTTCGCGCCGGTTGATGGCGCCAATTGCCCGACCAATCGCCAGGGAAGCGCCACCGGGCACAGTTTGCTGTTGAACAGCGGGCTCATTCGCGTCGGCATGACGCTGCCGCAAGGCGCCGGGTTTGCGATTGCGGTGGTCCATGACCCCTACGGCTGCGCGATCATGTTGGACCCAAACGGGCAGCCCATCATCTCGGTGTACCGGCGGCCGTTGCCGACGACCAATCTGAGCTTTCTTAGCACCATCATGTTCGATGGCCGCGAGACGATCTCGCCGCTCAACAATGCGCAGACATTTCTGCCAAATCTGGTCGCGGATCTTACTCATCAGGCCGTCGACGCGACGGCAATTCACGCACAGAGCACGCACCCGCCAACCGATGCGCAGCTGGCGGAGATCGTGAATTTCGAGCTGGGTTTGTTCACCGCGCAGGCTCGCGACCGCGACGCCGGGTCGTTGTCCAGACGCGGAGCCGCAGGCGGACCGCTGTACCTCGCCAATCAGAGCTACTACCCAGGAGACAATGATTCCCTCGGGCAGGACCCCGCGGGCGAGCCCTTCCAGCCGATCGCAATGACCCTATTTACGCCGTGGTCGACCATCGGTGAGGTGAACGACGACGCTGAAAATGAGGATGCCGCGGGAGCGGCGCGACGCAACACCGCGCGGCGCGCGATCGCTGCGGGCGAGCAGCTCTTCAACACCGCGCCTGTACAGATCTCGGCGGTGCGCGGCCTGAACGACAACGCCGCGCTGAAAAGCCCCGGTTCATTCGTAGGCAATTGCACGACCTGCCACGACACTCCGAACGTCGGCAACCACTCGTTTCCGCTGCCGCTGGATATAGGCACCGGCCATTCACCAATGCCCGGCATGGAGACGGACCCCGCAATCGCGGCCGGTCTTGCCGAACTCAGCATGCCGGACCTCCCCGTCTACCTGATCAGCGGCTGCCCGGATCCTTTTGATCCCGCGCATCCGGCGTCCTTCTATACGAGTGATCCTGGCAAGGCTCTTGTCACCGGCAAGTGTGCCGACTTCAATCGCATCAAGGGGCCGGTACTGCGCGGCCTTGCGGCGCGCGCTCCGTATTTTCACAACGGCGCAGCCGCGAATTTGCGCGAGCTGGTGAATTTCTACAATCAGCGCTTCAAGATGGGATTGACCGAAGAACAGAAAAGCGATCTTGAGGCGTTTCTCAATTCGCTGTGAGCGCTACGGCAAACGTTCACATCGTGTGAGTGGGCTTATCCCCGCCGAGTGCGCCGGCCAGATAGTTCTCGATTTTCTTTTGCGTGTTGCCGCGGTCCTGATCGCTGAACTGCACGCCGATGCCGGCGGTGCGTTTACCCTGCGCGCCCTTCGGGGTCATCCAGATGACACGCCCGGCAACCGGAAGCTTCTCTTCCTCTCCCATGAGATTGAGCAGCATGAACACTTCGTCGCCCAATCGATAGTTGCTGTTCGTCGGGATGAACAGCCCGCCGTTTTTTACGAACGGCATATAGGCAAGATACAGCGCGCTTTTGTCCTTGATGGTAAGCGTCAGCAGACCCGGTTTATTGCTTGGACTTCTCAAGCTGCCATTTCCACAATAAGACTCACTTCGCGAGCGCGGTTCCGCCGCCGACCAGCAAGGCCTCCAGCGCCAATTGTTGATTCATACCGGTCGAGACAAGACGCCTGATCTCATGCGAGGCGTCCAACAGCTCGAATAGGGCCCTTATCTTGGGCTTAAGTAAAGCGGCAGGCAAGCGGACTGGTTCCGCAGTTTGAGGCGAAGCAGAGGCTCCGAGGCCCATGTATACACGCTGTGTGATCCAGTTCTCAAGCCAAGTGATACGCAAGCCCGGACTCGATCCTACCCAGCGCTCGGCCAGCAGGGTCACATCGACGGAGCCCGCTGCCAAATCAGCCATGCTCCGTTTCATATCGGCATCGATCTCGGCAAGTCCTTGGCCGGCCAATTCCAGCGCCAGCAAGGGCGCGCCGCCGGCGAGCGCCAGCGCCGCTTGCCAGCCATTCGCGGCGGGCGATCTGGCCTGCAGCCAGTTCATTGCGTCCGCGGTCGCAGGCGGCCGCAGGGTCAGGCGCTGGCAGCGGCTCGCGATGGTGGCGGGCAGCCGGTGGTTTGGCCGCGCAATCATGATGAGCAGCGTGTTCGGTGTCGGCTCCTCGAGCGTTTTCAGGAATGCGTTCGCGCCATGGATATTCAACGCCTCGGCGCCCTCGACGATGCCGACTTTGAATCCGCCTCGGTAGCTCTTCAGCGCCAAGGATTCGATCAACGCGCGGATCTGATCAACCTTGATCTGCTGCGCATCCTCCTCGAGGCGCACGACGTGCACATCGGGATGGGTGTCCGAGCGCAGCAGCCGGCATGTAGGGCAAGAATCGCATGGGCGCGCGCTTGCGCGCTCGCACAAGCTCAACGCGGTGATCCAGTGCGCCAATGATTCCGCCCCGAGTCCTGGGGCGGCGAGCAACAACAACGAATGCGGCAGCCGGCCCGCATCGAAGCTCAAGCGCAGGCGCTGCTGCGCATCCTTCAGCCACGGCAGGGAATCGGCGCTCAGGAAATCCATGTTCGTCGCACCAGCTGCGCGAGAATGCGCGCGCCCACTTCATCCTCTGATCGAGTCGCATCCACTACGGCGATGCGATCGGGATGAGCCGCCGCACGCGCCAGGTAGGCATTCCGCACGCGCTCGAAGAATGCGGCTTTTTCGCGTTCAAAACGGTCCGGGGCCGCCCCGGCATTGCGCGAGCGGGCGCGCGCCAAGGCGCTTGCCACCGGCGCGTCGAGCAAAATCGTGATGTCGGGGCGCAATGCGCCCTGCACCATGGTTTCCAAATCGCGGATCTGCTCGGCCGGCAGGCCGCGCCCGCCGCCCTGATACGCGTAGGTCGCGTCCGTGAAACGATCGCATATCACCCAGCGGCCCGCCCGAAGATTCGGCTCAACGAGGTTCTTGAGATGTACCGCCCGCGCGGCAAACATGAGCAGCAGTTCCGCGGTTGCCGGCAGGGTCTCCTCGCCCGCGGTCAGAACGACGTCGCGGATCTTTTCGGCGAGAGCCGTGCCGCCCGGTTCGCGAGTCACCACATGCGCGATGCCCTTGTCCAGCAGTGCGGCCGATAGGCGCGCCACCTGCGTTGACTTGCCGACGCCCTCGATCCCTTCCATGGTCAAAAATCGCCCTGCTGAAATCGCCGCCGCACTCATCGCGCGGAATCCTGCGCAGCCTTGCGCCGCTGATGTGCGAGGTACGCGGCGACGGCGGCATTATGCGCCGCAAGCGTGGCGGAAAATATGTGGCTGCCGTCGTCTTTTGCCGACGCGACAAAGTAGATGGCATCGGTTTTTTCCGGATGGGCAGTCGCGCGAATCACCGCCGCACTTGGCAAGGCGATGGGAGTGGGCGGCAGGCCCGCGCGGGTATAGGTGTTGTACGGTCCGTCGGTGCGCAGGTCCGCGGTTCGAATGTCGCCATCGTATCGATCGCCCATTCCGTAGATTATGGTCGGATCGGCTTGCAACCGCATTCCGATGCTTAGCCGGTGCAGATACAACCCGGCAATCTTCGCCAGTTCCTGAGGTATCCCGCTCTCCTTTTCGACGATCGAAGCCATGATCAACAGCTCATTGGGATTGCGCAACGGCAAATCGGGATCGCGGGTCGCCCAAGCGGCGTCCAACTCCTTGGTCAACGCCGCATGTGCCTGGCGCAGCAACTCGACGTCGGTGGTGCCGCCGGCGAAGCGATAGGTCTCGGGCAGGAATTGGCCTTCCGATTCGGTGCCCGCAGCCCCGAGCTTCTGCATGAGGTCGGCGGCCTGCACGGCAGTGGTTTCGTGCGCCGGCAACGTGGACTCGACCTCGGGGTTGCGGCGCACGGCCTCGAGCACGTCCTGGAGCCGCCAACCATCGACGATGGTGAACGAATGCAACAGCACCTGGCCGTTAACCATTTTCATCAACAGCTCGCGCGGCGTGGCGCCCGGCAGGATCTCGTACTCCCCCGCCTTGACCGCCGCGGCCAGTCCTTTCCAGCGCGCGTATAAAACCCATGCCCGGGGCTGTGCAACGATGCCCTGCGCCGCCAACTCCGCGGCCACATGCGCAAAGCTCGCTCCGGACGGCACCTTGAAGATCGTAGCGGACGTCAATCGCAGCGGCGCATCGAGACTTCTGACGCCGGACCAGAACAGCGCAGCCGCGGCCGCGACCGACAGCAGCACGATCAGTGCAAGAATTATTCGCAGGATGCGTTTCACACTTACCACCCACGTCGGCGCGCTGGCGTGCCGGCTTAGGATCAGCGGCTTTAGGGCCTTCGGAAAATAACCGACCCGTTGGTGCCGCCGAACCCGAACGAATTCGAAAGCGTGTATTTGAGAGCCATCTGTCGCGCCGTGTTCGGCACGTAGTCAAGATCGCAGCCCTCGCCCGGCTGATGCAAATTGATGGTCGGCGGCGCCACCTGGTCGCGCAGCGCCAGCACTGCAAAAATCGCCTCAACCACGCCGGCGGCGCCCAGCAAATGTCCGGTCATCGACTTGGTCGAACTGACGGCCAGCTTATCGGCGGCCGGGCCGAACGCACGGCGGATCGCGAGTGTTTCGGCGCGGTCGCCGAGTTCCGTCGAAGTCGCATGAGCGTTGACGTACTGCACCTGATCGGGATTCAAGCCTGCGTCGGTGAGCGCCTTGGACATCGCTTTGCGCGCGCCTTCGCCGTCCTCCGGCGGGGCCGTCACGTGGTACGCATCGCCGCTCATGCCGAAACCGACGATTTCGGCGTAGATCCGGGCGCCTCGAGCCTTGGCGTGATCGAAGTCCTCGAGCAGCATCGCGCCGGCGCCGTCGCCCATGACAAAGCCGTCGCGATCCTTGTCCCAAGGCCGGCTCGCACCTTGCGGGTCGTCGTTGCGCATTGATAACGCCTTGGCCTGCGCAAAGCCGCTCATTCCCGTGGGGCAGGTGGCCATTTCCGAGCCGCCGGCCAGCATCGCATCCACATCGCCATACTGGATCAGCCGCATGGCCAGTCCCAACGCATGCGTGGAGGTCGTGCACGCCGTGGCCACGGCCAGATTGGGTCCCGTCAACTTGAACACGATCGACAAATGTCCGCTGACCAGATTGATGATGCTGGCCGGAATGAAGAACGGCGAAACCTTCTTGGGTCCGTGGGTCTCCAGATACTTATCGTAGGTCTGCTCGATCGACTCGAGCCCACCCATCCCCGAACCCATCATCACGCCGATGCGATCCGCATTGCCCTCCGTAACCTCGAGGCCCGAATCGCGCATCGCCTGGATCCCGGCCACGACGCCGTACTGCATGAACGCGTCCATGCGGCGCGCATCCTTGGGGGTCATGAACTCTTCCAACGGCAGATTCCTGACTTCGCCGCCGAAATGCGTTGGAAAGTTGGTGGTATCGAATCGCGCTATCGGCTGGATGCCGCTGCGGCCCGCCAGGATATTGGCCCACGCCGTCGCCACGTCGTTGCCGACCGGCGAGACGATTCCAAGACCCGTAATGACGACGCGTCGTTTGCTCAATATCAACTCCTGATTTTGGATTGATCAATCGGCGACCGTCGCCGCGTAAACATCAGGAGAATGCCGCGCGGACCCAAAAGGGGTTTAGGCCTTACCCTTGTGCGAATTGATGTAGTCGATCGCTTGCTGAACCGTGGTGATCTTTTCGGCATCCTCATCGGGAATTTCCGTCTCGAATTCTTCCTCGAGCGCCATCACCAGTTCCACCGTGTCCAGCGAGTCTGCCCCCAGATCG
>DATMRC010000056.1:0-50529 GCA_035567075.1 Steroidobacteraceae bacterium
CATCTCGTTGACTTTATCGACGAGGATGAACCCCGGCTCGGCAAAGTCGTATGTTGAGGACATGATCACATCCCACACGCGGCGCGCCGGCAATGTCTTGTAGATCTTGCAGGCAACCAGGCCTTCGTCGTTCGCGACATACCCCTCGGTGTTCGGCCATTCGCGCCACACATACTTCGAGGCGTCGTCGAGATCGGGCCGCTCGGCCTCGAACTCCTGGCGTCCCAACGGAAACGCCAATTGCCAGTCGCCGTCGCCCTTCACGGCTTTCATGAATTCATCGCTGACGAGCAGGGACAAGTTGAATTGCCGCAAACGTCCGTTCTCGCGCTTCGCGCGAATGAACTCCAATACATCGGGATGCCCGATATCGAAGGTCCCCATCTGGGCGCCGCGGCGCCCGCCGGCCGAGGACACGGTAAAACACATCTTGTCGTAGATATCCATGAACGACAGAGGACCGGATGTATAGGCGCCTGCACCCGACACGTACGCGCCGCGCGGCCTCAAGGTCGAGAATTCATAGCCGATTCCGCAGCCCGCTTTGAGCGTGAGCCCGGCCTCATGCACCTTGTTCAATATATCGTCCATGGAATCGCGGATCGTCCCGGAGACGGTGCAGTTGATCGTCGAGGTCGCGGGCTTGTGCTCCAGCGCGCCGGCGTTCGAAGTGACCCGGCCGGCCGGAATCGCACCGTGGCGCAACGCCCAAAGAAACGACTCGTACCACTGCTCGCGGCAATGTTCGGCTTCCACATCGGCAAGCGCACGCGCGACACGCTTATAGGTATCGTCCATCGTTTGGTCGATCGCCGAACCATCCTTCGCTGTCAGACGATATTTTTTGTCCCAGATGTCGAAGGATGCTTCTTGATACGGAATGCTGCCAACATCTTTGGGCTGTATTTTGACCACCGTATTCATGGGTATTTACACCGCTCCCTTATATTTATCGAGCCGAATCCTGAACACAAATTGCGGTGTCCGCGCGGAAAAACAATGCTAGTGACTTAACGTAAGGCCGATGGGCCTTGCAAAGAACTTCCGACCACAACATCTTGTGTTTGGTGCAAGAGCGTACGGCGCGATGGCGATCAGCGTCAAGACATTTTTCATAGAAATTTGCATGTAAAAAACCCATATTTATCAATAGTTTAGAAAAATATCGAGAGAAATTAGCTGATTACACTATTTATGGCGTCGGTCAAGAGGAAAAAACACGAATCACTAGATATTGTGTTTCCACACGTTATCCACATTATGTTCCATTGACTTTGAACTGCGTCACAGTTTTTGGCTCGCGGCGACAGCCCCCTTGACGCTCCGGCTCGCGTCGGAACCCAAAAAATTCCATCGACTTAAATGCGCGCGAGTTGAAATGCATTCGCGCGGCCCAACTTCGGAGATCACGCGCGTGGATCTCGAGAGGATTTCAGTGCAAATTTTTTATTCTTTTTATTAGGAGTTCAAGAAATGACCGTCGTACGTTATGAGCCTTGGGCACTGGTCAGCCGGCTCCAGAAGGAAGTCGATCGTTTGTTCGGCGCGCCGTTGACCACGGCCGCGGATTCCGGCGCCTGGTTGCCGCCGGTCGATATCACCGAGGAAGCGAACCAATTCGTGCTGCATGTTGATCTGCCCGGCGTGGATCCCAAGGCGGTGGAGATCACCTCCGATCAGGGAGTGCTGACCATTCGCGGGCAGCGCGAGGAGTCCCGCAAGGAGTCGCGTGAGGGTTTCCGCCGGGTCGAGCGGATCAGCGGCGAATTTCAACGCCGCTTCAGCCTGCCTGAAACCGCGGATGCACAGAACATCAAGGCGAAAGTCGCCAATGGCGTTCTGGAAGTCGCGATTCCGAAGCTGGCGCAGGTGCAGCCGCATCGGATCCAGGTGGAAGCTGCCTAAGAGGAACCGCTTGGCGCGTTCATCCGTGTAATATCGCGTCGATACGGGATCAGGGCCGGACGAAAGTCCGGCCTCGATCGAAACGAACACGGGGTATGGATCGCGCATGAATCTGCGTCTCAACTTGGCGGCCGCCGCGCTTGCCGCGGCGCTCGCCGCTTCCACTGGCGGAGCGCCGGCAGTCGCCGGCTCACCTCCGGCGTCGCCCCCTGCGGAAGCGGCGCCGATGCCATCGCTCGCTCCCATGGTCAAGCGAATCTCGCCTTCCGTGGTGAATATCGCCACCCGCGGCACCATCAAGGAGCAGCCCGGCCGCAATCCGCTGCTCGATGACCCGTTTTTTCGAAGATTCTTCGACGCACCGCCCGATGCCAGGCCGCGAGAGCGCCAGTTCAAAAGCGCGGGCTCCGGCGTCATTGTCGACGCCAAGAACGGCTACATCATCACCAATCATCACGTGGTCGAGAATGCCAGCGAGATCACCATTACATTGCTCGACAACCGCACCTTCACGGCCAAGGTGATCGGCAGCGACGAAGGCGCGGATGTCGCGGTTCTGCAGGCCAAACAGCCGAATTTGGTCGCCATCAACCTCGGCGATTCGGCCAAGCTCGAGGTCGGCGACTATGTGGTCGCCATCGGCAACCCCTTTGGCCTGCAGCACACGGTGACAGCCGGCATCGTCAGCGCTCTGGGGCGCAACGGCATCAGTCCGGACGGCGGCTATGAGGACTTCATTCAAACCGACGCCTCGATCAATCCCGGCAACTCGGGCGGCGCGCTGGTGAATCTGCGCGGCGAGCTGGTGGGCATCAACTCGGCCATCCTGACCGGAACCGGCAGCAACATCGGTATCGGCTTCGCGATCCCCGTCAACATGGTCAAGAGCAGCATGGACCAGCTCATCAAATACGGGCAGGTCAAACGCGGGGTCCTCGGCGTCCAGCTCTACAACGTCACGCCGGAGATCGCCAAGGAATTCGGCCTCAGCGAAACGACGGGTGCCTTGGTGGCCGGTGTGGCGCAGGGTTCGGCGGCCGAGCGCGCCGGCATCAAGACCGGCGACATCATTATTTCGCTCAACGGCGTCACCATGAAAAATTCCGGCGAACTGCGCAATGCCATCGGCCTGTTGCACGTCGGGGATAAGGTGGAAATCGGCCTGCTGCGCGATGGTAAGCCGCGCAAGGTCAGCGCATTGATCGCGGAGCGCGGCGATCAAGAATCCGCGAACGCGTCCGACATCAACAAAGGGCTGGAAGGCGCCGAATTCGCGGAGTCCGCCGATGGCAGCGGCGTTCTGGTCAAGTCGGTTCAAGACGGCAGCGCGGCGGCGCAGTCGGGAATTCGCGCCAACGATGTCATCGTCGGCGTGGGGCGGACCCCGGTCACCACTCTGAAGTCGTTCCGCGAAGCAGCCAAGGGCGCCTCCGTGCTGGTGCTCAAAGTACGCCGCGGAACCGACACGCTTTTGATTCCCATTCGGTGACATGCGAAACCTGTCCATAGTGGTTCTCGGCGGCACCGGATTCCTCGGCACCCGGCTGGCGGCCCGCTTGATCAAGGACGGCCACCAGGTCACGGTGCTGACGCGCGACGCGCAACAGCACAAACATCTGCTGGTGCTGCCGGGCCTGTCCTTGGAGAACTGCGATGTCTACCAGGAAGCGCAGCTGAGCGAGCGCTTCCGCGGTCAGGACCTCGTGATCAATCTCATCGGCATTCTCAACGAGCGCGGCTTCGGGGGCGCGGGCTTTCGCCGCGCCCACACCCAACTGGCGCAGAACATCCTGCTGGCGGCGCGGTCCGCAGGCGTGACGCGGCTTCTGCAGGTGTCGGCCTTGAAGGCCGCCGTTGATGCGCCAAGCCATTACCTGCGCACCAAGGGCGAAGCGGAAAAACTGATTCGCGAGCACACCGGCGCCCTGGACTGGACCATCTTCCGCCCCTCCGTGATGTTCGGACCCGGCGATTCGTTTCTAAACCGCTTTGCGCGATTGCTGGCCGAAATTCCCCTGATCTTTCCTCTCGCAAGGCCAGGCGCGCGCCTGCAGCCGGTTTATGTGGGTGATGTGGTCGAGGCCTTGGTGCGCACGCTGCACGGCGGCGCCGCCAGCCGGCAGACCTATGAACTCGGCGGCCCCAAGATCTATACCTTGCGCGAGATCGTCGAGTTGGTGGCGAAACTGACCGGCCGGCACCGCTGGATTATGCCGCTGCCGGATATTGCCGCCCGCCTGCAGGCGCTCGTCATGGACTTCGTGCCCGGACGTCCGTTCTCCAGCGACAACTACCGCTCCCTGAAAGTCGACAGCATCTGCGCCGAAGACGGATTCGCGAGGCTCGGAATCAAGCCGCAGTCGATGGCGGCCTCGGCCCGCTACTACCTCGGCGCCCAGGAAGACAATGCCCGCTTGAGCCAAAATCGCGCCGCAGCGGGCCGAGCCGCTGGTCGCTCCAGGGTTCGCCACGGTTAGCCTTGCGTCTCCTTCGCTTCCGGCCCCGGGAATGCCGCCGCCGCGGCGAAGATCCACTCGCGAAACTGCGCCACTTTGGGCAGCGTCAAAAAACTCCTCGGACAGACGAAATAATAAGCCGAGCCGTACGGCATGGCGCCCTTGCCGGCGAGACGCAGCGTGCCTTTTTGCAGCGCTCCGGTAACGAGCGTCCAACGCCCGAGCGCGTACCCTAGGCCTTCTTCGGCCGCCGCCAGCAGTCCGGCAGAGTCTTCGATGCTCGGCGCACTGCTGCACCATGCGTCCTGCTCGCCGATCTGCGCCCAGACGCGCCACGGCACATCGCCGCTTTCGAGCAGCGGATACTCGCTCAAGTCGGTACCGCGCTCGATCATGCCGTGCTGCTTGATCAGTTCCGGGCGCGCAACCGGCACCAGCCAGTCATCGAGCAGTTTCTCGGAGTGTAGATTCGGGTACTCGCCGCGGCCGAAGCGAATGGCGATGTGATTGGAGGAGCGCGAAAAATCCACCAGGTCGCGCGAGGTATGAAAGCGCAGCTCGATGTCCGGAAACTTGCGGCGGAACGAACGGATACGCGGCAGGAGCCAGATCTGCAGGAACGAGGACAGCAAACTGATCTGCAGCGGACCCGAGCGCCCGTGATGCTTGATATGCTGCAAGGCGGTCTCGAGCTTTTCCAGCCCCGCCCGAACCGCGGGCAGCAGCTCAAGGCCTTCTTCGGTGATTTCCACCCGCCGGCCATTGCGCCGGAACAGCGGCACCTGGATATAGCCTTCCAGAGCCTTGATCTGCTGGCTCACCGCGGCCGGTGTGACGCTGAGCGCATCCGCCGCGGCGGAAAAACTCAAGTGCGCCGCCACCGCTTCGAAAACGCGCAAGGATCCCAGGGGCATTCGGTTGTAAGCGGTTGACACCTTAAGTTTTCCTTAACAGTCTGTCAGTGCGCGCAGTTTAATCGTCGGACTTGCTGCACACCAGGGAATCGCGCTGCGCTTGGGGAAGCTTGGCAAGTTCGCGTACGCGGCGGTAAAAGGCGGGCAGATCTCCGCCCACTTGCCGCAGTACGCGGGCGAAACCCGGCACACAGGTGTAGTAGGTGGCAACCGATGCCAGATGGGCGTTGTTGATGTCCTGGGCGAACCAGGCATCGAAGGGCGCATGACCGCCCCACCGCGTCTTGAGGACGGAATAGGAAGCGCGCAGCTCGGCGAAGGCGGCGCGCTTCTGTTCGCGCATCGCGGCCGGCGCCAGATTTTCGGCGTACACGCCACGAAGCTGCATGCGGGTCGCGTTGAACAGCGCAATCACTTCAAGGTGGCGCTCCTGCTCCTGCAGATAGTCCTCAAGATCGCGATCGCGGCCCTGCTGCTTCAGCCACCGCCGCACGCCCTCGTCGGCCACGGTGGTTGCGAGCGCCTCGTTGAAGGAGGCATCGTTCGGGACATACAGCCACTGATGCGTGAGTTCGTGAAAAATAATCGACGCCAGCTCCACATCGTTCCAGCCCATCATGGTGTTCAGCACCGGATCATCGAAGTGGCCCAGCGTGGAATAGGCGGCGACGCCACCGACAAACACATCCCGTCCCTTGACGCGCTGCGCGGCGGCGAACTTGAGGGCTTTGGTTTCGGCAAAGTAGCCGCGATAGGCCACGCAGCCGACGAAGGGATAACACCACTGCTTCGGGTCGACGGAAAACTCGGGAGCGGCAACCACATTCCACACCACATACGGCCGGCCGACATCCGCGTAGCTACGATAGCTGCCATTTTCGGGCAATCGCAATTCGCGGCTGGCGAAATCGCGAATGGAAGCAACCGCCTGCAGCTGCGTGCGCAGCGCCGCCGATGTAGTGGGCTGGTCGATGACGTCGCTGAGCGGCTCCCGCTTGGACATGAGCGACAAGTGGCCTGCGGCGCTCTGCACTAAATAACAGCCACCGCATGCGCAGACGATCAGCGCCACGGCCGCAGCCGCACGGATTGGGGCGGCTATGCTGTTAATATTCACCCATGCAAGTGTATCTGGTTGGCGGTGCCGTTCGGGACGCCCTGCTCGGGCTGACCGTCAAGGAACGCGACTGGGTCGTCGTCGGCGGCAGCCGCGACGAGTTGTTGCGCCGAAAGTTTCGCGAAGTGGGCCGGGACTTTCCCGTGTTCCTGCATCCCGACACGCATGAAGAATATGCGCTGGCGCGTCTTGAACGGAAGGTGGCGCCCGGCTACCGCGGCTTCGTGGTGGAATTCGGGCCCGGAGTCACGCTCGAGGAAGATCTGGCCCGCCGCGATCTGACCATCAACGCCATGGCACGGGCCGACGATGGTTCACTGCTCGACCCTTACGGCGGACAGCGTGATCTTCAGGCACGGATGCTGCGCCACGTGTCTCCGGCCTTCGTCGAGGATCCGGTGCGCATTCTGCGCGTGGCGCGATTCGCCGCGCGCTTTGCGCCGCTCGGCTTTCGCGTTGCGCCGGAAACCATCGAGCTGATGCGCGCCATGGTCGAGCGCGGCGAGGCCGATGCGCTGATCCCTGAGCGCGTATGGCAGGAAACCGAGAAGGCGCTGCGCGAACCCAAGCCGGCGCAATTCTTCCAGGTTTTGCGCGACTGCGGCGCATTGCGGGCGGTAATCCCTGAAATCGATGCCCTGTTCGGCGTGCCGCAACCCGCGCAGTGGCATCCGGAGATCGATACCGGCGTGCACACCTTGATGGTTCTCGATCAAGCGGCGGCTTTGAGTGCCGATGCCAGGGTGCGCTTCGCCGCATTGGTGCACGATCTCGGCAAAGGCACCACGCCGCGCGAGCAATGGCCGCGCCATGTGGGACACGAGGAACGCAGCGTGGCGCTCATCGAAGCGTTGTGCGCGCGGCTGCGCAGCCCAGTCGAATACCGCGAACTCGGCATCATCGTGGCGCGCTACCACGGGAATGCGCACCGCGCATTCGATCTGCGGCCGCACACCCTGCTCGACATGTTGGAGAAGACGGACGCATTCAGGCGCGCGGAGCGCTTCTCTCAGGCGCTGTTGGCATTCGAAGCGGATTCGCGCGGCCGGCTGGGGCTCGAGGCCAAACCCTACCCGCAGCGCGATTATTTGCAGTCGCTGCGCGATGCGGCTGCCGCAATCAAACCGACGCCCGAGGAAATCGCGCAACAGTCCGGAGCCGAGATCGCGAAGCGCCTGCATGAGCGGCGCCTGCAGGCAATCGCGGCGCTTCGCCGGCAGGCGCCCGGCTAAAGCTTAGGTTCGCCCGCCCTCAAGGCTTCGCGCCCCATCCAGCCACGCGAGAATGTTTGCCACCGTGTCGCGATAAAACCGCTCGTACAGTCCGCGCGACACATAGCCGATGTGGGGCGTCGCAAGCACATTGGGTATTTTCCGGTAAGGATGATCGGGCGGCAGCGGTTCGGTGTCGTAGACATCGATGGCGGCCCCGGCGATCTGGCCCGAAGTCAGAGCCTGGATCAGTGCCGACTCCACCACGATGGGACCGCGCGAGGTGTTGACCAGGCGGGCGGTGGGCTTCATCAGCTTAAGCTCGGCTGCGCCGATCAGCCCCGTGGTGCGCTCGCTCAAGACCAGATGTATCGATACCACGTCCGCCTGGCGCAGCAACTGTTCCTTGGAGACCAGCGTCACACCCGCGGCCGCGGCCTGCTCGGCAGTGAGATTCTGGCTCCAGGCGATCACATTCATGCCGAATGCCAGTCCAACCTTCGCGACCTTGGAGCCGATGTTGCCGAGACCCAGGACCCCCAACGTGCGCTGCGCCAGGTCATCGCCCAGGGACTGCTGCCAACCACCCGCGCGAACGGCTGCGGCCTCGGCCGTGAGGTGACGCGCGCCCGCGAGAATGAGCGCCCACGTCAGTTCGATCGTTGGACTCGAGAAATAGCCGGTGTGGCGCACCGCGATGCCGTGATCCTTGGCTGCGGCGAGATCGATCGAGGCATTGCGCGGCGCGGTCGACGCGATCAATTTCAAATTCGGCAGGCGAGCGATGATTTCGCGGCGCAGCGGCGTCCGTTCCCGCATGACGCACACGATGTCGAACGGCAGCAGCCGCGCGATGAGCGCCTCGGCATCGGCCAGATGATCGCTGAATACATCGATGCGCGCGCGCTCGGCAACGGCGCTCCAGTCGGCGAGCTTCAGCGCCAAGCCTTGGTAGTCATCGAGTACCGCGATTCTCACATCTCTCTCCTCATAGCGTGTGCCTCAGGTCGTTCAGCTCGAAGCCGCGCAAGGGTCCATCGATCCCGCGCAGCCATGCCATGGCCTTGAAGCGCTCGCCCATTTCGCCGGGCAGCAGCAATTGCCGCGCTTGATTGGCAAGCTGCGCAAATTGATGCGCGTCATTTTCCGCGATGAACTGCATCTCGGTGTCGATGCCCGTGCCCGCCAGAAAGTGCGCCTGGGTCGTAAAGCCGGCGAGCTGAAATCCGCACTCGCGGGAGGCCTCCGCCAGCCGCGTGAAATCCACCCACGCCGTGATGTCCTGCAATCCGACCCATTGAAAAGGATCGTTGTGCGCGCGATGACGGAAATGACACAGCAGCGTGCCGTCGTGACGTTCCGGCAGATAATACTGCGCGCGCGGCAGACCGTAGTCGAACCACAGCGCGGCGCCGCTGCGCAGCGCACGAGTAACCGCTTGGGTCCACGCAACCAGGCGCGGGCAGTACTCGGATACATAGCCGTCGTCCCAATCACCGCCGGCTCGCGACAACCTGCGGCAATCGTCCGCCATTGCCGCGCCGGCCGGCCGCCAGCCCGGCACCAAGCGCCCGTCCACAACCTGCACGCCAAGCTCCTCGACCGCATCCGCGTGCCAGCGAAAGCGTGCCACCGGTAGCGCATCCAGAACTTCATTGGCGAGGATGACGCCGTCGAAGGGCTCCTCGGGCGGCTGTTCGAGCCACTGTACGCGCTCCAGCAATTGAGGCTGATGCCGCGCAATGTGCTCGCGCTGACGCTCGCGCAGTTCGGCGCTGATTTCGAGAATCCAGTAGCGCCGCGGCAGCTTGCGCAACGACTCGAGCCTTCCGAGCACATCCGCCGCCAGCCGCCCGCTGCCTGCGCCTATCTCCAGGATCGACGTTGCGTTGAACCGTTCCAGGATTTCCGCGCATTGCACCGCCACGCAGGCGCCGAACAGCCTCGAGATTTCCGGCGCGGTGGTGAAATCGCCGCCGGCTCCAAACTTCTGGGCCCCGCTGCTGTAGTAGCCGACCAGCGGCGCGTACAACGCAAGATCCATGAATCGTTCGAAACTCAGCCAGCCGCCGGCCGCGCCGATCTGCTCCAGCAAATACCCGCGCGCGCGGCGGCCATGTTCGGCAGCTGCCGGGTCCAGCTCAATTTCACGCGGGTTAGCCGTTGCGGTATCGTTGCCGTGCATGGCGCCCACTGCTACCGATTCTGCATTGCGCGATCAGGTGGTATTGATCACCGGCGGTGCGCGGCGTATCGGCGCCGAGATCGCGCGCACTCTGCATGCCGCAGGCGCCAACATACTGATCCATTACCGTTCGTCTTCCGCCGCGGCCATCGCATTGGCGGATGAATTCAATGCATTGCGTGCGCATTCCGCCTCGATTCATGCGGCCCACCTGTTGAATGCCGAGGCGCCCGATAAATTGGTGGCGGCCGCGCTGCTGGAATTCGGGCGCCTGGATATATTGATCAATAATGCCTCGAGTTTCTACCCGACGCCGGTCGGCCAAATCTCGGTGCCGCAATGGGACGATCTGATGGGCAGCAACCTGAAGGCCCCGCTGTTTCTGTCGCAGGCGGCCGCGCCCAGTTTGCGCGCCTCGCACGGCCTCATCATCAACATGATCGACATCCACGCGCTGCGGCCGCTCAAGGCGCATCCGGTGTACAGCGCCGCCAAGGCGGGACTGCTGATGCTGACGCGCGCGCTGGCGCGGGAACTGGGGCCGGAGATTCGCGTCAACGGCATCGCGCCGGGGCCGGTGCTTTGGCCGGAGGGCGACATGGATGATGCGCTGAAGCGCGAAATAATCGACAAGACCGCCCTCAAACGCCACGGCACCGCGCGGGACGTCGCGCGCACCGCCTTGTTCCTGGCTAAGGACGCGCCGTACATCACCGGCCAGATCATCGCCGTGGACGGCGGCCGCAGCATTTGACATGACCGTCGCGGCGTTCACGCTGCCGGCTTGGTCTCGCGCCATCTCTTCAAGTCCTCGCGATCGCGCTCCAGCACCACTCCGACATCCCGCGAGCTGCGCAGCGCTCCGGGTTTACTCAGCGCCACGCGCACCGACGCGACGCTGAACTCCTCGAGCATCAACATGGCAACGTGCTCGGCGAGGGTTTCGACCAGATGAAACTGCGAGCCGGCGACGAATGCCAGCACGCGCTTTGCCACGCGTTTGTAATTCAAGGTGTCGTCGATGGAATCCGACAGCGCAGCTTTGCGTATGTCGGCGCTGAACTCGAGGTCGATCAGGACGGTCTGCTTGACCTGCCTTTCCCAGTCGAAAATGCCGACGATGGCCTCGGTTTTGAGCGCATGAATGAATATCTTGTCCATCTGTGGATTCAAACCCCTGTTTCCTCGAGCTCCCAGTTGGCGCTGGCCCGGATTTTTGGGTGTCCGTGCATACCGGCGGCCAAACGCAGGCATCCGGCCAGCGCGATCATCGCGCCATTGTCGGTGCAAAACTCGGCGCGCGGGAAATACAGCTGCGCGCCCAAGGGCAGCACCACTTCTGCCAGCCGTTCGCGCAGGCGCCGATTCGCGCCGACGCCGCCGGCGATCACCAACCGCCGGTGACCCGTCGCAAGCAACGCGCGCCGGCTTTTTTCGGCGAGTGTGTCGACCACTGCTTCCTGGAAGCCGCGCGCGATATCCGCGCGGACACCAGGACCTCCAACGCGGCCGCGCAAGGCTACTAGGGCAGCGGTCTTGAGACCACTGAAACTGAAATTCAAACCCGGCCGGTCCAGCATGGGACGGGGAAACACGAAGCGATCGCTGCGGCTTTCGTCGGCGAGCGCGGCGAGGGCGGCGCCGCCCGGGTAGGGCAGACCGAGCAGCTTCGCGGTCTTGTCGAAGGCCTCCCCGGCTGCATCGTCCAGCGTCTCGCCCAGTATCCGGTAGTCGCCGAGCGCCGCCACATCCACGAGCTGGGTATGGCCGCCCGACACCAGTAGCGCCAAAAAGGGAAAGCCGGGTGCATTGGGCTCGAGCAGCGGCGCCAGCAGATGGCCTTCCAAATGATGGATCGGCAGCGCCGGTTTACCCCAGGCGAGCGACAATCCGGCCGCGAAGCCGGCGCCCACCAGCAGGGCGCCGATCAGCCCGGGGCCTGCGGTGTAGGCGACTGCATCGATCGAATCCCGGTCCGATCGCGCTTCGGCGAGGGCTTCCCTGACCAGCGGCAAGAGGCGGCGCACGTGGTCCCGGGAGGCCAGTTCCGGCACCACTCCACCGTAGGCTCGATGCAGGGCGATCTGGCTATGCAGCCGATGTGACAGAAGCCCCAGCGACCCGTCGTAAACGGCGACGGCGGTCTCATCGCAGGAGCTCTCGATGCCTAAAACGCGCATATTTTTGCCTTTTGTGGGTACGCACTTTAGAATGCGCCCCCCTGTCGCCAAATCGGCGGCCGTCACCGACTTTTGAGGTTTGAATGCCCAGCGTTCGTGTTCGTGAGAATGAATATTTCGACGCCGCCCTGCGTCGCTTCAAGCGTGCCTGCGAAAAAGCGGGCGTTCTCACCGAGCTGCGGCGCCGTGAATTCTACGAGAAGCCGACCCAAGAACGTAAGCGAAAAAAGGCCGCCGCGGTAAAACGGCATTTGAAGCGCCTGTCGCGGGAGAATATGCGCGGCACCGGACAACCGGCCAGCCCGCCGCCTGCCGCCCCGCCGCGCAGCCCCTCCTACTAGGGCCCTCGAGGTCGGATGGCTCTTAAAGAGCGAATTACCGATGATATGAAGGCGGCGATGCGCTCCGGTGAAAAGGAGCGGCTCGGCGTTATTCGCATGATCACCTCCGCCATCAAACAACGCGAAGTCGACGAACGCATTACCCTCGATGACACGCAGGTGATCTCCGTGCTCGAGAAGATGATCAAGCAGCGCAAGGAATCGCTGGTGCAGTTCAAGGCCGGCAACCGGCAGGATCTGGTCGACAAGGAGAGCGCGGAAATCGTCCTGCTGCAGGGCTACCTGCCCGCCGCCCTCGCCGACGCCGAAATCGATGCCTTGATCAATGAGGCCGTCGCCGCCACCGGCGCCGCCAGCATCAAGGACATGGGCAAGGTGATGGCCATCATCAAGGCCAAGGCCCAAGGCCGGGCCGATATGGCCTCGGTCGGGGCGAAGATAAAAGCCAAGCTCGGCGGTTAAGCCGGGAGCCTGCCTGGTCCATGACCGGCCGTATTCCAGACTCGTTTCTCGACGAACTCGTATCGCGTTCGGATATCGTCGAAATCATCAATGCGCGCGTGCCGCTGAAAAAGGCCGGCCGCGAATACAAAGCCTGCTGCCCGTTTCATAGCGAGAAATCCCCCTCGTTCTCGGTCAGCGCCGAGAAGCAGTTTTATCACTGCTTTGGTTGCGGCGCGCACGGCACCGTCATCGGTTTTCTGATGCAGTACGAGAAGATGGACTTTCTCGATGCCGTCGCGGATCTGGCGCAGCGCGCCGGGCTCGAATTGCCGCGCGAGGCCAAAGCCCCTAAAGATCCCGGCAGCGGCGATCTTTACGATCTCATGCTGCGCGCGGCGCGCTTCTTCGAGCAAAACTTGAGCGACAATGCGCGCGCCAGGCAGTACCTTGACGGACGCGGCATCGACGCAAAAACCAGCGGTGTTTTTGCCTTGGGCTACGCGCCCGATGCATGGGACGCGTTGCTCAAGCGGTTTGGCGCAAACGACGAGGAGCGGCGCCGGCTGCTGCAGGCGGGCCTCATCCTCGAGCGCAGCGGCGAGCAGACGAACGGTTTTTACGACCGTTTTCGCGACCGGCTCATGTTCCCGATTCGCGATTCACGCGGCCGGGTCATCGGCTTCGGCGGGCGCGTGATCCACCAAGGCGAGCCCAAATATATGAACTCGCCTGAAACGCCGCTGTTTCACAAGGGCCGCGAGCTGTACGGCCTGTACGAAGCCCGCCAGGCGCGCGGGGATTTCAAGAGGCTGCTCATTGTGGAGGGCTACATGGATGTGGTTCGCCTGCATCAGGCGGGCATCACTTATGCGGTCGCCACGCTCGGCACCGCAACCACCCAGGAGCATCTGAATAAAATCTTCAAGATGACCAGCGAAGTGGTGTTTTGCTTTGACGGCGATCGCGCCGGCCGGCAGGCGGCCTGGCGCGCCCTCGAAAACGCGCTGCCCCTTGCGCGGGACGGACGTGAACTGAAATTCATGTTCCTGCCGGAAGGCCACGACCCCGATACGCTGGTCGCGGAAGAGGGCGCGGAAGCCTTCGAGAAGCGCTTGAAGGAGTCCCTGCCGCTCTCCGAGTATCTGGTGCAGCAGCTCATGGCCGGCGTCGACCTGGACCATGTCGACGGGCGGGCGAAGCTCAAAGCCCTGGCGGAGCCGCTGTTTGCTCGCATGCCCGAGGGTATTTACCGGGAAATGCTCGCTGACACCTTGAGCTCGCGGGTCGGCATGCCGGCACACACTTTGAAGGAGTTCTTCGCCGCGGGCGAGCCTTCGCGGGTGCGGCGAAGTGAACCGGAACTGAAGGCCCCGCCACGTGGTCGAATCAGCGCAGGACGAGGTAATTTGTTGACCCAGGCCATCACCCTGCTGCTGCACCATCCGGCCGCGGCGCGGGCCATCGGCGATTTGGGAACGCTCGACCAGGTCGACATGCCCGGGGTTGCGGTGCTCAAGGAGCTGCTCACGCAGGCTAAGAGCCCGACGGCCCCGAGCACGGCGATGCTCCTCGAGCGCTGGCGGGATCGAGCCGAATTTGACCGGCTTACCGCGCTGGCGATGCAGGACCCCTTGGTTGCCTCGCCCGAAGCGGCCGCCAAAGAGCTGAAGATGGCGGTTGAAAAGCTGCTGGAAGAGTACGGTCCGGGGCGCAGAATGGATGAATTATTGAAAAAAGCGGGTGAGCTGGGCTTGAATTACGAGGAAAAGGCCGAATTAAGCGGTCTTCTCAAGTCCAAGGGCCGCTCCCGGAGCCGCCCCTAAAACCGAAGCAAGTGGCTACGGACTGGCCGCAATCGTATACTGCTCGGCTTGCATTTTAAAATGCTCAATTCTCTTATGAGGCGTACCTTGATCAAAAAAGCGCCAGCAGGCACAGCGACGCAGATAGCGGACGAACGTCAGTCGCAACTGAAATTGTTGATAGCGCGCGGCAAGGAGCAGGGCTACCTCACCTACGCTGAAGTCAACGATCATTTGCCGAGCGAGATCGTCGATCCCGAACAGATCGAAGACATCGTCAACATGATCAACGACATGGGTATTCCGGTGTACGAAAAGGCGCCGGATGCCGAGTCATTATTGTTAACCGATGCCACCGCCGCTCCCGATGAGGAAGCCGTCGAGGAAGCCACCGCGGCGCTTGCCAATCTCGATGCGGAATTTGGCCGCACCACCGACCCGGTCCGCATGTACATGCGCGAGATGGGCACCGTCGAGCTGCTGACGCGCGAGGGCGAGATTCGCATTGCCAAGCGCATCGAAGAAGGCCTCGAGGCGGTCAAGATCGCCCTCGGCAGCTACCCGGGAACCTACGACCTGCTGTTGCGGCACTACGAAACCGTCAAGGCCGGACAGATGCGGCTGGTCGATGTGATCGTGGGCTTTGTCGATCCGAATGCTCCGGACGAAATCGCGCAGCCGCAAAATCCAAAGATGATGGCGCTGGAGCGCGAAGAAGCCGCGAACGATGATGATGAGTCCGACGGCGACGAGGACGAGGAGGTCATCGACACCGGGCCGGATCCGGAGGAAGCGGCCAAGCGCTTCAACTCCATCGCCAAGGTGCATCATCAATTCCTGAATGCGCTCGACAAGCTCGGCTCGAAGGATCCGAAAACCTTGAAGATTCGCAAGAAGATCTGCGCCGAATTGATGGAACTGAAGCTGTCGCCCAAGATGTTCGATCAGCTGATCGACAATCTTCGCCAGCACGTGACCGAAGTGCGGCTGCTCGAAAAGGAAATCATGTTCCTGTGCATCAAGCAGGCCGGGATGCCGCGCAAGGATTTCATCTCGACCTTCCCGAAAAACGAGACCAGCACGCGATGGCTGGACAAGCACATCAAGGCCAAGAAGCGCTACTCGGGCCCGCTTGCAAAATTCAAGGACGAGATCGAGCGGCGCCAGAACAAGCTCAAGGAGCTGGAAGCCTTGTTTCACCTGCTGATCAACGAGATCAAGGAGATCAATCGCGAGGTGTCGATCGGCGAGGCGAAGGCGCGGCGCGCGAAGAAGGAAATGGTCGAGGCTAACCTGCGCCTGGTGATTTCGATCGCCAAGAAGTACACGAATCGCGGCCTGCAGTTTTTGGATCTGATTCAAGAGGGCAACATCGGCCTGATGAAGGCGGTCGACAAGTTCGAGTACCGCCGCGGCTACAAATTTTCGACTTATGCGACCTGGTGGATTCGCCAGGCCATCACCCGCTCGATCGCCGATCAGGCACGCACCATCCGCATACCGGTGCACATGATCGAGACCATCAACAAGTTGAACCGCATTTCGCGGCAAATGCTCCAGGAGATGGGGCGCGAACCGACGCCGGAAGAGCTTGCGGTACGCATGGAGATGCCCGAGGACAAGGTGCGCAAGGTTCTCAAGATCGCCAAGGAGCCGATCTCCATGGAGACGCCGATCGGCGACGACGAGGATTCGCATCTGGGCGATTTCATCGAGGATACCTCGGTGTCTTCACCGATCGATTCGGCGACCACCGAGTCCCTGCGCGAGACCACGCATTCGGTGCTGGCGCAGCTGACGCCGCGGGAAGCCAAGGTTTTGCGCATGCGCTTCGGCATCGACATGAACACGGATCACACGCTGGAAGAGGTGGGCAAGCAGTTCGATGTCACCCGGGAGCGGATCCGGCAGATAGAAGCAAAGGCGCTGCGCAAGCTGCGTCACCCCAGCCGCAGCGAGCAGCTGCGCAGCTTCTTGATGGACGACTGAGGCGTTCGGCCGGGCGCGCAGGATCGACTTTAAGGGCCCATGGGCCCTTAGGTTTTCTGGCCTACCGCAACCTCCAGCGTGAGGTGCCGTTCGCTGTTGAGTGAATTGGCCACCAGGCAGGTGGTCTCGGCTTTTTCCAGCAAGCGCTTTGCCCGCTCGATGTCCGCGCCTGCGGCAACCTGCAGCCTGGCGTGGGTGTCGAAGCGCGTGAAGCGCATCTTGCCATCGACCCGATCCAATGTGCCTTCGGTGCGCACGTCGAGACTGTGCCAGGAGTACTTGGACGCCGCAGCGATCGCCCGGAAGCTCAAGGCAAAGCAGTCCGCCACCGCGGCGGTCAGAAGCCCCTCCGGCGACCATTGATTTCCCGGACCGTCGAATTCCTTCGGCGACGAGGACTCGATGATGCGTACGCCGTCGGTGGACAGCGGCACGTCGCCGTCGGGACGAATGGAGGCATTGACGGTGTAGTGATGTGGAAATGGGTGCATGGCATTCTCCGCGTGATTCAGAAGATGAATGGTGCCTGACAAACGCCCGATCCTAAGAGGGACCGAACAGCTTTAGTTCCGGGCTGCAATCGCCGAGCCGTATCATTCGTTCGAACTTGAGTCCGATTTTCTCCAAAACGGCGATCGAGTTGTGATTCTCCGCCGACGCGATCGCGACGATGCGCTGGAGTTTGAGAACCCGCCGGCCGTGGTCCAGAACCGCGGATGCCGATTCGACCGCATACCCCTGCGAACAATGCCGCTGCAGAAACGCGAATCCAACGTCCGGGTCGCCCAAGCCGTCGCGCTTGACCAGGCCGCAAATCCCGATCGGCGTGCCGTCGCGGACGCAGGCCGCATACAAGCCAAACCCGTTCTTCGCGTAGCTGTCCATCGGTCCGCTCAAAATATAGTCGCGCGCGTCCGCCAGCGTTCTTACTCCCTTGTCGCCGATGTAGCGTATGAAATCGGCCTCGTTCAAGAGCTCCAAAATGAACTGGTCGTCGTCGACGTTGAGTTCGCGCAGATGCAACCGGCTGGTTTGCAGGATGCTCATGCACGCTCCGCGCCCGATGCACCGTTGCCGAATGCCCGAGCCAGGAGCGCATAAGAATGGCGCCGCGCCTGCGGCTCGAAGGTCCAGGTGTTGATCACGATCTCGTCCAGCTCGTGTTTTCGCGCCAGCGCGCTCAGCCTGTCCGCCACCTCGGCAGCGGTACCCACCATCGCGATGCCTCGCAGCTTCTCGATCATGCTGCGCTCGGAGTCCGAATAGGGGTAGGCAGCCGCCTCCTCGGGCGAGACCAAGGGCATTCGCAGACCCTTCTCGAATCCTGCCCGCCAGTATTCCCGGGTCATCAACAGGCGCCGCGCCTCGCTGTGGGTGTCCGCAGCCAGGGCCCAGACGCAAATCGTGGCGCACGGTTGGGGATACCGCTCGCTCGGCCGATAATTGCGCCGATACAGGGCGAGCGCTTCCTCGACGCCCGCACCTTCGGTGAAAAAGTAGGCGAACGCATAGGGCAGGCCAAAATGCGCCGCCAGCGATGCACCGTACGCCGAGCTTCCCAGTATCCACAATTGCGGACTGGTCGTGCCGGTCGGCAGCGCCATGATGCTGCGATAGGGATGGCCTGCGGGCAACGCGATTCCCGACACCCAATGCTGCAGTTCCTGCACCTGACGCGGAAATTCCTCGGCGGCATTGGCATGCGGATTCAGCGCATGCGCGGTCAGGCCGTCGGATCCGGGAGCCCGGCCCACCCCGAGGTCGATGCGCCCCGGAGCAATGGCCTCGAGTACCCGAAATTGTTCGGCCACTTTGAGAGCGGAATAGTGGGGCAGCATTACTCCGGCGCTGCCGACACGAATGCGCCGCGTGGTTGCGGCGATTGCCGCGATCAGAATTTCCGGCGCCGTGCCCACGATGCTCGCGCTGTTGTGATGCTCGGACACCCAGTAACGCTCGTAGCCCAACTCATCGCACAGTTGCGCCAGCGCGACCGATTCGCGGATTGCAGCGTCCTGGGCGCTGCCGGCGGACGAGGGGGACTGATCGAGTACGGACCACTTCATCGGGCGGGATCGCCAGCGAACTATCGGCTGCGGGCGGCGAGCATGCTGGCGATTTCGCGCGAATCCGCGTCGCCCGAGTCCTGCAAACCCTGGATTACACCCAGTTGATCAGCCGGCGGCCGGTTCTGGCTCACCTTCCACTTGCCAGCGAGTTTCGAGATCGAGAATTCGAATCCGACAATCATGCTCAACATTTTCTCGATGTATTTGCCGGGCGCGTCGCCGATCTTCCAGGGCTGAGCGCGCGATGCCTCGTATGTCGCGGTCAAGCCCGCCACGAAGCCATGCAGCCACTCGGCGTCATTGATGAACCGCAGGGTGCCGTGCGCGTGCACCACCGCGTAATCCCAGGTCGGCACCACTTCTCCGCTTTGCGCCTTGGAAGGATAAAGCGATGGCGAAATGTAGGCGTCCGGTCCTTGGAAGATCGCCAGCGCTTCGCTGCCTTGGGCGTACTCGCGCCACAGAGGATTGGCGCGGGCTATATGACCGCGTATTGAGCCGAGCGGCGCCGGTTCGGCCAGAGTCTGCACCGGCACATGGTTGGCGACGAGCCCGGATGCGCACGATGTGACCAGGGTGGCAAGCGGCCGGGAGCGCATGAGCGCATGCAAAACGTCGGAGCGAGTTTCATTGAAATGCGCAGGCAGGTACAAAGGCTGTCCTTGGAAGGGAGTGACGAGGTAAGCCTAATTGTTCGCCGCGGGCAGTGCCAGCGTCGATCAGCGCTTAAGGTTCAGTCCGCTGCGCATATCGATTTCCGCCTCGGCCGCCAGCCAGTCCTCGACTTCGTGCCCCGGCGCGAAGCCGCGGCTCTGGGCTTTGAAATAGGCGAGTTCCGCGATCATTGCCTCGCGGGATTTCATAGCCTTGGGAGTAGCGACGAAGCGCAAGGGATCAAAGGGCGGCGGACTCGTGGTCGGCGCGCCCTTGCGACTTCGAAGCGGGGTGTTGTGCTTGAGTTCGTCCATGAGACTTTCTTCGACGCCCTTTTATCGCATCAGTTCAAGTTTTGCACCCTGAAAAGGTTGTCAGCCGTTAAGGCGTTATAGGTATGTATAGATACGTATATTTGCCAATTAATGACCATTTAAGTATGTTTATGGCAGCCTATCGCGATATTCATGACTGCACCACAAGTGTTGTATTCGCTGGAACAAGTGGCCGAAGGCCTACGGCTCAATGTCCGGACCGTGCGTCATTACGTTCGTACCGGGCGTTTGAAAGCCGTGCGCATCGGCAAACAATACCGCGTCACCCGCGAGGCGCTGGAAGCCGTCACCGGTCAGGGGACATCGGGGCTTCGCAGCGACACCGTGACTCCGCGCCAGGCTGACGTATCGAGCGTCATCCAGATTGATGCCGTGAATGCAGATATGGCAATTCGAGTTGCCAATCACCTGCTAGCGGCCGCGAAGGCCCCGCGCGACGACGACTCGCCGCTGCGGGCGGAAACCATCTACGACGAAGAGCGGGCACGCCTGAAAATCATCGTGGTCGGCAGTCTGCCGGTGGTCGGCGACATGTTTAAGCTGATTACCGCAATTCTCAAGGCATGAGAGCGTGAGCGGAATTTACAAAAGCGAAGCAGGAGCACAGCTGGGAATTCTCGAATTTCTCTCGAAGTCGCGATTGCACCAGGATTCGGCAGCGAAGCCCCTGTCAGCTTGACAAATAAAGCGGTACCCACCGATGATTTCGCGCCTCAACACGTTGCGCGAGAATAAGCATGTGTAGAAGCATCAGGACCCTGTTCAACTTCGAACCCCCGGTCACCGACGATGAAATTCGTGCTGCCGCTTTGCAGTTCGTACGCAAGGTCAGCGGATTCCACAGCCCGTCGAAACCAAATGAGCCTGCGTTTCTCCTCGCCGTGGATGAAATTGAGGCCGCTTCGCGCACGCTGCTCCGATCGCTGCACACGACGGCCCCGGCAAAAAACCGCGAAGCGGAAGCGGCCAAAGCCCGCAGTCGCGGGGTGCAGCGATTTTCAAGAGTCGTGTAGCGCGAATTGATGCAAGTCGAGCAGCAAAACGGTCAAACGGATGTGTGGTCCGAGTGGTTGCTGCACCGGCGCCACGCCGACGACCCCGCGTACCATGATGTCGTCAAAAGCGTGGTGCAGCGCTATGCAGACCAGGTACTCGATGCTGCGCGGCTGGCGCCCGGCATGACCATGGCGGACATCGGCGCGGGCGAGGGAATTCTTGCTTTTCGGGCGATCGAGAGGATCGGCGCGCGGCTCAATGTCGTGCTCACCGACATCTCGGCGCCGATGCTGGCGCATGCCGAGTCCGTTGCCGCGCAGCGAGGCGTCACGGGCCAGTGCACTTTTTTGAAGTGCTCAGCAGAAAGCCTTGCGCGCATTGCGGATTCAAGCATCGACGTCGTGGCCGCGCGCGCGGCCATCGCCTACGTTCCGGACAAGGCCGCAGCCTTCAACGAGTTCTATCGCGTGCTCAAGCCCGGCGGCCGCATCTCGATCGCGGAACCCATTCTTCAGGACGAAGCCTTCTTTGCCAGGGCCTTGAGAAGGCGCGTCGATACGGAGACGCCGCAGCCGCCGGACCAATTCTTAAGGCTACTGCATCGCTGGAAAGCCGCGCAGTTTCCAGACACCGAGGAGAATTGCGCCAAGAGCCCGCACGTCAATTATTCGGAACGCGATCTGCTCAACTTCGTGCGCGCCTCGGGGTTTGCCGACATCCATTTGCAACTGCACATCGACGTGGCGCCATCGCTCATCACGTCGTGGGAGATCTTCCTCGATAGCTCGCCGCATCCCTGGGCGCCGTCGCTGCGCAGCGTGCTTGCCGATCGATTCACAGCGCAAGAGCGGGAATTCTTCGAAAAAATGGTGCGGCCCACGGTCGAATCCGGCAAGAACCTCACTACCGATCGGATTGCATACATGAATGCGACCAAGCCGCCTGCCTGATGCCGGGGGCTTGCATCGTAAATCCACTGAGCGCTGTCTTATTGTGCCTAATGGCCGCGCCTGCTGGCGCAGGTGCCGACCCGGTTGCGGGTTCCGATCCTGCAATCGTCGCGGCACCAGCACAGGAGATTGGCATCGGCCAGCCGCTGCGCGAGGCGTTGCTGACGGGACTCAACGGGCCATCCCGATTGTTGAGCACATATCGCGGCAAACCCCTGCTGATCAATGTCTGGGCGAGTTGGTGTGGTCCCTGCAAAGCGGAGATGGCATCCTTGGAATTGCTCGCGTGGCGCGAGCAGAGCCGCTACTTTGCCATCATCGGAATCTCCACGGACGACGAAGCCGCACGTGCAGCCGGCTTTTTGAAATTGTCCAACGCCACCATCAGCCACTTCATAGATAGCCGCCTGCAGATGGAACACATGCTGGGTGCATCGCGACTACCCTTGACGGTTCTGGTCGATGCCGACGGCCGCGTACTGGCGAAAATCTACGGCGCGAGGCAGTGGGACGGGCCCGAGGCGCTGCGCCTGATCGATGAGGCGTTCCGCACCAACCGCTAGCAGGGTTCTTCTATGACCTTGAGAAACGCCGCGTCCAGTGTGGCGGCGCCGGTGCGTGATCTTAAGTCCGCGGCGCCGCCGAGAAATCTGATCGCGCCCTCGTGCAAAACGGCAAACGAATCGCACATTTCATCGACATCGGCAAGCGAGTGCGAGCTGAAAAGCACTGTCGCACCCCGCCGTTGTGCCGCGGTGATTTGCCCCTTGAGACAGACACGGGCGCGCGGATCGAGTCCGCTCATCGGTTCGTCGAGCACCAGCAGCCGCTGTGCCGACAGCAGCACCGCCGCTATGCCGAGCTTCTGGCCCGAACCCTTGGAGTACGAGCCCACGCGTTTCGTGAGGTACTTCACGTCGAGGTCGATGGCGGCCGCTGCGGCCTCGATGCGCTCATTGTCAGAGGCAACCCCGTAGAGCCGCGACATCATCTTCAGGTATTCGACGCCGGTGAGGTAGGCGGGTGGAACGAAGCGCTCGGAAAGGTAGGCGACGGCGCCGCGTGTCATCGCCTCGGTCGCGGGCTGGCCAAATATCAGTATCTCGCCTGAGTCCGGAAACGAGAAGTCCATCAAACTTTTGATGAGCGTGGTCTTGCCGGCGCCGTTCAATCCTACGAGTCCGAATATCGAGCCGGATGGCACCGCGAAGCTCACCGAACGCAGCGCCGCATGCCCCCCAAAGCGCTTGCACACCCCCTTGAAATCGATAGCGTTCGTCATTGCCGCCGCCTTCTGATTCTCCGACCCCTGCCGATACTGCCTGAATGATGCGATGACTTGGGAGGCAATCGAGCTTTTCCGTAGAACCCGCAGCCCTCCCTATGTCAAGTCCGGCCGGCTCCGGCCGATAGCAAGCAATGGATTAACGGGAGACGATCTGTGATTGAGCGGCAGCATGGAAACGCGTCGCGTATGCGAAACTCGAGGAAATTCGGCCTCGGAATCTCGTGCGCATTGATTGCGACAATGGTCATGAGTTGTGCGGCTGGGCCGCACCCCAAGGGCGTGCCCGCAACCGTGGCGGCCGCGCAGAAGCCGGGTGATGTGCCCTTGCAGCCAAACTCAGCGGCGCCCATGCCGCCGCCGCCGCGCCAGAGCGGCAAGACCGAAACCTTCAACGTGACGGTCCGGGACGTGCCGGTGGCCGATGTACTGTTCGTTCTGGCGCGCGACGCCCACTTGAGCCTCGACATCAGCCCGAGAGTAGGCGGCCAGGTCACCCTCATCGCAGTCGATCAGACCCTGCCGCAGATCCTCAGTCGCATCGCCGAGCAGGTCGGGATGCGCTACGAAATCAGGGATTCGGACATCGTGGTCAAACCCGATACGCCGTTCGATCGCCAGTACAAGATCGACTACGTGAACATCGAGCGCGAATCGAAATCGGCGAGCAATATTTCGACGCAAATACAGGCAGGCTCCAATGGCCAGGTGACGATTGGCGCCGGAGGCGCCGGCGGTGGTTCGGGCGGCAGCGGCGATACCAACAACAATTCGACCGCGCAGCTGACAAGCAGTACGCGCAATCAGTTCTGGCGTTCGCTGACGCAGAATGTGAAGGCGCTGGTCGGCGACAACACGCCGCTCACCGCCGGCACAAACGGCGGCGGTCCGCAGCTATCCGCCGCAAGTCCGGCGGCGGCGGCGCCGGACGCGAGCTTCGTCGTCGCCAATGCGGAAACCGGTCTCTTGGTGGTTCGCGCCACGGCGCGCCAGCACGAGCGCGTCCAACAGTACCTGGACATGATGCTGCGTTCGGCCCACCGCCAGGTGTTGATCGAGGCCACGGTGGCCGAGGTGCAACTCTCGGATCAGTACCAGCAGGGCATCAACTGGCAGAAGCTCAACTCGGGCAGCTTCAAAGCCACCCAGCAGCCGATGGGCCCTGCTCCCCTGCCGGGCGGCACCGTTCCGGGCAGCGGCCCCGGCGGCATCACCTATCCGCAGAGCAGCACGCCCCTGCCCAATCCCAGTTTGCTGGTCCTGCAATACGTGAGCGCACCAGGAAGTTTCCTGGGCAATGTGTCGGCCGCGGTGTCGCTGCTCGAATCATTCGGCACCGTCAAGGTGCTGTCGAGCCCCAAACTCAGCGTGCTCAACAATCAAACCGCGTTTCTCAAGGTTGTCGACAACCGCATTTATTTCACCATCAATGTGCAGGTCACGCCGGGAACCACGGTCGGTACGCAGCCCATCGTGACATACACCTCTACACCCGCCACCGTACCGGTCGGCTTCGTCATGAGCGTGACCCCCTCGATAGACGAAACCGGCATGGTCAGCATGGATGTGCGGCCGACGATTTCCCGCATCTTGGATTACGTCAACGATCCGAATCCGGCACTGGCTCAAGCCAACGTGATCAGCCAGATTCCTGAAATTCAGACGCGCGAAATCGAATCCCTGTTGCGCGTAAGAAGCGGCGATATCGCCGTGATGGGCGGCCTCATGCAGGACGTCGTCAATAAATCCAGCGATGAGGTTCCGTTCGTCGGGCGCATTCCGTGGCTCGGCAATCTGTTCAAGTACAGGAACGACACCCACACCAAGAGCGAACTCGTCATTTTCCTGCGCCCGGTCGTGATCCGCGATGCCAGCTTGGACGGCGACTTTCATGACTACAAGAGCATTGCCGACCGCGACGACGTACCCAGCGGCCTCGTCAACGGCGGACCACCGATGACTCCCATGAGCAACATGAAATGAGCCTGTTGCTGGACGCGCTGAAAACGAGGGAATCGAGCGCGTCGTCATCCGCGGAATCTCAGGAGGAGGCGCTCGACGGCCGGGAGGCCCTGAAGATTCTCACTGCGAAAATGCACGCGAGCACCACCTTGACGCTGGAGAGCCCGGCGGGCGAGGCCGATTTGGATTCCGCAGCGCCGGTGGATTCCGCAGTCCCGCTGCGCGCGTCCGCCGCGCGCAATACCGCGATGCCGCACACGGTCGCCGCAGCATTGCCGTCCGGGCTGCCACCGCCGTCGACCGCGGCGCCGCCCGCGGCATCGCCCGCTCGCAGGTATGCGGTGATGCTCGCCGCGGCCGTCACGGTGGTCATCATCGTCATGGTGGGCAAATCGCTGCTGTCCAAGAATTCGAATCCGATCAACTACCCGGTCCCGGCGGTGAGCCCGCCGGTCGCCGGCATCCAGCCGGCAGCGCCACCGAATCCCGGCGCGGTTCAAGTACCCACGAGACCGGCGAGTCAATTCTCCGGCGTCAACGCTCCGGAAATCGACCTGCGTGAGGATGTGCTGCAGCCGGCCGCAAGTCACGCCGCTGTGGGTGAGGTCAGAAAAACCATCAGAGCGGGAAAATCCGCGGCCGATGCGGCCGTCGCCCCATCAAACTCTTCCGCCCCGGCGCGAGGCTCGTTTTCGGTGACCCCATCGGCGGGACTCGCGTCCGTCGATAAGCATATTGAGGCCGGTTACCGCGCGCTGACCTTCGGCAATCTGGCAACCGCGCAGCGCGAGTATCATGACGCGCTGGAGCTTGACCCCAATAACATAGACGCACTGCTCGGAACCGCGAGCACGGCCGCGCGCGCCGGCAACGCCGCGCTGGCCGCGGCGGTGTACGCGAAAGTACTTAAGGTAGAACCCGGCAACAAGGACGCAACCGCCGCGCTGTCGATCCTGAACCGTGATCCGACGGCAGCCGAGGCGAACGAAAGCCGCCTGAAAGTGATGATCGCCGGGGATAGCGAGCGGCGGCCGGCACTGCATGCGGCGCTGGCCGGGGTGTATGCCGCCGATGCGCGCTGGGCCGATGCCGCTCAGGAATATTTCATTGCGCTGTCGCTGGATCAGGGCGATGCCAACCTGGCTTTCAACCTCGCGGCAAGCCTGGATCAAAACCACAATGCCGCAGCGGCCCTGACCTACTACCGCCAAGCGCTCGCGGCTGCGAAGCTGCGGCCGGCCCAGATCGATGCGCATGCCATCGAGGCGCGCATCAGCCAGTTGCAGGCACGACTCGAGGTGCTGCCGGCGACTCCCCGGGCAGCGCCGTGAGCGCCAAGTCCGCCGCAGCGGTCGCCCCTCCGGGCGACGACGTGAAACCCACTGCGGCGAAAGCGGCGGGCGCACCGCGCCGCCAGCTCGGGAAAATTCTGCGCGAGCGCGGCATCTTGAGCGAGGATCAGCTCAGAATCGCGCTCCTCGAACAAAAGCGCAACGGCGAACCTCTGGGCAGAACCCTGGTTCGCCTCGGATTCGTCAGTGAAGCGACGCTGCGCGAAGCGCTGTCGGAAAATCTCGGGCAAAGCGATATCGATGTGTCCCGGGTCGTCGCCGATCGTGCGGCGCTCGCCCTGGTACCGAAGAGCTTCGCCACCCGCTTCAGCGTGCTGCCGGTGGCGCTCGATCGGGTCCGGCGGGTGCTCACCGTGGCGGTCGGGAATCCGAACAATGTGGTGGTCCTCGATCAACTCAACGAGATGCTGCACGGCGAATTCACGACCGAGGCGCGCATCTCTTCAGAAGCCGAGGTCACGCGGGCGATCGACCGCTTCTACGGCCACGAATTGTCGATCGACGGCATCTTGAATGAAATCGAGACCGGCGAGGTCGACTACTCGAGCATCACCACCGCCGATGGCGGTTATACGCAGCCGATCATCCGGCTGATCGACGCGATCGTCGGCGACGCGGTGTCGCGCCGCGCCAGCGACATCCACTTCGAGCCCGAGCAGGGTTTCGTGCGAATACGCTATCGGGTCGACGGCGTGCTGCGGCAGATACGCGCGCTGCATTCCAAGTATTGGTCGGCGATGCTGGTACGCATCAAAGTCATGTCAGGCATGAATATTGCGGAATCCCGGGCGCCCCAGGACGGACGCATCAGCCTGCATTTACAAGGCCGTTATGTGGACTTTCGCGTCGCCGCGCAACCGACCACCTACGGCGAAAACGTGGTGCTGCGCATTCTCGACAAAGTGCAGAGCCTGGTCGCGCTGGACGCATTGGGTCTGGCGCCGGATCAATTCGAAGCATTGCAACTGATGATCAGGCGCCCCGACGGCATTTTACTGGTCACGGGACCTACCGGCAGCGGCAAGACCACCACGCTGTATTCCATTTTGAAGGCGCTCAACAGCGAAGGGGTCAACATCATGACCCTGGAGGACCCGGTGGAATATCCGATGCCGATGATCCGGCAAACGAGTCTGGCAGAGGGGCTGAAAATCGATTTCGCATCCGGCATTCGTTCGATGATGCGCCAGGATCCGGACATCATTCTGGTGGGCGAGGTGCGCGACTCCGATACGGCCTCGATGGCATTGCGGGCCGCGATGACCGGCCACCAGGTATTCAGCACGCTGCACACCAACTCCGCGCTGGGCGCGATGGCGCGGCTGCAGGATCTCGGCCTGAATCCGGAAATTCTTGCCGGCAACATGATCGGCGTGATTGGGCAGCGCTTGGTGCGGCGTCTCTGCGGCAGCTGCAAGCGGCCATATCAGCCGAATGCCGCACAGGCGCGACTTCTCGGGCTCGAGCCTGACGAGCCTCACTCGCTGTTCGACGCAGCGGGCTGTGAAGCCTGCGAACAGCAGGGCTACTTCGGGCGAATCGCACTCATGGAGGTGGTGCGATTCGATGCGGATCTGGATGAATTGGTGGCGCGCCGAGCCACGCTGCGGGAACTGCGCAGCGTCGCCCAGCAGAAAGGCGCGCGAACGCTGGCTCAGGATGCGATTCGCAGAGTGCTGGACGGGACCACGACCTTGAGCGAGATCGCGCGCACCATCGATCTTACCTCGCTCGAGGCGCATTGAGGGTTGTATGACCATCTATCGCTACAGGGCGGTAAGCGATTCGGGCCAAATACGCAGCGGCCAGACCGAAGCGCTCAACCTGCCGGATCTCGAGGCGCGCCTGGCGCAAATTCGGCTGGATCTGATCGAGGCTCATGTCAGGCCGGTAGCGGTGCCCAGCGGTTGGGGCGCCGGACCCACGTCGAAGGATCTCATCACGTTCTGTCTGCACCTGTCCCAGGTGACCCGCGCCGGAATATCGCTTCTCGATGGCCTGCAGGATTTGATCGATGATGTTGAGCACCCGCGGTTTCGCGTCATCCTGGGTGCCGTGGTCGCGGCCATTCAATCGGGGACGGGACTCGCGGATGCGCTTGCCGCCTACCCCAAGGTTTTCGATCGGACTTTCATCGCCCTGGTTCGCGCCGGCGAGCAATCCGGCAACATCCCGGAAACCTTCCGTAGACTCGCCGATTCCCTGAAATGGCGCGACGAATTGCGTTCCAGCTTCAAGAAGCTGCTGATCTATCCGGCTTTCGGCATGACCGTGATCATCGCGGTGTTCCTGTTTCTCATGATCTACCTGGTGCCGCAGCTCTCCGGCTTCATACGCTCCATGACCGGTGGTCACTTGCCGCTGCAAACGAAAATTCTGCTCGCTATTTCCAACTTCCTGGTCAACCACTGGTGGGTGTTGCTGGCAGTGCCCGCAGCGATTGGCGTGGCCTTGGGTTTGCTGCTGCGCTTTGCATCCGAGGGGCTGCGCGCGGACTTCGACGCCCTCAAGCTGCGTCTTCCGCTGATAGGACCGACACTGCAAAAAATTGCGCTGGCGCGCTTTTCCTCGACGTTGGGCATGCTGTACGCATCGAGTATCCCAGTGCTCGCCGCCCTGGAGTTGTCTGCGGGCGCGGCGGGTAACCGCATGATTTACCGCGCAGTCATCGCGTCGCAGGCGAAAATCGCCGATGGGCTCACCATCGCTGAGTCCTTCGAAGCAGCAAACCTGTTCCCAAAGCTGGTGGTCCGCATGCTGCGCATCGGCGAGTCAACTGGTGAACTCGATAAATCGCTGGCCAACGTCAGCTATTTCTACGATCGAGAAATCGCCGATGCAATCAAGAGCGTGCAGGCGTTGGTCGAACCGGTTCTTACCGTATTCATGGGATCCATCCTTGGCTGGCTCATTCTCTCGATGCTGGGGCCGCTGTACGACACGATTTCGAAGTTGAAAATATGAAGAGCTGCAACCACTACATCTACATCACCGGCGCGTCGGTTGCATGTTATCGCGACCGCGCCGAAGGTCTCGAGATCGTGGCGGAGGTGTCGACGCCGCGCAATGCCGCGGTGGGCAGCGACGCGCTTGCGCTAAGTCTGCGGCAGTTCGAGTCGCACCTGGACCGGTACGTCCATGACCGGTACTTCGTGATCACCGATACCCAGGCGGAAGCGTATCAAGCGGAGACCGTGCCTTTGGTGTCGCGCCGCGATCTCAGGCTGCTGCTGAACCGCAAACTGGAGCAGCGCTACCGCTCGACGGACTATCGGGCCGTCGTGCCGCACCGGCCCCGCCCCTATGCCTTCATACGCAATCTGGCGCGGCGCCGCTCGCGCGCCACGACGCGCATCTTGTACGCTCTCATCAACCCGGAAACCCTTGCTCCGTGGCTCGGTGCGCTCGAGCAGCGCGCCTTGAACGTCCGCGGACTGTACAGCCTTGGAGCGCTCATGCCGGCGCTCATCCCGGACTTGAATATTCCTTCCGGGGCGGATGCGCTGGTGGTGATGCGCACCGCCGCCGGGTACCGGCATGCATTCGTGTCGCCGTCGGGCTTGCGATTCTCCCGGCTGTGCGTTCATTCCGCCGCCGACTCGCAGGTGGCACAGGAAATCGACAAGACGCTGCAATATTTGACGATGACCCGGTTGTGGGGTGTGGATGGCCGCCGTCGCGCGCTGCACATTTCAGTCATCGATGCCGAACCATCGTCGAGAGTTCTCACGGTGCCGTCGGACAATCCATTGTTGGTTCAGCCGATCCAGATTCGTCCCCGCGATCTCAGGCCCCACGGCCCCGCCAAGCTGCTGGACGCCGACAACTCGGCATGGTTGCTCTTCAATCGCGCCGCGCTGCGCTCCCATGGATTGGGCTGCGCCGCGGGACTGACACTGCAGGATGCCGGCCGCCGCGCGACCTATCGGACCGCGGCTCTCGGCGCTACGGCGGCAATGGCAATTGCCAGCGTTGGCTATGTGGCATTCACCGAAGCTGCCACGCGCGCGAGCGCGGCGCATGCCAGCACCGGTGAAATGATCGCCGCACACCTTGACGCCACGGCGAAGGACAGCGAGCGGATGACACCCACGGCGGATCTCGACGCCGAACAGTTGCGTGCCGCGGTGCAAACGCGCGATCGATTGCTCAAGCGCAACATCGACGCTGAAGGTCTGATGCAGGCTATCGCGGCGGCGCTGGCGCCATTTCCCGACCTCGATATCGATTTGCTGGAATGGTCGTATGCCACCCCGCCCGCAGGCGCCGCGCCGACGACGCCGAAATCCATCCTGGTCCGGGTCGGTGGACACATCAACGCGCGTCTGCACAAGGCCGAATCGAATGCCGCGGTCTCGGGTCTGGCGGCGGCGATAGGCCGGCAACTCGGCGGCGCAGGAATCGTCGAGAAGCTGCCCTTTGACGTGGCTCCGGAAGGGAGCCTGACCAGCAAAGCCCAGGATGGCGCCGCGGCGCAGCCGCAATTCAGCGTGACCGCAACGGTTCCCGCCGGTATCGGGTCATGAGCCTCATCAAAAACTCGCACTACACCGCCGCCGCGCTCGCCGCCACAATCAGGTATTGCGCGCTGGTACTCGTCGTCTGCGCGTTGCTCATCGGATTCACGCGCGCAAGGCTCCACGTGGCGGAACACCGCAACGACCTCGCCGCACAACTCATTCGGATGGCAAGGGCGCATGTCGATCAGGCAAACGAGCGCCGCGCAGTCACTGAAAAATATCTGGTCGCCTACAAGCGATTGATCAAGGAAGGATCGATGCAGCGGTTCGATCGCGCTGCCGCGGGTGACTGGTTTGAGGCCGCCATCCGCGGTCCGCAAGACGGTGCCGTCGAGGGTTACGTGATCGGCAAGGATGTTCCCTATGCGGGAGCCGAGAACGCCGAGCTCACCGCGTTTCACATCATCTCGCATCCACTCGAATTTACCGCCAAGGTCGACGATGAAGATGAATTCGTCGAACTCATGCAATCCATCGAAACCCGGTTGCCGGGTACCAGCGCCGCGGAAGCCTGCTCGCTCAGCCGCGATCGCGAGTCGGGCCTCCGCATCGAGCCGTTGGCGGCGCGCTGCTCCGTGGTCTGGTATGAATTCGCGCCCGCTGACGCCGCGCTTAGCGCCAACATCCCGGGAGCCCAACCATGACCGTGATTGCCCGCATGCGGCCGCGCGCGCGCAGCCGTTGGCCATGGCTCACTCTGCTCCTGGTACTGTCGCCTTGTTGGAGCGGCGCCGCTCCGCCGGCCGATGCACCGCCGTTCAACTCGTCAGCACTCAGCGCGCCATCGCTCGACACCTCGTTGCGCGACGCATCGATAGCCGATGCTCCGGTGTCCCGTGAAGTGCGGCGCAAGCGCCCGAGGAACGTCAATAGCCACATCGGCAGGATTTTTTTCTCGCCCGCGGAGCGACGCCAACGCTACGCGGACAATACGCCCGCGGCGGACCCGGGCGCCAACCACGCCCCTCGCGGTGGACGCTTGGAGATCAACGGCGCGGTAAGTTCGAGCACGCAAGGCCGAGCGGTGTGGGTCAATGGCACCGCGATCGAGAATTCCGCGAAGATCAAACCGGCTTGGACCGACCGCGCCGGCAGCGTGTGGCTGCGCGATGAGGGACACACGCCGCGCCAGGTGCGGCCCGGACAGGCGATGGACCCGACCAGCGGTGCAGTCGAAGACTTGCTTCCGCCAAAGTCCGTGGCGCGGCGCTGATCCGGAGCGCCCATCCATGAGAGACCGCGCAGCACGCACACCCGGCCGGCACGCTCAGCGAGGCGCCGCGGCGCTGTTGCTGATTCTCACGATGATCGTGATTTTAACCATCGTGCTCGCGCCGCGATTGACGCTGTGGCAAGTGCATAACGCGGCGGGCGGCCGTGGCTATCAAACGCTTATCGACGCGAAGTCAGCCATCCTCGCCCATGCGGCCAACCCCGGGGCGGATGCGATCCCTACAATCCCTCCACGTCGATTGGGACAGATCTCGCTCACGCCCGATCTGCCCGTGCTCGCGGGCAGCGGCTACGATGGCTTGAGCAAAACCACCCCCGCGGGCAAACCCGGATGTGCGACGCGGACCTGGGCGCCGGGTCAGGCGCTCATCGATCCGAACAACCCTGCAGTGGTGCCGCTCGATGTGCGCTGCTTTGGACGCTTTCCCTGGCTGAGTTTCGGACTTCCGGGACCGAGCACTCCGGATGACCAGTTGGGCGAAGTGCCGTGGATATTCATGTCGGCCAATCTGGTCGCAGGATCGGCCTGCCTGGCAAATTTGAACCCGCTCATGCTGAGCAGCGCCTACACCGGCGGCTGCACCACGACCGTGCCGTTTCCCTGGCTGCGCGTGGTCGACGCTCGCGGCAATTTGCTGTCATCGGAAGTCGCCATCGTGCTAATCCTCCCAGGGCCGCCCGTGCAGAACGGCCAAACCCGCAGCGCGCCCATCGATCATGCTCCCGCGGCCTATCTCGAAGGCTTGACGGTGGCGGCCGGCTGCCCAGCGCCCTGCGTTCCCGGGACCTACAACAATGCCGCCTATACGGTCGCCAGCGGATTGAATTGGACCTTCATCGATGCGCCCTCGAGCACGAGCTTGAGTCCGGCACCGGCTTATTACGCAACGCCGTTTCAGTTCAACGACCATTTGATCTACATCACCGCGAGCGAGTATTTCGAGGCAATGGAACAACGCGCGCGCCTCGCCGTCCTCGCTGCGTTGAACGCATTTCGCGCCGTCAACGGCTACCTGCCCTATTCGGGCGACTCGACACCGCCACTGGCGTCGAGCTGCTCTCAGAATTCGCACTTCGGTTTGTTGCCGCAGGCGGCCGGAAGCTGCGGTGGTGCTTTGAACACCTTGAACTACCTGCCCTGGCTCAGCCTCGCGGGTTGGGGGAACTACTTCATTTATGCGGTCGATCCCGGCTGCACCCAAGGCGCGACCGCGCCGCGCTGTCTCACGCCGGGCTTGCGACTCGGCGGCGCCGCGCAGCGCTACAACGCGGTTTTGTTCAGTCCCGGCCGAGCGATTCAAAGCGTACCGTATGCGTCGAAGGGCGCGCCGCAAACGCCGCTGGTGAGCCATTTGTTGAATGATTTTCTCGACAGCGCCGGCAATCTGACCGGACCACCCTTCGACGCCGCGGGGACGCCCCTGACCGCCAACTACGATGACCGCATGTACGGAATACCATGAGAACTCAAAAAGGATTCACATTGGTCGAGCTGGCCATCTCCATGGTCATCTTAGGTCTCGTACTGACCGGATTTGCGCTGGCCCTGTCGCAGCAGGTGCAGCAGCGTCAACTCACGGATACCCGCACCGCTCTGCAGCAGGCGAACGACGCGATCGTTGCGTTTGTAACTGCCAATGCTCGGCTTCCCTGCCCCGCGGTGGCCGGCAGCAACGGCCAGGAATCCATGGCCGGCGTCGGTGCATGCACGGCACCGGCCGGCTTTCTCCCCGCGGTCTCGCTCGGCCTGCCGAATCTTGACGGCAATGGCCTGCTCAATGATGGTTGGGCGGACGGCAGCACCCACGACAACGCCGGCGTGCTCGATTATCCGCGTGCAATCCGCTACTCCGTGGCGCTGCTCGCTGGCACGGGCCAGCCCTTCGCGCTCACCAGCGCATCGCTCGGCGGAGCGGCCCGCGCGACCGTCGGGGCCACGATCGCCGCCAACAATGGCTTGTTCGTGTGCCGTTCATCGGCCGGCATAGTGGCCGCCGGAAATCGCTGCGGCGGCAATGCGAATGCACTGGCCTTGAATGTGGTCGCGGTGATTTGGTCGCAGGGTCCCACCGGCAACGACGCGCTCGGCAACTCCGCCGATGAGAAACAAAATTCCGGCCAGCTGGGCGCGCCTGCCGTGCCGCGCACCTTCATCATGCGCGATCCCGCCGGGGCCGCGGCTCCCGCGGGCCGCTTCGACGATGTCGTATCGTGGGTTTCCTGGGGGGCCGTGTCGAACCAGCTAATGCTGGCATGGCAAGTACAATGAGACGGCCCATACCGCGCCCCATGGCGGGGCTCGCACGACTGACCCTGCTGGAGGCGAGACGCACGGCGGTGGGCAAGTCCGTGATTGCCGCGATTGCAATTGCACTCTGCCTGGCACTATTCATGGAGCGCATCGTCCTGACCGAACAAGAGCGCGCGGCCGTGGTCACCTATGCCGTGATTGTGCGCTTGAGTGTAGTGCTGCTCCTCGCTCAATCGATCATCGCCAACACGGTGCGCGATCTGCACGAGCGCATGGTCGAACATTTTCTCGCGCTGCCGATAACGCGCCTGCAATACGCGGTCGGCAAGTGGCTGGGGTGGGCGGCCGTGGCGGCGATCGCCGGCATCGCGGCGGGACTACCGTTGCTGGGATTCGTGGGCACTCCAGGGCGGCTGGCGTGGACTTCAAGTTTCGTGGCTGAAGCCGTGGTGGTCGCGAGCCTCGCCCTGCTGCTGGCGCTCGCGCTCGGACGGGTGGTCACCGCCATGCTGGCTTTTTGTTGCCTGTACCTGTTTGCGAGGATCAGCTACTTGCTGGTTCTGCTCGGCAATAACATGGACGCAAGCGAGGGCTCGTTGATCGAGCGCTTCGATGCGCGCTACATCGAGCTTGCCAGTTACCTCCTGCCGCGGATGGACCGCTTTGCAGAGACTTCCTGGCTCACGGGCGGCGCCGTCCGCCTCACACCGGGATTGCTGCAAGGGGTGATTTACCTTGCCCTGCTCGGCGCCGTGGCCAGTCTCGAACTACGGCGCAAGCAATTTTGAACGGGCAACGCATCAGCGCCAAAGCCCGCGCATGGATGTTGCTTGGCCTGTGCCTGGCCGCGAATGTGCTGATTCAGCGGCAGAGTCCTCCCGTATGGACTGATGTCGGCGATCTCGACACGCCGCCGCAGCTCGCGCTCACGCGGGCCGCGAGCCTGGGTGAGGACATCTTCGCCGGCTACCTGGCGGATTTGTTTCTGCAAAACTTCAACGTGTCGTTGGGCCGGGCGACACCGGTGGCGGCCATGGATCGCAGCGCCGTCATTCGCTGGCTCGACTTGACGACAGAGCTCGATGCCGACAGCCGCTATCCTGACTTGCTGGCGGCGCGCCATTTCGCGGAAACCGGCACTCCGGAGCAGCGCAGGCGCATGTTCGACTGGATTTACCAACGCTTTCAGGAACGGCCGAACGAGCGCTGGCCCTGGCTCGTGCACGCGGTGTTCGCGGCGCGGCATGTGCTTCACGACGATGCACTGGCGCAACGCTATGCCGCCGCGCTGCGCATGCAGGTGACCGATCCCAAGGCTCCGAGCTGGGTGGCGCAAATGGATTTGCTGCTGCGGGCCGATCTTGGCGAGGCCGAGGATGCCCGTGCGATCCTCGGCGGGCTCATCGAGGCGGGTCAAATTCGCTCCCCGGGGGAACTCAAGTTCCTGGAGTCGCGAATTGCGGCAGTGCAGCCGCCGCTGCCCAAATTGTGACCGACTCTACGTTAAGACTCGGGGTTTTCGGCCGTTAAATAGTCAAGACACATTCGGCATATTCCCTAACAGGACGGAACAGAAATGACTCATCGTCGGAAACATCAAAGCGGCTTTACGCTCGTGGAAATAGCGATCGTGCTGGTCATCATCGGCCTGTTGCTGGGCGGGGTGCTGAAAGGTCAGGAATTGATCTACAACCAGAAGGTCAAGTCGACCTACGACAATTACCGCCAGTTCACCGCAGCCATGTATGGCTATCAGGATCGCTACAAGGCGCTGCCGGGCGATGATCCTCAAGCCTTGACCCGCGGATTCATCGTGCCGGCCGGCGATCCCCCAATCGTTGCGGGCAACGGCAACGGCTATATCGATGGCGGCGGCAACCAGTGTCTGGTTCAGGGCGCGGCTGGGGAAGTTTGTCAGGCGGCTTATCAATTGCGGCTCTCCGGCTTTCTCACTGGCGATGGCACAATCTCCGCGGAACACCCGCTGGGCGGAGTCGTGACGCTGAACGCGCCCGTCGCCGGTATGGGGTTCCCCGCCTCATTCGTCGCCTCGACAGCCGTTTGCTGGCATACGCTGCCCAACAAAGCGGCCCAGCAAATCGACGTGTCCTACGATGACGGGAAAGCAACGAGCGGTTCAATGCAAGGCAGTGCTGACTACACCAACCTCACCGCGACGCTTCCCAATACGCCCTCGGCCGTTTGGACCTGCATGACCAACTGATGCCAACGCGGTGAGAACCGCTTTCGCACACCTAAGCACATGGCGCGAGGCGCAGCGGTAGCTGCGCCCCGCGTTTTTTTAGCGAACCAGCGGCCGCCTAGCGGCTGTCCGACCGCCCAGCGGTGTGTGCGACCGCACAATGAATTTTTTACACATGTCGCCGTTTGTGCGCAGCTTTACTTGTCGTCCGCATGCGCGAAACTATATTACATATCGCAACCGATCCAGCAGTGACTCGTCGTCAAGCATCCGTTTTCAGCAGCGCCAGCGGCCGCGACTGATTTCGTGGGGCGGAGCTGAAATTTAAGTCTCGTACGGTTCCATTTTTAAATGTCTGAACTCAAGCGGGAGGTGCCCGATGGACATTTCGTTTTTGCGTTTTCCAGTCAAATGCCCGTGCTGTGGTCAGGAATCCCTGACGGCATCGAGACTCGATACGATCGAAAGAACTGTCGCAGCCGAGCGGCCACTCATGCTGTTTTCGAATTGCGCGCATCACCGCGTGATGTGGCTCGCCAATGAGATCGAGCGCGATCAGATTCTGGAGTACGCGGCTGCCCTGCATTGCTGAGCTTAAAGTGGGCTGTAGGTGCTATCCCACAGCAATCCAAACTTCGCGCCGATGGGTGCCCAGTGACGGCCGTGTAAGCCTCAGCCCGGTACATGGAGCCGGAGGAACGCAAGCATGAACAAATTAGTGAAGATGATGGCGGTAGTGATTGCCGCCGTAACTTGCAGCACTGCAATTGCAGCGGTCAAGGATTCGGATCTGCAGCCGCGGGTGCAGGCCACGCTCGAGAATTTCTACTCGCAGAATCCCAGTCACCGCGAACTGGTCGACAAAGCAGCTGCGGTATTGGTGTTTCCCGAAATCACCAAGGCCGGGGCCGGGATCGCCGGCGAGGGAGGTCGTGGCATGCTGCTGATCAACGGCAGCGAGGTGGGACGCTACACGATCAAAGGCGCGTCGGTGGGCGCAACGTTGGGGGTTGCGGGCCGCTCTGAAATCATTCTTTTCATGACCCGCGAGGCTCGTGATAAGTTTGAACAAAGTAAGGGCTGGACGATTGGCGCCGACCTGGGCGTGGCGGTCGCGTCAAAAGGCGCGGGTGGACAGTACGACACCGAAACGCTGAAGCGACCGATCATCGCGTTCGTAATCAATGAGCATGGCCTGATGGGCGATGTATCGCTGAAAGGCGAGAAAATCACCCGCGTCGGGTTATAGACACGCGGGCGAGCTCACGATGAAGAACCGGCCCTGTCGCTCATGGCGGGGCCGGTCGCCGCAACTGACCGGTTCCCGTGCCGCTGGAGTCGAGCTGACCCGCGCGCTACGAAAAGCCAAATGAAATGATGAAGCCCAGTGAGGCGACCGCCATCACCAAAGTCGCAAGCCAGCCGACAGCGCGAGAGCGCCGAGAGATCGTAAATTTCCCCATGACTGCCGGGTTGGTTGCCATTTGCATCAGGAGCACCATGATCGGTGCTGCCGCAATCGCATTCAGCACCGCCGACCACACGAGCGCCTTGATAGGACTGACCTTGAGCGCATTTGCGACGGTGCCCACTAACGTGGCGACCGCGATGGTTCCATAGAAGGCCTTTGCTTGCTGCGGCTGTCGCGAAAGTCCCACCGGCCAGCGACGCGCTTCGCCAAGCGCGTAGGCTGCGGAACCTGCCAGGACCGGGACTGATAGCAATCCCGTGCCGATGATTCCCAGCGAAAACAGGGAAAACGCGAACTCCCCCGCGAGCGGGCGTAGAGCTTCCGCCGCCTGAGCAGCGCTTTCAATTTCTTTGATGTTCGAGGCATGCAGGGTGGCTGCCGCAGTCGCCATGATGGCCAAAGCCACTAAATTCGATATGCCCATGCCAATGACTGTATCGAGACGGATGCGGGCCAGCGCATTCTCGCCCTGTGCCGGACGATCGAGCAGGGGCTCTCGAATCGGCTCGGTTTTCGTATCTTCGACTTCTTGTGCCGCTTGCCAGAAAAACAGATAGGGACTGATCGTTGTCCCAAGAATTGCCGCGACCATCAGCCAAAATTCCTTACTCGGGGTCAGCCGCGGCCATAGGAGTCCCAAGAAAAACTGCGGCCACGGAACATGAACGACACACAGCACCGCAAAATAGGCGAACAACGAGAGTGTCAGCCATTTCAAGGTGGCGACATAGCGTTTGTGGTGCATGAAGATCTGACCGCCGGCGCACACCATGGCGAAGGCGCCCAGCAAAATCCAGGAAGGCACCATTGGGATCAACAATCTGCTCGCCTCCGCCATTGCGCCGAGGTCGGCTCCGATATTGCACACATTCGCAATGGTCAGCGTAGCAACCAGTCCATTGAGCAGCCATTTTGGGTAGTGACGACGTACGTTTCCTGCAATGCCCAATCCGGTGGTTCGGCCAATCCGCGCGCAGATGGACTGGATCACCACCATGAATGGATATGTGAGGATCAAGGTCCATCCGAGGCTGAAGCCGAATTGGGCACCGGCTTGGGCGTAAGTAGCGATACCGCTGGGGTCATCATCGGCAGCTCCCGTAACGAGCCCCGGACCCAACACATTCAACAGTCGCGGCTTGCTGGTTCCAACCACATTGCTTCGATCTTTGGCGCGGCGTGACATGTCTATGTGCGCGCAATGCGCGTGAAGGTGGTGGGCCCGCTCGGACTCGAACCGAGGACCAAGGGATTCACTTCTGCCCCGCCGTTTCCGGAGGGAGTGGACTATCTCTTCACCCCGGAGGGGTGCGGGACGCTCTTGCCTGTCATTAAGCGCGACTCACACGCGCTCAGGTAGTCTCTGCACCTTCCGGCGGTGTACCGCCGGCTTGGCTCAGGGTTGCCAGCAGCTTGCGAGCCGTTGAGGTTTCCCTGAATTCATCCCGTCCACTTCGCACCTTGCGATGCGAAGGCACCATTTATTGATGAGTCCCCTGCTCTAACCAACTGAGCTACAGGCCCGACAGCTCATCTTAACACGGGGTCCACCCCAGCTCGCCCCGCGCTTGAGTTATCTTACGGCGCTTGTGAAGCTCCAAGCGGCAGCGGATTTCCCCATCAATGCGGCCCTTCCGGCGCTTGGCCTAGCGCTGACGAGACGCCGCCAGGTATTGCTGGAAGCGCCGCCCGGGGCCGGCAAGAGCACCATCGTGCCGCTCTTTTTGCTGGACAGCGCCTGGCTCAATGATCAGAAGATTTTGATGCTCGAGCCACGCCGCATTGCCGCGCGCGCCGTGGCGAACCGCATGGCGGCTCTATTGGGCGAAGCGGTGGGCAGGCGCGTCGGATTTCGCACCCGTCTCGAAACGCAAGTGAGCGCAAGCACGCGCATCGAAGTGGTCACCGAGGGCATCCTCACACGAATGCTGCAGGAGGACTCCGGCCTCAGCGGTATCGGCTGCGTAATTTTCGATGAATTTCACGAACGCAGTCTGAATGCCGACCTTGGCCTCGCTCTATGCATCGAGAGTCAGCAAAACCTGCGCGAGGATCTGCGAATTTTGGTCATGTCGGCCACGCTGGATCTTAAGCCATTGCTGTCGCTGCTCGATGATGCGCCGGTGGTTTCCGCGGGCGGCCGCAGCTTCGATGTGGCCACTCACTACTTGCCGCGGCGCCCTGAGATTTCACTGGAACTTCAGACCGCGCAGGTCGTGCGCTCCGCCTTGCGCGATCACGAAGGCGACGTACTGTGTTTTTTGCCGGGAGCGGCGGAGATCCGCCGGGTGCAGCGCGCGCTTCAGGACTCTGGCTTGGATCCCGCCATCAAGATATTGCCGCTGTATGGCGACCTGACGGGTGCGGCGCAAGACGCGGCTCTGATTCCCTTGAGCCCCGGGGAACGCAAGGTGGTGCTCGCCACCAGCATTGCGGAAACCAGTCTCACCATTCCCGGCATTCGCGTCGTGGTCGACGGAGGTATGCGCCGCCATGCGGAATTCGATCCCGTCACCGGCATGAGCCGCTTGGTGACCGGGAAAGTATCGCAGGCTGCGGCAGATCAACGTCGCGGGCGCGCCGGCCGTACCAGCCACGGAGATTGCTACCGGCTCTGGTCGGAAGGAACGCATGCTTCGTTAAGTCCGCAAACGCCTCCGGAGATCCTGCACGCGGACCTTGCGCCGCTGGCGTTGGAGCTTGCCTGCTGGGGCGCCGACGCCAAGATGCTCAAGTGGCTGGATCCGCCGCCCGCAGCGCCGCTGGCGCAGGCGCGGGAACTGTTGCGCGAGCTCGAGGCGATCGATGCCGCGGCGCGCATCACGCCGCACGGCCGAATGCTCGAACGGCTCGGTATGCATCCGCGCCTCGCCCATATGATGGTCAAGTCGCGCGACTTGGGCGGCGCGCGTTTGGCCTGCGATCTGGCGGCGATCTTGAGCGAACGCGACATTCTGCGCGCCGCTCCCGGCGCACGCGACGCGGACTTACGCCTTCGAGTCGCCGTATTGCGCGGCGACGGACGCGAGGTGCCCCCGGGGGTGAGCGTGGATGCGCGGGCCAAGGATCAAGCACTGCGCAGCTCCGGAAATTGGCAGCGCGACTTCGCGCGCGGCCGGCGGGATAGCGCTGATCCGCATGAGGCAACGGGAATTCTGCTGGCGTGGGCGTACCCGGATCGAATCGGACGAGCGCGCGGCGAGGGCGGGCGGTACCTGCTGGCAAACGGCCGGGGTGCCCGCTTCGCCGAACCACAGGCGCTCGCCAAATCCGAATTCATTGTGGCGGCGGAACTCGATGGCGCGGAGCGCGAAGCGCGCATTTTTCTGGCGGCGCCGATTGCTATTGCGGATCTGGAGAAATATTTCGCGGCCCTGATCCGCGAGAATGCGGACATCCGCTGGGACGACAAGGATCAGGCGATTCGTGCACGGCGCGAACGGCGCTTGGGTGCGCTGGTTCTGGATTCGGCGGAGATCCGCGATCCCGATCCGGACGCCATGCAAGCCGCAGCGCTTGCGGGACTCAAGCAGCTTGGAGTCACCGGCTTGCCCTGGACCAAGGATCTGCTGCAGTGGCGTGCACGCGTGATGTTGATGCAGCAATACGCCGTCCCGGCCCCGACCCCCTGGCCGAACTTCAGCGATGCGGCGATCACGGCAACTCTCGAGGAATGGGCCCCGCCCTGGATCGACGGCTGCACGCGCCGCGAGCATTTCGCAAAAATGGATTTGCGCAGCGCGCTGCGATCACAACTCACGCATGCGCAGGGGACGATATTGGAGCGGGAAGCACCGACGCACTTCAAGGTGCCCAGCGGCTCGGCCGTGCCCATCGACTATCTCGACGGCGAGATTCCGACGTTGTCCGTGCGCCTGCAGGAACTGTTTGGATTGCACCAGACGCCCAGCGTTGCCTGCGGACGCCTGCCCTTGCTGCTCAAGCTGCTGTCGCCGGCTGGACGGCCCGTGCAGATCACACGAGATCTATTGAGCTTCTGGCAGCGCGGCTATCACGAGGTGAAGAAGGATCTGAAGGGACGGTATCCGAAACACTACTGGCCCGATGATCCATACACCGCTGAGGCCACGCGCCGCGCCCGGCCGCGCTAGAATCTCAGCATGCGTTCCGCCGCAATCATCGCGTCTATCTGTCTGAGTCTGCCTGGGACGATCTGCGTCGCCGCGGCCGCGGGTGGGGACTTTGCGGCTTCGATGGATCAGAGCGCGGCGGCTCGATTCGCCGGCTTGGCCCTCAAATGCCTACATGATGAGTATCCAAGCCACATCAGTGTGACGATGGACCGCGATTCCGATGCCCGCCCACCCCATGAATTGACGCCCGCGTTCTACGGCTGCTTCGACTGGCATTCCGCCGTACACGGACACTGGCTGCTGGTGCGGCTCCTGCGCCTGTTTCCGGATGCGCCTTTCGCCGCTCAGGCGCGCGCGGAGCTCAAGCGCAGCTTCACGGCCGAAAACATCTCCGGCGAACTTAAGTTTCTGCAGCACCCCGGCCGGGCCTCGTTCGAACGCCCTTACGGGCTCGCATGGCTGCTGCGAATGTGTGCGGAGTTGCGCGAGTGGCAGGACCCCGAGGCGCAGCAATGGTTGAATGATTTGAATCCGCTGGAAACCGAGGCGGCGGGCCGCTTGAAGAACTGGCTGCCCAAACTACACTATCCGATCCGGATCGGTGAACACGATCAGACCGCGTTCTCATTCGGATTGATGTGGGACTGGGCCGGGATCGCGGGCGATGAGCAAATGCGTGCGAATTTAAGGGACGCGGCCAGCAGATTCTATTTCACCGACCGCAACTGCCCCTTAAGCTTCGAACCCTCCGGTGAGGATTTCCTCTCTCCCTGTCTCGCCGAGGCCGATTTCATGCGCCGACTGCTCCCACCTAAGGCGTTCGGCCCCTGGTTGTCCGCCTTTCTGCCAGGAATTCCCAAGAAAACCGGCATTCCCTGGCTCAAACCGGGTGTGGTGACCGACCGCTCCGACCCGAAGCTCGCCCACATCGATGGCCTTAACTTAAGCCGCAGCTGGATGCTCAAGGGCATTGCCCACGGATTGGCGCAGGGCGACTCCCGCGTGCCGGTGCTGCTCGCCAGCGCCGCGGAGCACCAGGGTGCTTCCCTTCCGGCCGTCACCGGCGAGCACTATGAGGGCGGCCACTGGCTCGGCACATTCGCCGTGTACCTGACCAGCGCTGCGGGGCTGCGCTGATATAATCGAGCGCGCACTCAGCGCCGAGGAGGCCAACATGACCGATCATAGCGATATCGAGCGCGCCACGTTCACGGCGATGACGATGAGCACCCAGGCGGATTGGAAGATAATCGCGGCCGCCGCCAATGCCTTCAACGGCGATCTGGCCAATCGAGTGCTTGCGCATTTGAAATTGCTGAAGGGTGATTGCGGCGGCTTCTCGGTCGATCGCCTGGAACACTCGCTGCAATCGGCCACGCTTGCGTATCGCGATCGCATGGACGAGGAATACGTCGTATGCGCGTTGCTGCATGACATGGGGGATATTCTCGCCTCGACCAATCACGCCGAGCTTGCCGCGACCGTGCTCAAGCCCTTCGTGTCGGACGAGAACTGGTGGCTGCTGCAGCATCACGGCATCTTCCAGGGCTATTACTTCTTTCACTACCTGGGACTGGATCGGAACATGCGCGAGCAGTTCCGCGATCATCCGAATTTCGAGCGCACGGCCTTGTTCTGCACGCGTCATGATCAGAATGCCTTCGACCCGAATTACGACACCATGCCGCTGGAAGCCTTCGAGCCCATGGTGCAACGGGTGATGGCCAAACCCAAGCGCTCGATTTATCTGCGCGAGGATCAGAAACAGGGAAGCGAGCTGCTCGCCGTTTAGGGCTTGGCTGCAGGCGCCGCAGTGGCGTTGCCTTCCGCGGTGATGACCCCCGGCGTGCGCCAGCCGCTGCGCAATCCCCAGTAGTAGAACGCGAGCGAGGCTACGGCCACGCACAGCTGGTCCCAGCCGTAGCCGATAAGCCCTCGGCCCTCAAATTCCTTGCTGCCGGCCCATGACAGAACGGTGATGGCGAGAAGATAAGCGCCCAGCCACCAGGCGCCGCGCAGCTGCCGGCCGAAATCGCGCCAGTCCGCCTTCGCTTGGTAGTACAGATACACCGGCATCGGCAGAATCAACAGCAGCATGATCTGTCCGGTGTGCGGCCAGCGGGCCCAGAACAGCATCAGCGTCGCCAGCACGAAGGCCATCGGCGAGAGCACCGCCAAACCCGGCACGCGCAGCGGGCGATGCAGGTTGGGGGCCGTGCGCCGCAGCACCATGACGCTGATCGGCACCACGAGATAGGTAATGATGGTGGCGACGGAGATGACCGCCGCGAGCTTCCCCCAACCGCGGAAAAAGAACAGAAAGATGAAGGACACCAGCAGATTGAACCACATCGCCGGTCGCGGGATGCCGTAGCGCGGATGCACGCGGCCGAAAACCTGGGGCACGGTGCCGCTCACCTCCATGGCGTAGATCATGCGCGCGGTGGTAGCCGTGTAGGCGCTGCCGGTGCCGCTGGGGCTGACAAAGGCATCGGCGTACAGCAACAGCGCCAACCAGTTCAAATTGAGCGCCAGCGCCAATTGCGCAAACGGCGAGCTGTATTCGAGTCCCGCCCATCCTTCCTGCAAATGCTCCGGCGCCACCGAGCCCAGGAAGGCGACCTGCAGCATGATGTAGACCACGCTGGCGAGCGCGATCGAGCCGAAAATCGCGAACGGCACGCTGCGCCCCGGATGCCGCGCCTCGCCGGCGAGGTTTACGGGGCTTTGAAAGCCGTTGTAGCTGAACACGATGCCGCTGGTGGCAACCGCGGTGAGGATGGATGCCAGATTTCCCACGTGCTGCCCGCCGTGCACGCCCACCTGAAAATTCTCCCAATGAAAACTGGTAAACATGAGCGCCACTGCGGTCCCAGCCGGCACGATCAGCTTGAAAAAAGTGATGGCGCTGTTGGTGTTCGCAAAGACCTTCACGCTCCAGAAATTAACGAGGAAGTAGATCACCACCAGTACGGCGGAGATCGACAAGCCCGCCGGCGACAGCTCGCCCTGACCGTTGGCGGCGTGTTTATACAAATCGTGCGCCCAGGTCCACGGCCATGAGCTCATGTACTGCACCGAAGCCTCGGCTTCCACCGGAATCACTGAGACGATGGCGATCCATGCTGCCCAGCCGGCCACGAAGCCGACCAGCGAGCCGTGCGAATAGTGCCCATAGCGGACCGCACCGCCGGACTCAGGAAACATGGCGCCCAGCTCCGCATAAGTCAGCGCCACGAACAGTATGACCACCGCGCCGATGATCCATGCATAGATGGCGCCGGGACCGGCGAGCTGGGCGGCGCGCCAGGCGCCGAACAGCCAACCGGAACCGATGATGGATCCCAAGCCTGTGAACATCAACGCGATGGCGCCGACTTCGCGTCGGATGGCATTTTCATTGGACATGTGTGTTCTCCCACGCGGACTGTAGCGGCTTTCCACCGGTGCGCGCTACACGGAAGGTGATTGGCATATATTCATCCCCCCATATCGGGTCGCGAAATCCATGGCACACAGGGTGAAGAAATGGCTGCATCGCAGGCTTGTGGGGCCGCTGCTCGCGCTCTTGACTCAGGGTATTTCCCCGGACCGTTTGGCGCTGTGCGTGGCGATCGGCGTGGTCGTCGGCAACATACCGATTCTCGGAGTTTCGACCATCATCTGCACCGTGATCGCGCTGCTATTCCGCCTGAACCTGCCGGCGATTCAACTGGTGCAGGCAGCCATGGCGCCCACGCAGATCTTGTTGATCATTCCCTTCTTGCGGCTCGGCGAGTGGTTGGTGCAGGCACCTAAGGAGCCCGTCTCGATCCAGGCGGCGCTGGCGCTGATGGCGCAAGGGCTCTGGCATACTATCCTGGTGCTGTCGAATGCAATCCTGCACGCGGGTTTGGCGTGGGCGCTTGTGGCTCCCGGGTGCATCCTCCTGCTCCATCGACTACTGACACCGCTGTTCGAACGCGCGGCAGCGCAAATCAACCGCAACCCTCCGGCCTAAACATCTTGAAACGTATGCGTGATGTCCACGTGATGGTCCACATCAACGCCCCGATCGAACAGGTATTCGATGCCGTCAGCGATCACGAACGCTTCTTGAGAGCGGACGATGGCACGGCGACCACATTGCTGCGGGCCGGCGCTACTGAACGGGTGGGTTTCGGCTGCTTGCGAGAGGTCAAGGTCGGGCGCCGCGCCCGCTACGTGGAGGAGATCACCGCATGGCAGCGGCCTGCATACTTCGAATACACGATTCGCAAGGCATCATTGCCGATACGCCATGAAGTATCGCGACTGGCATTCACGGCAACCGGCGGCGGCACCGATGTGGAATGGACATCGCGATTTGCGATACCGATTCCAATCATTGGCGGGTTTCTGGGCGCGAAGGCCGAGAAACTGTACTCGAGGGCATTCACCGGGCTGCTCACGGCCGCGAAAGCACGGCTCGAAACCTGAAATGGTCCGCGCGTCGCCCAAGCGTCACGGGTCGCCCAATTGCTCCACCGCTCCCTTGATGGCCTCAACAATCACTTCGCAGGACTTCGCGTCCGCCACATCGATCACGATTCGTGCCGCGCCGCTCGACTTCTGATGCAGCCGCGCGTGCACGGTTTTCGTCTTCAAAACCGCGCTAGTCGCCGATGATGTCGATTTTTTGGCAGGTTGACCGGCCTCTCCTATCGAGGCCTTTCGCACCAGGTGTTCGGTGTCCCGAACTGACAACCCGCGCTCCACCACGAGTCGACTCAACCGCACCCTCTCGGCACCGTCCTCCAACCCCAACAGCGCCCTTGCATGGCCCATGCTCAATGCTTTGGAATCAATCAAAGTCACGACTGACTCCGGCAAATCCAGCAAGCGAATGAGGTTTGTGACGGCGGCGCGCGAGCGGCCCACGGTCTCCGCAACCTGCGCGTGAGTCAGCGAGAACTCTTCGATCAAGCGTTTGAACGCCCTCGCCTCTTCGGCCGAGGTCAGCTCCTCGCGTTGAATGTTTTCGATGAGTGCGACCGCGACGGCTTGGCTGTCGGAGAGCTCCCGAACAATCACGGGAATGTTGGTGAGGCCCGCGAGCTGTGCCGCTTGCCAGCGGCGCTCGCCGGCAACAATTTCATACTTGGCACCGCCACCGCTTCCCTGAGGCAGCGGGCGCACCACGATCGGCTGAATCACACCATTTGCCTTGATCGAGGCCGCGAGTTCCCCGAGAGGCTCCTTGTGGATTTCGCGGCGCGGTTGGAATGGACCCGCTTGCATGAGCGAGATGGGCAACGTGCCGCCACCCTTGCTTGCGCTCACGGTGGGAACCGCCCCCAGCAGCGCCCCCAAGCCCCGCCCTAATCTGGATTCAGCCATCACAGCGCAGCTGGCTCGGCTTCACAGCCATGTTCGCAGCGATCTCTTTCGATTTGCAGCGTCGCGTGGTGGATATGGAAGCGGCGCTTCAGATCCGGCGTCAACGAACTCAGAAGCGCATCTTCGGCATCAGGATCCGGCACCACCAGGTGCGCGGTCAATGCCACGCTGGTGGTGCTGAGCGCCCAGATGTGCAGGTCGTGAACATCGGTCACTCCCCGCTGATCGGCAAGATAGGACAAAACGGCCGACGAACTGACGCTATCAGGAACACCGTCGAGCGAAAGGGTCAAGGAATCCCGCAGCAGACGCCAGGTGCTTATCAATATCACCGCGACGATCACCAGACTGACCAGGGGATCCAGGCGGCTCCAGCCCGTGAGCACAATGAGCAGACCCGACACCAGCACGCCCGCCGAGACGGCGGCATCACCCAGCATGTGGATGTAAGCGCTGCGCCTGTTCAGATCGCCGTGACTGCCGGCGTGCAGAAGCCAGGCGCTGATGCCATTGAGAACAATGCCGACGCCGGCAACGATCATCACGGTCCGGCCTGCCACCGGGGGCGGCGAGCCCAGGCGGCTGGCGGCCTCCCAGGCGATGGCGCCGCACGCAAGCAGTAGCAGCACCGCATTCACCAGCGCCGCCAGCACCGAGGAGCGTCCTAGTCCATAGGTAAACTTTGCGCCCGGTGCACGGCGACCCAGCACCATGGCGGCCCACGCGCATACCAGGCCCAGCACATCGCTTAAGTTATGCCCTGCATCCGCGATCAATGCCACGGAGTTCGACACAAACCCAAAGCCGCCCTCGATGAGCACGAAGATCAGGTTGAGCGCCACCGCGAAGCCCATGCGAAGGTTGATACGCTCGGCCGCTATTGCATGCGCATGACCCGTCCCATGAGCGTGCGCATGGCCGTGATGGTCATGCTCATGCTCGTGAGAGTCGTGCCCTAAGCGGTCAGTCCCGCTCTCATGTGAATGCGCACTGTGATCTTCGGTTGGCATTAGGTCTCAAGGTCCTTCGATTGCCCGAATCTTAATCTCGCGGGCATCAAGCTGCGAACCCTACCCAAAAATCTGCGCAAATTGGCAAATCCGCGGCTCACAAGCCCAGATCGCTCAAAGAAGGGTGACCATCCGGACGGCGTCCCAGGGGCCAGCGATAGCGGCGGTCGGCCTCCGCAAGCGGCAGGTCATTGATGCTGGCGATGCGCAGTCTCATCAGGCCGTGCTCGTCGAACTCCCAGTTCTCATTGCCGTAACTGCGCAGCCAGTTGCCGCTGTCGTCGTGCCATTCGTAGGCAAAGCGCACGCTGATGCGGTTATCGCGAAATGCCCACAGCTCCTTGATCAGCCGGTAATCGAGTTCCCGCGACCACTTGCGGGTCAGAAACGCTTGAATGGCCTCGCGTCCCGCCAAGAATTCCGCGCGGTTGCGCCAGCGGCTGTCGATCGTATAGGCGAGCGCCACGCGCGCAGGATCGCGCGTGTTCCACGCATCCTCGGCCATGCGCACCTTCTGCTGCGCGGTGTCCAGGGTAAAGGGCGGCAGGGGAGGTCGTTCCATCTTTAGAAATGCCGGGACAGATACAATGTCGCGCTCTCGATCTTATAAAAGCTGTCCGGGCGCAGTCCCTGGGGATCGGTGGCCAATACGTGGTCGCGCGCGACATTTTGGGCGTAGCGAAGATCCAGATCCAAGTCCCATTTCGGCATGATGTTTCGCCAACCCGCGCCCATGCCCGCGTACATCGACGTTGCCGGCGTCGCCAGATTGTAGCGGGCAACCCCGCCGAACAGACTGAAGGTGACGGGACTGTCGAATCGATGACGATAATCGAGGGCGCGCAGGCCGATGAGCAGATGATCATCGATTTGATCGAATTCCACGCGCGCTCCCAGATCGTTGGTGTCGCTGATGGCGCGGCGCGCGCCCACGGCGAAGTGCGGACCGAAGTTGAGCGGCGTCGTCGAGGTTTGCTGGACCGGGACCCCGTTGATCCGCACCTCGTTCAGATTGATCTTGACCTCGTTGGCATTGGCGCCGGCATCGACGAACACCTCGGCGCCGTGGTGGTTCACGTCGCCCTCTGTCTCGTCCGCGTCGCTGTCGTCGACCGCGCCCGTGTCGCGAGTGCGCGCATCGCCGCCGTAGCGGACAAATCCAGATAGCCGGCTGAAGGATTTGCCGTAGACATCCCGGCCGGCGAAGACTTCCCCGCCGACGGTAAGACTATTCCAAGGCCGCGAGTAGCGAATGGAAAAATCATAGTAATGGTGATACGGAAATGCGCCCGGCGGCGGCGGCACATAGGTACGATTATCGCCGCCGTAATAGGTCTGATTGATCAGCGTGCGGACGCGCTCTTCGAGATAGCCGCCAAAGTCCGGCTCCCAGCCCACGCGCAGCATCATGCTTCTTGCCCCCACGCCGTCGCCGAAGTTGCGCTGATCGGCGCCCCAATTGCCGAGCACCAAGCCGTGATTCGTCATGCCGTCGAGGTAGATGCTGTGCACGTACCAGATGTTCGACCATTCCGAGATCTCATAAGTGGCGTCGAAATAGCGAAAAATTCGCGGAAAATCGATGCCCGCGGAAGCCATCGGATTGCCCAGCAGGTAGCTGCCGCCGTCCGAGTTGTCCTCGCCGGCGTACTGGAAGTACAGGGCGAATGGCGTCTTCGTGGGAATGATGACGCGGCTGACATAGGACGCCTGTTGGTTGCCCTGGGTCTGCGACTGTCCGCTGGGCTTAAAGAAATCGGTCAGAAGAAAGTGCGCGGATGAGGGCAGTCCGGCGCCCCCGCCATACTGCAGCATCCGATTGGCGCCGACTGACCAGCCGGGAAACGGCTCTAACGAGATCTGCACGCCGAATAGATTGGGGTCGCCGAAGGCTTGCACGCCGTTGTACGAAATGTGATTCGACGACATCTTCGCCCAGAAGAGTTCGTACTGAAACCCCAGGCGCGTCAACGGTTCATAATTCGAGAGCGTCGCTGAAGGCAAGGTGGCCGCCTCGGTGCTGATCAGCGAGCTGCTGTCGGTCAGCGGCGAAAGCCAATGATCGCGGTAGCCTAAGTCGAGCTGCGCCCAATTCGTGCCCGCGCTCAGCATCGAACCTGTCGCCGTGGTGCGGCCGCTGTAGGACACCATGCCGGCGCTCGCCAAAAAATAATCGCTGGGCTGCACGAAGGCCACGAACGACGCATCGTACGCGCTGTCCACCGGCAACCCATGCTGATTG
>DATMRC010000057.1:0-20408 GCA_035567075.1 Steroidobacteraceae bacterium
ATTCCCGGGCCATTGTCCGCCACCGAGATTTCCGCGCTGGCCACATCGCGCTTGCGCACCGCGACCTCGATCGCCCCGTTTTGCGGCGCGTACTTGAGCGCGTTGTCGATCAGGTTGCTCAAGGCCTGGGCGAGCAGCACCGGATCCCCCGATATCCACAACGGCCCGTCGCTTTGAAACTTAAGATCGATGCTCTTGATTTCGGCGGCCGGTTCGTAAAACTCCACGGCATTCGCGGCCAGATCGGACACATCAAGAGACACGAAGCCCGAGCGGCGCAGACCCGCATCGATCTCCGCCAGCCGCAGCAACGCGTCGAAAATACGAATCACCCGGTCGACATCCGCCACCGCGCCGTCGATCTCGGCATAAGTCTCTTCACTGGAAGGACGTATCAGTGACAGCTGTTCGAGGCGGGAACGCAGCTCCGCAAGCGGCGTTCGCAGGTCATGCGCAATGGAGTTCGAAACGTTGCGTACGCCGTGCACCAACAGCTCGATCTGATCCAGCATGCCGTTGATGGTGAGGGACAACGTATTGAGTTCATCGTCATTCAAATGCGTCGGCAGACGGTGCTTGAGATCGCCGTGGATGATGGCCGATACGGTACGCCGGATGCTGTGAACCCGTGACATCAATTCGCGGCGCGTGATCAGGCCGACGAACAACCCGGCGATGCACAGCACCGCGACCGCCGCTGTCAGGCCGTACCAGAAGAATGTTTGCAGAGGTTTGAACAGCAGATTGTCCCTGCCCACCAGCAGATTGTTGCCGCCCAACTGGGCGACGTGCACCAACGCGGTTTGCTCGCCGTGAGTACCCATGCTGACATGGATGGTGTAGTTGCCCGGGGCCTCCGGCACGCTGGCCGGCCAGGCGTGCAAATTGCCGGCCAGCGGATGCATCGAGGCATCGGTCAGCAGCAGGATGCGCTCGCCCGCGATCTGCATGCGCACACGGGCATCGATGAAATTCTTCAGCCCCTCCGCGCCGTCGCGCCGATAAACATCGGTGAGGCGCTGCGCATCGGCCTGCAGGATCTCGGCGCGGCCTTCTTGGATGGTCACCTGCCAGGCATACCAAAGCGGCGCCGCGAACAGCACCAGCGCCGCCAGCCCCAGGGCGATGTAGCTCAAGGCCAGCGACAGCGCGGATGAGCGCATCACATTAGTCATCCGCCGTCACCGTGTATCCGGCATTGCGCACGGTGCGCAACAGCGGCCGCTCGGCCTCGGCGTCGATTTTTTGCCGTAGTTTGCTGATGTGCACATCGACCACGTTGGTTTGCGGATCGAAGTGATAGTCCCAGACATTCTCCAACAGCATGGTCCGGGTAACCACCTGACCGGCGTGCCGCATCAGATATTCAAGCAGCTTGAACTCGCGCGGCTGCAGCGAAATCGATCGTTCACCGCGGGTCACCTTGCGCGTCAGCGGATCCATATGAAGGTCGCCGACCACGAGCGGTATTTCGTGATTGATGCCCTGCGCGCGCCGATGCAGCGCGTCGATGCGGGCCAGCAATTCGCCGAACGCAAAGGGTTTTGTCAAATAGTCATCGCCGCCGCTGCGCAAACCGCGAATCCGATCGTCGACCTCCGATAACGCGCTCAAAATCAGTATCGGCGTGCGCTTGCCGGCCTTGCGCAGCACCTCGATGATGGCGAGCCCATCGATATCTCCCGGCAGCATGCGATCCATGATGATGACATCATACGGCTCGCCGGCAGCCAGGAACATGCCGTCGCGGCCGTTGCCGGCATGGTCGGTGGTGTGCCCGGCTTCCTGCAGGCCCTTGACGACGAACTGTGCGACCCGCTCATTGTCCTCGACCAGCAGGATTTTCACGTATGGTCTCCCAGGGGCGGTCCTGCAGCCTCGCCTGATGCATTCGCAAGGACCTGTGCCGCGCGCTTCCTTTGGCGCCGGCCTCTGAAGCGCACGCTGAGTTCATCCAGGTAAAGGTATATCACCGGAGTCGTGAACAGCGTCAGCGCCTGACTCAAGATGAGGCCGCCGACCATGGTGTAGCCCAAAGGCTGGCGCAACTCCGAGCCCGTGCCGCGTCCTAAGGCCAGCGGCAGCGCCCCGAGCAATGCCGCCATCGTGGTCATCATGATCGGGCGAAACCGCAGCAGACAGGCCTGGCGGATCGAGTCATGCGGCGAGAGCTTCTGTTCGCGTTCGGCTTGCAGGGCGAAATCCACCATCATGATGCCGTTCTTCTTGACGATGCCGATGAGCAGAATGATGCCGATCAGTGCAATCACCGACAGGTCGATGTGCAATATCAGCAGCACCAGCAGCGCGCCCACTCCGGCCGACGGCAGCGTCGAGAGAATCGTCAGCGGATGAATGTAGCTTTCGTAGAGCATGCCGAGAATGATGTACACGGCCACCAGCGCTGCGAGAATCAGATAGGGCTGACTTTTCAGGGAAGCCTGGAAGGCTTGCGCGACGCCCTGAAAGTTGCCGGTGATGGTTCCCGGCATGTGCAGCTGCAGGGAAGCGCGATTGATGGCGTCGACGGCATCGCCGAGCGCCGCTCCCGGCGCAAGATTGAATGACAGCGTCACGGCCGGAAACTGACCCTGATGGTTGATCGACAGGTAGGTCACGTGCTGGGTGTCGAACTTGGTCATCGCGGACAGCGGCACCATCTGACCGGTGAGCGGCGATTTCACATAGAGCTTTTTGAGCGTCTCCGGATCGCCCTGCAGCGAGGGCGTGATCTCCAGAACCACGTGGTAGCTGTTGGATTGGGTGAAGAACTGCGCCGCCTGGCGCTGGCCGAAGGCGTCGTACAGGGCGAGATCAACGGCGGCTGGCTGAATGCCGAAGCGCGCCGCCTGATCGCGATCGATGATCAGCGCCACCATGCCGCTGCTGGTCTGTTGATCCGACGCGACATCGCGCAAGGTTGGGAGTTTCTTGAGCTCGGCGAGCAGCTTCGGGGCCCATTCATTGAGCTCGTTGATGTCCGAATCCTGCACCGTGTACTGATACTGCGTGCGCGAGGTGCGCCCGCCGACATTCAAATCCTGCGCCGCCTGCACGAACAGCTGGATGCCCGGGACTTTCGCCAGCTGCGGCCGCAGGCGATTGATGATCTCATCGGCGCTGGATTTGCGCTCGCTGCGGGGCTTTAGGCTCAGGATGACGAAGGCGGTATTGATCGGCCGGTTGCCGCCGATTCCGGTTCCATAACTCGCGATATCCGGATCGTGTTCCACCACGCTCAATAAAATGTGCTGGCGGCGCACCATCTCTTCGAAGGAGATATCCTGGGGCGCATCCGAGAGGCCCGAGATGATGCCGGTATCCTGCTGCGGAAAGAAGCCCTTGGGAATGTAGATATACAGGGCAACGGATGCCGCGACAGTGATCAGAAATGTCGTGAGCGTGGCGCGCTTGTGATCGAGCACGAAATCGAGTCCGCGGGTATAGCCGGTCAATAGCTTCTCGAAAGCGCGCTCGATCACCATGTACGCCTTGCCGTGCCGCGCATGTTTTTCGTCGCGCAGGAACAGCGCGCACATGGTGGGGGAGAGCGTCAATGCGACAAAAGCCGATACCGCTATGGTCGTCGTCAACGTGATGGCGAATTCGCGGAACAGCCGGCCGATGATGCCACCCATCAGAAGCAACGGAATGAATACGGCGACCAAGGATATGCTGATCGAGAGAATCGTGAAGCCGATCTCCCCGGCACCCTTGAGCGTGGCTTCCAGCGGCGATAGTCCCGCCTCGATGTGCCGGTAGATATTCTCCAACATGACGATGGCGTCGTCGACGACGAAGCCGACCGCGATGGTGAGCGCCATCAACGATAGGTTGTCCAGGCTGAAGCTCAGGACATACATCATCGCGACGGTGCCGAGCAACGCCAAGGGCACGGTGACGCCCGGGATGATGGTGGCCCAGGCGTTGCGCAGGAACAGGAATATCACCATCACCACCAGCATGATGGTGATCAGCAGAGTCCGTTCCACATCCTCGACTGAAGCCTTGATGGTCGTGGTGCGATTGGCGACCGTGTCCACCTTGATGGAGGGCGGCATGGAGGCGAGCGCATGCGGCAGCAGCGCTTGTACCTTCTGCACCGCCTCGATGACATTGGCCCCCGGCTGCTTGAACACCAGCAACAAAATCCCTTTGCGGCCGTTTTGCCACGCGGTTATCAACCGATTTTCCGGACCGTCGACCGCGACGCCGATGTCGCGGATGCGCACCGCGCCGCCGTTCCTGTACGCCACCACCACATCGTTCCAGGGCGCGGCCTTCAGCAGCTGATCGTTGTCATATATCGTCATGCTGCGGGTCGGGCCATTGATCGCACCCTTGGGCGCATCGACCGTTGCCGTGTTGATGACGCCGGCAATGTCTTCCATCTGCAGACCCAATGCCGCGAGTTTGGTGGGGTCGATTTGCACGCGCACGGCGGGCTTCTGCTGGCCGCCAATGCCCACTTGCGCCACCCCGGGGATCTGCGAGATCTGCTGCGCCAAAATGTTCTCGGCGTAGTCGTCCACTGTCGTCACCGGCAGGACTTCCGAGTACACGGAAAGCAGCAGAATGGGCTGATCCGCCGGATTGACCTTTCGATAGTTGGGCGGTGCCGGCAAGTTGGTCGGCAGCTGGCCGCGGGCGGCATCGATGCCTGCCTGCACATCTTGCGCTGCCGCATCAATATTGCGATTCAAATCGAACTGCAGGGTGATCTGCGTCGTGCCGAGCGCGTTGGTCGAGGTCATCTGCGACAGGCCGGAGATCTGCGCAAACTGATATTCCAGGGGCGTCGCCACGGAGGAGGCCATGGTTGCCGGATCGGCGCCCGGCAAGGAGGCCGAGACCGAGATCGTGGGAAAGTCGACCTGCGGCAGAGGCGCCACCGGCAGCAGTGGGAATACCACCAGACCCACCAAGAAGATGCCGCCCATCAGGAGCGACGTGGCGATCGGCCGGCGGACGAATGGCTCTGAGATGCTCATGCTGTCGGAATCGCCTTGGTCGCGTCGGCCGACGCGCTGGCCTCGGTCGCGCGGACGTGTGCGCCGGGCTGCAGGCGGTATTGATTGCTGGTTACCACGCGTTCGTTGAAGGCAAGGCCGTCTTTGATCACCGTCATCCCCCCGCTTTCGGCGCCGATCTTCAAGGGACGGACTTCCACGGTGGAATCGCTTTTCACCACATAGGTGAAGGGTCCATCCGGACCGAGCTGCACGGCGGCGGTGGGCAGCGTCAGCGCATTGCGTTCCGTGCGCACCAATACGCGCGCGTTCACATACTGGCCTGGCCAGAGGGTGTTGTTGGCGTTGCTGAAGGTGGCCTTGAGCTTGGCGGTACCGGTGGTTTGATCGATTTCATTGTCGATCAAGGCCAGCGTGCCTTGATCGAGTACAGTGCTGCCGTCGCGCGACAGGGTGGTGACCGGAACGGGACCTGAGGCGAGCGCTGCGCCAATCGCGCTCAGCTCCTCCTCCGGCAGCGTGAAAACCACGGAGATCGGCTGCACCTGGGTAACCACCACGATCCCCGCAGTGCCGGCGGCGTGCACGATGTTGCCCGGGTCAATCAATCGGATTCCCGTGCGGCCGTTGATCGGCGAAGTGATGCGCGTGTACTCGAGCTGGGTACGGGCATTGTCGATGATGGCCTGATCCACCTGCAGCTGGGCCGTGAGTTGATCAACCAGGGCGCGCGATGTATCGACGGTTTGCTTGCTCGCCAGGTTCTGCGGCTGCAGCAGGGCATAGCGGTCGTAATCGCGCTTTGCATTGGCCAGCAGCGACTGATCCTTGGCCTTGGTGGCCAGCGCCTGATCGTACGCCGCCTGATTCGGACGCGGATCGATCTGTGCCAGCAGATCGCCCTTGCGCACGGTTTGTCCTTCGGTGAACGCAATTCTCTGCAGCTCGCCATCGACGCGGGCGGTCACCGTCACCGTGTAGAAGGCCTGCACGGTGCCGAGTCCCTGAAGATATATCGGCACATCGGCGTGGCTGACGGCGGCCGTATTCACCGCAATCGCCTGCGGGGCGGCGCCGGTCGCGGCATCGGCCGGCTTGTGCACGATGCGCCAGGTCAGCACCAGCAGCGCGGCCAAGCTCACGCCGATGAGCGCCGCGCGCTTTTGAGTTTTCGAGAATTGATCCATCTAAAGATTATCCTTGTTGCCATCCGCCGCCGAGTGCGGTGAATAAATCCACCAGCGACTGCAGATGTAAATATTGCACTTGCACCAGTTCATCCTGGGCGCTGAACAGGGCGTTTTCCGTATTCAGGACGGTCAAGATGTTGACCACGCCGGCCGACATCTGCGTCTGCGCGAACTGGAACGCGCGGCGCGCCTTGTCGACTGCATCCTGCTGTCGTGCCTGCTGCTCCTGGGTCTGCTGAGTCGCGACCAGTGCGTCCTCGACATTGCTGAACGCCGATATCACGGTTTTGTGATAGGTGCTCAGCAACTCAGCATATTGGGCATTGCTGAAGGCGACCTGACCGCGCAGCGCCCCGCCGTGAAAAATCGGCTGCGTCAGTCCCGCGGTCAAGGCGTACAGGCGGCTGGCAGGACTGAAGAGCGAGGCCAACGCCGAACTCTCATAGCCGCCACTGGCGGTCAACTGTATCGCGGGGAACAGGGCGGCGCGAGCCACGGTGATATCGGCATTGGCGGCGATCAAATGCTGTTCCGCTTGCGCCACATCGGGACGCCGCGCCAGCAGCTGCGAAGGCAAGCCCGGGGCCACCGCCGGCCTTGTCAGGGCGGTGAGCGTGCCGGCGTCCACATCGACCGTTTCCGGTGTTTTGCCGATCAATACGGCCAGGGCATTCACGGTCTGGCGAAACTGCTGCAGCAAGGGCGGGATGGCCGCATCCAACAGGGCCACGGCGGTCTCCTGCTGTGCGACATCAAGTCCCGTGGCGATGCCGGCCGTTTCTTGCAGGCGCAGACCATCCAGTACTTTCCGCCCATTCTCAAGATTTTGCCGTGCTACTTCGATCCGATCGCGCAACTCGAGGGCCTGGAAGTAGCTGGTAGCCACGCTGCTGATCACCGTCAGCGCCACGGTTTGCTGATCGAAACGACTGGCCACCGCGGTTGCCCGCGCTGCGGCGCGCGCAGCGCGATTCTTGCCCCAAAAATCGAGCTCGTAGCTCGCGGTGAGTTCGGGGCTGAAGATATTGATTGACCGGGGACCCAGGCCGGACACTTGCGCTCGCTCGCGGGTGGCGGTGGCGCCCAAGTCGAGAGACGGCAGCAGCGGCGCGCCGGCGATGCGCGCCTGCGCGTCCGCCTCTTGAACGCGGGCCACCGCGACGGCGAGGTCGTCGTTGCTGTGCTCTGCCTCCGTGATCAATTCATCGAGCTTCGCAGAGCCAAAGCCATGCCACCAATCGGGCGTCGGCCATACGGCTGTATCCTCGTGGGCTGTTGCGTCACGCCATTTTTCGGGCGCGGCGATGTCCGGCCGCTTATAGGCCGGGCCCACGCTGCAGGCAGCCAGTGCCGCAATCGCGCAGCCGCAAGCAGCCGTTACATATCGGCGTTTCATGGGCGCCACGCTGTGCTTTTGGCGATTAAACGCGAATGGTCGATTTGTTAAGATATGTTAATGTGCGCCGCCGTTTGAACCGTCCGGTCTTCAGGCCTGCAGTGATTTCAATAGGTCGCGCCAGCTGACCACGCCCACCGGCTTGAATTCACCGTCGACGATGGGAATACATGAAATGCGCTGCGTCAGGAACAATTGCACGCAGTCCGCCATCGTGGCTCCCGGATGCAATGTGATCGGGTTTCTGCTCATAATCTGATGAACACGCTTGTTCAGCGTGGCGATGTCCCGGGTGGTTTCCGCGGCGCTGCCAACATAGGGGCTCAATGCTTTGAGCAGGTCGCGATCCGAGACGATGCCTACTAATTTCCTGCGGTCATCGACCACGAGCAGATGATGAAATTTAAGCGTGTCGAATATTTGTTTCACGACATCGAGCCGATCGTCCATTTCCACCGTGACGACTCGTGCGGTCATGATGCTGCGCACGTCCATGGCGCGAAACTATACGCCGCATTCCATCCGGTACCGCAATTGCCGTGAGGCGCCATCTTCGGCGGACGCGCGCCGCGACAATCCTATTGGTGTTGGCTCTCGCCGCGCTCGTGCCGACGGCCCATGCCGCTGACCCACAAGGTTACCGGGTCGATCTCGCATCGGTCGGCAATGATGAGATGGATGCAACCGTCAAATCCACGTCGGATTTGTTATCTCTGCGCTCCTCGGCGCCGGTCAGCCCGTTTGGACTGATCGCGCGCGCGCGCAACGATGCGGATCGCCTGACCACCGTCCTCGAGAGCTTCGGCTACTACGAGTGCCGCATCATCATCAAGATCAACGGGCTGCTGCTGACGGATCCCGGTCTCGGCGATGCCCTGACCGCCCTGCCGAAGGGTGCCGATGCGCAGGTCGCCATAAGCTTTGCCCTGGGGACCCAGTACACCTTGCGGCGCATCGACATCGAGGGTGAACTGCCGGATTCGACGGACGCGCTGAAGATCTTAGGATTGCGGACCGGACAAGCTGCGGTTGCAGCCTCGGTGCTCGCCGCCGGCACCCGCCTGCAGACCGTGCTGCAAGAGGCCGGATACGCCTTCGCCATGGTGCCGCCGCCCGTGGCAATCCAGGCGGCGGATGCCCCGGTCCTCGATCTTACGTTTCATGTGGAGACCGGGCAGAAATTAAACATCGGGGTCATACACTTCCAAGGGCTGCAGCGAGTTCATGAGTCGCTCGCGCGCCGCAGGCTACTGCTGCGTACCGGCGATCGGTACAGTCCCGGCGCGATCGAGCGTGCGCGCCGCGATCTTCTCGCACTGAACGTATTCGCCCAGGTGAGCGTGCAGATCGGCAAGCAGGTCGATGAGTCGGGAGGGGTGCCGATCACATTCGATATCCGCGAGCGGCGGCGGCATGCGGTGAGCTTCACCGCCGCCTATTCGAGCGATCTTGGCGGCAGCGGCGGAGCCGCCTGGACCGACCGCAACGTTTTTGGAAATGGCGAGCAGTTGCGCTTCGCTGCCTCCCTGATCGACCTCGGCGGCAGCAGCAGCACCGGCGCCGGCTATGACACCAGTATCAAGTACCTCATACCGGAGTTCGCTCGGCGGGATCAGTCGCTGCAATTCTCCATAGGCGCACTCAAGCAGTCGCTGCAGGCCTATGATCAAACCTCGAAATCCACGGGCGTCACGTTGAGCCGCCGGCTCTCCAGCGTCTGGACGGTCAGCGCCGGAGTTGCATTCTCCGATGAGCACATCATTCAGGACCTCGAGGTACACGACTACACCCTGATTGCAACGCCGCTGAGCGTCGGCTACGACTCGACCAATCTGGTCTCGCCGCTCGAAGATCCGCTTCATGGGTTTCGCGGGTCAGTGAGCGTGACCCCGACGCTGGCGATCGGCAAGCCAAATGCGATTTTCACCATCACGCAGGTGAAAGTCGCAGCGTTCCTGGATCTCAGTCACTTTCTATCCGAGGCGCCCGGACGCAGCGTTCTCGCGGCGCGTGCACTCGCTGGTTTGGCGCAAGGGGCCGGCGAGTTCGGCCTGCCGCCGGATCAGCGATTTTATGCCGGCGGCAGCGCCACGATTCGCGGCTACCCGTATCAATCGGTGGGGCCGTTGTTTCCTGCCGGCACCCCGGCGGCGGGCACCCCCATTGGTGGCACGGCGATGACCGCCGCCGGATTCGAAGTGCGTCAGCGCTTCCTCACCAATTTTGGCGCCGCGGCATTCGTGGACGGCGGACAGGTGAGCGCCAGCCTGAAGGCGGTTCCCGATGAATTTCGGATTGGTGTGGGCGTCGGGTTACGCTACTACACTCCGATCGGGCCCATCAGGCTCGATGTTGCGGTGCCGACCAAGTTGCAGCCTTGGCCGAACAACGACCATTTCGAGATCTACATCGGACTGGGACAGGCATTCTGATGCGTCGATCCATAAAGATTTCAGCCTGGGTGCTTGGCGGACTGGGGCTGCTGATGCTGTCCTTGGGCGGCGCGCTGTTGATGCTGGGCAACACGGAGTCGGGCCGCGCCGCCATCGAACGGCTTGCCTTTCGACTGACCCGCGGCCAAGTTACCGTTTCTGGACTGAGCGGTTCTAACCTAAGCCACGTGCGCATCGAGAAGCTGGAATTGCGCGATGCCCAGGGACTTTGGCTGACCGCCGAACGGATCGTCGTGGATTGGTCGCCGCTTGCCTGGTTGCAGGGAAGGCTGCAGGTCGACAATCTGCAAGTGGCCCAGGTCGGCATGCTGCGTCTTCCGCTGGCATCCTCCGCCAACGCCAGCAGCGAGGTTTCCATACCTCGAATCGATGTCGGCCGCGGATCGATTGATCGACTGCACTTGAGCGAACAGCTCGCGGGCGCGCCGGCGACGCTCGCGGCGCGCGGCAGCGCGCACCTGCGTTCCTTGCATGATATGGCCATCGACGCCTCGGCGCAGCGCATTGACGGCGACGGCGATTACCAGTTGCACCTGCGCTTCGACCTTCAGCGCATGGATGCATTGCTGCAACTTCACGAGCCGGCAGGCGGGCCCCTGGAGAATATTCTTACCCTGCCGGGATTGGGCGCGCTGACGGCGACGTTGAAATTGAGCGGACCCCGGTCCTGGGAGCTGCTCGAGGTGGCCGTTCAGGCAGGCTCGTTGTCGGGTCACGCGCAGGGCAGCTTGAATCTCAGCGAATCATCGGCGGATCTGGATTTTGCGTTCGACGCGCCGGCGCTGAATCCGCGGCCGGATTTGGGCTGGGAGCGGGCCGCTGTGCGCGGCAGCTGGCATGGCAGACTGAATTCTCCCGCCGCAAACGGCCATTTGGAAGTCAGCGGGTTGCGGATACCGGGCGGGGCGCAGATTGAAAGCTTCAGCGCCGACATCGTGGCGGACCTGGGCAAAGCCGCATTGCATGCACTGGCCGGCGGCGTGCAAATTCCCGGGCCGCAGCCGCGGCTGCTCAAGGATGATCCCATCAAAATAGACGCCTCCATGCGCCTCGACGATCCTGCGCGGCGGCTCGATGTGGCGGTCGCGCACAAGTTGTTCTCGCTGCGTGCGCAGGCACTGCTTGCAGGCAAACCCAGCGCGACCGCGGAACTGCGGCTGCCGAATCTGCGGCCGTTTGGGGCAATCGCGGGATTGGACGTTCGCGGCAGCGCGGTTCTCAACGCGCAGCTGGCCGATTTTCCTGCGGCGCCCCATTTGCAACTCGATGCCGCCGCCGCGCTTGAGCCCGGCACGCAAATTTGGGCTGCCGCGGTGGGCGATCGCGCCCGGCTACAGTTGTCCGCCACACTCAAAGACCAGGCGCTGATGGTCGATGATTTGAAGTTTTCCGCTCACGCGGTGGCCGCCACCGCCAAAGGCACGGTTGGCCGCGGATCCGTCAAGGGCCGGTGGGACATCGAGGTGACGGAACTTGGCACAGTAGCGCCCATACTCGCGGGTACGCTCAAGGCATCGGGCTCGATTGACGGCCCAATGTCGGCCCTGAACGCGGAGGCGCTGATGAGCGCAACGGCGTCGGTGCGAGGCACGCCGAGCGGAGTGTTTACCGCTCACGCGAAACTCATGGGCTGGCCCGCCAACCTCACGGGCAGCGTCGCTGCGCAGGGAGCCATCAACGGCTCGCCGCTCGAGGTTCAGATTGCCCTCGCGGGCGCTGCGGCTGGCTCGTTGCAGGCAAGAATTCATCACGCAAGTTGGAAAAGCGTGAAGCTCGACGGCGATATCACGATGGCGGCGGGCCAACCCCTGCGCGGCAAGCTGGGCGTGATCGTGGCAAATCTTAACGATTTGCAGAACCTGCTGGGAGTGGACATCGCCGGCAGTCTGCAGGGAACTCTTGCGTTGCAGCCCGATGAGGCGCGCACCCGCATCGGCATGCAGCTCGATGCGCAGGATGTGGTGCTGGCCAGGTTCGCGGGCAGCCTGCACGTGAGCGGCGATGGCTTCAGTGATTCCTTCGGATTCAACGCCAGTGCGCGCGCCCGGGATGCCCGGGGTGTCGAGGCCACATTGGCGGCAAAAGGGAATTTGAATCTTGACGCCGCCACGATTGCCGTCTCGAGCGCGCTGCTATCCTATCAAGGCGAAAACATTCGCTTGCTGTCCCCGGCGCACATCGACCTTGCGTCCGGCGTATCCGTCGATGTTTTGAAGCTGGGCGCGCAGCAGGCAGTGCTCGTCATACAAGGTCGGATCCTACCGACACTTTCCCTGCGCGCATCGCTTCATGGAGTGGGTCCGCCGCTGGTGAACGCGTTCGTGCCGGAGTTCCTGGCGAGCGGTTCGATCGAGGCTCACGCGGACCTCGAGGGCAGCGTGAACTCGCCCACGGGCGCGATCGAACTGACCGCCACGGGTTTGCGCAGGGCTGATGATGCCGCCCTAGGTCTGCCGTTGGCCAATCTTCGGGTGAAGGCTGATCTGCGCGGGCACACCGCCGACATCGATGCCCGTTTGGACGCAGGCTTTGCGTCGCAATTGCATGCCGTCGGCGCGCTGCCCATCGCCTTCGACGGCGCCGTCGACGTGAAGGTCGGCGGCAAGTTCGATGTCGGGATGATCAATCCGTTTCTCGAAGCGCGCGGATTGCGCGCGACGGGTCAACTCGACATTGACGCCGGTGTCACAGGCAGCGTGGCGGACCCACAGATCACCGGCACGCTGAAGCTGACGCGCGGCAGTATGCGCGACTATGTGCGCGGCATCAGCCTTTCCGACATCACGGCAGAGATGTCGGGCAGCGAGGGAACGCTCAAGATCAAGACCTTCACGGCCTCGGCGGCGCCCGGAGAATTATCGATGAGCGGCAGCGTCGGGATCCTGCAGCCCGGATGGCCGGTGGAATTGCAAATCTCGGCGCGCAATGCGCAGCCCATCATAGCTAAGCTGTTCACGGCCAATTTCAACGCCGACCTGCGGCTTGCGGGAACGGCGCGCGAGCGGGTCGAACTGTCCGGAAAAGTGCACCTGAATCACACTGTGATCGGCATTCCGAGCGGCCTGCCGCCCAATGTCGCGGTGCTGGACGTGCGCCGGCGCGGCAAGAAGGCGGTGAGCGTACCCTCAAGACCTCTGATCGTCAGTCTTGACGTCGAGGTGCAAGCGCCTCAGGAAATTCTGGTGCAAGGCCGGGGGCTGGATGCGGAAATGGGCGGCGAGCTGCACATCGGCGGCACGGTGGACACGCCGTTGGTGAGCGGCGGTTTCGATCTGCAGCGCGGCAGCTTTTCGCTGGGCAGCAGCCGCTTGAATTTCACGTCGGGGCGCGTCGGCTTCAACGGCCTGGGGCTCACGAACAAGATCGACCCGAGCCTGGATTTCACCGCGCAGGCGACAGTGGCCGACAACACCACCGCCATCATGCACATCACCGGTGTCGCCGACGCACCGGTATTCGAGTTCAGCAGCATTCCGGCGATGCCGCAGGACGAAATCATGGGATACCTGTTGTTCGGCGTGCCCGTATCGCAGCTGAGCGCGATCCAGATGGCGCAAATCGGCTACGCACTCGCGTCCCTGAGCGGCATCGGCGGCGATGGCGGCCTCAATCCATTGGTCAAGCTGCAGAAAAGTCTGGGGCTCGACCGCCTGACATTCGGCTCGGCCACCACCACGACCACCCCCACCGGGATCGACAATTCCGGCGCCAGCATCGAGGCCGGCCGATATATTTCCAAGCACATCTACATCGAGGCCAAGCAGACCACCGCTGGTACCAGTCAGGTTGGCGCGGTTGTCGATTTGACCAAGCACTTGAAGCTGCAGACCCGCTTGGGAAACGGTACGGCGTCGATTCAGGGAACCACTCCGGAGAATGATCCGGGCAGCAGCATCGGCTTACTCTATCAATTCGAGTATTGAAAGGGCGTGAAACGCATACAATGATGCGTCGTTGAAATCATCGGAGATAAAGAAGAATGAATGGCGGCTTTCGCAGAGTTGTTGGCTTGAACACGATCAGCGCTGCCCTCGGCGCAACTCTTGCCCTGTGCGCGCAATTAAGCTGCGGCGCCGAGCGAGCACCGCCGAACGACGCGCCAACCACGAAAATCGCCGTGGTCCCCGAGCCCACCGAATCACCGCGGTACTTGAAGGATGAGCATCAGAGCACTTCGGGCACGGTGCTGATCGCGGGACGCCCCGTCGGCTATCAGGCCGAAGCCGGTATTTTGGTGGTGCACGTCAAGGACCCTCTGGACGATGATCCGCCGCCGCCGCGCGATGAGAAGGGCGGGCCGCCGCCGCCGCAGCCGCCTGAAGCTGGCATGTCCTATGTCGCCTATTTCCGCGGCGACAAGGAAGACAGCCGCCGGCCCATCACGTTCTTGTACAACGGTGGGCCCGGCTCATCGACCGTTTGGCTGCACATGGGCGCATTCGGACCCAAGCGGGTGGTCACGGCCGATGATTCGCACAGTCCGGCTGCCCCCTATCGAATTATCGACAACGACTACACCCTGCTCGACGTCAGCGACCTGGTGTTCATCGACGCGCCCGGCACGGGCTTTGGCCATTTGCGGGGAACGGACAAGGAAAAGGCCTTTTACGGCGTCGATCAGGATGCGCATGCGTTCGCCAATTTCATCGTTGAATTCCTGTCGAGGCACAACCGCTGGAATTCGCCCAAGTATCTATTCGGCGAAAGTTATGGCACCACGCGCTCGGCCGCGCTGGCGAGCATTCTGGAAAATGAAAAATCACTGGATTTGAACGGCGTCATTCTGCTGTCGCAGATCTTGAACTTCGACAACAGCCCGGATGGGCCGCAGTTCAATCCGGGCGTCGATCTGCCGTACGTACTGGTGCTGCCGACATATGCCGCAACCGCGTGGTATCACCACAAGCTGCCGAATCAGCCGGCGGCCCTGGAACCCTTGCTGCGCGAAGTCGAGAATTTCGCCGTGACCGATTACATGCAGGCGCTTGCCGCCGGCTCCACCTTGAGCGCCGAGCGCAAGGCGGCGATCGCCGCGCGGCTGCACAATTACACCGGTCTGCCGGCCGACTACATCGAGCGCGCCAATCTGCGCGTCAACGGCGGCGAGTTCGAGAAGACGCTGCTGGGCAGCGAAATCACCACCGGACGGCTCGACACGCGATTTGCCGGCCCGACCATCGATCCGATGAGCAAGGAGGCCGAATACGATCCGCAGTCGGCCGCCATCTCATCGGCTTATGTGTCGGCCTTCAACGACTACGTTCGTGGCACGCTGAAATTCGGCGAAAAGAAAACCTACAAGGCAGGGCTCGATCTGGAAAAATATTGGGATGTTCTGCACCAGCCGCCGGGCTCACCCAGCAAGGTGCCCGGGCCGGTCAACGTCATGCCCGATCTGGCACTTGCCATGAAGCAAAACCCCAACCTCAAAGTGCAGTTGAACGGCGGCTACTACGATCTCGCCACGCCGTTTTTCGCAGCCGAGTACGAATTGCATCAGCTGCCGATACAGGCCGCGCTGCAGGAGAATATCGAGATGCATTTCTACACCTCGGGGCACATGGTGTACGCGCATGAGCCGGACCTGAAGGCGCTGCACGCCAATGTGTCGGCATTCATCGACAAGACCAAGAACGCGGCGGGCAGGTAAATCGCGCCCGGCGCTAGGGGCGTTCTAGCGACCGCCTTGCTTCTCTTTGATTGCATGCATGAGCGCGTGGGCGTCCGCGGGCTGGGTCATTTCAGCGACTTCGGCATCCGGGTGGCCGCGCAATGCGGTCAACTCTCGCGTCAGCTCGTGGACGATTTGCAGAATTTTGGTCACTTTCTGCTCGGTCAGGAGATTGATCTGAAGATCGAGGTGCGCACGATGCTCCGCGACACGGGCCATCCGGTTTTGGCGGATGAGTACCGCCACTGTCAACAGTAGAGCGTTGCAGCTGACCAGCCCCTGCAGCAAGGAATATGGCGGCGCGTCGACGTGTCGCCAACCGCTATGTGTCGCCCAGGCGTTGAATATCATCCATACCGCTATGAACGCGACTGCGAACAGGAAGTAGGCGGCGCTGCCGAAGAATCTGCTGATGCGCTCAATGACAACGTGTACTCCCGAAATTTGCGCCTCTTCGCCATCCTTGAAGCTTGATAGAATCTCGAGATTCTCCTTCGCCGACGCCGGCAGTTCCTTTGCGTCAGCGGATGACTCTTCGGTTGTTTCGCGCTCGGTCATGTGACCAGTATCTCGTACTGTTGCCATTCCCACTGTAGTCCCGCGCTGACAGCGGCCGCGCTTTTCATGTGACAGACCGGAGCGCCGCGGAGGTGCATAATCGAAAGGGGCAGACCATCGGGAATAACCAATGCGATCTAAATTTCTCGCCGTTGCAATCGCCGCGATCATTGCGGCGCCGGCAGCCGTTGCGGGCACGAAGGACTGGCCCGCTTACAACCGCACGTTGACCTCAGATCGGTACGCCACGATAGAGACGATCGACAACACCAATGTGGCCGGTTTGAAAGTGCTGTGCAGTTTCGACACCGGCGAACAAATGGCGTTTCAATCCGGGCTGGTGCAGGTGGATGGGGCGCTGTTTGCGACCACTGACCGCGACACCATCTCCATCGACCCGAATAGCTGCAAACAGAACTGGCGCAGCCATGAGGATATGGCGGCGGGGGATCTGAAGGTCAACCGCGGACTCGCCTGGTTCGAGCATCGCGTCTTTCGAGGAACCGCTGACGGCAGGGTGATCGCCTACGATGCAAAGAACGGCAAGCGATTATGGGCGACAGTGATCGCGGATGCCTCCAAGGGGGAGTCGGTGCCCGCAGCGCCCATCGCCTGGGAGGGTTTGGTTTTCATCGGCAATGCCGGCGGCGACAACAAGGGCGTCAAGGGCCGCATGTACGCGCTCGACGCCAGGGATGGCCACATCGTGTGGGAGTTTTATCTGGTGCCAAAGTCGCCGGGCGATACCGCCCGCGGGCCGGCAGGCTCCGATCCCGGATCGCGCACCGTTTCTTCGTGGAGGAACGCCAAGGGCTTTCCAATCACCGGCGGGGCCACCTGGTCTTCCTATTCGTTGGATCCCACGACGGGACTGTTGTTCGTTCCCGCCGGCAATCCGGCGCCCGATTTCATCAAGGAAACCCGGCCGGGCGATAATTTGTTCGCCAGCTCGGTGGTAATCCTCGATGCCAAAACGGGTGCGTACCGACGCCACTTTCAACTGGTGAAGGGCGACTTCCACGATTGGGATGTGTCCAGTGCGCCGGCGCTGTTTCTGAATAGAAAAGGCCACCGCATGCTGGCCGAGGCGCCGAAGGACGGCCATTTATACCTGATCGATCTCAATGTCGGCAGGCTCGTTTATCGACAGCCGGTGACCACAGTGTCGAATGCCGATGCGCCGCTCAGCGCGTCGGGAACGCGGTTTTGTCCAGGCTCGCAAGGCGGAGCGGAATGGAATGGAGCGGCGTTCGACCCGGCGGAAAATCTCATTTTCACCGGCGAGGTGGACTGGTGCACGACGGTGCATGCGGTGCCGGTGAATTCCCTGAAAAGCGCGCCGCTGGCCAAGCCATGGAGCGGGGCGACGCAGGGCTTCGGCACCCAGGACGATCCAAAGCTTTGGTCCGGATGGCTGACCGCCAGCGATGCCGACAGCGGCGAGCGCAAGTGGCAGTTCCACGCGCCCTATCCCGTGATGAGCGGCGTGACGCCGACCACCGGGCGATTGGTTCTATTCGGCGATATGGGCGGCAACTTTTATGCGCTCGATGCGGGCAACGGCAAGAAGCTGTGGTCAGCCGATCTCGGCGGTGCGGTGGCAGGCGGAGTCATCACCTACGATACCGGCGTCGGTCAAAAGATCGCCGTCGCTGCCGGCATGACTTCGCCGATCTGGCCCACCCCTAAGGTGAACGGCAAGATTGTGATTCTGGGGCTTTGACATCGGCGCATAGCATGCGCAGCGAACTCATTTGTTCGCCCCACCACAGGCCGATCATCCGGCTGAATTCCGCTCCCTGCAATCCGTGCCGGGCCGGATGATCCGGGCGCAGCGCCGCGAGGCCGCTGTGAATGACGGTCACGAGGGTTCCGGAGGGTGCGGCTGCGAACTCCACCTGTACTTCGGTTTGTTCGTGCGCCGCGTAGTTCGCGTTGCGCCAAGTAAAATTCAAGCGGCGCGGCGGATCCCAGACTTGGACACGGCCAACTTCGACGACGCTTGGGCTTCCGTCGCTCTCGAATGACTCGAACAAGCGGCCGCCCACCAGCGGTTCGATGCACAGCAGGCCGCTGCGCGAGCCCGAGTGACGAAATTTGACGCCGCGCCGCCACCAGCGGTCGATGTCGGCCGTGAAAATCTCGAACGCCTGCGAGGGAGGCACTGCGACCGCCACGCTGATCCGGGCGCTATCGCCCGTCATGTCTTGTGCCTGCCGCGCCGCGGGTTTTCAGCATAGGCTTTGAAGGATTGCAGCTGCCGGCGCCACAGATCCTCAACCTGCGCCATCCACTGCTGCACCGGCTGAAACGCCGCCGGATGCACGCTGTAAATGCGCACGCGCGCGTCGTCTTCGATGCCCTGTTCGGACACCAAGCCGGCTTTGCGCAATACGCGCAGGTGCCGGCTCAAGGCTTGCGGGCTCATGTCCACGCAGGCCGCCAGTTCACCGGCGCGCCGCGGCTTTTGCAGCAGCATGCGGATCATCTCGCGCCGCGATGCGTCGGACAGTGCGGCGAACGCGGCATTCAATTGAATATTCGGGGCGCGAGGTTCCATGGGCGGTGGACCTCACGACGGTCCGGGAGCATTGCGCAGCCGCTGCGTGATCCACCACATATGACCTTCCGGATCGAGTGCGCCGTAGCTGCGATCCGACCAGTAATCCGCGCCGTAGTCATGCGTGGCAGGTTCCTCGACGATGCGCGCGCCGTGCCGGCGTGCGTTTGCGCAGTGCGCGTCGGCGTCATCGACGAAGAACATGATGCTTTGCGTGGTTTCGCCGTTCAAGGATTTTGGGCTGCGCATGGCATTCTTCCAGGGGCGCTCGGAGTTGCGCGACTCCTGCGCGACCATGATCAATCCTTCCCCGTAGGTCAACTCGCTGTGCTCGATCCGGCCGTTGTCGCCCTCGACTTTCAAACGCACCTCAAAGCCGAATGCGCTGCACAGCCAATCGATGGCAGCCGCGGCGTCCTGGTAGAACACCGAGCTGGAGACACGCGGCCAATCGGCGGGAGCAGGTTTCATGATGACCTCCGGTACAACAATATAAACTGATGATGTAAATATTAACCAATGGGTTAACTAATTACAAGAGGCTCGCGTTGGCGTTGGCGTTGGCGCTGGCGCAGCGGGGCAGATGCTAGTATTTACAGGATGCAGACTTTCCCGCTGGCGCTCATCATTACGAGCTTTCCCTTCCTGATCTCCATGGGCTTCACGCCCGGCCCGAACAACATCTTGGTGGCGAGTTCCGGCGTGAATTTCGGCTTTCGCGCGACGATTCCGCACATCATCGGCATCACCGTCGGTTTTCCGCTCATGCTGTTGATCGTGGGTCTCGGGCTGGCGAGGATTTTCATTGCGTTTCCGCTGCTGCACGCCGCCCTCAAGTACGTGTGCATCGCATACATGTTGTACCTGGCCTGGCGGATTGCCGCAGCGTCGGCCATGGACGAGGCGCGCAGGACCGCAAAGCCGTTGACCTTTTTGCAGGGGGCCGCCGTGCAGTGGGTGAACGGCAAGGGCTGGGTGGTGGCGCTGAGCGTCGTGACCACGTACACGGTGGTTGACCATACGCTGCCGTTGCAAATCGCGGTGCTGGCCGCGATCTGCCTCGTGATCACGATGGCGAGCGTCTGCTGCTGGACACTATTCGGCGCGATGCTGAGAAATTTCCTGCAAACGGATTCAAGACGCCGCTGGTTCAACTACTCGATGGCCGCCCTGTTGGTGGCATCCGTCGTCCCGGTCATCTGGGAATAGCCACAAGGCGCACTTTTTTGGGGCGCAGCAATTTCTCACCTGCACCGCGCCGACTCGCCGCCCCCGCCAGGGGGTCGACACATGTAGCAAGAACACAACAAGATTCATCCTATAGAGGAAGCCGAGCTTCATATTTCAATTTGATGAAATATATGGATTTATCCCGGAAAAATAGCACCGGCGCCGGTGCGGCCGGGGCGCGTGAATTGCCCCTGTTGTATTTTGTTGTATCTTGGCCTACTAATTGCACCTACACTACCGCCCAGGCGGGATGCATTATGCCAATCGCCCGGGCGATAAATTATTACAAGGGGTGCCCAAATGCGGATTTTCAATAATCACGGAGACCGTTACATGTCGTCGAAACGAATTCGAACGCCGTCCGTTACCTTCTGGTCGGT
>DATMRC010000058.1:0-18500 GCA_035567075.1 Steroidobacteraceae bacterium
CGCTTGCATCCAATACACCCATGCTTGACCATTCGCACACCGCAAACGCGGCGTTTTAAGTATACCGACTAAGGCGATGCATTTTGTCCATGGCTTCTCTGGTTCGGGCCGCATTCATCTTCTCCTGCCTCGCGGCCGCCATGGTGCGTGCGGGAGACCTGTGCCCCGCCCCGCCGAAATACATCTCGAGCCGCCCGGCCGACATCGCAATTGACGATCATCGGATTTACATCGACAGCGACGATGCCCTGCTCGGCGCCGACGGCAATGCCGTCGTCAACGGCCGCGTGCGGGTCCGCCAGGACGAGCGCAGCATCGCCGGGGACTCGGTCACCTACGACTACAACGAGGATCTGCTGAACATCAAAGGCTCGGTGGATTTCATGGATCCTAAATTGCGGGTGCGCAGCGCGACCGGCCGCTACGACCCCGCCGCCGGCGCGGATTTCAGCCAGGCGAATTTCGAGCTGATCGACCGCAATGGGCGCGGAGTCGCCAAGGACATCGCGGTCAGTCCGGATGGCAAGGTGGCGCTCAATCAGGTGAATTACACCAGCTGCCCGGTCGGAAAGGACGATTGGATGCTGCAGGCGTCCTCGATCAACCTGGATACCCAGAATCACGTGGGTGTCGCCCATCACGTGACCATGCGCTTCATGGACGTGCCGATTTTCTACACGCCCTATATCTCCTTTCCCCTGGGCGACGAACGCAAGAGCGGTGTTCTTTATCCGAATCTCGGGCATTCTGGCAACAACGGCTTTGAATTGGCGGTGCCCTATTATTTCAACCTAGCGCCGAACTACGACCTGACGCTCACGCCCGGGATATTGACCGCCCGCGGCGTGCAATTGACCGAGGATTTCCGCTACCTGACGGCGTCCTCCCACGGTCAGGTCGACGCCACGTTTCTTCCCGACGACAAGAAGGACAACAACGACAGCCGCAACTACGCGCGTTACACCGACGTCACGGACCTCAAGGCCGGACTGCGCGTCGATGCCGACATCGCCAATGTCAGCGACAGCAACTACTTCCAGGATTTTGCGGTGGGCACCGATCAGACCAGCGTCACCTATCTGGAGCGCCGCGCCGATTTGCTGTACTACGATGATGCGTGGCGCATTCGCGCGCAGCTGCAGAACTTTCAAACCATCGATACGCTGGTGTCGGACGCCGACCGGCCCTATTCGCGCGTGCCGCGCGTGCAGGCGAGCGCGCTGTATCCAATAGCCCGAAGCAATCTCGAGTTCGTGTTCGACAGCGAGGCCGTCAACTTCATGCGCGAGGTCGGCCCGACCGGTGTGCGATTGAACCTATCGCCTGAAATACGCTGGTCGAACCGGGGTCCGGGCTACTTCTTCGAGCCCGCGGTCGGCTACGACTTCACGCAGTACGACTTGAAGGACGTGGCATTCGGCACCCCGGGCACGCCGACGCGGGCGCTGCCGTATGGGCGCCTGGACGCGGGACTGGTATTCGAACGCGATGCGGGCTCGCAGGGGCAGCGCACCCAGACCCTCGAGCCGCGCATCGTCTACAGCTATGTGCCCTACCGGAATCAGAATAATCTGCCGATTTTCGACAGCGCGCTGCCGGACTTCAACCTGACCGAGCTGTTTCGCACCAACCGCTACGTCGGCTCGGATCGAATCGGCGACGCAAATCAGGTGGCGCTGGCGTTGACCACGAGGCTTTTCGACCACAACAGCGGCGCGCAGTATCTGTCGGCAACCGTCGGACAAATCCGCTATTTCTCGATCCCGCAGGTGGGCCTGACCGACACCGACTATCTGGGCCCTCCGGCCGCCGCGCAGGCTTTCCAGATCATGCCGACGGTGAATCCCTTGGCCATACCCGGAGCGCTGATCTGGCGGGGACAATCGTTTACGCCGTACCCCGGACAGTACCTTCTGCCCAATCAATATCTCTTCGGTTTCCCGCGCCAGCCGGTCGCCTCGGAGCCGGGTCAGAGCGGCCCGACCTACCCCGCCTCGGACATCATCGCGGACGTGTCACTGACCGGCTACAAGCACATGAGCGTCAATCTGGATTACCAATGGAACCCTTACACCTCGCAGACCGAGAAATCGGAGATTTCGGTGCAATATCACCCGGATTTCAACCGCGTCGTGAACGTCGGCTACCGCTTTCAGCAGGGCATATTGAAGCAATATGATGGCTCTTTCGCCTGGCCGATCGCCGATAAATGGAACACCGTGGGCCGCTGGGTGTACTCGCTCCAGGACCACCAGACCATCGAGCAAGTGGCTGGATTTGAATACAAAAGCTGCTGTTATCGCATCGAACTGGTGCAGCGCCGCTATATCAGCAACCACAACGGGGGACTGGATACCTCGTTTGCATTACAATTGGAACTGACGGGCTTAAGTTCGGTCGGAAAGCGTGAGGATTCCTTCCTCGAACGATCGATCCGCGGATACTCGACCCGCGACCCGAACATCCAGTAAACCTTAGATGGAATCAGGATTCAGACTCATGCGTAAATTTGGCCCGTTCTGCGCGATGCTCGCTGCGCAGTTGCTATTGCTGTCGGCGTCGCACGCCCAGACCCGGGATATCGGCGTCCACGGCGAGATGCTGGACCGCATCGCCGCCATCGTCAACGACGGCCTGGTCCTGAAAAGCGAGCTGGACGCGCAAATGGATTCGGTCAGCAAACGGCTGGTGGAGCAAAGGATCGAGCTGCCCTCGCAAAGCGTGCTGAAGCAGCAGGTGCTCGATCGTTTGATCGTGCAGGAAATCCAGATGCAGCGCGCCAAGCACGTCGGACTGACCGTCTCGGACGAACAATTGAACAGCGCGCTGCAGGAGATTGCGGCACGCAACAAGATCCCGTTCGACCAATTGCCGACGGCGCTCGCGTCCCAGGGCATCGACTACAAACTATATCGCGAATCCATGCGCAAGGAGTTGACCCTGAACACCTTGCGGCAACGCGATGTGATATCGCACATCAACGTCACGCCGCGGGAACTCGATCAATATCTCGCTCGCCAGCAAAGCGCTGCGTCCAACGACGAATTCAACGTTTCTCACATCCTGCTGTCGCTGCCGGCCGCCGCCACGCCGCAACAGTTGGACGAGATTTCGCGCAAGGCGCAGGATCTCGCGAATCGCGCCGCGAAAGGCGAGGACTTCGGCCAGTTGGCGATCGCGAATTCCAATAGCTCGACCGCCCTGGACGGCGGCCAATTGGGCTGGCGCAAGGGCGCGCAGCTGCCGCAGTTCGTATTGGATCTGGTCGCCAAGATGAAGCCGGGCGATGTCAGTGAACCGGTGCGCACGCCGAGCGGCTACCACATCGTCAAGCTCAACGAGCGGCGCAGCGGCGAAGTGGCGGTCATCATCAATCAAATCCACGTCCGGCACGTCCTCATGAAACCGAACGAGCTGGATGACGACGAAACGGTGCGGCAGAAACTTGCGAGGCTGCGCGATCGCATCGAGAAGGGCGAGGATTTCGCCGGCATCGCCTCGACCTCGTCCGAAGATCCCGGCTCGGCGCCCGACGGCGGCGATTTGGGCTGGAGCGGCCCCGGCACCTTCGTGCCTGAATTCGACAAGGCGATCGCCGACCTGAAGACCAACGAGATCAGCGAGCCCTTCAAGACCCGCTACGGTTGGCACATCGTCCAGATGCTGGGCACCCGAACTTACGACAGCACCGAGGATGTGCGGCGCCAGAAGGCGTTTGTCGCCATCCGCGAGAGCAAGGCGGATGAGGAAACCGAGCTGTGGGTGCGGGCGCTGCGCGACGAGGCCTTCGTCGAAGTCAAAATGTAGGCGCGCGCAGCGGTGTACATACCGCGCATCGTCATCACGTCGGGCGAGCCGGCCGGTATCGGACCGGATGCCTGCGTGAGCCTGGCGCAGACGGATTGGGAGGCCGACCTGGTCGTGGCGGCCGACATCGAAATGCTGGCGGCCGCGGCGGCCAGCCTCGAATTGCCCATCACCCTGCTGCCTTACGTCCCCTCGCAGCCCGCCAAATCGCATCGTGCCGGAACGCTCAAGGTAATGCACATTCCGGCGCGCCGGCAGGTTGTACCGGGTAAGCCGGACACGCACAACGCCGCCTACGTGATCGAGATGCTCGACCGCGCCTGCGACGGATGCACGAACGGTGAATTCGCCGCCATGGTGACCGCGCCCGTGCAGAAAAGCACGCTCATCGAAGCGGGCTACGCCTTCAGCGGCCACACCGAATATCTCGCGGCCAGGACCCGCGCGGCATTGCCGGTGATGCTGCTGCTCAACGATCAGCTCAAGGTCGCGCTGGTTACCACGCACCTGGCGCTGGCCGACGTGCCGCGCGCGATCACCCGCGAGCGGCTGCGCGCCACTTTGAGCATCGTGCACATGGACCTGGAAAAATATTTTTCGCTGGCCCAGCCCAGGATCGCGGTGCTGGGACTCAACCCGCATGCCGGCGAAGCCGGACACCTGGGCCGCGAGGAATTGGACATAATCCGGCCGGTGATCCAGGAATTCAAGGATCAGGGATACCGCATCCAGGGACCGGTGCCCGCGGACACCGCCTTTACCCCGCGCTTCCTCAAGACCGCCGATGTGATCGTGGCCATGTACCACGATCAAGGGTTGCCGGTGATCAAGCACATCGGATTCGGCAACGCCGTGAACATGACCTTGGGGTTGCCGATATTGCGCCTGAGCGTCGATCATGGAACCGCTCTGGAGCTGGCGCGCAGCGGAACAGCCGACACCGGAAGCCTGCGCGCGGCTCTCGCCCTTGCCATTGATCTCGCGAGTGCGCGCATCGATGTTGCCGGTTCGTAAGCGCTTTGGTCAGCACTTCCTGCATGACCCCGGAGTCATCCGGCGGATCGTCGACGCCGTGGCGCCCGCCGGCGGCGATCGCATCGTGGAGATCGGTCCCGGACGCGGCGCGTTGACCTGGGAGCTGCTGCGCCGCGCCCGCGGCCTGGATGTCATCGAAATCGACCGCGACCTGGCGCAGTCGCTGACGCTCGACGCGCGCGCCGCCGGCGGGCTGCGCGTGCATGTCGAGAATGCGCTCCTTACCGACTTCGAGCGCATGCGCGCGGCCGGCGCGCCGCTGCGCATCGTCGGCAATCTTCCCTACAACATCTCGACGCCGTTGCTGTTTCATCTGCTGTCGCAGCGCGCGGCGGTCAAGGACATGCACTTCATGCTGCAGAAGGAAGTGGTGGAACGCATGACCGCCCGGCCTTCGAACAAGACCTACGGCCGGCTCACCGTGATGCTCGCCGCGGTTGCCGAAGTTGAACACCTGTTCGACGTGGGTCCCGGCGCATTTCAGCCGCGGCCGGCGGTCTGGTCCGCAATCGTGCGGCTCACGCCGGCGATCAAGTCGCGCTTCGATATCGGCGATGAGGGCGTGCTGCGCACGCTGGTGACGGCGGCGTTTTCTCATCGCCGCAAGACCCTGCGCAATGGATTGAAGGGACTGCTGACGCCGCAGGAGATCGAGTTCTGCGGCATCGATCCGCAGCTGCGCCCGGAAGCGCTGGCGCCCGCGCAATTCGGCCTGCTCGCCGCGCACCGCTCTCGGTTATACTCGAACTCAAATGACCGGCTATAAGAAGGTATTGGTATTGCTGGATCTGTCCGATGCCAGCGCTCAGGTCGCCGCCGCCGGCCGGAATTTGGCGGCCTGCTCCAATGCCGCGTTGATTGTCCTGCATGTCGTCGATTTCGTGCCGGTTGAACCCATGGGGGAGTCGTTGATGCCGACGGGACAAATCGAGGCGGACCTGATGGACCGGGCGCGCGCGAAATTGAACGATCTGATGGCGCGCACCGGTCTCGCGAACGCAAAGGTCAGGGTGGAAGCGGGCAACACCAAGGCGGAAATCCTTCGCATCGCGGAGGAGGAATCGGCCGATTTGATCGTGCTCGGCAGCCGCGAGCGCCACGGCCTGGCCATCCTGGTGAATTTTACCGAGGATACCGTCCTGCACGCCGCGCACTGCGATGTGCTCGCGGTGCGCCTGGCGTAAATCCATGCAGAGCACCACGCCCGAGCCGGCAAATCCCAGAATCCGGGTGGAGGTCGAAACCTCCTATATCGAAGAGCAATCCGATCCACGCGACAAGCGGTTCGTGTTCTCATGCACCATCACGATTCGCAACGAGGGGCAGGTGCCGGCGCGCCTGCTCACGCGCCATTGGATCATCACCGATGCCAACGGCAATGTGAAAGAAACGCGCGGCGACGGCGTGGTCGGCGAGCAGCCGTACTTGAAGCCCGGCCAGGGATTCCGCTACTCGACCGGAGCGGTGATAGAAACCCCCGTTGGAACCATGCAGGGCAGTTATCAAATGGTGGCCGATGACGGTCAGCAATTCGATGCGCCGATCGCGCCCTTCAGGCTGGCGATGCCAGGGGTACTGCACTAAGGATGGCGCTGTATGCAATCGGCGACGTGCAAGGCTGTGACGCCGAACTCGGCGAACTGCTCGGCACGCTGAAATTCTCCGCGGACCGCGACTCCCTGTGGTTCGTCGGTGATCTGGTCAATCGCGGACCCGATTCACTCAAGGTGCTGCGCAGGGTCCGGGATCTGGGGGATGCCGCGACGGTGATTCTCGGCAACCACGATCTGCACCTGCTGGCCGTGGCCTGCGGCGCTGCGCGTCCGCGCGGCGACGATACGATCGCTGAGGTGTTGGCCGCTTCCGACAGCGCATCGCTGTTCGAGTGGCTGCAAAGCCGGCCGCTCATGCACGACGACTTGAAGTTGAAAGTGTGCATGGTGCACGCGGGTTTGGCGCCGCAGTGGGACCTGAATTTGGCGCGCCAATGCGCGCGTGAAGTCGAGAAATCCCTGCGCCGCGATCCGAACAGATTTTTCGAGCGGCTGTACGGCGACACGCCGGATCGCTGGGACGATGCGCTCGAAGGCGAAGAACGGCTGCGCTTCATCGTCAATTGCTTTACGCGCCTGCGCTATCTCGATGCGCAAGGCCGCCTCGCGCTGCGTGCCAAAGGATCGCCGAAAAAAGCGCAGTCGATGTCGCTCGTCCCCTGGTTCGAGGCGCCCGGCGCCCGCTGGCGCGGATCGCGCATCGTCTTCGGTCATTGGTCAACGCTTGGATTCTTTCGGAATGCCGATGTGACCGGCCTCGATACGGGTTGCGTCTGGGGGGACCGCCTGACCGCATTGCGCCTGGACATCCCCGATGCCGCTCCCGTCCAGGTGGCTTGCCGGACGCTATAATGCTCGCATGCCAGCAGCCATGCCCTTCAACCTGCATCAATGGATTGATCGGAATCGCGACCTGCTCAAGCCGCCGGTGGGCAACAAGCTGCTGTTTGCAGACAGCAACTTCATCATCATGGCGGTCGGCGGCCCCAATTCGCGCAAGGATTATCACCACGATCCGAGCGACGAATTCTTCTTCCAGGTCAAGGGGGACATGCTGCTGAAGACCCTGCAGGACGGCAGGCCCACCGATGTGCCGATCCGCGAAGGCGAGGTGTACCTTCTGCCCGCCGAGGTGCCGCACTCGCCGCAACGGCCCGCCGGCAGTGTGGGAATCGTCGTGGAGCGGCGCCGCGCTCCCGATGAGCTGGACGGATTCTCGTGGTACTGCGAAAACTGCGGCAACCGCCTCCACCTGGAGCGCGTCGCGGTGCGCAATATCGAGAGCCAGCTGCCGGAGATCTTCGCGCGCTTTTATTCGAGCCTGCAGCACCGCACCTGCGGTGTTTGCGGCACGCTCATGCAGGTCCCCAACTGACCGAATCGGCGCGCCATGCTTCGCTCGCGATGGCCCATGACGCGGCCGACCCCTTGGCGCCCTATGCGGCGGAGTTTCACCACCCCTACGACGGCGAGGGCCGACGGCTGACCTACCTCGGCGGTCACTCGCTCGGGCTGCAGCCGAAGTCGGCCGCGCAATACGTCGAACAAGAGCTCGAGGACTGGCGGCGTTTGGGGGTTCTCGGGCACGCGGCGGCTGCGCGCCCGTGGATCGGCTATCACGAACGCGCCGCGCCCGGGCTCGCCGAACTCGCCGGCGCCGGGCCGAACGAAGTCATCGCCATGAACTCCTTGACGGTCAATCTGCATCTGATGATGGTGAGTTTCTTCCGGCCGGCAGGGCCGCGCAATTGCGTGCTGATCGAGAGTTCGGCATTTCCCTCGGATCGTTACGCCGTCGTTTCCCAGCTTCAGTTTCACGGCCTTGATGCGGCCCGGAATTTGATCGAGGTTGAACCGCGGGCCGGGGAGCGAACCTTGAGAACCGAGGATTTGCTCGAGCGGATCGCAGGCTTTGGTTCCCGCCTGGCGCTGGTCCTGCTGCCGGGCGTTCAATATCTCACCGGGCAGGCGCTGGATCTGCAACCGCTGATCGCGGCGGCGCACCGTGTGGGCGCGGCCGTAGGCCTTGATCTTGCCCACTCCATCGGCAATACGCCGCTGCGCCTGCATGACTGGAGCGCCGACTTCGCCGTGTGGTGCAGCTACAAGTATCTCAACGCCGGCCCCGGCGCCGTCGGCGGCTGCTTCGTGCACGAGCGGCACGGCCGGCGTTTCGATCTGCCCCGCTTCGCCGGCTGGTGGGGGCACAACCGCGACTCGAGATTTCTTTTCGAACCGGCCTTTGATCCGATCGGCGGCGCGCCGGGATGGCAGATCAGCAATCCTCCCATCCTGGCCGCGGCGCCGCTGCTGGCGTCGCTGGAGATTTTTCAGCGCGCCGGCATGCCTGCGCTGCGGGAGAAATCGCTTAAGTTGACCGGCTTTATGCAGCGGCTCATCACAGAACTGCTGCCGGATGCGGTGGAGATCATCACTCCCGAGGCGCCTGAGCAGCGCGGCTGCCAGCTCAGCCTGCGCATTGCGCGCACCAAGGCTGCGGCTGAGCGCTGTCGGGAGCGGCTGGAGCTCGAGGGCGTGATCGGCGATTGGCGGGAGCCCGATGTGCTGCGCCTGGCGCCCGTACCCTTGTACAACTCGTTCGGCGATGTGCTCGCTGCGGCCGGCGCATTGTCGCGCTCGCTGCGCGCGTGATGCCGAAGATCCGCATCGTCGGCGCCGGCCCAACGGGCACGCTGCTGGCGATCCTTCTCACGCGGCGCGGCGCGGCGCAGGTGGAGTTGTACGAAAGCAGGCCCGACCTGCGCGGGGCGGCCGCCGAATCCGGCCGTTCCATCAACCTGGCGCTTGCCGATCGCGGAATTCACGCCCTCAAAGCGGCCGGCGTACTGGATGCTCTCGGGTCCGCGATGCTGCCGATGCGCGGCCGGCTCATCCACCATGCAAATGGGGAAACCTTGTTTCAGCCCTATGGTCAGCGGCCCAATGAAGTGATCTATTCGATTTCGCGCCACCGGCTGAATCAGGTGCTGCTCGAAGTGGCCGCCCGCCACTCCGGCATACAGCTGCATTTCGAGCATCGCTTCGAAGCGGCTGATTTCGCCGCGGGGACGGCGCGGATCCGCGACCTCAAAGAAGACCAGGTGCTGAACGTGCCGATGCAGCCGCTGCTCGCGGCCGATGGCGCGGGTTCCGTCATGCGCCGCGAAATGAGCGCGCTGAATCTCATTCAGGCGCGCGAGACCGATCTCGAACACGGCTACAAGGAACTGTCCATACCCGCAAGGCCCGCCCGCGGCTATCCGATGGCCTACGATGCGCTGCACATCTGGCCGCGCGGCAATTTCATGCTGATCGCCCTGCCAAACGATGATGGCAGTTTCACCGCGACCTTGTTTCTGCCCAAGCAGGGCGCGGTCAGCTTCGAATCATTGCGCGACTGCGCGGCCATCGACCGGTTCATCTCCCGGGAATTTCCCGACGCGCGCGCACTGATGCCGGACTGCGTCGAGGAATTCAAGGCACACCCGGTCGGCTTCCTCGGCACCGTAGCCGCGACCCCATGGCACGCTCACGGACTGGCGGCCCTGATCGGCGATTCAGCGCACGCCATGGTGCCCTTTCACGGTCAGGGGATGAATTGCTGTTTCGAGGACTGCGTCGAATTCGATGCCTGTGTTGCCCGGCATTCGTCGTGGGAAGCGGTGTTCGCGGAGTTCGGCGCGGCCCGCAAACCGGATACCGATGCCATCGCCGCGATGGCCCTGGAAAATTATCTGGAAATGCGCGAGCGGGTTGCGGACCCCAAATTCCAGCTGCAGCAGGCCTTGTCCCTGGAGCTCGAGCGGCGCTTCCCGCGGCAATTCATTCCGCGCTACTCGATGGTGATGTTCCACCATGAAATTCCCTATCGCGCGGCGCAGCAGCGCGGCGCCACGCAGGCGGCCATTTTGGCCGACCTGACCGCGGGCACGGTCGCGTCGCTGGCCGAGGTCGACTTCGAGCGCGCCGAGTCGGCGATCAGCGCCCGGCTGTCGCCGGTCTAGGCCGATGCGGCGCTACGGGGCTTCAGGCGGCGCGATCCAGCGTGATGAAGCTGTAGGCGTAGGCATTCCTGCCGTCCGCTTCGTGGCGCTCGCGGCCGGAATCGCGCCACTCGGCACTGCGCCAGTCCGGGAAAAAAGTGTCGCCGTCTATTTGCGCATGCACCAGGGTGAGATGGATGCGGCTCGCGAACGGCATGCAGATCCTGTAGATCTCTGCGCCGCCGATCACCATCAACGGCGGATCCTCGCCGGCAGCCGCCCGCGCATCATCCAGTGTCGTCACGACCTTGCAATCGGCCGGTGCGAATTGCGCGCAGCGGCTCAACACCAGATTGGTCCGATCCGGCAGCGCCTTGCCGATCGACTCATAGGTTTTGCGTCCCATGAGTACCTGCCGGCCGAGCGTCAGCGCCCGGAAATGCCGGAAGTCCGCAGGCAGGTGCCACGGCAGACGGTTGTCGCGGCCGATGACGTCATTTTCCGCCGCCGCGACCACCAGCTCCACCGCCGCGTACTTCATCCGTTTCAATCCCGAAAGAAAACGGACTTATACGCTCGCGCCGCGCAACCCGCCAGAAAAACCTAGAATTGAGCGGCCAGCGCCGGGCTCGACCTCGCTGCGGGTTCGGACTTCAAAGACACGATCGTGCCGTTCAGGTCCGCGGCACAGGTCGCACGCGCAATCGTCCGGTCGCTCTTCGGGCTGTGGGCGCGCAGATAGAAGGTGTATGCGCGGTCATAGTAGCCTGCCGGCACACCGTGCGATTCGCCGCTGCGATAGTCCACCGTGTACGACGGCGCGGCGGATCCCGGCGCTGCAATGCTCGAGGCGAAGGCGCGCGCACAGGCCTGCAGCGCGACAGTTTCGGGATTCGCGTTGCAAATCGCCGGGGAGATTGCCGCGAATGCCGCGGCCGCGAGAGTCAGATTGCGGATGTGCATGGTGGTATTCCTTGATGCTCAAAATACCAACACCCCAGCCACACCATAGGCAGCGCTCAACCTTCCGGCAAACGAGAAAAATTCTCCGCCGCGCGTATTTCTCTCATGTGTACGCGGCCGCGACCTGCCCGGCCGCAGCTCTGCCTCACGCCACCCGGCATTCGCTCAAGATCCACTCGGTCAGTTCCTGCAGATCCTCGCGTGCGTGATCCTCGGGTCTATGCAGGAGCACGTAGCTTTCGTTGGTGGTCAATTCCGCATCGAAGAGTTTCACCAGGCCGCCGCCAATGAAGCGATCGGCGCTCAAACGCGCGGGAACCAGGGCGACGCCGACGCCCTGTTCGGCGGCTCGCACCACCGCCGACATGGTGTCCAGCCGCACCAGCCGGTTGGGCTTGATCGGTTCGATTCCCAATCCCTGCGCCCACCGTTCCCACGCCTCGCGGCGCTCTTCATGCAGCAGCAAGGTCTTGCCGTTCAGATCGGCATAGGAATCGATTGGATTCTCGAGCAGAAACGCCGGCGAACACGCGGCGATGAAGCTCTGCGCGAACAGCTCGTGCACCGTCAACCCTTCCCAGGGACCGGCGCCCACGACGATCGAGAGATCTGCGTCCGGCGGGTGGGTCTTGGGCGCGGAAAAGGTGGTTTCGATGCGGATGTCGGTTTCTTCGCGGACCTGGGAAAACGATGCCAGCCGCGGCAGCAGCATTTCGTTCGCGAAGAACGGCGGCACGTTCAGGCGGATGATGCTGCGCCCGTAGCGCACCTGCAACTGCTCGGTGACCGATTCGAGCTTCGAGAAAATGTCGTTGATGTGCTCGAGATAGTGCGCGCCGGCGTCGGTGAGCGTCAGCGTGCGCACGCCGCGCTGGAACAAGCTCACGCCGAGCTGCTGCTCCAGCGACTTGATCTGGTGACTGATGGCGGATGGGGTGACGAACAGCTCCTCGGCCGCCGCCTTGAAGCTTTGCAGCCTGGCCGCGACCTGGAAGGTCTTCAAAAATTTCAACGACGGCAAGCGCATGGCGAGGACCTATCAGTATACCATCCAGTCAGAGCAACATTCGTGCCTGTCACTCAAATGCCTTAAATTATCAGGTGTTGCGCAATTCAAGCGCCCGCTGCATGCCTGGTTCGCGTGCGGCGGCGGCTCAACATCGCACGATAGTAGCGCGCTCAAGCAAATCAAGCGCGCGCGCGGAACCAGCCGCTGATGCTCCATCGGTCGCGGCGGGCCGGCAGCACGGCGTGCTCGCGCCCCTCCGTCAGGAAGCAGACCAGCCTGCCGGCAATGGGCTCGACGTCGCGAAATCCCGCGTCCGCGTCGAAGATCCGCAGCGCGCCTCCGGCAGGCGGCTCCCATTCGGTATTGAGATACAAGGCCAGCGACACCTTGCGCTGCGCGGCGCCCCGCGGCTGGTCCAGATGGCGCGCATAAGCCGCGCCCGGCGGATACCAGGCATAGTGCAGCTCCAGCTCGAACAGCCCCAGGTATGCCTCGCGATTCAACTCCAGGCGCAGCTGCTCCAGCTCTTCAAGCAGCAGGCGCTCCGCCGGGTACAGCGGCTCGCGCAGCCAACAAGTGAAATCGCCGCGAATATCCGCGCGGCGCCGCCGGCCCGCATCGTTTCCGACCCGGGCCGCGGCGAACTCGCCCTGCGCACAACGCGCCTGCGCGCATTCAACCAGCGAGCGGATCTGCCGCGGTGCGATGAATTGATCCCGGATCGAGATCCCCGCTGTACTCAAGTCCGCGCCCGCGCTCAAGGCCTTCAGCCCCTTCGGCCACCGCGGCCGTTTGCGGGGCGCTGCGGCCGCTTCGCGCGCGTCGGCCGCGGCTTCACTTCGCGCTCCACCAGCATGCTGCCGCGGCACCCTGGCGCTCCGCAGCGGCAGGAAAAAATTTCGTCGATGTCGTGGGGGTCATCGGCGTCGCGCTGGATTTGATAGTCGTAGGCAAGCTCCTCGCCGGGCCGGATCGTGCGTATCGCCTCGATGAAAATCCTCTTGCCCCGCTTGACGCTTTCGCAATTGGGGTCGCAGCCGTGGTTCACGTAGCGCGCTTCGTTGCCGTTGACGCCTGCGTCGATCACCGTGTTCGAATCGACGGTGAACAAAAAAGTATGATTGTCCCTGGATTCCTTCTGCTCGTAGCGCGCATCCGCCTGGCTGTGGGTCAAGCGATCGCCCAGATACTCGAGGATGGTCGTGCCCTTGCGGATCTGGCGCCGCGCAAATACGCCGTAGCCGTGAATCGCTGAATAGCGCACTTCAATCAGCGCAGTGCGCGCGCGTCGCGCGCCCTTCATACCGCAATGGGCGCTTTGATCGCATCGTGGCAGCTATAGCCAAGAACCTCGAAATCCTCGAACGCATAATCGAACAGACTCGGCGCGCGCCGCAGCTTGAGCCTCGGCAAGGGGTATGGCGTGCGCGAGATCTGCAGATCGGTCTGCGTCAGGTGATTCAAGTACAAATGACAATCTCCGCCGGTCCACACGAAATCGCCGACTTCAAGGCGGCACTGCTGCGCGAGCATGTGCGTCAGCAGCGCATAGGAGGCGATGTTGAAGGGCACGCCCAGCATCGCGTCGGCACTGCGCTGATAGAGCTGGCAGGATAGTCGGCCGTCGGCCACATAGAATTGAAACAGGGCGTGGCACGGCAGCAGCGCCATGCGCTCCAGCTCGCCCACATTCCAGGCGCTGACCAATATGCGGCGCGAGTCAGGATTGCTGCGCAGTTGTTCGACCACTTGCGCAAGCTGGTCGATATGGCGCCCGTCCGCCGTCGGCCAGCTGCGCCATTGCTTGCCGTACACCGGGCCCAATTCCCCGTGCGCATCCGCCCATTCATCCCAAATGCTGACGCCGTGATCGTGCAAATACTTGATGTTGGTATCGCCGGTCAGGAACCACAGCAGCTCGTAGATGATGGAACGCAGGTGCATTTTTTTGGTCGTCACGAGCGGGAATCCGTCGTTCAGATCGAAACGCATCTGGTAACCAAAAACACTCAGGGTGCCGGTCCCGGTCCGATCGCCCTTGGGCTGGCCGCGCTCGCGAATGTGGCGCAGGAAGTCGAGATACTGGCGCACTTTATGCGTTCGCCTGAAGAATGTTGCCGGACGGAATGCTGTGCCGATAGGCATAACCTAAGGTCGCGGCGCCGGCCAAAATCATGGGCGTCGTCAGCAGCATGCCCATGGTCAGCCAATCGCCCGCCAGGTAGCCGATATTCGCATCCGGCAGGCGCACCCATTCCACCAAGAACCGGCAGCAGCCGTAGACCAGCAGAAACAAACCGATGGGCGCCAGGCGCGGCCGCGGCTTGTGGGTGAACCAGATCAGAATCACCGACAGCAGCAGCCCCTCGAGACCGGCTTCGTAGAGCTGTGATGGATGCCGCGCAATCAGCACGCCCTGGGTATCGGGCACGCCAAATCCCCACGGCAAATTGGTTGGCCTGCCCCAGAGTTCACCGTTGATGAAATTGCCGATCCGGCCCGCCATGAGGCCGAACCCCGGCAGCGGCGCGAGAAAATCCAATACGTCGGCCAACCGCTTGTGCTTCACGCGGCCGAAAACGATGGCGGCCGCCAGTACGCCGAGCATGCCGCCGTGAAACGACATCCCTCCATCCCAGATATGGAACACGTTCAGCCAATTTTCGGCGATCACGTCATGTCCGTAAAAAATACACCAGCCTATGCGGCCGCCCGCAATGACGCCGATGGCGGAGTAGAAAATGAGGTCATCCACATCGAGCGCACCCCAGGTTGATCCGGCGCGCCTCGCGCGATATCTCGCCAGCCACCAAGCCGCCATGAATCCGATGAGGTACATGATCCCGTACCAATGCACGCGCAAGGGTCCGATGCCAAAAAATGGTCCGATGGACACGGCGATGGGGTTGATGTGCGGATAGGTCAGCATGCACGCTACTTTAAACTGTCGCCGACCCGACAGAAATAGGCTTTAAGATATCGCGTTTCAGGAATCGCGGGATGCACCGGGTGGTCCGGCGCCTGGCCGCCCATTTCCATGATTTGCAGTTGCTTGTCCGCGCCGCGCGCCGCCTTGGCAATGGCCTCCCGCAAATCCTCGGCGCTGACGTGAAAGGAGCAGGAGCACGACACCAGGATGCCGTCGTCGGCAAGGGTAGAAATCGCCAGCTGGTTCAGGCGTTTGTAGGCGGCCAGCGCCTTGGGCAGATCTTTCTTGCGCTTGGCGAACGCCGGCGGATCGATGACCACCACATCGAAACGGGCACCCTCCTTTGCCAGATCCTCGAGCACATCGAACGCATCGCCCCGGCGAGCGGTAATCTCGACGCCGTTGCGCGCTGCGTTCGCTTGAGCCAGCTCCAGCGCCGCCGCGGAGCTGTCGACACACAGCACTTCGCGCGCGCCGCTCTTCGCCGCGCGCACGCCCCAGGCGCCCACATAGCTGAACACGTCGAGCACGCGCGAACCCTTGCGAATGTACTTCGGCAGCGCCCGACGGTTGCCGGCCTGATCGAAAAACCAGCCGGTCTTTTGGCCCGACGCCAACGGCGCCCGGAATTCAAGCCCGTCCTCCCATACTGCGGCGGGGTCGTCGATCGCACCGATCGCGGCTTCCGTGTAACTGGGCAGGCCCTCGAGCTCCCGAGCGGCGCTGTCATTTTTGAAGAACAGCACTTCACATCGCAAGACCCGCCGCAGCGCCTCCTGAATCTCGGCTTTGAGCAGTTCCATGCCGGCAGTTCCGATTTGCACGACGCACGCAGTAGCAAAGCGATCAACCACCAAACCCGGCAAACCGTCGGACTCGCCGTATACCAAACGATAGTAGGGCTTGGGGTACAGACGGTCGCGCAAGCGCAGCGCCGCGCGCAGGCGCTCCTCGAACCAGCCGGCGTCCGGAACCTTCCATGTTTGCAGCAGCCGCGCAGCAATCAGCGAGCGTGGATTGACATAGGCCAATCCCAGCGCGCGGTCGTTGTGCGCCATCACCCGCACCAACTCACCGGCCTTGAACTTGACCAGCGGCGACTGCTGCACATCGACCTCGTTGCTGAAAATCCATAGATGTCCCGCGTGCAGACGGCGATCTTCGTTGCGCTTCAGGCGCAGGACGGGCAACTGCGCCGCAGTATTGGAATCGGACATTGCAAGTACTTAAGTTATAGTGGGCGGCATTCTAACCGACTGCGGACTTGCCGATGCAGCGCAATCGTCTCGCCGAAGAGACCAGCCCGTACCTGCTGCAACACGCGGATAATCCCGTGGATTGGTATCCGTGGGGCGAGATGGCTCTGGCGCGCGCCAGGCGCGAAGACAAACCCATTCTCTTGTCGATCGGCTATTCGGCCTGCCATTGGTGCCATGTCATGGCGCACGAATCGTTCGAAGACAAGAGCACGGCTGCGCTGATGAACGAATTGTTCGTCAACATCAAAGTCGATCGCGAGGAGCGGCCCGACCTGGACAAGATCTATCAAGTCGCGCAACAGATGATTACCCAGGGGTCAGGAGGCTGGCCGCTCACCATGTTCCTGAATCCGCGGGATCAACAGCCGTTCTTCGGCGGCACCTACTTTCCCAAGGAACCCCGCTATGGCATGCCGGCATTCAGCGAGCTCTTGAAGCGCGTGGCCGAATACTACCGCGGCCATTCTGCTGAGATCGCGACCCAGATTACGCATCTCAAGGCTGCATTCGCCGCGCTCTCGCCGCAGCCCTCGCCCGGCGCCGTTCTCGATGCATCGCCACTGCTGCGGGCGCGCGAGGCGCTTGGGCTATCGTTTGATTCTGCATTCGGCGGCTTTACCCAGGCGCCGAAATTTCCGCATCCCAGCAGCATCGAACGCTGCCTGCGTCATTGGCGCACAACCGCGGCCGGCGCGCAGCCCGACCTTCCGGCCTTGGCGATGGCCGCTCTCACGCTGACGCGAATGGCGCAGGGCGGTCTCTACGATCAACTCGGGGGCGGATTCTCGCGCTATGCCGTTGACGCATCCTGGACGATTCCGCACTTCGAGAAAATGCTGTATGACAATGCGCAACTGCTTTGCGAATACTCGCGCGCCAGCCTCGCGACCGGCGAGCCGCTGTTTGCGCAAATTGCGGCTGAAACTGCGGATTGGGTGCTGCGCGACATGCGTTCGCCCGAAGGCGGCTTTTACTCCAGCCTCGATGCGGACTCCGCGGGTCACGAGGGTCGGTTTTACATCTGGAACAAGGCCGAGGTTCAAACGCTGCTGACCGCGGAAGAATACGCGGCGTTCGCCCGCCGATTCGGATTGGAGCGCGCGGCGAATTTCGAAGGCGCGTGGCATTTGCACGTCGTGGCCTCGGTGGACGAGATTGCCGCGGCGTTGCATGAATCCCCGGCCGGTGTCGCGGCGCTGATTGACTGCGCGCGTCGCAAATTGCTGCAGCAGCGCAACTTGCGTGTGTGGCCGGCGCGCGACGAGAAAATTCTCACGTCCTGGAACGCTCTCATGATCAAGGGGCTGGCGATCGCGGCAAGGGTGCTCGAGCGTCCCGACTTGTCCGATGCGGCCGGCGCCGCCGTTGACTTCGTGCAGCGCAGGCTGTGGCGCGACGGCCGACTGCTGGCGACCTATAAGGACGGGCGCGCGCATCTGCCTGCCTATCTCGATGACTATGCGTTTCTCGCCGATGCCCTGCTCGAGCTGCTGCAGACCCGCTGGCGCAGCAGCGATTTGCAGTTCGCGCGGCATCTGGCCGATGTGCTGCTGGCGCAATTCGAGGACCCGGAAGCGGGCGGATTTTTTTTCACGGCTGTGGATCACGAGCAGCTGATTCATCGCAGCAAAAGCTACAGTGACGACTCGGTGCCGGCGGGCAACGGCGTGGCCGCCTCGGTGCTGTGCCGGCTTGGACTCATGCTCGGCGAACTACCTTATGTGGACGCCGCGGAACGCGTGCTGAAGGCCGCGTGGAGCGGAATTCGAGATTATCCCCAGGCGCACATGAGCCTGATAAACGCGCTGGAGGATTTCCTGGCGCCGATGCAAATCCTGGTGGTTCGCGGCGATGCGGACAGCGCGCGCTCATGGGCGCGCGAGTACGGCGCCGAGTACGCGCCTACCCGCATGATTTTCGCCATTCCCAGCGGCGCCGCAGGGCTGCCGCCCGCGCTTGCGG
>DATMRC010000059.1:0-38417 GCA_035567075.1 Steroidobacteraceae bacterium
GGACATCTGGTCGCGTACCAATGACCAAGTGGCCAAGGCCATGATGGAAAAGCTGGGAACCGATGAAGTCACCGACAACAAGGGCAACAAGGTCCGTCAGAAGTCCTTCAACTCCATTTTCATGATGGCCGATTCGGGCGCCCGCGGTTCTGCCGCGCAGATTCGTCAGCTTGCGGGCATGCGCGGACTGATGGCGAAGCCGGACGGCTCGATCATCGAAACGCCGATCACGGCGAATTTCCGCGAAGGCTTGAACGTACTGCAGTACTTCATCTCGACGCACGGCGCGCGCAAAGGCTTGGCGGACACTGCACTCAAGACCGCCAACTCCGGGTATCTCACCCGCCGGCTGGTCGATGTCGCACAGGATCTGGTGGTCACCGAGGTCGATTGCGGCACCGCAAACGGCCTGTCGATCACCCCCATTGTCGAGGGCGGCGATGTGGTCGAAGGCCTGGGCGAGCGGGTGCTGGGCCGCGTGGTCTCCGAGGACGTGGTGGTCGCGTCGAGCGGCGAAGTATTGGTCAAGGCCGGCGTGCTGATCGATGAGAAGTTGGTCAAGCTGCTGGAAAAGATGGGCATCGATCAGGTCATGGTGCGTTCGCCCATCACCTGCGAGACCCGGTACGGCGTGTGCGCGCAGTGCTATGGACGCGATCTGGGTCGTGGCCATCGCATCAACATCGGCGAGGCGGTGGGCGTCATTGCGGCGCAATCCATCGGCGAGCCGGGCACGCAGCTCACCATGCGCACCTTCCACGTAGGCGGTGCGGCTTCGCGGGCGGCAGCGGCCAATGGCGTCGAGGTCAAGAGCAAGGGCACCATCCGTCTGCACAACATCAAGACCGTGCGCCACGAGAAAGGGCATCTGGTCGCGGTGTCGCGTTCCGGTGAACTGGGTGTGGTCGATGAGTACGGCCGCGAGCGGGAGCGCTACAAGATTCCGTATGGCGCCACGATTACCGTGAACGATGCCGATGTCGTCGCCGCGGGCCAGTCGGTTGCGAACTGGGATCCGCATACCCATCCGGTGGTCACGGAAGTGGCCGGCATGATCAAGTTCTCCGATTTCGTCGACGGCATCACCGTCACGACGCAGGTGGACGATGTCACTGGCCTGACGAGCACCGTGGTGCTCGATCCCAAACAGCGCGGTTCGGGCGGCAAGGACCTGCGTCCGGTGGTGCGGCTGACCAACGCGAAGGGCAAGGAAGTCACGTTCGCCAATACAGATATTCCGGCCGTTTACGCGCTGCCCGCGGGCGCGATCGTCAGCCTGGAAGATGGTTCCAAGGTGTCAGTCGGAGATGTGATCGCGCGTATCCCGCAGGAGTCTTCGAAGACCCGCGACATCACCGGTGGTCTGCCGCGCGTGGCCGACCTGTTCGAGGCCCGCAAGCCGAAGGATTCCGCGATTTTGGCGGAACGCAGCGGCACGGTGAGTTTCGGCAAGGAAACCAAGGGCAAGCGCCGCTTGATCATCACCAACGAGGCGACCGACAAGTACGAGGAGTTGATCCCGAAGTGGCGCCATCTCAACGTGTTCGAGGGCGAACAGGTGGAGAAGGGCGAAGTCATCGCCGACGGCGAGCCCAATCCACACGACATTCTGCGGCTGCAGGGCGTCGAGGCGCTGGCGAACTACCTGGTGCGCGAGATCCAGGACGTGTATCGATTGCAGGGCGTGAAAATCAACGACAAACACATCGAAGTCATCGTGCGCCAGATGCTGCGCAAGATCGAGGTGCTGGATGCCGGCGATTCGGCGCTGCTGCGCGGCGAACAGATGGATCGCGGCAGGCTGCTCGACGTCATCGCGAAGCAGAAAACCGAGGGCAAGCACCAGTCGACCTGGGAGCCGTTGTTGTTGGGTATCACCAAGGCATCCCTGGCCACGGAGTCGTTCATTTCCGCGGCTTCCTTCCAGGAGACCACCCGGGTCCTCACCGAGGCAGCAGTACGCGGCCTCAAGGACGACCTGCGCGGACTCAAGGAAAACGTCATAGTGGGACGCCTGATACCGGCGGGCACGGGCTTCGCGTATCATGCGCGACGCCGACGTGCGTCGGACGACAGCCGCCGCCGCAGTTTCATGGATGTGAGCGGTGGAATCGGCGACGCGGACGATGCGGTACCGGCGGGGGATACAGAAGCTGCAGAATAAATAATAGAAGAATTATTTAAAGATAAGGCCCCGGACTCTCAGTAGTCCGGGGCTTTTTTTGTGCGCCGGAATCGGCGCTGGCCTTATGCCTGCAATAGGGATGCGAAATTCAGGTACGTTACTGCCGGGACCGGCCAGGGTCACCTTAAGTCAAGAGCGCAAACGGGGTAGGAGTACCACCAATGCTCATTCTCGTGGTCGAGTTTGTCGCCGCACTTGCCGCCGCACTGTTTGCGGGAGCGGCTCTCTATATCAATGTTGCTGAGCACCCCTCGCGGATGGGTCTTGAGACGAGAATAGCGGCACTCCAATGGGCACCAAGCTACAAGCGCGCCACATGGCTACAAGCTCCCCTGGCAATCCTCAGCCTAATCTGTGGTGTCGCGGCTTGGCTTCTCGGCGGCGGTTGGGGTTGGCTGATCGCAGCCGTTCTTGTCGGCGCGGTAGTGCCGTTCACATTCATGGTCATCATGCCAACCAATCACAGGTTGCTGGCGCCCCACCGTGACCTATCAAGCTTAGAGACGCATGACCTGTTGGTTCGTTGGGGACGACTCCACGCTGTTCGCACGGTTCTCAGTCTCGTCAGCGCCATGCTCTATCTTTGGCTCATGCTTCGACGCTAACCCCGCCAGGCAAATTCAAGCGGCACATGGCCAGGCTGGCTCGCGACCCGCTTGAGCCATGCGCCGACAGCGGGATAACGGCCGAGATCGAACCCGCCCTCCGCGGCACAGTGTGTGTAGCCATAGAGCGCGATGTCAGCGATCGAGTAGCGCCCGCCGGCGAACCAGTCGCGCCGCGCAAGGTGACTCTGCATCACGCCAAGTGCGGCATTGCCCTTGATATGCCACTCAGGGACGAGATGCCGTTTCTTCTCGAGTTCTTGTTTGGGGGCATAGGAAAGCCAGAAGCGGGCCACCGCGATATAGGGCTCGTGACTGTACTGCTCGAAAAACATCCATTGCAGGACCTCGGCGCGGCCCCAACGGTCGGCGGGCAACAGAGACTGATCTTCGCTTAAGTACCAGAGGATCGCATCCGACTCCGCCAGCGTGCGTCCGTCCTCGAATTCGAGCAGCGGCACGCGGCCATTCGGATTCTTCGCGAGATATTCCGGCTTGCGCGTGGCTCCATCATGAAGTCCGTACTCCTTGAGCGTGAGTTCCACGCCAAGCTGTCGCGCGGCCAGTCGGACTTTGTAGCAATTGCCGGACATCTGCATCTGATGAAGCACAGGCATAAAGACCCCTACGAGTGTCGTGTCCAGTATGGCCTCCGCCGCTCGCATTTAAAATACGTGACCGACTCGTCAGAAAGCACCCGACACTCTTTGTTGATTTGTGGAATGCACGCATGATGCAGAGCGACGGTCGACGGGTCTAACAGGCCGCCGACGTCGATTCACGGTGAACACAAGGAGTGGCCCATGACGATCCGGTTATACGGCTGGTACGCGCTCGTTGTTCTCGCGGCATCGTGGCCGCTATCGGCATTGGCAGCAACGAGTCACGTCGCTCTGCCCGGAGGCGACGAACTTTGGCTGACGATCCCGGCCGCCTGGAATGAGAAGTTCGACTCGCCGCAGAAAGACATGCCACCCGGTGTGTGGTTGACGCCCCGCCAGGGCGCGTCCTTCAATGTTCTCATCACACCCCTGTCCGGCACAGCAGTGGGTGCCGCAATGTCCGACGACAACAGGTTGCGCGCCATCGTGACATCGGCCGCGAGGAACGCCTTGGCCAAATCGGTAGAAATGACGATTCCCGTTCATGATCTGACCGGCCCCAGCGTTCACGGCTTCTACATCTTCGCGACCGACCGTGCGCCGGCGCCGGGCGAATGGAAATATCTGACCCAGGGAATGATCAACATCGATGGCGCACCATTCGCGTTCACGATATTGACCAACGACGGTCAGGAAGCGGTGGCCAAAGCTGCTCTGGAGATGATTCGCAGCGCCTCCTGCCATTCGCGCACGGCTACCTAGCGCGAGACCGGGGCCGCGTGAACCGTCTCAGTGAATCCTCCATCCGTTAACCGGGCCGCCGTGAAGGAAGCGTTCCGGCGTCATGACACCATCGCGCTTGAAGACCAGTCCGTCTTTCATTACGAACACCACGCTGCGCAAAGCGTCGACGTCCTCCAGCGGGTTGCCCCTGACTGCAATCATGTCGGCAGGGAATCCGGGTTTCACCGGTCCCCGCGTGTCGTAAATGTCGCAGACCTTGTAGCCATTCACGGTCATGATTTTCAGGATCTCCTTGTCCGGGATGCCCGAGGCTTTCCAGCTCTTCAGGAAGTTGATGACCACCTGGCCGCGGTTCATGCCCGGCACGTAGTAGTCAGCGTCAGTTGAGAAGGCCATTTTGACGCCGTTGGCCCAGGCCGACTTCATACCCTGCAAGGTGTGGTCGAATTTCTCTTGGGTGCCGCGATACTCCGTGAACGGCGTCTCCGTGCCCACCCGCCAGATGCCCTTTTTCGCCATCAGCTTATGGAGCTCATCGGTCAACGCCGTGTCGTGCTCGATCGACCATATGCCGGCCTCGATCGCGCGCCGCGCCCCTTCCTGCGTCTGCACATGCCCCGCGACTTTCAGCCCTCCGGCGTTGGTCGCTTCGCGGATGAAGAGCTTCATGTCCTCCACTGAGTAGGGATAAGGCTTGCAGTCCACGCAGATCTTGATGACCTTGGCGCCGAATAGAACGTTTTGCCGAACCGCCTTGATGATCTCGTCCGGCGTGTCGGCGTCGAGATATTCGGGATAGATGATGTTGTGCTCCTTGTACATCTCGGGCGTGGGGTAGAACTGGCCGCCCGAGCCGCCGATGATGATGCCGGAATTAATAAGGGTCGGTCCCGGGATCCATCCCTGCTCAATCGCCTGACGCAATGCCGTATCGGCATAAAGCCCGTTGTTTCCCAGATCACGCACGACGGTAAATCCCGACGACAACATCTGCATGCCGTTGGACGCCGCCTGAATAGCCCGCAGCGCCGTCGACTCCTGGATATAGGTGTAGTAATAGATGTCGTTCTCCGGCACTTTCTTGTACGTCAACGCCAGATGGTTGTGCGCATCCACCAATCCGGGCAGTACGGAGTACAGCGACAGGTCAATGGTCTCTGCGCCTTGCGGAACGGAGACGTTGGAGCCGATCTCGACGATTCTGCCGTCTTTGACCGCGATCATCTGGTTGGGCAACGCGGTTCCGCTTTCCGGATCAATCAGCCGGCCGGCGCGGATCACATAGGCCGTCCCGGCGCTCGACGGGAGCGGCGTGGTCGAGGTCCCGGGTTGCTGGGCCTCGGCGGCATTTCCAAGCGCAAGGAACAGCACGCAGAGCAGAAACAGCTGCCGAAGCATTGAACACCTCCGATGAATCTGGCGCCGGGCGGCGCGTGAACGCTACACTAACATTCGGCGGGGACGATATGACACAAAGGCCACACTGACATGGGAAAACCCGACGCGCTCGACCGCCTTGTTCAATTCTTGATCGCGCTCGCGGCGTTATTCTCAATCGCCAATGGCGGAATCATGGTGTGGGACCCGCATGGTTGGTACCTGTTACTGCCGACGGTTCAGGCCACCGGCGCGTTTAACCAACATTTCATCCGCGACATCGGACTCGCTTACTTAACCTGCGGAATGTTGCTCGGCTATGCCGCGCGGTTTCCGTCGGGCCGCTGGCTCGCCGCGCTTGCGGGCGTGCTGTGGCTGACCCTGCATGGCGCTTTTCATGTTTGGGAATTGTTCAGCGGCGTCGGCGCGCAGCATGTCTTCTGGATCGATGCACCGGGGGTTCTCGGGCCGCCGCTGATGGTGTGGATTGCTCTCGGAATATTGATGGCTCGGCAGCGAATCGCCCCGGCCGGAATCCCGAAAAGCCTATTTCTCCGGGCAATCGACAAACTGTCACCCGGGGAATCAGCCTATATTCATGAGGTCGCCAATGTTCCCGGCCACGCCCTTGAAAAGCTGACGCATTTCATGCCAGCCACGATGCACCGCTATGCTGCGCCCGCCGATTTGTTCCATATGGCGCGAATTGGCGCGACGTTGATCGAAGACTGCGGGCCGTGCGCATTGACGGCGGCCCGAGGCGCGCTCGACGATGATGTTTCTCGAGATCTAGTCAATGCCGCACTCGCCTCGAAACCGCTCGAGGGCGACAAGCAAACCGCGTTTGACTTCGGTCAAGCGATCGCCCGACAGTCAACCGATGCGTTGATGCTCGGCGAGGCCATCGAAGCGAAGTACGGCCGCACTGTGCGTCTTGAGCTTGCCATGACAGCGGCTACTGTTCGCGCCTATCCGGGAATGAAGCGGGGTCTTGGCCTCACCACAGCCTGTTCCATTACCAAGCTCGAAGTCTAGTTCTCGCACTCACGCTGCGCGCAGACGCGCTTGTTACAAGAGGATTACTCGATGAGTAAAGTGGTTCGATTTCACGAGCACGGGGGTCCTGAGCAACTGCGGATCGAAGAACTCAATGTGGGTGATCCCGGCCCGGGCGAGGTCCGAATCCGGGTCGAAGCCATCGGTCTAAACCGCTCGGAGGCAATGTATCGCGCCGGATCTTATATACAAGTGTCGAAGTTTCCGTCGCTCATCGGCTACGAAGGCGTTGGCATCGTGGAAGCGCAGGGAGCCGAAGTGCAAGGCTTTTCGGCCGGTGACCGGGTGTGCGTCATGCCGAACTTCCGTCTCGGCGAGTATGGTCTGTATGGGGAGCATGCCATCGTCCCGGCGCGCAGCCTCATTGCGCCGCCGCCCGGTCTCACCGTCGTCGAAGCGGCCTCAATCTGGATGCAGTATTTCACCGCGCTCGCGATCTATGAAGTTGCGCACGCGGCGGTAGGCGACGCCGTCCTGATCCGCGCCGCCTCGAGCAGTGTCGGCCTCGCCGCGATTCAGCTCGCCAATTGGGCCGGCGCCATCCCGATTGCGGCGACTCGCACCAGCGCTAAAATGGCGGCGCTCAAAGAGCACGGTGCGAAACACGTGATTGCAACGGCGGAGTCGGACCTTGTTGCCGAGGTGCAGCGCGTCACCGGCGGCAAGGGGGCCCGCATCGTGTTCGATCCAGTGGGAGGACCCGAGGTCGATGCCCTCGCGCGGGCGGCTGCGGAGGAAGGCATCATCATTATCTACGGCGGGTTGAGCGGGCAGCCGACACCTTACCCACACTGGCCGGCAGCGTTGAAGGGGCTGTCCTTGCGCGGCTGGGTCGCATCCTCGATCTGGAACAAGCCCGAGCGATTCGCGCGCAACCGGGATCTCATACTGTACGGCCTGGCGGAAGGGCACCTGAAGCCGGTCATCGCCAAAACGTTTCCGCTGCGAGAGATTGTGGAAGCGCACCGCTACCTCGAATCGAACCAGCACCTCGGCAAGATTGTCGTTACCGTTTAGGCGAATGCGATGAGGCGACCTCGGCGCGTGAACTCACCATCGCGCGCGTAGTAAAGCGCGCAAGGGAGCCGCCCGCATCTAGGCTCTGGGCTCCGATCTGACAAACGGCGCTTTGAGAGAGGCCGGCACCGGTCCGCGCCGCGACTTGCGCCACAGGTCGTAGACGAAGAGCAATCCCGTCAGCGTCGCGAGCGTCGCGAAATAGGCGCGCGGACCAAACACGGCCATCAGACCGCCGGCCAGCAGCGGACCCGCCGCCGCGGCCGTTCCATTCAACAGCAGGATGGCACCGCTGGCGGCGACCATTTGTTGGGGCTCCAGCTTGTCGTTGATGTGGGATACCGAGAGTGAATACAGCGTCAGCGCGAACCCGCTGAACAATGCCGCCAGCAACAAAAATAGCGGATGCGGGATTTCATGGAACAGGGCGATGCTCGCAGCGGCCAGCATCGCAACGACGCAGACCGTGGCGATCACCGTACGGCGATCCATGCGATCGGAGAGTCTGCCCATGGGATATTGAGTAACCACAGCGGCCAGAATGCTCACACCCATGAATGACGCCACCTGATGCGTTTCCAACCCGCTCAATCGCGCGTACACAGGCCCCATCGAAAAAATGATGGACGAAATCACACCGGAAAGGGTCACCGAGACCACGCCGAGCGGCGAATTGCGGTACAGATCGATCAGCCGCACCTTGGAAGGAGCGGCGCGCTCCGGTACCTGCTGCGCGGATATGACAATCGGAACCAATGCCAGGGAAATCAGCACCGAAACCAGCATGAATGGCGTGGCGGTGCGCGGATTCGCCAAGACCAGCAGGAATTGTGCGGCCCCGAGCCCCCCGTACAATACCAGCATGTAGATCGCCAACAACCGTCCGCGGTTTTCTTTGCTCGCCCTGTCGTTGAGCCAGCTTTCCGCGACCACGTAAATACCCGCGAAGCACACCCCCGAAAGCAGACGCATCGCGCCCCACACAGGCGGATTGATGAAGGTCCCTTGGGTCAGCACCGCCACCGAAGCGACCGCCGCAAGCGCGGCAAACACGCGGATGTGTCCGACCTGGCGCAACAACGGCGGTGCGATGCGCGTACCGACGAGATATCCCACGTAGTAGGCCGACATGATGAGGCCGGTTACCTGAGGGGGGTAGCCCTCGATAGTGGCACGGACGCCGAGCAGCGTGCCCTGCAGTCCGGCACCCAGCATGAGCACACCCATGCCGAACAGCAACGGCCAGTTGGCGCTGATTACACTGATTGGCACGATATGTCGGATGTAGAGTAAATGTTGCGAATTGCCTTGGACTCCCGTGCAGCGGCGCGCGGCCATTGTATCCAAACCGTGTTCCAAAGACCTCGGCGCGGACCGCAACTATCGACGATAAAAGTTGTCCGTCGACCCGTGTACCATAGACGCACTCGATATCGAGGCTAAGTCATGTCAAAACCTCAGACCGCACACATTGCCCAGCTTCGGCCGACTCAACTGACGATCGGCAAGATTGAAGTGGAGGAGAAGAAACAAAAACTTGCAGCCATGCGGCCCAAGGAGCAGGAGAAATTCCTTCAGGATCACCCCATGCCTGCGGTCGTTGGACCGGACAAGGCTCTCTATATCACCGACCATCACCATCTGGCCCGCGCCGCGCTGGAAGCCAATGTGAGCACCGGCTGTTTCGTGGTGGAGGCGGATCTCAGCAAACTCAAGGTGCAGGACTTTTGGCTCGAAATGGACAAAAGCCTCTGGGTCCACCCGCTGGACGAGAATGGAGTGCGCCATCACTACAGTTCGATTCCGTACCATTTGATGGACCTGGTCGACGACGTCTACCGGTCCCTGGCAGGCTATGTTCGCGATGCCGGCGGTTATGAGAAGACGCCAACCGCGTTTGCAGAGTTCATCTGGGCCGACTACTTCAGGCGCAACGTGGCCATCGAGGATGTACGGGCTGATTTTCCCGCCGCCGTGAAGGCCGCGAAGCAGCTGGCCCACAGTCCCCACGCCAAGGGCATTCCCGGCTATATTGCGAAGTAGCATGATGATCCGCTCGGCCAAAGCGACGAGTACGGCGCCATGAACGACGAGCTTGACAGCCTCGGACTTCGTGCGAATATCACGCGGCGCGATTTCCTGGGGTCGACGCTCATCGGCTCGGGGGCGATTCTCCTCGGCGCCGCCGCGCCGGCCTTTGCGCAGGAACCCGGAGCGCGGTGGAACGGCTATGCCGGCATCGGCGATTACGCGCGCTCCAACGGCAACATCGCGTCCGTCGTCAACGCGGCGCACGGCGTTCGCGACGGAATCTACGAGGCGCGGATTGGCGATGCGCCGGTGATTGACGAGCTATACGATCTGATCATCGTCGGCGGCGGGTTCGCGGGGCTCATCGCGGCTTACGAGTTTCGCAAGGCGCACCCTAACGGGCGCTGCCTGGTGCTCGAGAATCATCCGGTGTTCGGCGGCGAAGCCAAGCAAAATCAAATGCTCGTGGACGGCGTGATGCTCACGGGACCGCAGGGTTCGAATGACGCTGTCGTGCCGCGCGCCGACAATACCTATGCGCACGTCGTGGGTCTTTGGGACGAGATCGGGATGCCGCGATCGTATGACTACGTCGATCCTACCGGGGCGGCGGCGTCGCTGAAATTCGCGCGCGACAATTACGATCCGATGTACTGGAATGAGGACGCCGGTTCGCTCGGCTACTTTTTCGATGTGCCGTTCGCTGCAAGGCGGGCGTGGGTGGTCGATCCGTGGTCGGACGATTTGCGGCGCGCGCCGATTTCCGCAGGAATCCGCCGCGATTGGGTGCAGTGGAAGAAGCATTCGCCGGTCCTGACGCGCGGCGACGAAGCGGCGACGAATCGCTGGCTCGATACGATGTCCTACGGCAATCTGATCGTCCACGAACTCGGCTTGTCCAAGGAGGTATTCCGCCTCTCCGATCCGCTCGTGGCGACGGGCGACTACGGCGTCAGCTCGGACGTGGTCTCAGCCTATGGCGCAAAACTGCTCGGCTTGCCGGGCACCGGCGAAAACGTGATCGCTACCGACGCGTTTTCATTTCCGGGCGGCAATGCGGCCATCCTGCGGCACATCGTCAAGTCATTGCTGCCGAATGCGATCACGGGTTCAAAGTCGTTTGCGGACGTGTTGTACGCGCCGATCGATTTCGGCGCGTTGGACCGGCCGCAGCACACACGGATTCGACTCGGCGCGACCGTGGTGGCCGTGCGGCACGAGGCGGAGCCCGAGAATTCGAAAAGCGTCAACGTGACCTATGCCGTCGGCGATGACCTGAAGCGCGTCCGCGGACAGGCGGTGATCGTCGCCGCCGGCGGCTGGATCGCCCGCCGCATCGTGCGCGATCTGCCGCCCGCATATGCCGCGGCATACGCGAAGTTTCATCATGGCCCGATTCTCGTGGCCAACGTCGCAGTGCGCAACTGGAGGGCATTCGCGAGACTGGGAATCTCGGCCGCCCACTGGTTCGACGGATTCGGCTTCTTCGTGAACATCCGGCAGCCGATGAAAATCGACGGAGTTGCGGTGCCGCTGGATCCCGCCAGGCCTGCGATGCTCACCATGTACGTTGGCTTCCCGCAATCCGGCGTGCCGATCGATGCGCAAACCAGCGGCGCGCGCGCCCGGCTGTTCGACACTACCTATGCCGATTTTGAACTGCAGATTCGCCGCCAGTTGCAGCTGATGTTTGGCGGGGCTGGCTTCAACGCCAAGCGCGACATCGCGGGCATCGTGATCAATCGCTGGGGCCATGCCTATATCGCCCCGCAGCCAGGGTTTTATTTTGGCACCGCCGGTGGGCCGGCGCCATTGGAGATCATCCGCGAACGTTACGGACGCGTCGCATTCGGGCACAGCGAACTTTCAGGCAGGCAGAGCTGGGGGCGCGCCGCCCAGGAATCGCGACGCGCGCTCAAGCAGGTACTCGAAGTCATTACTTAACCGAGATAGCATCTCGTTTTCTTACACGTGCGGGGACAGGTTTATGGCCAAGGCGTATTGGATCACTTGTTATCATGAGGTTTCGGATACCGCCAAACTCACTGCTTATGCGAAGCTGGCGGGTCCCGCCATTGAACAGGGCGGCGGGCGCTTCTTGGTGCGCGGAATTCCCGCTCACGCCTATGAGGCCGGCCAGTTGGAGCGGACAGTGGTCATCGAATTCGATTCGGTTGCACAGGCCGTCGCCGTGCATGAGAGCCTGGCTTATCAGAAGGCCCTGGCGGCATTGGCGGGTGGCGCGCGGCGCGATATGCGCATCGTTGCCGGCCTCTAGGGAGCCTCGCCAGGCATATGCAAACTAGACGCTCTTTCGTAAGGATGGCGGCCGGCGGCATCGCGCTCGCGGAAGCCGGATTGATTGGTAGCTGGGCGCGGGCGGAGCTGCCGCAGGGAACCCTGGACTCGGAAGTCCGCGAGACGCTGCCGGGCAAGCAGCCGCTCATCAAGCGCTCGTTCCGGCCGCCGAACTACGAATCGCCGGTGGATTCCTTCGACGATGTACTCACGCCCAACGATAAATTCTTCGTGCGCTGGCACCTTGCGAATATCCCGCGCATCGACGTGCGTGCCTGGCGCCTCGATGTGGGCGGGGATGGCGCCGAGCGGGGCTTCGAACTCAGCATGGACGAATTGAAGCGCGATTTCGAACCGGCGGAATTCGTGGCCGTCTGCCAATGCGCCGGCAATCGGCGCGGGTTCTCCGCCCCGCATGTTGCGGGAGTGGAGTGGGGGTCGGGTGCGATGGGCAACGCGCGCTGGAAAGGCGCGCGCTTGAAGGACATTCTCGCGCGGGCCGGCTTGAAAAAGGAGACCGTGGAGATCGCCTTCAACGGCAGCGACCGCGCAGCACTCGACAGCACCCCGGCCTTCGTCAAGAGCCTGCCGGCCTGGAAGGCGATGGACGAGAACACCCTGGTGGCATATGAAATGAACGGCGCGGCGCTTCCCCATTGGAATGGGTTTCCGGCGCGGATCGTGGTACCGGGATGGTCGGCAACCTACTGGATGAAACAGGTGGCGAGCATTCGTGCGTTGGTTCAGCCGCTTGCGAGCTTTTGGATGAACACCGCCTATAGACTTCCCATGGGCAAATTCCCCATCATCGATCGATTCACATCACAGGAATCGGCCACGACCACGCCGATCACCGAGATCCTCATCAATTCCCTCATCACCAACGTGAGCGCCGGGCAGCGCTTCGCGGCCGGCCAACCGCTGCAGTTCAAAGGCATTGCGTGGGACGCCGGCTACGGCATTCGCGGCGTGGAGATTTCTGTGGATGACGGGCGTACCTGGCAAAGCGCCACGTTGGGAGAAAGTCAGGGCAGGTATTCCTTCCGTACCTGGCAATTCACGTGCCCGGCTCGAGCCGCCGGCCGGTTCCCGGTGATGGCGCGCGCGAGCAACGCGCAGGGCACCGTGCAGCCGGCGGAGCTCATCTTCAACGGGCCGGGTTATCATAACAACGTCGTGCAAAAAATCGCGATCGAGATTGTCTAAGGGGTATTGTGACCATTAAAACGCGATTCGGCTCAGCTCTGCTGTTCTGCATATTCGCGGCATCGGCGTTCGGCAGCGAGTCGCCGATAAAACTCGTAGGCGGCGCACAGGCCACGGTGGTCCAATTGCGCTGTTCCACATGCCATAGCCTCGACTATATCGTCATGAATTCGCCTTTTCTGACGCGCGCGGCGTGGGAGGCGGAAGTCCGCAAGATGATGAAGATCATGGGCGCCCCGATTCCGGAAGACGAGGTGGCGCCGATTGTCGATTACCTCACCCAACACTACGGGGCGAACTAGCCAAGGCGATCATCAGAGGGTAGAGGCGATGCAGTTATCCAAATCCAATTCCGTGCTGTCGGCGACGATTTTGTTTGCCGCGAATCTGGCCCTGGCTGATGCGGCGACGACCGCGGCCGGCAAGGTTCATGATGTGGTGCTGCACGGCGGATCGATCTACGACGGTTCGGGCGGCAAACCCTACCCCGGGGATGTCGCGATCGACGGCGACCGCATCGCCTATGTAGGCCCGAAGCGCGATTGGGTCGGCCGCATCGATATCGACGTCCATGGTCAGGCCATCGCACCGGGGTTCATCAACATGTTGGCGCATCCGGAGGAATCGCTGCTCGCCGACGGCCGCGCATTGAGCGATCTCACGCAGGGCGTGACGCTCGAGGTGATGGGTGAATTTTCCATGGGTCCGCTCAATCAAAAAATGAAGGAACTCATGGTGGCGCGTCAGGATGACATCAAATTCCCGGTCACCTGGACCACCCTCGGCGAATATCTGGAAGGGTTGGAACGCAAAGGCATCGCGCCCAACGTTGCATCATTCGTCGGAGCGCCTACAGTGAGAACTTATGTACTCGGGGAAGCCGATGTGCAGCCGACGCCGCAACAACTCGAGCAGATGCGTGGACTGGTCCATCAGGCCATGGAGGAGGGTGCCGTGGGCCTCACGACCATGCTCATTTATGCGCCTGCAACCTACGCCAAGACCCCCGAACTGATCGCGCTCGCCCAGGAATCGGCGCGCTGCGGGGGTATCTACACGGCTCATATGCGCAGCGAAGGCGACCGCATTGAATCGGCGCTGCAAGAAACCATCGAGATCGCGAAGGCGAGCGGCGCACCGGCTGAGATCTATCACCTGAAAATCTCCGGTAAGGACAACTGGGGCAAAATCGACAAGGTGATCGCCATCATCGAACAAGCCCGCGCGTCCGGTGTGCGCATTACCGCAAACATGTATACCTATACGGCCGGTGCTACGGGACTCGATGCGGCGATGCCGCCGTGGGTCCAGGACGGAGGACTGGAGGTGTGGATCAAGCGCTTACAGGACCCTGCCGTTCGAGCCAAGGTGATCGCCGAGATGCGCAACCCCCATCCGGGCACCTGGGAAAATCTCTACGGCGCGGCCGGACCCGACGGCATACTTTTCCTCAGCTTCAAAAACCCGAAGTTAAAGCCGCTCACCGGAAAGACGCTCGCCGAAGTGGCCAAGTCGCGAGGCGTTTCCCCGGAGGATGCCGCCATAGACCTTGTGATCGAAGATGGTACGCGCGTTGGCGTTGCGTACTTCTTGATCAGTGAGGCGAACGTGCGGCGCCAAGTATCTCTGCCTTGGGTGAGCTTTGGTTCGGACGAACAGGGCGATGCTCCCGAAGGAGTATTTCTGCTGTCGGCCGCGCATCCGCGCGCATACGGCAATTTTGCCCGGGTGTTCGCCAAGTATGTTCGCGAGGATCATGCCCTGAGCACCGAAGAAGCCGTGCGCAGGATGACTTCGCTTCCGGCGGACAATCTGTCGCTCAAGGACCGGGGCCGCTTGCGGGCCGGGGCGTTTGCCGACATCGTGGTATTCGATCCGAACACGATTCAAGATCACGCAACATTTGAAAAGTCGCATCAGCTCAGCACCGGAGTCAGTCAAGTCATCGTCAACGGCAAGCTGGCATTGAGGGACGGCAAGGCCACCGGCGCGGCGACCGGCAGAGTGGTGAGAGGCCGCGCGTGGACCGGCGCCAGCGGTGGCGGTTGCCGGCGTGCGTCCAGCGACTGGGTGTGGGCCAAATAACCACGCTACGCTGACGCTTCGGCAACGACCTCAGGTTTGCTGGTGCGGCACGTCGACCAGGCTGCGCGTACCTTTTTCGACGTCGTAGATATGGAAGGAATTCATGTTCCGCCCGTAAAGGTGCAGAGTCACAGCCATTGCCCGCTCCCGCGGCACTCCCGTCATGTGGATGTGATCCGGATTCGGCACGAAGCTGGAAATCGACTTCTCCTTCAGAAGCAGAACGCCGCCGCGCTTCAAGCGGATCCCGTGATCGGCCGTGATGTCGCCATCGGCTGCCATGAGGCTTCGCTCCTCGAGCAGTCCCTGCAGTACGCCCACCACGCCCCAGCTGCCGTGATCGTGTACGGGTGTCCACTGCCCTGGCAGCCAGACCAGAGAAAACAGCGATAGTTGCTGGTCCGGTGAAATGTAGATCGCATTCCTGGCGTAGTGGTCCGGATCCGACCGGAAATGCGCGGGACGGAGGAAGGAGCGGTCGCTTTCGAGGAGCCGCTCCATCAGCGGCGCGACGGCGATCACGCAGTCGGCGGGATCTTCGTTTGTCGCAGAAACCGAATGGCAGTCGGCTATGAACTCATCAAGCCCGTAGTGATCCATGCGAGCGCTACTTGTAGCGAACGCCGTGTTTGACCACGAGAGTCACATGCTGGAGAAGATCGATGTAGCGAAGCACGTCGCCGTCAACCGCGATGATGTCGGCATACTTGCCCTCGCTGATCGAACCGTAATCCTTGTCGACTTTCATTTGCACCGCCGGCCAGTATGTAGCGGCGCGAATCGCAGTCATCGGGTCCACGCCCAATTTGCTGACCCACGTATCCAGCTCGCGCCACGTCGAACCGCTGTGAAAATTCATGGGAACGCCGCTATCGGTGCCGATCAGCATCACGACGCCGGAATGCTGAAGCTGATGAAACTTGGTGTCCAAGGTGGGGCGGCGCAGGGGCATGCTCTGAAAATAGCTCAGCTGTCCGGGATGGCGAATGGATGACTTGATATCGGCGACAATGTCGGCGGGCAGATCCAGCTGCCAGGCCGGATCGTCGAGCTGCATGGAGTTGTCGCGCAAATACTCGTAATTCAAGAGCACGCTGATCGTGGGCGTCCAAAAAAGCGGCCCTAAGTTACCCTTGGCGCTGCGCTCCGCAATCATGGACAAAATGTCGGCGGGATAACCGGGAGCCGTGGCAAGGCCAGTATGCTCGAAGCAGTCCACGTTGTACTTGAGCCCACGCCGGATTTCCTCGAGACGGTGGGCATGCGCCACCACCGGCAGGTGGTGCGCATGAGCCTCCTCGACCACCGCTTTGACCTCTTCTTCCTGCATCAAGTCTTGATCGATGAGCTTGATGATGTTCACGCCGGCCGCAGCCAGCTTCCTGACTTTGTTGCGCGCATCTTCGACCCCGTTTACTCCCCAGCGAAAATATTCAGTACCTGGATAAGGGGCATGCTGGATAAAGGGACCGGATACATACAAGGTGGGACCGGGAATCTCGCCGCGATTGATGCGATCGCGTACGGTAATGATGGCCTCCAGCGGCGCGCCCAGATCGCGAGCGCTGGTGATGCCTGCGATGAGCAGCTGGTGCGCCGATGCCGGCATGATTTCCTTGGCCAGCCGCGGGCTGTTGCCATAGGTCTTATCCCAATAAGTGTAGTCACTATGCCCTGCCAGGTAGGTGTGCACGTGGGCGTCCCACAATCCCGGCAGCACCGACATGCCGGCGGTCGAGATCACGGTGGCGCCGGCTGGTACTGCCAGAGAGTCCACGGTGCCGATGGCCGTTATGCGCTCGCCGTCGATGAGCACGACGCTGTGGTCGAGCGGCGTGCCGCCAAAACCATCGATCAAGCGACCGCCAACCAGCGCTATGGAAACCGCGGAATTCGCCGGGGCCGCGAGACTCGCGATCCAGCAGGCCGCAAGGAACAAAACAGTGTGCTTCAGCATGCGGCTATGATACACAGGCAAAGAATGACGGAGTAAACCAATGGCCAATCGAATCTGCTTCGTAGAACTTCCAGCCGCAACCGTCGGCGCCGCAAAATCCTTTTACGCCAGTGCGTTCGGCTTTGCGATGACAGACTTTGGTCCGACCTATAGTTGCACCATGACCGGTGACGTGGATCTCGGGCTGCAGGCCGATGCCAAAGAAGCATCGCGCGCTCCGCTTCCGGTCATTCAAGTCGGATCGCTCGAAGAAACCGAAGCGCTCGTCAAGCGCGCAGGCGGAGTAATCACAAAGGCAACCTTCAGCTTTCCCGGCGGCAGACGCTTTCATTTTCGAGATCCAGCCGGCAATGAACTTGCCGCGATGCAGCCTGACTGAACTCCAGCCATCATGCGAACCTTGAGAGGCTGAGGTGGGCGCGGAGCTCGCGGACTTGAATGCGCGGCCGCTGCCGGGTTGGTACGACGCCGCCAAATTCGGAATCTTCATTCATTGGGGCCTATGGGCCATTCCTGCTTTCGCCGCCCGCCTCGGGTCGATCACCGATGCCGTCAAGGCGGACTATGACCGCGCCATGGCGATGATTCCATATACCGAGTGGTATGCGAACGCGATCAAGGTTCCCGGCACGCCCTCTGCGCAGTTTCATCGGCAGACCTATGGAGATGCGCCCTACGAGGCGTTCAAGGAACCGTTTCTCGCCGGTCTTAAGGCGTGGGACCCGAATGCGTGGGCTGAAACATTTCGTGATGCGGGTGCCGGCTACGTGGTGCTCGTGACCAAGCACCACGACGGCTTTTGTCTCTGGCCGAGCGGCATCAAGAATCCCTGCCAACCCGGTTGGAGCAGCGGCCGCGACTTGGTGGGCGAACTGGCCAACGCGGTACGGGCGGCGGGCTTGAGATTCGGGGTGTACTACTCCGGCGGGATGGATTGGACGTTCAACCGACGGCCGATGATGACGATCGCGGATGTGATCGGGTCCAAGCCAGGTGGCGCCTATCCTGAATATGCTGAGGCTCAGCTGCGGGAGCTGATTGCGCGCTACCAACCCAGCGTGCTCTGGAATGACATTTCCTGGCCCACCGCGCAAAGCCGCCTCAACGCGCTCTTCGCCGAGTATTACCAGGCGGTGCCTGAGGGCGTGGTCAATGACCGCTGGGTAACATCAGGGCTCGCGGGCCAAATGGTGAAATTCGCTCCGCTCCGCCGACTTCTTGACTGGGGTATCAAGCGGCGGCTGCGCAGCCGTCCGGAAAGCTTGGAAGGCATCATTCCCGCTCCCGTGCCTCACAGTGATTTTCGCACCCCGGAATATGCGCGCTTCCCAGAAATCCAAACCAAAAAGTGGGAGGCAACGCGGGGCATGAGCCATTCATTTGGTTTCAACCGCCGCGATACCGAGGACGATCATGCGCCCGCAGAAACCCTGCTCAGTGATTTCCTCGACGGGGTGTCGAAGAACGGCAATCTGCTGCTGAATGTTGGCCCAGAGCCCGGCGGTCTGCTTCCCGCGCCCCAGGTTCGACGCCTGCGGTTCTTCGGCGCCTGGCTGCGTGCGAATGGCGAGGCGGTCTTCGCGACTCGGCCATGGATCCGCGCAGACAGTACGACTTCAAATGGATTACCCGTTCGCTTCACGCACCAGGGCGGGAATCTTTATCTCATCATCTTGGGCGCCTGTCCCGATCGGCGCATCACCGTGCGTGATCTCAAGGTCAGCGGTACTGCTACGCGCCTTGCGGACGGCGCTCCGCTTCGTCTGGCGCAGGATGGTCCCGACTTGACTCTGGAGCTGCCGTCAACGGGCGCCGGATTCGCTCCCGCATTTCGAATTGCCGGTGCGGGAGTAATCGGCGCTGCGGATCGGCGCAGCTAAAGGTTATGTGCGTCGATGGCCGCGGCGGTCCTTCGCGAGCACAACTGTTTCGAACAGTTCGTAGTTCGAGGTGGGTACCCTGTCGGCCCCCGGGGCATGGTAGTAGCGAACAGTGATGGATGTCTGGCCGTGCGCGTTGCCGGGGTCAAGGTCGAAGACACCGATGCCATAGCCCGTCACGGTGTCGCGGCGCGCCGACCAGATGGCGTCTTCCAGCGCATCGGCGCTGCCCTTGGTGAACGCGCCGGCAACAGCGCCGGGTACGGGGCGGTTCACCCGGGTTATCACCCGGGCCTGCGGTTGTCCGTTTGCAGAGTTGCTGCCGTAGATGTCCAGCGGCGCGCTGGTGCCGCCGCCGCCCAGAATGAGATGGACCGTGCCGTGGGTGGTGTCGAACCTGCCGTCTGCGGGCTCCGAGGTCATTACGGGATTGGGCTGGCAGGTGTCCACCGTCGCGCCACTGGCCGCGTCACGGCCAACATGGTGGTTGCAGCCTCGAACCGGCCAGCTGCGCTCGTAATCGTGGTCATGGCCGCAGAGAACCAGATCGACGCCGTACTTATCGAACAGCGGCAGCCAGTTTTCGCGAATGCCTTTGTCGGAGCCATTGCCGTTTTTCGAGGAACTGAGCGCATCCTGATGCATTTGCACAATGATCCAGTCAGTCTCCTCGTCCGCCGAAGCCGCGGCAAGCGTCTCTTCCAGCCAGCGGGTTTGCGCGCCGCCGCTGTAGCCATGGATATACAAAGAGGTGCCTGGCGTAATCGGCGCATTCCCGGTGCTTGGCGCAGGCTGCAGCGCTGCGGGTCCGCCGACAAAGGCGCCGCTGTCCTGGTAGATCACATCATCCGCCGAGAGCGAAATGAACAGCGCCGAGCCCACCTTGAAGCGGTACCACAGTCCGGGAAACTGCGTGCCGTTGTGCGGCAGGGAGAATCTGGTGAGGTAGGAATTGAACCCTTGAGCGCCGTTGTGAAACTCGATTTCGTGATTTCCCGGGCACGGCATCCACGGACGATTTGCGGCGGAGGCTTGCGCGTTGTTCGCAAAATCCGCCCACACCGCAGGCTGGGCCGTCGGGTTCAAGTTGGCGTAGCAAAGGTCGCCGTTGAGCAGGTGGAATAGCGGCTGAAATCGTTCCACCGCGCCCACCGCATGGCGGCTCTGAGGAGAGGAAAGCACCCAGGACGCGACCGGCGTTGCGAGATCGCCATAACTGGTCCAGCGAAATGGAGCGCGGCCCCGCGGCGCAGTCTGGAACGTCGCGCTGAACGGCCGCGTCCGGTTGCGGTCATTGTCCGCGGTCACCGAGTAACCGCAGCTTGAGCCCGCTTTAAGTCCGTCGACCTTGGCGTGATAAGTGAATACCGTCTGGCCGTTCAACCCGTCGGTGTAGGTACGTTGAACGGCATGAATGATTTTTTCCGCGGTCGCGGAGTGTCGCAGGATGACGCGCGGATTGACTGCTTGAGCGGCCGACGCCCAGGAAACGAACACGATGCTGGTGGGGTCCTCCCCCCAGGTCAGATGGATCTGCTCGGGAGTGCCGTCGGCAGGCGCCGGTTTTGCGTCGCCGGCGAAAAGCGCCAGGGGCGATGCAGCGGCGACCAGACCCGCACCGGCGCCCGTCACAAATCCGCGCCTCGAAATCGATGCGCCGGCCGATTCTGTTTGGTCCGGATGCTTGGGAAGGCGATGGCGCGTCACTGATCTCTCCGCGATGGACCGCGGAAGTATAGGAACTCTGCCGCCCAACGGGCAATCTCCGGGAAGTCGCGGCCATCAAGCGGCGGGGCGGATCCTCTTGGAAAGTTCCGAGCGCTCGGTCGCGTTCAAATCCCAGTGCCAGTCGTGACACTCGGCATAGACGCGGAGGGGTTTGTTGTTATCGAGTGCATCCACGATCTCGGATTTCGTGCGTGAGGAGGTCCATTCCTGCTTGCATATCGGGCAGTGGACGGGGAATCGGAAGAACACTTCGGTCATGCAGTCTCCTGGTGGCAGCCGCAGTAATGCCAGTGTCCACGTCGGCATCTTCAATTTCTGCGTATTGAGTAGCAAAAGCATTGAAAACTGCCCGATTCCGCGGCGGCGGGAGAATCTAAATCGCGAAATTGCCGTCAGGCGAACACGTCCAGCAGTGTTCCGAGCATCTGATTCGAGGTGCTAATGATGGCCGCGCCTGCTTGAGTCAGCAGCTTGGCCTGGCCCAAATCGAGCAGCGGATTGGTCACATCTTGATTGTCGGGATTCGCGATCTGTTGGGCGTCCTGACTCAGCTGCTGGTTGCTGGTCGCGAGTGCGGCGAGTCCGCTGCTTTGAGCGCTTGGCAAACTGCTGGAAGCTGCGACTGGGCTGATAGGGCTCATCGGAGTTCTATCGGCAGCCAACTACGGAGCTTTAGATCATCATGACGATATGACAAATTCCTTGCCCAACGGTGGCACAATCCACACAATGCCTGCTCGCCTTGAGGTCTACATCCAGCCGCGCGCCTCCAAGACAGAGCTGGCGGGCGAACACCATGGCATGATCAAGATTCGCATCGCGGCGCCGGCCATCGAGAATGCGGCCAATCGGGCGTTGATCGATTTCATTGCACTGAAGCTCGGCACGGCGAAGCGCTGTGTGCGTCTGGTTTCCGGAGCTGCCAGCCGCAGGAAGGTGCTGGAAATCGATGGGTTGACCGCGGAGGCGATCGCGGCAAAGCTCGCAACTCGGCGCGGCCTATAATCGAATGCAGGCTGGCGTGCCGCGGGGACATCCTAGGCGATGAAAATGTTACGTACGCCGGACACGCGCTTTGAGGGGTTGCCGGATTTCCCATTCGGCCCGCATTACACGACCATTTTCAGCGCTACGGATACCGCGCTGCGTATGCATTATCTCGACGAAGGCCCGCGCTCCAGCGCGCCCGTCCTGTTGCTGCACGGCGAACCGAGTTGGAGCTTTCTGTACCGCAAGATGATCCCGTTGCTGGCGGCGGCTGGTCATCGCGTGCTTGCCCCCGACCTGATCGGGTTTGGCCGCTCCGACAAGCCGCAGGCGCAGAGCGATTACACCTTCGAACGTCATGTTGCCTGGATGAGCGAATGGATCGAGCAGCACGATCTCAACTCGATCACGCTGTTCTGCCAGGATTGGGGCGGTCTCATCGGCCTGCGGCTGGTTGCGCGTTTTCCGCAACGCTTCGACGGCGTCATCGCGGCGAATACCGGACTGCCGGCGGGAGGCGGGCAAATTCCCTTCGCCTTCAAGATCTGGCTGGCCTTCAGCAGGTGGGTGCCGAAATTGCCGGTCGGCTGGCTGATCAGCAAGGGCTGTCTGAAGGGACTGACAGCCGCCGAGAAACGCGCCTACGATGCGCCATTTCCCGACGAGCGTTACAAGGCCGGCGCGCGGACATTTCCCACACTCGTGCCAATCACCGATGCGCATGCGTCAGTGGCGGAAAACAAGCAGGCATGGTTGGCCCTGGAGCGCTTCGACAAACCGTTCCTTACCGCGTTCAGTGATCGCGATCCGATCACGCGCGCCGGCGACAAATTGCTGCAGGCGCGCATTCCGGGCGCCCGGGGTCAGCCACATATCACAATTCAGGGCGCCGGGCATTTTCTGCAGGAAGACAAACCTGCCGAACTCGCGGCGCTGATCAACGATATGATCGCGCGTCGGGAGCGCGGTGCGATGACGGCCCGCTAAGTCGTCGCGACGACCTCGCGAATTAATTTTGACAGGCTCAATAAGAATGGAGAAAACCAGATGGCTAATCAGCTTTTCGATCTTTCCGGCCAGGTCGCGCTGATCACCGGCTCTTCACGCGGCATCGGCAAATCCATTGCCGAGGAGATGGCGGTGGCCGGCGCCAAAGTGGTGATTTCATCGCGCAAGAAGGAGGCCTGCGACCAGGTGCGGGACGAGATCCGAGCGCGCGGTGGCGAGGCGATTTCGATTGCGTGCAATATCGGCCGCTGGGAAGAGGTCGAAGCGCTCGTCAAGACCACGCTGGACCAATACGGCCGGATCGATATTCTGGTTTGCAATGCTGCCGTGAACCCATTCTACGGCTCCCTCATGAAGCTCGAGGATGACGCGTGGGACAAGATCATGAGCTGTAACGTGAAAAGCAGCTGGTGGTTTGCCAAGCTCGTGACGCCGCACATGGTCGAACGTGGTTCCGGCAATATCATACTTCTATCCAGCATCGGCGCGATCAGGGGAACCGCTGTGCTCGGCGCGTACGGAATTTCCAAAGCAGCGGAAGCTCAGTTGGGGCGTAACCTCGCGCTGGAACTGGGTCCCAAGGGCATCCGGGTCAATATCATCGCCCCGGGACTGATAAAAACAGATTTTGCCAAGGCGCTTTGGTCAAACCCGGCCATTCTGCAGAATGTGGAACAGCGTGCGCCGTTGCGCCGCATCGGCCAACCCGTGGAAATCGCGGGAGTCGCGGTTTTTCTCGCCTCTCGAGCCGCGAGCTTTGTCACGGGCCAGTTCATCATTGCGGACGGAGGTTCCACTTTGGGTGATTGATCGAGATGCGATCGCGATGGCACGCGGGGCATTTGGAATTTGACGAAGGGCGTGAACCATGAAAATACTGAATTCGGTCGTGGCGATTACCGGCGCTGCCAATGGCATCGGCTATGCGTTGGCAAAGCGCTTCAAAGCCGAGGGCGCGCGGGGGATCGCCGTGGCGGACATTGATGCCGCCAAGATTGCGGCGGTTGCGAAGGAAATCGGCGCGGTGGGATTTGCTTGCGATGTATCCCAGGAGCAGGACATTCAGCGCGTGGTGCGTGAAACGGAAGCGCACTTCGGACCGATCGACCTATTTTGTTCCAATGCAGGAATTGGACTGGCCGATCCGGATCGCAACAACGCGGCGTCGGCGCCGAATGCCGATTTCGAGCGATCCTGGAGCATTCACGTCATGGCGCATGTCTATGCAGCCCGCGCGTTGCTGCCGCAGATGATGGCGCGCGGTAGCGGATATTTTCTCAATACGGTATCGGCCGCGGGTCTCTTGAGTCAGATCGGCTCCGCAACTTACTCGGCGAGCAAGCACGGCGCGATTGGGTTTGCCGAGTGTTTGGCAATCACACACCGCGATCACGGCATCAAGGTGTCGGTCCTGTGCCCGCAGGCGGTGCGCACGGCGATGATCGGCAATGAGCCTGAAAAAGGCTCGGCGGCGGTCGACGGCATCATCTCTCCGGAGGAATTGGCCGAATCGGTCATTGCGGGTCTGGCCGCCGAGCGCTTTTTGATCCTGCCGCATCCCATCGTTGCCGATTACATGCAACGCAAGACTGCCGACTATGATCGATGGTTGGGCGGAATGTCCAAACTCAGGCGCCGGCTACAGCAATAATTCCCGGCACTCGAATTGTTGTTGCGCCAATCGCGAGGTTGCGATCATGCTCAAACTGCCGCCACCCATCTGGACCGCGATCTACGTGTTGCTGGCGGCAGCGGGCGCCCGGCTGCTGGGTGGGTCCAAGATTCCTGGACTGCAGGTCGTGCCGCTGGGCATTGCTCTGGTCGCGATTGCGTTTGTGCCATCTGTCTGGGCCTTTAGCCTGTTTCGCACCGAGGGCACCGAAATCAATCCGACCTCGCCGGCGAATCGGAAACTGGTCACCCGAGGCCCCTATCGCTATACGCGCAATCCCATGTACTTGAGTCTCGTCGTCCTGTCCTTGGGGATTGCGGTCTGGGTCGGGTCCTGGCCGTTCTTTTTAGCGCCCATCGCGGTGTTCGCCACCGCCAATTGGATCCACATTCCCTTCGAGGAAGCTAAGATGCGCAGGCAGTTCGGTGCGGAATACGACGGCTATGTCGGCCGGGTGCGGCGCTGGGTGTGAACGCACGAAGTCGAATCAAACGGAGACCAACTCATGCGCATGGATGATCAGGAAGAGAGCCAGAACGTCGAGGATGTGCGCGGTTCCAGCGGCGGATTCAGGCCGGTTCACGGTATCGGGATTGGGACCATCCTGATCGCGCTCGTCGGTGGATGGTTATTTGGCGTCAATCCACTGCAGCTTCTGGGATTGCTGAGCGGCGATGGGTCGCCGGCGCAAACCACGCCCGATCAACCCGCGCACGGTCCTCCCGCCGACGATATCCAGGCCAAATTCGTATCGCAAGTTCTGCGCAGTACCGAGACCGTCTGGGCTGCGGCCTTTCAAGAGCGCGGTAAGCTCTACGTGGATCCCAAGTTGCGTTTGTTTCGGGACAGCTACCCGACGGCCTGCGGCCAGGGACAAGCGGCTGCCGGACCCTTCTATTGCGGCGAGGATCGGACCGTCTACCTGGACCTAGGATTCTTCGACGTGATGACGCGGCAACTGGGAGCTCCCGGCCAGTTCGCGCACGCCTACGTCATCGGTCACGAAGTCGGCCACCATGTGCAAAACTTGCTGGGCACTCTGGCCAAGGTGAATGCGCAGCGAGAACAGGCCGGCGAGGCTCGATCAAATGCGCTCAGCGTGCGGCTCGAGCTGCAGGCCGATTGCTTCGCCGGCGTGTGGGCCAATCGCTCGCAGCAGGAGCAAGGCTGGCGACTGGAGCCCGGAGACATTGAATCGGCGCTCAACGCCGCGGCGCAGATCGGCGATGATACGCTGCAGCGCCGCGCCCGCGGAACGGTGGTTCCGGAATCCTTCACGCATGGAACCAGCGCGGAACGAGTCAACTGGTTCAAGCGGGGCTTCAATTCGGGGCAGATCGACGCGTGCGACACGTTTTCGGCGAACCCGCTGTAGCTTAAACCTCAGTCGGATCTTTTGACTGCTTTGGTAGCCTCGGCAGCTTTGTGCTTGGCGCTGAGCGCGGCCCAATCGACCGGCCCCTTTACAAAGCGCGTCTTGAGCTCCTGCAGGGTGTACGCGTCGCCCCATTCGAAATGCCGATACAAGGTATCGAATCGATCGCCGGACCCGTAACCGGCATTCGTGATCGTTACGCGGGTGTGCTGCGCATCGAGCGCAATGAATTCGATCATGGTCACCGTGCGTTGGAATAGTTCGGGATCCGCGAAACCCGGCGGTGCCTGAATGTTGTGGATCACAAGCAACCGGTCCGGCACATACCCAATGATTTGATTTTTGATGTTGCCGGGGTCTCCGAACTTGGCATCAGGGTCGTAGCTGGCCTCGATGTAGCCTCCGACCCGAAATTCCACCTTCGCAACCGGCACAGCCCAGCTGGCAAAACCTTCGCTGGTCGTGAATGCCGCGTACGCGTCGTGCGACGAGGCGGGAACATCGATTGAAAGCTGAATGGATCGGTCGCCGCTCGGCTCGGTGAACGAGGTGTTTGATACGTCCTTGAACTCGCGCCAGCTGCGTTCCGCCGCGTTCAGCGGCCCTGAGGCGAAGGATATCAAGCAGGCAAATGTAATAAGGCGGGTGGCATGCGGTGTCATGGGGATTCCTCTCGGGCGGCGGCTTCAAGTCGGTCAAAATAATCGTGGAGCGAGGCAACTGATGCATCGAAGGCGGACAAGGAGCGGTGGGTCCGCGCTTGCATGACGCCGCCTTCCATGGTGGTAAGGACAAACGTGGCGAGCTGTTCGGTATCGACGGTGCGCGGCAGCCGGCTACGGGCAGCATCCAGGCACGCCCGGATGTGGCTGACCCAGCCGGAGAAATTGACTGCGAGCAACTCGCGCACCGGCGGATCGGGCTCGTGCAATTCAAGAGCTAGCGAGCCGATCGGACATCCGTAGGTACAGCCGCTGTTTTCGAGCGCTCGCCGGTATGCCGCGAGCAACGCAAACACTTTGGCGATGGGATCCGCAATCCCGTCCCAGGCCGGTGCCAGCAGCATCGGCTCGATGCCGTCGCGGTAGGTCTTCAGCACCGCGAGCAGCAGATCCTGCTTGGTGGGGAAGAAGTGGTAGAAGCTGCCGGAGTGGGCGTCCGCTTCTTGCAGCAGGTCCACTATCGAGGTTGACTGATAGCCCTTGGCGGCAAACAGCCGCAGCCCCGCCAGGACGATGCGGTCGCGGGTGCTGTCCGATGCGGTGACTTGATTGATCACTCAACTGAGAATACCGCGACTTGAGTGATCAATCAAGTCCCCTGGGATTTGGGTCATTTCATACGTTTTTGCGGGAAAACTTGCCGCCACCTTCCGGTACCGCCGGTATGATTGATGAAAAGAACCGGCGGCGGCGGATCACGAAGTTGAAGGGCCATGGGCGGCGCCCGAGGGGCGCGGCACCGACGGGTATCCAAAATTGAACTACTCCCGGTAGGGTCCGCCCGCGCCGGTTAAAGCGCTGTAGAAGACTCGACATAGATCCTCGGAGCAATTCATGAATTACCACACCATCGGCTACCAAGCCGCGCAGGGTATTGCCACACTGACACTGCGCCGGCCCGAGAAGCTCAACGCATTCAACGCGGAAATGCTGCAGGAGATGCTGCAAGCCTTCGACGCGATCGACGCCGACGACGCAGTGCGCGTCGTCATCGTCACCGGCGAGGGGCGCGCCTTCTGCGCAGGCGCGGATTTGTCAGCCGGCGGCGCTACATTTCGCCGCGCCGATGCCGATTCGCCCGGGCGATCCGGATCGATCGACTACTCCAATGACCAGTCGCGCGACGGCGGCGGCCGCTTGACGCTGCGGATCTTTCGCTGTCTGAAGCCGGTGATCGCGGCCATCAATGGTCCCGCGGTGGGCATCGGTGCAACCATGACCCTGCCCATGGACATCCGCCTTGCGAGCGACAACGCCAGGATTGGGTTCGTGTTTGCACGCCGCGGTATAGTACCCGAGGCCGCGTCCAGCTACTTTCTGCCGCGCATCGTCGGCATCTCACGGGCGCTCGAATGGTGCTACAGCGGCCGGGTATTTTCTGCCGCCGAGGCCAAAGCCGGCGGCCTGGTGCGCGAGGTCTGTGCGCAGGATCAACTGCTCGCCGCGGCGCAGGAAATGGCGCGCGAGATCATCGACAATACAGCGCCGGTGGCCATCGCGCTCATTCGCCAGATGATGTGGCGTGGATTGGGCATGACAGACCCGATGCAGGCGCATCGGGTCGATAGCCGCGGCATCGCCTCGAGAGGACGCAGCGCCGATGTGGCCGAAGGCGTGCAATCGTTTCTCGAAAAACGCCCGGCAAAATTCCTGAACCGAGTGTCAGCCGACATGCCGGACTATTTTCCATGGTGGGACGAACAGCCGTACCTATAGTGGCCCGATCTGCCGCTGAGCGATCTATGCCTCTTGGAGTTAAATTCATGCGATATTTTTTGCCGACCGGCTTTGCCACGCTGGCAATTGCCGGCTTCCTTGACGCAGCGCCGGTGCGCGCGCAGGTGGAAAAGCTGCCGCCCTATTTGCAGGCCACACTTGCTCAGTTCGGCCCTCTGTACCAGAAGGACAACGCAGCATTCACCGCGACCGTCGATGCCTTTCAGCCGCTGCTCAAGGCGGCACCCAAGGATGGCGTCGTCATCACACGGAATCAGGCGTATGGACCCGATCCGCGCGAGGTTCTTGATGTCTACCAGCCGATCGCGCGCAGCGGCGCGCCGGTGGTGATCTTCGTTCATGGCGGCGCCTATGTGGCCGGCAATAAGGATGTCGGCGAGCACTATGCGAACGTCGCGACGTGGTTTGCGCGTCAAGGCATGCTCGGCATCAACGCCACATACCGGCTCGCGCCTGCCGCCAAGTGGCCGGCCGGCGCGGAAGACGTGCGCGGCATGGTGAGCTGGGCAAAGGCGAACGCGGTGCGCTACGGAGGAGACCCCAATCGCGTCTTCCTCATCGGCCATTCGGCCGGGGCTACCCATGTGTCGGGCTACATATTCGATAAGGCGCTGCAGCCGGCGGACGGTCCAGGCGTCGCAGGCGCGGTGCTCATCAGCGGCCGTTACCGGTTGGTCTATGATCCCGCCGACCCTTTTGGACGCAACATGCAGGCTTATTTCGGCGACGATCCAGCGCAGTATAAGAACCGCTCCACGATCAACCACGTACGCGACGGCGTGCATGTTCCGGTGTTCATCGTCATCACCGAATACGAGCAAACCGGCCTCGATGTGTTGGGCGCCGAGCTGCTGGCGGCGTTGTGCGCCCGCGACGGCGCCTGTCCGCGCTTTGCGCGGCTCGATGGCCACAACCACATGTCGGAAGTGCTCGCGTTCAACACGCCGGACGAATACCTAGGCCATGAAATCCTCGACTTCATGGCGCGCGGACGGTAGGGCAAAATCCCAGGAACTCACCCATGAAAATGCTCGCGCTGGCTTTACTGTCATTCCTCATCGCGCTGGCGGCCGATCTCTGCGCAGCCGCGGCTGTCGGCGAATCCGTGGAGCCGGCGACGGCCATGGTCGCTGATCCCTGTCCGGCGCCGCTTCCCGTTCTCAAGGATTTGGCGGATCTGGCCGACATTGCTCTCGGCCCCGGCAAGTCGTATGCCGATTTTGCAGAGCTCGCGAAGAATCCAGAAGTGCAGGCCTATATGCAGGCTCAGCGGCAGCGGGCGCAGAGCGATTGGCCGAATCTGTGTCGGTACCGGCCCGAAAACGCGGCGCTGCGGCAGCGGCCGAGGATCGTGTTCATCGGCGATTCAATCACCGAGAACTGGGTAAGGGGCGACCCGGCGCTATTTAACAAGGATATCGTCGGCCGCGGCATCAGCGGTCAGACCTCGCCGCAGATTCTGCTGCGTTTCTTTCAAGATGTGATCGAGTTGCGGCCGCAGACCGTGCACATCATGGCGGGAACCAACGATATCGCCGGCAATACCGGCCCGAACACGGAACAGGAATTCGAGAACAACATCATGGCGATGGTGGAACTCGCGCATGCCCATCACATCGATGTGCTGCTCGCCTCAATTCCCCCGGCCCGCGGATTTCCATGGAAGCCGGAGTTGCAGCCGGCATTGACCATCGCACGACTGAATCAATGGCTGCGTAACTATGCGGCGACGAGCCGCAGTCGATACATCGACTACTACTCGCTGTTGGCGGATTCACAGGGCGGATTTCTCGCGCAGCTCTCGAATGACGGTGTCCACCCGAACCGCGACGGCTATGCGGTGATGAGAAAATTGGCGCTGCCGAAACACGATAGGTAGCAATGGCCCGTTGACGGTCCGCCGCCTTGGTCCCGGGACTTTCGGTTAGCGCTCGGACGCGCTAGGCTCGCGGTGTCGCGTCAGTACCGCAATCGGGCCGGAAATGAACGGAGGGAAGTTGAAATGTTAAATCGTAATGGGGTCGCGGCGTTCCTGGGCTCGTTGCTTGCGGCAGCGCTCGTATCCGGGTCGACAGTCTCGATTGCCGCCGGTGCGGAGAAACCGCCGCCATCTGCTGCCGTGGCGCAGCTGATGATGCGGGATCTCATCGCCGGTCCCGACAAAGAAGTGGTGATGCTCACCGTGACATATCCCCCGGCCGGTGCCTCACTGCCGCACCGGCACGATGCGCAGGTGTTCGTGTACGTCCTGGAGGGGGAGTTGACCATGCAGGTGCGTGGCAGTCCCGCCGTGACGCTTCGAGCCGGTCAGACCTTTTATGAATCCCCGGACGACATTCACCAGGTGTCCGCGAATGCCAGCAACACGGCGCCCGCCAAATTCCTCGTCGTGTCGATCAAGGACAAGGCAAAGCCAGGGTCACGCAGCGTTGCAGAATAAGGAGATGCCATGCAGCTCATGATGCACATCCGGAATCTCGCTGTGGTCGCCTCATTGTTGCTCGGCGCCACCACCGGTGCGGAGATTACTGGGCAGCAGCGAGCGGAAGCGGCCGGGCACGATCTTTTGGGTACTCCGGCGCCACGCTTGGTGCTCAAGACGATCGACGGCGATACCATCGATCTTGGCGGTCTGTACGGCAAGAAGGCCGTTTACCTCAAGTTTTGGGCAACCTGGTGCGTACCGTGCCGCCAGCAAATGCCGCATTTCCAGCACACTTATGAGACTGCGGGAGCGGACCTTGCAGTCATCGCGGTAAACGTCGGCTTCAACGATTCGGTGGAGGCGATTCGCAAATATCAGAAGCAGCTCGGCATCACCATGCCGATTGTGTTCGATGGCGATGCGGCGATTGCCGGCGCATTCAACGTCCGGGTGACGCCGCAGCATATCGTCATTGGACGGGATGGTCGGATCCGGTATGTCGGACATCTTGCCGATGAGCGCCTCGACGCGGCGCTCATTGCCGCACGTGCGCCGGGCACCGATAGGACACACGGCGATGCCATGCGCCAAGCTGTCGCCAAATCCTACCGGACGGGCGATCCGCTTCCGGCAACCACCGTGCGAACGCTGGATGGCCACGCATTTCACTTTCAGCAGCAGGGATTGAAAGGTCCCACGGTTTTCGTATTCCTATCGCCGTGGTGCGAATCGTACCTGGAGACTTCCCGCCCCGAGGTATCTGCCAATTGCCGTGCGGCACGCGAGCAGGTGAGCGCGCTGTCGCACAATCCTCATGTACGCTGGCTGGGCGTGGCGTCCGGCCTTTGGGCCACACCGGAGGATTTGCAGGAGTACCAGAAAAAATACGCCATTGGCATCCCGCTGTTGCTCGATGAATCAGGCAGACTGTTCCGCGAATTCGGCGTGAACAACACCCCGACCATGATTGTGGCGGATGCCAGCGGCAACATCACCCATCGCATTGAAACCGACCAATCGCAGAAATTGCCGCAGGTACTGCAAGCCTTATGAGCAAATTTAGACCACACATGAGAACGAAGACGTCGAGTGGCAGTGGACCGAGACTGCAAAGGCCGCTATGTTTCCGGATATCGCCTCGTGATGCGGAAATCATGAAAAGCGTGACTTGGCGGATCTGCGTCGCGGTATCTGTGCTCTGCGGCACGCTGGGATCAGCAACGTATGCAGATGTGCCTGCTGCGGCCCAGACTTTGAGCAGCGAGCAGGCGCAAGCAAGGCAATTCGGGATATTCGTGGGCGGGACGGCCACTCAATACGATCTGTGCGTCAAGAAGGGCTTTCTTGCCAAAAGCGATCAAAGTGCCGAGGATTCGGCCAAGGCGATTTTCGAGAAAATGCGGGCCAACAATGTGGGATCCGATCAATCCGCGTTTGTGCAGGACGGGTGGGACTTGATCAAGAAGGAAATTGCCGGACACGAGTCCTTCTTCACCAAGGAAAAGTGTTCCTGGGTCGGTAAGGAGTGGGCAAAAATTTTGACCACGATGCGGGCGCAATGAACTGCTGAAGCGACTGTCCACCACCATAGCGCCCGCGGCGCAGAGAAAACATCATGGCAACCAAAGTATGGTTCATCACCGGAACATCGAAGGGCTTCGGTCGCGTTTGGGCAGAGGCGGCGCTGGCGCGGGGAGATCAGGTCGCCGCAACGGCGCGGAATGTGAAGACGCTCGCACCGTTGGTTGAACGCTACGCCGATCAGGTGGCCGCGCTCGCGTTGGATGTAACGGACAAGTCGGCCGTCGAGAACGCGGTCGCCGCTGCACACTCTCGCTTCGGCCGCCTCGACGTGGTGATCAACAATGCAGGCTATGGCCTGTTCGGCACCATCGAAGAGGTGAGCGAGGCGGAAGCCCGGGCGCAAATTGAAACCAATCTGTTCGGCGCACTGTGGGTTACCCAGGCGGCCTTGCCCATCATGCGGGCACAGGGTTCCGGCCATATCATCCAGATCTCATCGATCGGCGGGATCAATGCATTTCCTACTGTCGGTCTATATCACGCGTCGAAATGGGGTCTGGAGGGCTTCAGTCAGTCTCTGGCGGCAGAGGTCAAAGGCTTCGGGATCAAGGTCACCATCGTCGAACCGGGCGGTTTCGCGACCGAATGGGGCGGGCCGTCCGCCCAGCGTGCGACACCTATTCCGGCATATGAGGGCGCGCACGCGGCCATTGCGTCCTTCCGCGGCAGCAATATTCCCGGCGACCCGCAGGCGACAGGCCCTGCTATGTTGAAAGTCGTCGACGCGAAGGAACCGCCGCTGCGCATATTTTTCGGTTCGGGCGGCTTGCCGCTGACGCGCAAGGAGTACGCCCAGCGAATCGAGATCTGGGAGCGGTGGAACGACGTGTCGCTCGAGGCGCAAGGCGACTTGGCGGCGAGGCAGGCGCGCTAGGCTGCGGCATCTCCGCGAAATCCGGCAATGAACGCCAGACAGCGCCCGCGCGTAGTGATCGTCGGAGCGGGCTTCGGCGGCCTGGAGGCCGCTCGCTCGCTGTGCAACCATGATGTCGACATCACGCTCATCGATCGGCGCAATTTTCACTTGTTCCAGCCGCTGCTCTACCAGGTGGCCACCGCGGCCCTTTCACCCGGGGACATTGCCTGGCCCACTCGATCGATATTCCGGCACAATAAGAATTTAAGCGTGCTCTTGGCAGCGATCAGCGCGGTTGATACCGGCGCGCGTACTGTGACGGACGGCAAGGTGTTCATACCTTATGACTTTCTGATACTCGCGACCGGAGCAGCGCATTCGTATTTTGGCCACGACGAGTGGTCGGCCTTTGCCCCGGCCCTCAAGACAATCGATGACGCCCTGACGATACGCGAGCGGCTGTTGCGCGCCCTGGAGCAGGCGGAGCTATCGACCGACCCGGTCGAGCGCCGACGTCTCATGACCACCGTAATCGTGGGTGGTGGAGCGACCGGCGTGGAGATGGCGGGCGCGATCGCCGAACTCGATCACCGCACGCTGTCAGGAGAGTTTCGCAAAATTGACCCGGCGTCGGCGCGCATCTTCTTGATCGAGGCCGGACCGCGGGTCCTGCCATCATTTTCAGAACACCTCGCCGCCGTCGCGCGCGCTTCGCTGGAATCGATGCGCGTCGAAGTTCGGACCGGCATTTCCGTGACGGACTGCAATGCCAGGGGCGTGACGCTCGCGGACGGAGAACATATCGATGCCGCCACGATCATTTGGGCAGCGGGTGTGGCGGCCTCGCCGGCGGGCACCTGGATCGGATCGAAGCGCGATCGGGCCGGCAGGGTCGAGGTATGCCCTGATTTGTCGGTGAACCAGTATCCAGAAGTTTTTGTAGTCGGCGACGCCGCGACGATCATGGGCGCGAGTGGGCGCCCGGTGCCCGGCGTCGCGCCGGCGGCCAAGCAAATGGGGCGCTATGTGGGCAGCGTGATCGCCGCCAGAATTCGAGGTCGGCCAGCGCCGGCCGCCTTCAAGTATCGCAACTGGGGAGATCTGGCTGCCATCGGACGCAGGTCTGCCGTGGTGTCGCTGGGCCGGTTTCGGCTCACCGGATTTTTTGGGTGGTGGTTTTGGGGCATCGCGCACATTTGGTTTCTCATCGGCTTTCGCAGCCGGGTAGTGGTGGCATTCAATTGGTGGTGGAGTTATCTGACGTTCCAGCGCGGGGCGCGCCTGATCTCGGATCGAGACAAAAGGTGAGATGGCGGGCTGTGGCATGCCAAGCGCCGCAGTCTGGCGGAGGCCAGCGATCTGCCGCAGAATAGTGCTCGAACGCGGGGGTATGACGTGACGGAGTATCGAGGCGGCTGCCACTGCGGCGTCCTTAAAGTCGTTTACCGTACCGAAATGGATCCGGCGCGCTGGCCGCTGCGGCACGACGGCTGTTCGTTCTGCCGGTGTCATGGCGTCGTGGCGACCTCGGACCCGGCGGGCGAAGTGGCATTCGAGAATGCAGATGATCCCAAGATCCGCCGTTATCGGTTTGCGCACAGGACCGCCGAATTCCTCATTTGCGGCGAATGCGGCGTATTCGTTGCGGCGCTCACGGAAAGCGGCGCTGGTCGACGCGCGGTTATCAACGCGCGGGTGTTGGACGGTATCGCGCTGAATTTCAGCGCGGTTATCGAAGCGCGGTTCGATGATGAAACGCCGATGCAGCGGGCCGCACGCCGTTCGCGCAATTGGACCCCGGTGCGGACCTAAGTGAGCGGCATTTTGCGCAGCACTTCGTCGATTTTTTCAAACGCAGACTGAAATAGCGACGCGTCGCGAAGCCGGTATGGTAAATCCCAACAAGAGCTCCAAGCTGCCGCTGCTGGGCTGGTTACTCATGACCGCGCTTGGCATCGCCGTAGCGGCTTACGCGCTCGGCGCGCTCGCGTGGCCCTTGGTGCGCTCCCCCGTCATCGTTGCGCGCTTGCGCACCGTACCGTTGCCGGTCGTTCTGCACCTGATCGGCGGCGCGCTGGCGATCACGCTGGGTGCGTTACAGCTGAACAGCCGGATTCGGCGCAATCATCTCGCGGTTCATCGGTGGCTGGGCCGCTGCTACTGTCTGGCAGTACTGGTCGGCGGGAGCGCGGGCCTGACGCTTGCAACCATGGCGGACGGCGGTCTTCCTTCCAGCATCGGCTTCGGGACGTTGGGAGTTTTGTGGATCGGCTCGACGGCAACGGCCTACATTTGTATCCGTCGCCGGCGCGTCGACTTGCATCGTACCTGGATGCTGCGCAGCTATGGCTTGACCTTTGCCGCCGTCACGCTGCGCATTTGGCTGCCCTTGAGCCAAGTCGCGGGCTTGCCGTTTCTGCCGAGCTATCAGGCGATCGCATGGCTATGCTGGGTTCCGAATCTGGTCGTGGTTGAATGGTTCGTATTGAGCCGCCGGGTAAACACCTAACAATAAACGAGGATGCCAATGCACACATGCAGTCGCAGAGATTTCATGGCAATGACCGGCGCCGGAATTGCCGGCGCCTCGATTCCGCGCTGGGCGGCCGCCGCCGGATCATCCCTGGATGTCCGCGATGCCGAACTGGTCGTCTTCAATGCCAAGGTTTATACGGTCGACCGGCGTTTGCCGGCTGTGGAGGCCTTCGCGGTGCGCGGCGGCAAATTCATCGCGGTCGGAAAGTCCGGCGAGATCAAGGCTCTGATAGGAAAGAACACGCAGGCCATCGACGCGGCGCAAATGACGGTGGTGCCCGGCTTCATCGACTCCCACAATCATGCCTCCGGCAATACATTGCTGTACGAGGTCCTCGTCGGCAATCCTTACGAGGTCGAGTTCGTCACCATTGCGAGCATCGTAGACAAACTGCGCGCCAAGGCCAAAACCACGCCCGCAGATACCTGGGTCGAAGGATTTTTCTTCGACGATACCAAGTTGAAGGATAAGCGCGCACTCAACGTGCATGACCTCGATCAGGTATCCACCGATCTACCGGTTGCCGTGCATCATCGCGGCGGCCACACGGCCTTTTACAACAGCAAGGCCCTGCAAATGGCGGGAGTCACCAAGTCCACTCCCGGCATGGCCGGCGGAACTTATGATCATGATGCGAGCGGCGAGCTCAACGGCCGCGTGACCGACCGTGCCATGGATGTATTTGACAAGGTCGGCAAGCGAACGACTTATTCCGCGGATGAGACCATGCGGCGCGATCGCGACGGTTTGGCCTATATCTCCAAGCAGTTCGTCCGCTTTGGGCTCACCGGCGTCTGTCATGAGGGTGGCAATCTCCGTGCCCTTGCGGAAGTGCGTGCGCGCGGCGAGCTTCTGCATCGGGTGAGCTATGAAGCCATCGGTGCCGAACTCGAGGCGATGATCACGGGCGGCATGACCACTGGGTTTGGCGACGAGTGGATCAAGTTGGGCGCGACATTTGAACACACCGCGGATGGCTCTTTTTCCGAGCGCACCATGGCCATGAGCGTGCCTTATCCCGGCTCGACCTCGGGCTATAAGGGAAACGTCACTGAAACTCAGGACGATCTCAACGCGTGGTGCGAGCGCGTGCACCGCGCGGGAATTCAGCTCAACTGTCATGCCAATGGCGATGTGGCCATCGATCATGTGCTCACGGCTTACGAAAGGGCTCTGCGGCTCGCGCCGCAACCCGATGCGCGACCGAAAATCACGCATTGCACCCTGATCAACGACGATCTCGTGCGGCGCATCAAGGCCATCAATGCGGTTCCGGCTTTGTTTACCTCCTATGCCTATTACAATCCGGACAAGTTCCGCTATTACGGCGAGGAATTGATGAAGCGCTGCATGGCGTATCGCACGCTTCTGGACGCCGGCATTCGCGCGGCGGCGGGCTCGGACTTCGATCCCGGCCCATTCTCGCCGCTGATGGGGATTCAGGGCATGGTCACTCGCAAGGGTTGGAACGGCGAGGTGTGGGGCGAAAATCAGCGCATCACCGTGGACGAGGCATTGCGAGTCAACACCATCAATGGTGCCTACGCGACCCGTGAGGAAACCATTAAGGGCTCCATCACACCCGGCAAGCTCGCTGATTTCGTCGTTTTGGCGGAGGATCCGCACAGTGTCGATCCGCAGAAACTCAAGGATATTCAGGTGGTACGCACCGTTGTGGGAGGATTGACAGCTTATAAAGTATGACCCGGAGGCGCAAATGACCGAAGAGAGCAGCAGGGGCGTGTGGGCCCGCATGCCTGTCGTAATCCGCGCGGTCATCGGCGGCATTCTCGTCGGCATGATCGCGGCGAATATCTGGCCGATATTATTGGTGGCACTTGGAATGCCGGTTGCGGCAGTCGCCGAAGTCGCCTTTCTGGCGCTGTACACCTGGTGGGCGTCGGGCGGAGGCGCGCCAGTGCGATATCGGGCGACGCGCGCCTACTATTTCCGGGTCCGCCCACTATCAGGCATGCAATGGTTCTGGGGTTGTATTGCGGCCTTGAGTTTTGCGGCCACGATCCACGCGGCCATCGTGCTCCTGTTTCGCTTCGTGCCTTTTCCGGCGGCGGCTTTTCACCGCGGCTATGATTTTTCGTTCATCGCGTCGCCGCAGATGCAATGGCTTGCTTGCGTGGTATCAGCTCTATCTGCAGCGGTCTGCGAGGAAACCGGGTTTCGCGGCTACATGCAGCGGCCGATAGAGAACCGCCATGGCCCGGTGGTGGCGATTCTGATTTCGTCGCTTGTTTTCATGTTGCTGCATCTGACCAAGGATTGGGCGCTGATTGGCATGGTCCCCATCGTATTTCTCGGAGGATTCCTGCTCGGTCTGCTCGCATGGGCATCCGGCACGCTGGTATTCGGCATACTTGGCCACTGGATCATGGACATTGGATTGTTTGCCTACTGGTGGACGCAGATTGTCGGTACCTTCCAACAACGACCGATATTCGAAGCGGGAGTTGACCCGGCGTTCTTTGTCGAATGCGCCGCGTTCGCAGCCATGCTGGTTCTGGTGCTGGCGGCAACTTCGCGGCTGCGCAAACTAAGGATGCTCTAGCGCCTTCCGGAGTCCCGAACTTTAGGCGGCGGCCACCGCAGCGATCAATTCAGCGTCATTGTTCTTGGGCGTATTGACGCGTTTGCTGACGGGAGTCGCGACCATGTGGGTGTCGGGGTATTGCTTCAAGGTCAGGAATGCTTCATCCGGAGTTCCCATGAGCCAGGCGTCGCGATCTTGT
>DATMRC010000060.1:0-11516 GCA_035567075.1 Steroidobacteraceae bacterium
GCCCACCACCGCGAATGAATACATCCTTCATCACCTGACGTTCCTGTCGAACAAGGAACCGAAGGGGATATTGGATTTTTCGGTCATTCACCTGGACAGCGTGTTCTTCTCGGTGCTGCTGGCGGTGCTGTTCGCCGGTTCGTTCTATCTGGCGGCCCGCAAGGCCACGGCCGGACAGCCGGGCAAATTTCAGAACTTCGTCGAGCTCGTGGTCGAATTCGTCGACACGCAGGTCAAGGACAGTTTTCACGGCACCAACAAATTGCTGGCGCCGCTGGCATTGACGATTTTCTGCTGGGTGTTCCTGTTCAATGCCATGGATATCCTGCCGGTCGACCTTCTGCCCTATATCGCGCACGGCGCGGGCATCGAGCACCTGAAAGTCGTGCCGAGCACCGATTTGAACATCACCTTCGCCATGTCGTTGACGGTGTTCATTCTCATCATCTACTACAGCATCAAGGTGAAGGGCATTGGCGGTTTCGTCAGCGAGTTCACCATGCAGCCGTTTGTCGCCAAAAATCCGGTGCTCAAGGTGCTGCTGATTTTCCCGAACCTGATCCTGGAGATCGTGCCCTTCCTCGCACGGCCGATCTCGCTGTCGCTGCGCTTGTACGGCAACCTGTTCGCCGGCGAGATGATTTTCCTGCTGCTCGCAGCCCTGACGCTGCACGGCATGAGCCAGTTGGGGAGCGCCGGCGGCTGGGCGCTGCTGGTCGCGCAAATCTTGTTGGCGTTCGCATGGGCGGTGTTTCACCTGCTTGTTATCACGCTGCAAGCCTTCATATTCATGGTGTTGACGATCGTCTATCTGGCGATGGCGCAGGAGCACCATTGATGTCTCGGACCGGATCTCCACACCAATTCCGCATCAGTTTCGTTCAGGAGGATTAAATGGAAAATTTCGCACATGTTCAGGCCATGACCGTGCTCGCTGTCGGCATCATCTTTGGTATGGGCGCACTGGGCACCGCCATCGGCTTCGGTATTCTCGGCGGCCGCTTTCTCGAGGGTGCCGCACGCCAGCCTGAACTTGCTCCCATGCTGCAGGTGAAGATGTTCATCGTGGCGGCGCTGGTCGACGCGGTCGCCATGATCGGCATCGGCTTCGCGCTGTTTTTTACCTTCGCGAATCCGTTTACCGCCGGGCTGACGCACTGAAGCAGGCTGAGGCGCTGGTTAGGAGGCGATAGTGAACATCAATCTCACGTTGATCGTGCAGATGGTCGTATTCATCGTGCTCATCTGGTTCACGATGAAGTTCGTGTGGCCGATGATCCTCGGGCCCATGGAAGAGCGGGCGCGAAAGATAGCCAGCGGACTCGCCGCTGCCAGCCAGAGCGAAAAGGATCTGGCCGAAGCCGACGCACGCTCCAAGGAAATCCTCCGCGAAGCGCGCGACCGCGCGGCGCATATCGTCGACATGGCCGGCAAGCGCTCGAACGAAATCGTCGAGGAGGCCAAGGGCACGGCCTCGAGCGAAGCGCAGCGTCTGGTGGCGCAGGCCCATGGCGAAGTGGCCCGCGAAAGTTCGCGGGCGCGCGAGCAGCTCAGCAAGGAGGTCGGCAAGCTGGCCGTCGAGGGCGCTTCGCGCCTGCTCGGCCGCGAGATCGATCCGAAGACCCACGCGGAATTGCTGGACAAGCTGGCCGCGGAGATTGCCCGTGGCTGAGCGCGCGACCATCGCTCGGCCTTACGCGAAGGCCGCGTTCGAATACGCACGCGCCGCGAACGCCACCGCGCCGTGGTCGCAAGGCCTTAAGACCGCTGCGGAGATCGTCGCCGACCAGCGCGTGGCGCCGCTCACCAAGAGCCCGCAGTGGAGCCCGGCGGATTTGGGCGGCCTGATCGCCGATGTCGCCGGCGCCGATCTCAATGCCCCGATGCAGAATTTCGTGGGCGTCCTGGCGGAGAATCACCGCCTGTTGCTGCTGCCCGAAATCTCGGCGCTGTACGAGGAATTGCGCTCGGAAGTCGAGAACACCGTGGATGTCGAAGTGATCTCCGCCGTCCCCTTGACTAGCGTGCAGCAGGAAAAGCTGGCCGAGGCGCTGAGCACCCGCCTGAAGCGCAAGGTGCGCATGCAGAATTCAGTCGATGCGGCGCTGCTCGGCGGCGCCGTGGTGCGCGCCGGAGACCTGGTGATCGACGGCTCGCTGAAGGGCCGACTTGAACGACTCGCGACGGATTTGACCAGCTAGACCGATTTTTAAGCGCGCCAGAAACGGCGCGCAGCACGAGGAACACATGTCCATCAAGGCATCGGAAATCAGCGACCTGATCAAGGCGCGCATCGACAAATTTGCAGGAGCCACCGAGGCGCGCAACGTCGGAACGGTGGTGACCGTCACCGACGGCATCGTCAGGGTCCACGGGCTTGCCGACGCGCGCTACGGCGAAATGCTGGAATTCGGCGGCAACATCTTCGGCCTGGCGCTGAACCTCGAGCGCGACTCGGTGGGCGCGGTGGTGTTGGGCGACTACAAGAGCATCTCCGAGGGGTCCGAGGTCAAGACCACGGGCCGCATTCTCGAAGTGCCGGTGGGTCCGGAACTTCTGGGCCGGGTGGTCGATGCGCTGGGAGTTCCAATCGACGGCAAGGGCCCGGTGAATGCCAAGCTGAAATCGCCGCTGGAGCGCGTCGCGCCGGGCGTGATTTTCCGCAAGAGCGTGTCGCAGCCGGTGCAGACCGGCCTCAAGGCCATCGACTCCATGGTGCCGATCGGCCGCGGCCAGCGCGAACTCATCATCGGCGACCGCCAGACCGGCAAAACGGCGGTGGCCATCGACACCATCATCAATCAGAAGGGCACGGGCATCAAGTGCGTCTACGTCGCCATCGGACAGAAGCAGAGCTCGATTGCCAACGTCGTGCGCAAGCTCGAAGAGCACGGCGCCATGGGCCACACCATCGTGGTCGCGGCTTCCGCATCGACGCCCCCGGCCATGCAATACCTTGCACCCTATGGCGGCTGCACCATGGGCGAGTACTTCATGGACAACGGCGAGGACGCGCTGATCGTGTATGACGATCTCTCCAAGCAGGCGGTCGCCTACCGGCAGATTTCCCTGCTGCTGCGCCGGCCGCCCGGACGCGAGGCGTATCCCGGCGACGTGTTCTATCTGCACTCGCGGCTGCTGGAACGATCCGCACGTGTCAACGAGGAATACGTTGAGAAATACACCAAGGGCCGGGTCAAGGGTCGGACCGGTTCGCTCACCGGCCTGCCCATCATCGAAACCCAGGCGGGCGATGTGACGGCGTTCGTGCCCACCAACGTCATTTCCATCACCGACGGCCAGATCTTTCTGGAAACCGACCTGTTCAACGCCGGCATGCGTCCCGCGATCAACGCCGGCATTTCGGTGTCGCGCGTCGGCGGCGCCGCGCAGACCAATATCATCAAGAAGCTGGGCGGCGGCGTGCGCCTGGCACTCGCGCAATACCGCGAACTCGAAGCCTTCTCGCAGTTCGCCTCGGACCTGGACGAAGTCACCCGCAGGCAGCTCGAGCGCGGCCAGCGCGTCACCGAGCTCATGAAGCAGAAACAATACTCGCCGATGTCCGTGGCCGAGATGGCGCTGTCGCTGTACGCCGCGAGCAACGGCTACTTCGACAAGGTCGACCGCCGCAAGGTGGTGGAGACGGAAGCCGGACTGCAGTCATTCGCGCGCAGCACTTACGCCGATTTGCTCAAGGGCATCAATACCAAGCCGGATCTCACCAAGGACGTCGAGGCGGCGCTCAAGAAGTGCTGCGACGACTTCTTCGCGACACTGTAATGCGGGGCAACGAGATGCAAGGCAACGGGTAGGGCCATGGCAGGCGCAAAGGAAATTCGCGGCAAGATTGCGAGCATCAAGAACACTCGCAAGATCACCAAGGCGTTGGAGATGGTGGCCGCGAGCAAGATTCGCAAGGCGCAGGACCGGATGCGCGCGGCGCGGCCCTATGCGGACAAGATCCGCAAGCTGGTCGGCCACCTGCGCCAGGTGAACCTCGATTACAAACATCCCTTCACCCTGGAACGGCCGGTGCAATCCGTGGGCATCGTCGTGATCAGCACCGACCGCGGCTTGTGCGGCTCCCTCAATTTAAATCTGTTCAAGACGACCCTGGCCGCGATCCGCGAGGCGCAGTCGCGCAATGCCAAGGTCTATCTTTGCGTCATCGGCTCGAAAGCGCTGCAGTTCTTCCGGCGACTGAGCCGCGTGGAAATTGCCGCTTCGGTCACGCATCTCGGCGACCGGCCGCATGTCAAGGATTTGATCGGCACCACCACCGTGATGCTGGATTTCTATCGCGAGACCAAGGTCGATCAGCTGCTGCTGGTTCACAACGTGTTCGTCAACACCATGACCCAGAAGGCCACGGTGTCGCAGCTGCTGCCGCTGCAGACCATAGACAAGGACGAGCTGCAGGAGCGCTGGGACTACATCTATGAACCTGGCGCGGTGGAAATTCTCGACGGCATCCTGATGCGCTACATCGAGTCGCAGATCTTCCAGGGCGCGGTCGAAAATGTCGCCTGCGAAATGGCGGCGCGCATGGTGGCGATGAAGAGCGCCACCGACAATGCCGGCGATCTCATCGACGAGTTGCAGCTCATTTACAACAAGGCCCGCCAGGCCGGGATCACGAAGGAACTTTCGGAGATCGTCGGCGGCGCGGCAGCGGTTTAAGCGAAGAGGGTTATCAAGTATGTCCAGCGGCAAAATCGTGCAAATCATCGGCGCGGTCATCGATGTGGAATTCCCGCGCGACCAGATCCCCAAGATCTACGACGCGCTCAAACTCGATGACGTGGACCTGACCCTCGAGGTGCAGCAGCAGCTCGGCGACGGCGTGGTGCGCGCCATCGCGATGGGCCCTTCCGAGGGCTTGCGCCGGGGACTCACGGTCAAGGGCACCGGCAAGGGCATCATGGTGCCGGTGGGCACGGGCACGCTCGGCCGCATCATGGACGTGCTTGGCAGGCCGCAGGACGAGAAGGGACCGGTCAAGGTCAACGACTATCTGCCGATTCACCGCCCGGCGCCGGCGTACGACGAGCAGGCGGGCGGCCAGGACCTTCTGGTCACCGGCATCAAGGTCATCGATCTGCTCGTGCCCTTTGCCAAGGGCGGCAAGGTCGGGCTGTTCGGCGGCGCCGGCGTGGGCAAGACGGTGAACATGCTCGAGCTCATCAACAACATCGCCAAGCAGTACAGCGGACTGTCTGTGTTTGCAGGCGTCGGCGAGCGTACGCGCGAAGGCAATGACTTCTATCACGAGATGATCGAATCGGGCGTCATCGACAAGGATAATCTGGCCAATTCCAAAGTGGCGATGGTGTACGGCCAGATGAACGAACCGCCGGGCAATCGTCTGCGCGTCGGCCTCACCGGACTCACGATGGCCGAATTCTTTCGCGACGAAAAACAGGCCTCCGGCAAGGGCCGTGATGTGCTGCTGTTCATCGACAATATCTACCGCTACACGCTGGCGGGCACGGAAGTCTCGGCGCTGCTCGGCCGCATGCCCTCGGCGGTGGGCTACCAGCCGACGCTGGCCGAGGAAATGGGCGTGCTGCAGGAGCGCATCACCTCGACCAAGACCGGCTCGATCACCTCGATCCAAGCCGTGTACGTGCCGGCCGACGATTTGACCGACCCGTCTCCCGCAACCACCTTCGCGCACCTGGATGCCACCGTGGTGCTGTCACGGCAGATCGCCTCGCTCGGCATTTATCCCGCTGTCGATCCTCTCGACTCAAGCAGCCGCCAGCTCGATCCCTTGGTCGTGGGCGAGGAGCACTACCAAACCGCGCGCGGCGTGCAGGCTGTTTTGCAGCGCTACAAGGAACTGCAGGACATCATCGCGATCCTCGGCATGGACGAGCTCTCCGAAGAGGACAAGCTCAGCGTGTACCGGGCGCGCAAGATTCAGCGGTTCTTATCGCAGCCTTTCAACGTGGCCAAGGTGTTCACCGGACAGGACGGCAAGATCGTGCCGCTCAAGGATACGATCCGCGGCTTCAAGGCCATCATTGCCGGCGAATACGATCATCTTCCCGAACAGGCCTTCTTCATGATCGGCGCCATCGAGGAAGCGGTCGAAAAAGCCAAGACCCTGGCTTAAACAAAACTCATGGCCCACACCATTCACATCGACATCGTCAGCGCCGAAGGGCAGATCTTTTCCGGCGAAGCCAGCATGGTATTCGTGCCGGGTTCACAGGGCGAACTCGGCATCGCGCCGCGTCACGCGCCGCTGCTGACGACCTTGAGCGCCGGCGAGGTGCGCGTGCAGGCGGAAGGCCAGGACGAACAGGTATTCTATGTGGGCGGCGGCGCACTCGAAATCCAACCGCATCTCGTGACCGTGCTCGCCGATACGGCGGCGCGGGCGCACGATTTGGATGAAGCTGCGGCGTTGGCTGCGAAACAGCGCGCGGAAGACGCCGTGCGGGAACGCAAGGACAAGGTGGAAATCGCCGAGGCGCAGGCCGAACTGCTGCGCGCCATGGCACAATTACGCGCCATAGAACGTCTGCGCAAGAAGCGCTAGGAAACCCACCCTAAGGACCCTGATGCAGCTTGCCGTCGTCATCTTGGCCGCGGGTCAGGGCAAGCGGATGAATTCCGACTTACCGAAAGTGCTGCAGCCATTGGCAGGCTGTCCGCTGCTCAAGCATGTGATCCGCGCCGCGCGCGGCTTGGATCCCGACAATATTTACGTGGTTTACGGGCATGGCGGCGCGCAAGTGCAGGCGGCGTTGAGCCACGAACATGTGGAATGGATACCGCAGGCGCAACAATTGGGCACCGGACACGCGGTGATGCAGGCCATGGCCGTGATCCCCGACAGAGATACGGTCCTGGTGCTGTACGGCGATGTGCCGCTGATCCGCGCCGAAACCCTCAACAAACTGGTCGCAGCAGCCGCGAAGGGCTCGCTCGCGATGCTGTCGGTCAATCTCGAGGACCCTTCGGGTTATGGACGCATCCTGCGCGATGCTGCCGGCCGCGTCCGCGCCATCATCGAACACAAGGAAGCCAGCCCCGCGCAGCTCGAGATTCGCGAAGTGAACTCAGGACTTTTGTCCGCGCCCGCGGTACTGTTGCGCGAATGGCTGTTGGGGTTGCGCCGGGACAATGCCCAAGGTGAATACTTTCTCACCGATGTGGTCGCGAGTGCCGTGCATGCGGGCACCACGGTCGAGGTGATCCCAGCGACCGGCGAGGTGGAAGTCATGGGTGTCAACGACAAGATCCAGCTTGCGCAAGCCGAGGCAGCCCTGCGGCGCGAACGAGCACAAGCCTTGATGCTGGCGGGCGCGACACTGGCGGATCCCGCGCGCATCGACATACGCGGCGAAGTTGAGGTGGGCCGCGACGTCTTCATCGACATCAATGCCGTACTGATCGGAAAAGTGCGCCTGGCGGCAGGAGTCAGGATCGGGCCGAACTGCATCATCACGGACTCCAGCATCGGCGCCGGCACCGAGGTTTTCGCGAACTGCGTGATCGATAACGCCGTGGTGGCCGAGAACTGCCGGATCGGTCCCTTCGCACGCCTGCGCCCGGGCACATCCCTGCACGCAGACGTGCATATCGGCAACTTCGTCGAGGTCAAGAACACCGAGGTCGGCGCGCGGAGCAAGGCGAATCACCTGTCTTATCTCGGCGATTCCCGGGTGGGCAAGGATGTCAACGTCGGCGCCGGCAGCATCACCTGCAATTACGATGGCGCCAACAAGTGGCCCACCGTCATCGACGACGGCGCCTCCATCGGGTCCGGCACCATGATGATCGCTCCGGTACGCATCGGCGCCGGCGCCACGATCGGCGCGGGATCGACCATTGGCGCGAGCACGCCGGACGGCCAACTCACGTTGGAGCGCTCCAAACAGATCACCGTGTCCGGGTGGACGCGCCCGCGCAAACTCGACGACGCCGAGAAGACAGCCGCAATCGAGGCAGCACTCCGGGTTTCGGACCGGCCCACAAAACACAAGGGCAAAAAGCCGAAAGACTAGCTGGAGCGCCATGAGAATTCTGGTCACCGGCAGCGCGGGCCACCTGGGCGAGGCGCTCATGAGGACCCTGCAAGGCGCCGGCCGCGCGGCGATCGGCCTCGACATCAAGAGTTCGCCATTCACACAGCGCGTAGGATCGATCATCGATCGTGACTTCGTCGCGCAGTGCCTGCGGGGTGTGGATGCGGTCGTGCATGCCGCGACCCTGCACAAGCCGCATATTGCGAGCCATACCCGCCAGCAGTTCATCGACACCAATGTCACCGGCACTTTGAATCTGCTCGAAGCGGCGGTAGCTGCGGGTGTCAAATCATTCGTGTTCACAAGCACCACCAGCGCATTCGGACGCGCTCTATCGCCGCCGGCCGGCGCGCCGGCCGCGTGGATCACCGAAGAGGTAGTTCCACAACCCAAGAACATCTACGGGGTGACCAAGCTCGCCGCCGAAAATCTGTGCGAACTTTTCAGTCTGACGGCCGGATTGCCGTGCATCATTCTCAGGACCTCGCGATTTTTTCCCGAGAACGACGACGATGCGGACTCAAGAAGGGCGTACGACGATGCGAACCTCAAAGTCAACGAGTTCTTGTACCGTCGCGCCGACCTCGAGGATGTCGTAAGCGCCCATCTACTCAGCGTAGAGCGGGCGCCGGCCATCGGTTTCGCGCGATTCATCATCAGCGCCACTACGCCTTTCGCGCGCGATGATCTGGCCCTGCTGCGCGTCAACGCTGCGGCCGTGGTGAAGCGCCATGTGCCGGCGTACCAGGCCGAGTATCAGCGTCGCGGATGGTCGATGGCGCCCTGCATCGATCGCGTCTACGTCAATGAACTCGCAAGATCCCAACTGGGCTGGCGGCCGCGTTACGACTTCGCCGGCGTGCTTCAGTGCCTGATCGGACAGCGGGATTTTCGCAGTCCGCTGGCCAGAGCCATCGGGTCCAAGGGCTATCACGACAAATCATGTACCGAATGGGGTTCCGCAGGACCTTATCCGCTGAACAAGGGCTAACCCAACAAGGCCGGAACGGCCCGCATAGCACATCAAGGCGGCGGGCGTGCTTCTTAACAACTTTCTTACGCGCCGCGAGCCTCTTTTAACGACCTTTGGTCGAGCGCTTGCCTAAGCTTTCCGCTTGATTCCCAGAGTGCTCAAGAGCGTGAAGATCATGAAATGCCTGCCAATTTTTGTCGTGGCGGTCGCGTCAATTGCATTCGCCGGTTCGGCGGTTGTGGCGGCGGAGCCCGCCCCGGCGGCGGCGCTGTCCCTCGGGACGGTCGTTGGACTCGTCACGGATGCGGCGAAGGCCCCCATCGGCGGGGCGACCGTGACGGCCATTCGTGCCGGCGGCGGCATTCGCTCCACCATATCCGGCAGCGACGGCATTTATTCGTTTGCCGATGTGCCAGCCGGCTCATGGTCTTTGACGATCTCCGTCGAGGGGATTCCCGACGTGCTGGTGCCGTCACTGAACGTGGTTGCCGGCAAGGCCACTCGACATGACATCGTCATGAACATCGGGGGCACCCCCAAGGCCCCGGCCCCCGCGCTGGCCTCGGCGCCAGCGGCAGTTGCTCCGCGAATACCCGAGGCACTGCAGGCACCGGATCCCGCCCCCGAAGTGGACACCCAAACCCCGTGGGCCAATGTTGGGTACGTGGGCTGGATGAACGGTACCTCGCGTGAAAAATCGCCGATATTCGATACCAAGTTTTTCACGCCCGAAGTCCGCTTGGACATCAACTACCTGCAAAGCCTCAACCGACCGAGCGACCATACCATCGACGGTTCGACCGAGGAGTTCCGTTCCGGAGAATTCCAGATCGAACAGGTGAGCCTTGGCGGCGACTTTCACTGGGACAACGTGAGAGCGCGTTTTCTCTCGATGTTCGGCATGTTCGCAACCACCACACCGCGCAATGACGCCAGCAGCGCCGTCGGCCAGTGGCAACTCTCGGATGCTTACCGCTACTTCTCGGAAGCGAATGCGGGGTATCACTTCGACGTGAACCACGGCCTGAATGTTGACGCGGGCATTTTCGTCTCCTACGTCGGCCTGTTCAGCTACTACAACTTCGACAATTGGACTTACCAGCCCTCGTTCGTGTCATCCAACACCCCCTGGTTCTTCAACGGACTGCGAGTGCAGTGGTGGCCGACGCAGGATCTGAAGATCGAGCCGTGGCTGATCAACGGCTGGCAGTCGTATGCGAAATTCAACCGGCATCCGGGTTTCGGTGGACAGATCCTCTGGATCCCGAACGAGAACCTCAAATTGGTGTTCAACACCTATTCGATTGGTCAGGATAATTTGAACTGCCAGGCGAACAACAACAACGGGCAAGGGACGATCGACACGCTCTGCCAGCCCCAGAATGGCGGAAATCCCAACGCCGCGGCGGGGTCCTTTGTCGGGGCAGGGCCGCCCGTCAACTACGCCAACGTGACCCGGTTTCACGAGGACGACAGTGTCCTGGTGAAATACTACGATGCACACGGCATGGGCGGCGCCGGCGTATCCAAGATGGCATTCAGCCTGACGTGGGATTTCGGTTGCGAGTACGGCGGCGGCGTCCACTGCACGAGCGGGCCCAACAAGGAAGAATTTCTCGGTGTGATGCTTTACGACCGTACCTGGTTCCACAATGATCTGTACGCGATCACGCTTGGCGGCGGCTTCATGAACAATCCCGGCCGCTACCTGGCCCTGACCCCGCCCATCAATGGCGCGACGGCGGCAAGCGGCTCGCCGTACTTCACCCAACAGCCGGGACAGAAGCTCTATCAATGGGATACGCAACTCAATTTGCAGTACATGCCGAAGGACTGGATAACCTGGTGGACGGAAGCGACCTTCCGGCATTCGAGCGTTCCATACTGGTCGGGACAGGGCGGCATCACGCCTCCCGGCGGCAACAACGGCTCGCCCGCAAGCTGTGTCGGGGGTGGCGCCGATCCCACCACCGGTCAGTGCAGTTCGGGTGACTGGTTTCCGGATCTGCGCACGCGCGAAATCGTTGTGGGCGGCGGCGTGATGGTCAAATTCTAAGCGCTTCTACGGATACCTCGTTTTACATCTCCGGCGACGCTGCGCGAACGCGTCGCGGGAGAGTCGCCATGGGTCGAGTCAACAATGCAAAAGCGCCGATTTTCGTTGTTGCAGCTGTTCACCGCGGGCCTGCTGTATTGGGTCGCTGCACCGTCGTTCTCCGACGGCACGGCGGGCGCGACCGGCGCTTCAGATCCCGATGGCCCGGCGGCGGGTTGCGCCAAGGGATCGGTGGACGAAGGATTTTTTTCGCGCCTCAAGGATAGCTACAAATCCCACCTGGCCTGGGACGGGCCGGATCCGCATGCGCCGCCCAGCAAAATCGTCGGTGGCGCTGAAATTCCCATGTCCAACCCGCCGTGGCCGTACTCGACGTGGAATATCGGCGGCTCGGAGGCCATCGGCGTTGAGAACATGTACTACAGCGCGCTCATGGATGCGCTGT
>DATMRC010000061.1:0-101427 GCA_035567075.1 Steroidobacteraceae bacterium
CTCTACATCGACACCGGGCGGCCGGTTCCCGGCCTTTTTGACGCCACCATCGAAAACCTGAGGGAGATCTCCCCCACCAGTTTTGGCTGCGTGCCCGCGGCCTTCGGCGCGCTGGCGGCGGCGATGGAGCGCGATGCCGGACTGCGGCGAAGTTTCTTCAAGAACATGCGCGGGCTTGGATACGGCGGTGCTTTGCTGCCGCAACCCACCTGGGAGCGCATGCAAAGATTGGCAGTGCAGGAAATCGGCGAACTCCTGCCCTTCGGCACAGGGTGGGGAATGACGGAGACCACGGCCACCGGCGTCGCGGTGTACTGGAACACTGCGCGTACCGGACTGCTCGGGCTGCCGCAACCCGGCGTTACTCTCAAGCTGGTGCCGACCGGCGATCGCATGGAATTGCGCATCAAGGGTCCGCAGATCATGAGCGGCTACTACAAGGATGAGGCGCTGAACGCGGCCGCCTTCGACGCAGAAGGCTACTTCAAAACCGGCGATGCGGTCCGCTGGGTCGATCCAGAGCGGCCGATCGAGGGTCTCGAGTTCGCGGGCCGCATCGCCGAGGATTTCAAATTGCTGTCGGCGACGTGGGTGCAGGCCAGCCTGGTGCGGCGCGACCTGGTCGAAGCGCTGCAGCCATACATCTCCGATGCCTTGATTTGTGCGCCGGATCGCCCTTACCTGGGGGCGCTCGTCTGGCTGACGGTCGCCGAAGACGCCGCGGTACGCGCGGCGCTGGCCAATAAACTTGACGCGTTCAATCGCACTCGACAAGGCAGCGCTGCCACCATCGCAAGGCTATTGATATTGCAGGATCCACCGTCGGCGGAAGCCGGTGAAATCACCGACAAGCGCTCCATCAACCAGCGGTTGGCGATGCAGCGCCGCGCCGGCGATGTTGCGCTCTTGTACGCGGATCCACCCGACCCGCGCATCATCCTGCCGGGCCGTCAATAGTCCGTCACCGCGGCGCCGAGTCGAGCACCGGCAGGATCATCGCCGAAGGATGAGCCCGATCGAAGTACACGGTATTGGTGGCCACCCGCGGCGGCGTCGTGGTTGCGACGCCGAACGGCTCTCCGGTGTTCGGATTGATCTCGAATTTGGTGGAATTGGACGAGGTGACCGTCACCTGGATTTTGTGTCCCTTTTCAAAGGTAAACGCGGTGTTCCACAGATCGATGTGCAGCTCCTCGGGCTTCCCCGGCTTCATCAGTGCCACATCGTCGGGATCGCGGCCGTTGCGGTAGCGGGTGCGGATCGGATTATCGAGAATGATCTGTTGGTAGCCGTCGGGGTAGACATCAACCAGCTTGACCATGAAGTCGGTGTCGAGCCCGTCGGTCGCCGCCCACAGCTTCATGTCCACGTGCCCGGCGATGGCGACATTCCTGCCGAGCACTTTGGTTTCGAAGCGCAGATAATCCTGGCGCTGACCGATCGGACGCTGATCCAGAGGTCCCGCGGTCTGCAATAGATTCGAGCCGCCGTAAGTCATGACGGGGTTGGCCGGATCGAACTTGTAGCTGATCTTGGCGTCCGCCGCCGTCGGCGCCGTGGTCGAGAGATGCATGTCGGCGCTCAGATAGTACGCAGTCGGATGATTGGCCGGCGGCCAGTTGGGGGACTTGAACACGCGGCTGAACGCAGAAGCGTGACCCTTGCGACCCGATGCCATCATGAACAGCGTCACCGGCGGCTCTTTCATGATGCCGTTGTCGATCCCCTTCAGCCAGTACTCCCACCAGCGCATCTCCTCCGTGGGCGGAATGGTCGCGCCTGGCTGATTGTATTCGATGTCGCTCTTGTCGCCGCCGAGGCCGCCGTGGCCGGCCGGTCCCATGTACAGCTTCTGATTGCCGCGCGCGCCTTTGGAGCCGAAATTCTGCAGCCAGCGAAAATTCTCGACGTTGCCGTCGTCGAAGATGTCGTACCAGCCACCCTGGTTGTACATGGGGATGCGGATGAACTTGCGCTGAGTGGTCATCGCATGTTCGTTCCAGAAGGCGGAATTGGCGGCGTTGCCGCTCACCTGGTCGAGTTGGGCCTGGCTCTCGCCCTGACCCTTCAGCCAGCCGAGCGTATCCGCATCCTTGAGAACTCCGCCGGGATATGAATTGAGCAGAACATCGTAGGGCGCAACGATCACGAACGCCGCCACCAGATGCGGCGGCGCGGCCATCGCCGCCATATTGCTGGTGATGCCCAGCGCCGAAGCGCCGACCATGCCTATTCTGCCGTTCGACCACGGCTGCTTGGCAGTCCATTCGACGGTGTCATAGCCGTCCTCCATGTCGGGGACAAACGCCTCGTAGAAGCCCTCGGAATGCCCTTTGCCGCGGACGTCCTGCATGACGAACGCATATCCTGCGTCGACATATTTTTTGGCCGTGTAGCCCGACAGTTCAGCCAGCGCATCCTTGAGGTAGGGCGTTCGCGACAGCACCACGGGAAATGGGCCGCCGCCCGCGGGCAAGAAAACATTGGCCGCGAGTTTCACTCCGTCGCGGGTGGTCATGAACATCTCGGTCCACTTGGGCAATGCCGCGATCTGCTCGGGCGTCAACTGCGGCATGAACCGCGGCCGCGGCGTGGTCGGCCTGGGCGCAGCGGGGGCCGGCGCGGCCGCGGGCGCCGCGGCGGGTTGCGCCTGCGCATAACCCAAGCTCGTGACTGACAGCGGCACAAGGGCGGCAGCTGCAATGAGCAGCGAACGGACGGACAATCGCATGGCTTCTCCCTATCGCGGCGGCCCACGGCGTGGCCTTGCGCAGCATCCAAGTGTGCGACGCTTGGGTTTGCTCAGTCAAACGACTTCGGGTGCCGGCGCATGCGAGAATGCCAATATTTGGCGAGCGGGCCGGATTTTAGGTTTACTGCGGGGGCCATCGTGAATAAAAAAGTCTGTGTGATCACCGGCTCCTCGTCGGGGATCGGCGCCGCGAGCGCGATCTTGTTTGCGCAGCGCGGGTGGGATGTCTGCGTGAATTATTCCAAGGATGCGCTGCCTGCCGAAAAGGTCGCGGCCGCCTGCCGGGCTCAGGGAGCCGATGTGCTCATCGAGCGCGCCGACGTGTCGGATGATGTCCAATGCGTGCGCCTGGCAACGCGGGTCAAGGACCGCTTCGGCCGCTGCGACGCGCTCGTCAACAACGCGGGAACCACCAAATTCGTCGATTTGAAGGACCTGGACCGCCTCGATGCGAACGATTTTCACAGGATTTACGCGGTCAACGTCATCGGCGCGTTTCAAATGAGCCGCGCGTTCGCCGCGCTGCTCAAGACGGGCCGCGGCGCCGCGATCGTCAACGTGTCTTCGATAGCCTCTTTGCTCGGCGCCGGCTCGAGCATTGCCTACGTCGCGTCGAAAGGCGCGCTCAATGCGCTGACCTTGAGCCTGGCGCGCGTGCTCGGCCCAGAGGTGCGGGTCAACGCGGTCGCACCGGGAATGGTGGATTCGCCCTGGCTCAAGGTAGGCTTGGGTCCGGAGCGCTTCGAGAAGATGCGCCAGGGCTACGAGTCGGCATCGGCGCTTGCTACATTGGTGTCCCCCGAGGATGTGGCCGAGACCATTTATTACCTGAGCGCCGTCGCATCACGGACGACCGGCGAAGTGCACGTGGTCGACGGGGGTCGAAGACTCGGGCGGCTTTAGCAGCAACAGAGATGTAACCCTTTCCTTCGGAGAAGCTCATGCAAGGCAGATTTGAAAAGCGCGGCAGCGTTGGCATCATTTGGGTCAACAATCCGCCCGTCAACGCCATCAGCGTCGGCGTGCGCGTCGCCATCATCGACGGCGTGACCCAGCTTGCGCAGGACGCGGAAATCAAGATTGGCGTTCTCGCCTGCGAGGGCCGCACCTTCATGGCGGGAGCCGATATCACCGAGTTCGGCAAACCGCCCTTGTCCCCCGGACTGCATGAGGTGCTGCGCGTGCTGGAAAATTCCGCCAAACCCATCGTTGCCGCCATTCATGGCACAGCCTTGGGTGGTGGCCTCGAAGTCGCCCTCGCCTGCCACTATCGGGTCGCGATCGCGACGGCAAAGGTCGGGTTGCCGGAAGTCAAGCTCGGCATTCTCCCGGGTGCGGGCGGCACGCAACGGCTGCCGCGGCTCGTGGGCATTGAAATCGCGCTCGACATGATCATTTCGGGCGAACCCATCGGTGCGCTGCAAGCGGCCAAGGCCGGCGTGATCGATAAGATCATCGACGGCGATCTGCTCGAGGGCGCCGTCAAGCATGCGCAGGATCTGGCTGCGCAAAAAGCTCCGCCGCGCAAGATCCGGGATATCAACATCGACTCAGCCAAGCTTCCCGCCGGGTTCTTCGATGCAGCACGCAAACGCATCGCCAAGGAGAAGAAAAATCTCTTTTCGCCACAACGCATCGTCGATGCCTTGGAAGCAGCCGCCACGCTGCCGTTCGATCAGGGGTTGGCCCGCGAGCGCGAATTGGCCATCCAATGCATGCAGAACAGCCAGGCCAAGGCGCTGCAACATGTGTTTTTCGCCGAACGCAAGGCTGCCAACGTACCCCATCTGGACAAGAGCGTTGCAAAACGCGACGTCAAAAGCGTGGCGATCATTGGCGCCGGCACCATGGGCGGCGGCATTGCGATGAACTTCTTGAATGCCGGGGTTCCCGTGGCACTGCTGGAAATGCAGCAAGATGCTCTCGACCGCGGCGTCGGCGTGATCCGCAAGAACTACGAAAATACCGCGGCCAAGGGCAGGCTGACCATGGATCAGGTTCAACAGCGCATGGCCTTGTTGAGGCCCACATTGTCATATGCCGATGTAGGTGATGCGGATCTCGTCATCGAGGCCGTATTCGAAACCATGGCAGTCAAAAAAGACGTGTTCGGCAAACTGGACAAGGCGGCCAAGAAGGGGGCGATACTCGCGACCAACACTTCCTACCTGTCCATCGACGAGATCGCCAACGCGACCTCGCGGCCCGGCGATGTCGTCGGCACGCATTTCTTCTCCCCCGCCAATGTGATGAAGCTGCTGGAAATCGTGCGCGGCGCGCAAACTGCGCAGGACGTGCTCGTCACCGTCATCGATACCGCAAAGCGCATCAACAAAGTCGGCGTGGTGTGCGGCAATCGCGACGGCTTCATCGGCAACCGCATGTTGGGCGGCTATGCCTATCAGGCCTCGCTCATGGTGCTCGAGGGCGCGATGCCGGAACAAGTCGACGCGGCGCTGCGCGACTTTGGCATGCCCATGGGCGTGCTGCAGATGAGCGATCTGGCCGGACTGGACATCGGCTACAAGTCGCGCAAGGACCGCGACCCGGCGACCTTTGACGGCCGGGTAACGCGCGCCGCGGACCTGCTGGTGGAAATGGGTCGCCTGGGCCAGAAGACCCAGGCGGGTTACTACGACTACGCGCCGGGCGACCGCACGCCGCGGCCGTCGCCGGTGGTTGCGGAAATCATCGAAAAGGTTTCGAAGGAATACGGCATCGTACGCCGAAAATTCAGCGACGAAGAAATCGTCGAGCGCTGCTTCCTGGCGCTGATGAATGTGGGCTGCGAAGTGCTGCGTGAAGGCGTCGCCTATCGTTCCAGCGACATCGACGTGGTGTACCTGTACGGTTACGGCTTCCCGGCCTATCGCGGCGGCCCGATGTTCTGGGCTGAAAACGCAGTGGGTTTGAAGAACGCACTGGAGAAATTGAAGAAGTACAGCGCGCAAACCGGGGGCAAGTGGCTCACGGTCTCGCCGCTTCTCGAGCAACTGGTCGCCGCAGGCAAGGGGTTCGCCGGCTAGTGAGCCTCGCCCAGGCCGCGGTATTTCATCATGGCATCGATGCTGGGCGCCCTGCCGCGCCACGCAAGATACATGGCCGCAAGATCCTCGGTATTGCCCCGCGAGAGGATCATGCGGCGGAAACGATCGCCATTCGCGCGGCTCAAGCCGCCGTTTTCATCGAACCATTGAAAAGCATCATCGTTCAGCATCTGGGTCCAGATATAGGCATAGTAGCCGGCCGAGTATCCGCCGCCCCAGATGTGCAGGAAATAGCTTGAGCGGTAGCGCGGCGGCACCGCCCGTATGTTGAGATGCGTTTTGCTCAGCGCCTCGGTCTCGAATTGATCGGTATTCTGCAGAGTCGCGCTCGCCGGCAACACATGCCATTGCATGTCGAGCTCGGCCGCCGCCAGCACTTCGGTCAAATCGTAGCCGGTGGAGAAATTCCTGGCGTTCTTGATCTTTTCCACCAGCGGCGCAGGCATCGGGACGCCGGTCTTATAATGCCTGGCATAGTGATTGAACACGGCGGGATACATCGCCCAGTGTTCATTGAACTGCGATGGAAACTCGACAAAATCGCGCGCGGTCGCCGTTCCCGACAGGCTCGGATAGCGGGTATCGGCAAACATCCCGTGCAGCGCGTGACCGAACTCATGAAACATCGTGGTGACGTCGTCAAAGCTGATCAGGGCCGGTTCGCCCGGGGCCGGCTTCGGTAGGTTCGCAACGTTGTAGACGACGGGCAAGGTGCCCAGCAGCGCGGATTGATCGACGAATTGCGACATCCAGGCTCCGCCATTCTTGTTATCGCGTTTGAAATAATCGCAATAGAACAGCGCCAGCGCCTTGCCATTCGCGTCGGCAACTTCGAATACCCGTACATCGGGTTCGTAGACCGGGATGTCCTTGCGTTCCTTGAAGCTGATGCCGTACAGCTGATTCGCCGCGAAGAACACGCCCGCCTGCAGTACGCTATCGAGTTCGAAGTATGGCTTGATCTCGTCTTCGTCGAGATCGAATTTGGCCTTGCGCACCTGCTCGCTGTAGAAGGCCCAATCCCAGGGTTCAAGCGTGAATCCGCCGTGCTGAGAATCTATTACCGCCTGAATACCATTCGCTTCGCGCGCCGCCGCTGCGGTCGCCACCGGCACCAGGGCAGACATGAAATCAAGCGCTGCTTCCGGTGTTTTCGCCATCTGGTCTTCCAGTTGCCACGCCGCGTGGCTTGGAAAGCCGAGCAAATTCGCGCGCAGCGCGCGAACTTGCGCCATACGCGTCAGGATGCTCCGGGTATCGTTTTCATCGCCGCGTTCCGCGCGCTCCCATGAGTTGCGAAAAATTCTCTCCCGCGTCGCGCGGACGTTCAGGCTCGCGAGTACCGGCTGTCGGGTCGTATTCTGCAGCGGAATCAAGTACCCCTCGGCATTGCGGCTCTTCGCGTCCTGCGCCGCGGCGGCGAGCTGCGCCTCACCGAGGCCCGCGAGCTCGGCCCGGTCGGCCGTCAGGTAGCGGCCGGCCTTGGCGGCGGCCAGCAATTTTTTGGAGAATTCATCCGCCAGTGCCGACCCTTCCTTGTTCAGTTTTTTGAGCTGCTCCTTGTTCGCGGCCGAGAGGTTGGCGCCGTAATGCACGAATTGGTCATACGTTATCTCGACCAGCCGCAGAGACTCTGCATCGAGCCTGAGCGCGGCGCGCTTTTGATGTACCGCGGACAGGCGTGCGAACAGCTTGGAATTCAAATAGATCGCGTCGCGGTGCGCGGCCAGCGCCGGCGCCAGTGCGGTCTTGGCCGCCTGCAGAACGGGGTTGGTGTTCGCTTCGCTCACACAGTTGAATGCCGCCAGCGCGCGATTCAAGAGACGCCCGGATCGCTCCATCGCCACAAATGTATTCTCGAAGGTCGGCGGCGCCGGATCGTCCGCGATGCGCTTTATTTCGGCAAGGCTCTGCGCCATGCCCGCCTCGATTGCGGGCTGATAATCCTGGTCCTTGATCCGGTCGAACGGCGGCGCGTTGAACGGCAGCTTGCTCGGCGTGTAAAAGGGATTCGACGGACCGAAGTCCCCGGCGTATGCGCCGGATAGCGCACCGAGGGCCTGAGCGACCGCGCCAACCACCATCAAGCGATTTCTGTGCTTCACTTATACCGTCCGTATGGGTAGCCCTGTCCGGGATGCCGGACTTTATACCAAGTTCTTACCCCGCGGTCTCGCGTAGAATGATTGCAAACAGCGATTGTCCCCGGGGGGTGACCTATGCCTGCAAAAAGGCGCGCACAGCGCATGGCGCCGGATGCGCGGCGCGAGCAAATCTTGGATAGCGCCGTGGCGCTCATCATCGATCGCGGCCTCTCGAGTTGTACGCTCGAAGCGGTGTCGGTGCAGGCGCGCATCAGCAAGCCGCTCATCTATAAATATTTTCTGCGGCTCGAGGATTTATTCAAAGCCCTGGTGGAGCGCGAGTATCGGCATTTGCGCGGCCGCGGCCTCAATGTGCTGCCCCTGGATGTACCCTTCGAAGAGATCATCCGCCGCTCGAATTTGCGCGCCATGGAGTATCTCTACGAACGCGGCCCGATCATGCGTCTGCTGGCCAGCGATCGTTCCATTGCCGGATTGGTAAAACGCCAGGACCGCGATGAACGCGGCATCATCATCGACTATTTCACCCAGCGCTGCGTGGATGTATACGGCTTTCCGCAAGACGTTGCCGCGGTTTGCGCAATCATGACCGTCAATGCGCCGATCTTGTCGGCGCGGGCGTTGCGGCGCAGCGGCATTGCCGCGCAGCGCGCTGCGGAGATTTGGAGCGAATTCACCATTGGCGGCAATAATGCGCTGCAGGCCAAGTTCGGCAAACGCGAGAAGGTTGCGGCCAGGCGAACCGCTGCCGGGGCGCGCCCGGGCCGGCGGCTGCCCTCGTGACTGCGTCCTTGACTTAGCCGCGCGGTAATTATAATTTGAGTCTATTAAGACCCGTCGAGGAGTGCGCACATGACGTATGCGACCGACCGCCTCTACTGCGATGCCGACAGCCACATCATGGAAACCAAGGATTGGATCTCCAAGTTCACCGACCCGCAGATTCTCGACAAGTTGCCGGAAATGAGCCTGGTGAAGTCCGGCACCAAGAGCTTCGAAGTCATCAACGACGCGGTTGCGAAGCAGCGGGAACGCGCGGCGAGCGGCGTTGCGGCCGTCGATGTCGTGAAGGGCCAGAAGGGTTGGAACGCGCCCGGTGCATTTGACGCCGCCGAGAGAAAGGCCGCGTTGGATGATCTGGGCTTCAATCGACAATTGGTGTTTTCGACCTTTTCCGCCACCCAGTATCTGCATCACGACGATTTGGATGTGCGCTACGGGGGAATTCGCGCCCACAATCGGGCGATGGCCGCGTTCTGCAACCAGGACCAGCGTCTCATCGCCGTCGGTCAGGTGTCCCTGGCTGATCCGACTCGCTGCGTGAAGGAAATGATCGAAGGGCTGCGCCTCGGGTGCGGGGCATTTTGGATACCCGGCATGCCGGTACGGGACAAATCGCCGGGCCACCCGGATTTCGATGTTGTGTGGCAGGCGTTTTGCGATCTGAATGTGCCGTTCATGCTGCACGTGGGCCCCAACAGCCCGACCAAGGCCGCGGAGTACGAAAACAACGGCCAGCCGCGTCCGAAGGACATCACGGGTGCGGAAGGCGGCGAAAATCTACGCGTGCGTGATTTCATGCTGCTGTCCATTGGCCCGCAGCAATTCCTCACCGCGCTGGTTTTCGACGGCGTGTTCGAGCGCTTCCCGAAGTTGCGCGGCGGTGTCATCGAGCTCGGCGCCGGTTGGGTGCCGGAATATCTACGCATGCTCGATCTCAGCCAGAAGATATTCAAACGCACGGATCAATCAGTGGCGCGGCTGCCAATCAGGGCGTCGGAGTACATTCGCCGCGCGGTCAAATTCACCCCGTTCCCGGGCGAGGACGTCGGCCGGCTGATCAAGGATGCCGGCGCCGATCTGTTCATGTTCTCCAGCGATTATCCGCATCCTGAAGGCACCGACGACCCCATCGGCCGATTCGAGCGCACCTTCAAGGACATTTCCGAAGATGCCAAGACCCGGTTCTACAGCGGCAATTTTCAGAAAATGATGGCCGCCACGCCGTAGCGCGGCGCGCTACATGTGCGCATCCGCGGGGACGGCGTCCTTCGGCGGGACCCGCGAGCGTTCGCGCATCGGCAATTCCGGAATCATCAGGGTGGCGATCAGCGCGATGATCACCACGATGATGCTGAGCAGAAACACGTGGGTCACGGCGTCAGCGATCAAAATGCGTATGCCCTCGGGAATATTCATGACGCCCGCGTGAACCTGGGCATCGATGGACAGGCTGCGAAGCTTGGACAGGTCGATGGGCGGCAACCCCTTGGATGCGGCCCAGGCGGAAAGTTTGCTGTTGAGATTGTTCGTCAACAGCGTGCCGAATATCGCAACCCCCACCGTCGAGCCGATCTGACGGAAGAACTGGTTGGCGCTGGTCACGACGCCGATTCTGTTCAGCGGTACCGCATTCTGGATGGCCACGCCGTACAAGCTCTGCAGGGGACCTAAGCCGATGCCGAGAATCGCCATGCGCCAGCCCAGATCGAGCCTGCTGGTGTGGTAACTCATCTGGCTCATCAGAAAAGTACCGATGAGCAGCACCGACATGCCGGTCAACATGAAGGGCTTGTAGCGGCCGGTGCGCGTGACCAGCCGGCCGCTGATGGTGGCCGCGGCAATCAAGCCCAGCATCAGCGGCATCGTCGATAGGCCGCTGGTCGTGGCCTGCACACCCTGTCCGAGCTGCATAAACAAGGGCAGGAACGCGACTACGCTCAAAAACGACATCGACGAGAAGAAGCCGGCGGTATTGGCCCAGGTGAACACTCTGTTGTTGAACAGCTCCATGTGGATGATGGGGTCCTTGAGCCGTTTCTCCACCAATACAAACAAAACCGCGCAGGTGAGGAACATCGCAAGCAAACCCAAGACCACGGGCGAACTCCACGCATACTTCTGGCCGCCGAAGGTCAGCGCCAACAACAGCGGCACGCACGCCGCCACGATCAGGACCGCGCCCAGGTAATCGATGCTGCCCTTCGCCGCGTGCGACAGCTTGGGCATCTTGGCGATCACCATGAACAATGCGATCAAGCCCATGGGCAGATTTAGATAAAATACCCAGCGCCAACCCTCGATGAGGTGGCCGCCCAGGGTTACCGTGCCGTGATCGGTGAAATAGCCGCCCAGCAGCGGGCCGATGGCGCTCGCAACGCCAAAAACACCGCCGAACAGGCCGGCGAATTTGCCGCGTTCCCGCGGCGGGAACAGGTCCGCGATGATGGCGAAGGCAGTGGTGAATAGCGCGCCGCCGCCCAAACCCTGAACCGCCCGGAACACGACGAGCTGCAGCATGCCGCCGCCGAGCAGCGGCAAATCGCCAAACTCGCCGGCGAGCCCGGCCAGCCACGAGCCGAACAGAAACAAGCCTATTCCCGCGAGCAGTATCGGCTTGCGGCCATAAAGATCCCCCAACTTGCCCCAGATCGGCACCATCACCGTCGAGCTCAGGAGATATGCCGTGGTCACCCAGGCATACAGCTCGAGTCCATGCAATTGACTGATGATCACCGGCATGGCGGTGGATACGATGGTTTGATCCAAAGCCGACAGCAGAAATACGATCATCACTCCGATGAGTGTGATCCTGCGCTCGGCGTCGGTGAAATGCGCTGTGCTCAAGCCCTAAGCCCTAGGATCGATTCACTGCCGCATAATCGCAGCCTGCTTGCCGCGCAGCACGAATTTTTGAATTTTTCCCGTGGCCGTCTTCGGCAATTCATTGACGAAATGAAACGCGCTCGGCACCTTGAAGTGCGCCAGCGCGGCGCGCGCGAAATCCTGCAGCTCAGGCTGGGTTGCCGTCTTCCCGGCGCGCAGCACCACGAAAGCGTGCGGGGATTCGCCCCATTTCTCGTGCGGCATTCCAACCACCGCAACCTCGAGCACCGATGGGTGCCGCAACAGAGCGCCTTCGACTTCGATCGAGGAAATATTTTCGCCGCCGCTGATGATCACGTCTTTGAAGCGGTCGCGGATTTCGATGTAGCCATCGGCATGAACCACGGCGCCATCGCCGGAGTGAAACCAGCCGCCGGCGAAAGCCGCGGCGGTGGCCTTGGGATCATTGTAGTAGCCGTGCATCACCACGTTGCCGCGGGCGACTATCTCGCCCATCGTCGTGCCGTCGCGCGGCACGTCCTTCATGTCGTGATCCACCACGCGCAGTTCGCCGGACGTGATCAGCTCGACCCCCTGGCGGGCCTTGATGATGGCGCGATCCGCGCCGGAAAGGGACGCATGTTCCGGCAGGGGTTCGCAGATGGAAATGAATGGCGCCGTCTCGGTCAGGCCATAGACGTGGGTCACATCCCAGCCAAGCTCGGATTCCAAGCGCTCGATCGTCGCTGCTGCGGGAGGCGCTCCGGCTGTAAAAACGCGCACGCCGCGAGGCAGGTGTTTACGCTGCGCTTCAGGGCCGTTGGCGATGCCGATCAATACGGTGGGCGCCGCGCACAGATGCGTCACCCGCTCACGCCGCACCAGATCGTAGATTCCCAAGGCTTCCACCGCGCGCAGGCACACATGCGCCGCACCGGCCGCGGTCACGGTCCAGGTGAATGTCCAACCATTCGCATGAAACATCGGCAGGGTCCACAGGTAGCGATCCGCCGGCGTCATCGGCCAGTGTGCCAGGGTGCCCACCGAATTGATCCACGCATTGCGGTGCGTGATCATGACGCCCTTCGGGCGCGAGGTTGTGCCGCTGGTGTAATTGATCGCAAGCAAATCGCTCTCGGCAATCTGCGGAAATTCGAACGATTCGCCGCTGCCTTGGATCAGCGCCTCGTAGGCGAGCCATCCGGGCTTGCTGCCTTCGAGGGCAACGAAGTGGCGGACGTCGGGCATGGAGTCGCGAACGCTGTCGACCATGTCGAGGTAGTCGGCGTGCACGCAAAGCACCTTCGAGCCGCTGTGGGTCGCAACGTAGACGAAGTCGTCCGCCGACAGCCGATAATTGATCGGCACGATTACCGCCGCCAGCTGCGGTATCGCGTAGAACTGTTCGAGATGCTGGTGCGTGTTCGGCGCAATGGTCGCGACCCGGTCACCCCTGCCGACGCCAAGCTTGGCCAGCGCGGCGCTCCAGCGGTTGCAGCGCTGCGCGAATTGCGCGTAAGTAAACCGCAGATTGCCGTCAATCACCGCCTCTCGTCCGCCATGCAGCTTGCAGGCGCGGCGCGAGAATTCCAGCGGCGTCAGCGGGGTTTCCATATGCCAAGTAGAGTACCAGACTGAGGCTTTCGCTCGCCAATCCGCCGGGGTTCCGGCACCGTGCGCGCGGCCGGCAACATTTAAGCCGGCGGGCCCGCCGCGCCGCGCGGCGCCTCGATGAGAATGGCGCGAAAGTCATTTACATTGGTCAAGGTGGGTCCGGTGATCAGCGAGTCGCCGAGCGCAGTAAAAAAACTGTGCGCATCGTTGCGCTCCAGCGAGATCTGCGGCTTCAACCCGAGCGCCCGCGCGCGCGCAAGCGTATCGGGCCCGACGCAGGCGCCGGCGATTTCCTCCTGGCCATCGACGCCGTCCGTGTCGCCGGCCAGCGCATGGACGCGCGCGTGTCCGTCGAGCGAGATCGCGAGCGACAGCAGAAACTCCACATTGCGGCCGCCGCGGCCGCTGCCGGCCACGGTCACCGTGGTTTCGCCGCCCGACAGCAATATGCAGGGCGCGATGAAGGGTTGACCGCGCTCCGCCACTTGCAGCGCGACGCCTGCAAACACCCTGCCCACATCGCGCGCTTCGCCCTCGATGGCATCGCCCATGATGTGGGCAGCAATACCCGCTTCGCGCGCCACCTTGGCCGCGGCCTCCAGCGCCATCTGCGGAGTGGCAATCGTGCAAGCGGCGGCGCGCGCCAGCCGTGGATCGTCCGGCTTCACGGACTCTCCCCGGCCGCTCGCCAGAATGTCGAGCACCGGCCCCGGCAGATCGATGGCGTAGCGCTGCACTACTCTCAAGGCATCGGCGGATGTGGTGGGATCCCCAACCGTGGGGCCGGAGGCGATGTCGATGGGCCGATCGCCCGGCACGTCCGAGATCATCAACGTCAGAACGCGCGCCGGATGGCATGCGGCGGCCAGCCGGCCGCCTTTGATGGCGGACAGATGCCGCCGCACGCAGTTCATTTCGCTGATGGTGGCGCCCGATTTGAGCAGCGCGCGATTCACATTCTGTTTCAGCTCGAGCGTCAATCCTTGCGCCGGCAGCGGCAGCAGCGCCGAGCCCCCGCCGGATATCAAGCACAGCACCAGATCGTCTTCGTCAAGTCCCCGAACGCGCTCGAGCACGCGCCGCGCGGCACGCAGCCCGGCTTCATCGGGCACCGGATGCGCAGCCTCGAGGACCTCGATGTGCTTGCAAGGAACGGCGTAGCCGTAGCGGGTAACCACGACTCCCGAAAGCGGCCCTGACCAATTGTCCTCGACCGCCCGCGCCATGGCGGCGGCGGCCTTGCCCGCACCCACGACGATGAGTCTGCCGCGCGGCGGCGGCGGCAGATATGGTGGGATGCAGATGGCCGGCTGCGCAGATGCCACGGCGGCGGCGAACATCTTGCGCAACAGTACTTTTTGCGGCGCTAGAATCATGTGCTAATGCTCTTCGCAAGTAGCTTGGTCAACGCGTACACGGTGTCGATGTGCGGAGTTGGCGTGTTTGTCACTCTGGCGAGCTCCACCACGGAACCAAGCAAAGCATCAATTTCCAAAGTGCGCGCGTTCTCAACGTCTTGCAGCATGGACGTCTTGTGGTGACCGACTCGCTCCGCGCCGGCAATGCGCTTCTCGAGGGAGACCCGGAAGGAAATGCCGAGCTTATTTGCAATACTCTGCGCCTCGCTCATCATCGCGACCGCAACGGCACGGCTGGGCGGATACCCACAGATGCCGGCGAGTGTCGCCCGGGATAACGCGCTGATCGGGTTGAAGGTCAAGTTGCCCCAGAGTTTGAGCCAAACCTCTGAGCGGATGTCCTTGAGCACGGGCGCCTGCATCCCTGCATTGACAAAACACTGCGCCAGTCGCGCAATCCGCGCGCTCTCGGTGCCGTCCGGTTCACCCACCGGAAATCGGTTTCCCTCGACATGTCTAATAACACCCGGCGCCACTAGTTCGGCTGCCGGGTAAACCACGCAGCCGATGACCCGCTCGCAAGGGATTTCCTCGTAGATGCGCCCGTGCGGGTCGACACTGTGGACGCGAGTTCCGGCCAGTGCGCCGCCGTGACCGTAAAAGTACCAGTAGGGAATGCCGTTTTGCATCGGCACCACGACGGTGTCGGCAGCGAACATTTTCGGCATCTCGTCGACCACCGCTTCGACCTGGTGCGCCTTCATGGCGAGGACGATGATGTCCTGCGGGCCGGCGGCCAAGTAGTCGTCGGTGGCTGTGATTTGCGGACAGCTCTCTTCGGTGCCGTCGGCATTCTGCAGGCGGATGCCCCGAGTGCGCAGCGTCTCCAGATTTGCGCCGCGCGCGATGAAGGTGACTTGCTCGCCAGCCAGCGCGAGCCGGATCCCAACATAACCGCCGATTGCGCCGACGCCCACGATCGCTATTTTCATGCCGCCGCCGCTTCGCCGTTGCCGGCGCTAACCGTGGAGCGCAGAGTCGCCGCCAAGCACGCGGCGGCGGTCGCTACGCTGCCAGCATTCAGGATCGATCACCCGGCCGGGATCAGCCCCGCGCCGCGAGCCCATTTGTATTTCGCGCCGAGAACCGCCACGGGTATTTCCGTGGAGTAGGCGTACGCCGGGATGCCGTGTAGATACAAATACTCCGCCGCTTCCTCCACCTCGATATCGCCTGCGAGCGACGCGACCACCGGCTTTTCGATGCCTTGCGCGCGCATCTCAGCGACCACCTCGACCATCAATTTTGCAAACACCATCGGCGGCGTGATGATGGTGTGCCAATAGCCAAGGATCAGCGCATGAATGCGCGGGTCCTGCAGTCCCAGGCGCACGGTATTCTGATAGGTGGTGGGCGGCTCGCCGCCGGTGATATCGACCGGGTTGCCGGCCGCGCCGAACGGCGGGATGAATTTGCGGAATGCGGCATCGAGATCGGCAGGCATTGCCATCAGGGACAGGCCGTTGTCGACGCAGGCGTCCGACAGCAGCACGCCGGAGCCTCCGGCGCCGGTGATGATGACCACGTTGTTGCCCTTCGGGGTCGGCAACACCGGAATGCCGCGCGCAAATTCGAGCAGATCGCGCAGCGATCGCGCGCGAATCACACCCGACTGCTTGAGCACATCCTCGTATATCTTGTCGTTGCCGGCGAGCGCGCCGGTGTGCGAACTCGCGGCACGCGCACCCAGGCTGGTGCGACCGGCCTTCAGCATCACGATGGGCTTCTTCTTGGACACGCGCTTCGCCACTTCGGCGAAGGCGCGCCCGTCCTTCAAGTCCTCGCAGTGCTGCGCAATGATCGTGGTGTTGTCGTCCTGTTCGAAAAAGGTGAGCAGATCGTCCTCATCGATGTCGGCCTTATTGCCGAGGCCCACGATCGCCGACACGCCCATCTTGGCGGAGCGCGAGAAGCCGATGATGGCCATGCCGATGCCGCCCGACTGCGAGGACAGCGCTGCGTGGCCTTTGACATCGTAGGCCGTGCAAAAGGTCGCGCACAGATTGCTCGGCGTGTAATAAAATCCATAAATATTCGGGCCCATGAGGCGCACGCCGTACTTGCGGCCGATTTCCACCAATTCATTCTGTCCGGCGACATTGCCGGTCTCAGCGAAGCCCGAAGGAATCAAAATCGCGCCGGCGATCTTCTTCTCGCCCACTTCGGTCAATGCCTGCGCCACGAATTTGGCGGGAATGGCGAACACCGCCACATCGATATCGCCCGGGACATCCTTGACGCTCTTATAGGCTTTCTTGCCCATGATTTCGCCGGCGCTCGGGTGGATCGGATAGATATCCCCTTTGTAGCCGCCATTGATCAAATTCTTCATCACCGAATTGCCGATCTTGCCGTTCTCCGCCGAGGCGCCGATCACGGCCACCGCCTTCGGCTTCATGATGCGGTTCATTTTCTCGACGATTGCGGCCTGGCTCGGCCGGTCGCGCGCCGGCGCGGGATTGAAATTGAGCACGATCCGCACGTCCGCCGCGGTCGCGCCGCGGTCCGTGGCGAACACGGGATTCAGATCCATTTCCGAGATTTCCGGAAAGTCCGCGACCAGCGCCGACACCCGCTCGATCATGCCGGACAGTGCCGCGCGATCCACCGGCTTCGCGCCGCGCACGCCGCGCAAAATCTCCGCCGCAGCGATGCCGTCGAGCATCGACAGCGCATCTTCCTTGGACGCGGGAGCGAGACGGAAGGTGATGTCCTTGAGTACCTCGACGAGGATGCCGCCCAGCCCGAAAGCCACCAGCTTGCCGAACGCCGGATCGGTCACCGCGCCGATGATGACTTCCTGGCCGCCGGCAAGCATTTGCTGCACTTGCACGCCGAGAATCTCCGCTTTGGCGTCGTATTTACGGGCGTTGCCGACGATGGTCGCATAGGCGTCCTTGGCGGCATCGGCCGACTTGACGCCAACGATGACTCCGCCCGCCTCGGTCTTGTGCAGAATCTGCGGCGAGACGATCTTCATGACCACCGGAAATCCGATCGAGGAGGCGAGCTTGCCGGCGGCATCCGCGGAGGTTGCAACCCCCTCCTTCGGGATGCTGATCCCATAGGCCTCGCAGACGCCGCGCGCCTCGGGCGCCGTCAGCGCCGCGCGGCCGGCGGCCTTGGCTTGATCGAGTATCTTACGGACGGCGTTTTTATCGTGTGACATGGCTGTTCCTCAAAAGCGGCGCGCGCAATGCGTGCACGTGTTCTCGTGCAGCGCGCGCGTATCAGATGACTTTGTTCGATCGCAGCGCAGCGACTTCCGCAGGCCCGATCCCCAGTTCCGCGAGCACTTCATCGGTGTGCTCACCGAGCAGCGGCGAGCGAGTGACGTGCGTGGGACTGTCGCTCATCTTGATCGGGTTGCCCACGGTCAAATATTTGCCGCGCTTCGGATGATCCACCTCGACGACGGTGCCGGTCTTGCGGAGCGATGGTTCATGGGCCAGTTCTTCCATCGACAGGATCGGACCGCAGGGAATGTCGTGCTCGTTGAGCAGGGCCATTGCTTCGAACTTGGTTTTGGTGCAAGTCCAGGCCTCGACGGCCGCGAAGACTTCCTTCAGTCGCGGCAGCCTGGCCGCGGGCGTGGCGTAGTCGGGATCGGTGACCCACGCCTGCTTGCCGATCACCTGGCAGATCGCCTTCCATACCGGGGCCTGCGCGATGAAATACAGGTATGCATTCGGATCGGTCTCCCAGCCCTTGCATTTGACGATGGTGCCGGGTTGTCCGCCGCCGGAGGCATTGGCGGCGCGCGGCACCGCGCTGCCAAACTCGCCATTCGGGTACTGCGGATATTCCTGCATCACATGAGTGCGCTCGAGGCGCTGCTGATCGCGAAGCTTGACGCGGCACAAATTCAAGACCCCGTCCTGCATCGCCGCCAATACCTTCTGTCCGCGCCCCGTGGTCTTGCGCTGATACAGCGCCGCGACTATCCCCAATGCAAGATGCAAACCGGTGCCGCTGTCGCCAATCTGCGCGCCCGTCACCAGCGGCGGACCATCGTCGAATCCGGTGGTGGAGGCGGCGCCGCCGGCACATTGCGCGACATTCTCGTAAACCTTGCATTCCTCGTAGGGACCGGGACCGAAGCCCTTTACCGAGGCCACAATCATGCGCGGATTGAGCGCTTGGATGCGCTCCCAGGTGAAGCCCATGCGATCGAGAGCGCCCGGCGCAAAATTCTCCACCAGCACGTCGCAGTGCTTCACCAGTTTCTCCAGAACCTGCTTGCCCTGTTCGTTCTTGGTGTCAAGCGTCACGGAGCGCTTGTTGTGGTTGAGCATGGTGAAATACAAACTGTCCACGTTCGGCAGATCGCGCAGCTGTTCGCGAGTGATATCGCCCGCGCCGGCTTTTTCCACCTTGATGACGTCGGCGCCGAACCACGCGAGCAGTTGCGTGCAGGTTGGTCCCGACTGCACATGTGTGAAATCGAGAATTTTGACCCCGTCTAGCGCCTTACCCATGAAATCTCCCGCCGTGCATCATTTGTACATGGTCTGATTCTTGGTGCCCGGCGCGTATTCGCGCGGATCGACCCAGATATTGATAACCGCCGACTTCCGCAATTTGCGCACCGACTCGCGGGCGCGTTGCAGCGCCGGCGCGATCTGTCCCGGATCACGCACCTCCTCGCCGTAGCCGCCGAGCATTTCGGCAAATTTTCCGAACGGCACGTCGCCCAGCAGATTGCCGACATTGCCGCGTTGCTCGCCATACTTGGCAAGTTGTCCATAGCGGATTTGATTCATCGCCGAATTGTTGCCGATCACGGCTATATACGGGACGCCGAACCGGTTCGCCGTCTCCATATCGAACGCGGTCATACCGAAGGACCCGTCGCCGTAGTAGCACAGGACTTCCTTCGACGGGTTCGCAAGTCCGGCGGCGATTGCAAATCCCGTACCCACACCGAGCGATCCCAAAGCACCCGGGTCCATCCATTGTCCGGGTCCGCGCGGGCGCACCGCTTGCGCGGATATGGTCACCACATCGCCGCCGTCGCCTATATATATAGTGTTGTCGGCGAGAAATTCGTTTAATTCCCAGGCGACGCGATAGGGATGAATCGGCACACTGTTGGACTTGAACAAAGGCATGAGTTTTTCACCGGCAGTCACTTCCGCGTCGCTGAGCTGCTTCAACCATGCCTTTCGCGCCTGACGCTTGTCGCCCTTGATCCGGCCGCCGGCGGCCGCCAGCACCGCGCCGAGTATGGCGCCGGGATCGCCGACCAAACCCAGACTGATGTCGCGGTTCTTGCCGACGGTCCGATAGTCCATGTCGATCTGCACCAGCTTCAACTCCTTGCTGATACGTTTGCCGTATCCCATACGGAAGTCGAACGGCGTTCCGACGATCACCAGAACGTCGGCGCTGGCAAATGCTTGCGTGCGGGTGCGGTCGAAATGATGCGGATCGCCCGGGGGCAACAGGCCGCGGCTGGCGCCATTGAAGTAGCCCGGGATGTCGAGCCCGCGTAGCAGCGCGATGGCCTCGTTTTGACCGCGCGCGGTCCATACCTGCTGCCCGTACAGAATGGCGGGCCGCTCGGCATTGACCAGAATGTCGGCAAGCTTTTCGATGTCGCGCGGGTCGCCGACGGAGCGCGTCGAGGCACGATACCTGCCAGGCTGCGGGATCACCGCTTTTGCGATATCGACCTCGCGATCCAACACATCGCGAGGGATCTCGAGGTACGCGGGACCAGGAGCGCCGTTGAAGGCTTCACGCACCGCCATCGAGATCATGTCCGCGACACGTTCGGTGCTGGGAACGGTGGCGGCAAATTTGGTGATGGGAGTAATGATGTCGACGTGCGGCAAATCCTGCAGCGAACCCATCTTGTGCTGGGTCAGCGCACCCTGGCCACCGATGTGCAGGACCGGACTTTCGGAACGGAAAGCGGTGGCAATGCCGGTAATCGCGTTCGTAAACCCAGGGCCCGCTGTGGTAACGACGCAGCCGAGCTTGCCGGTCTGGCGCGCATAGCCGTCGGCGGCATGCGCGGCGACTTGCTCGTGGCGCACGTCGATGATGCGGATGCCCTCATCGACGCAGCCGTCATAGATGTCGATGATGTGCCCGCCGCACAGTGTGAAGATCGTATCCACGCCCTCGTTCTTCAAGGCTTTGGCGACCAGGTGCCCGCCCGAAACCACATTGGCGTCGCGGGTCTTCTTTTTCAGCGTGTCCTCCGCGGTCGTGCTGACCGGCGTGCCTGAAACCTTGTCGACCGTGGCGTTCATTTGCTGTCTCCGTTCCAAATTGTTACTGGACCGCGCAGAAGTCGCGGCGCACTCATTGAGTGCGTCGCGAGTCCACCGCGATGGGCTGGAATATCCGCGCGATCAACTCCGGTGCTGCGTGACGGCCGCTCAACATCGGATCGTCGCGTCAAGCCGGTTTCGGTGCAGGACTGGCCGTCGTCGTGCGGCTGGTGAAGGAGCCGCGCATCGGCTTCAGCACCACAATCGCCATCACCGCCGCAATCAGGTTCAACGCCGCGGCGAGCATGAAGACCATATGCCAGCTGCCGGTCCTCGCGGACAGCACGTTGGCGTAGGGCACAAGCAGCGCCGCCGTGCCCTTGGCCGTGTACAGCAGCCCGGCATTGGATGTCGCGTACGTCGTACCGAAGGTATCCGAGACCGTCGCGGGAAACAGGCTGTAGATTTCGCCCCAGCCGAAGAACACGACACCGCTCAGGATGACGAACAAAACCGGGTTGGTGCCGAGGTTGGCGAGCGCCAGGATGCCCGCACCCTCGAGCGCGAAGGCGATGAACATTGTGTTCTCGCGCCCGATGTGGTCGGACACCCAGCCGAAGAACGGCCGGCACAGGCCGTTCAAGATGCGGTCGATGGTCAGCGCAAAGGTCAGGGCGGGCAGCGTCAGCCCGATCAGGCTGACCGGGACATCGGCGATCTTGAAGTCCTTGGCGATCGGTGCGAGCTGCGCGACCGCCATGAGCCCGCCGGTGGCCATCATCACGAACATCGCGTACATCACCCAGAAGATTGGTGTTTTCACCATCTCGAGCGGTTTGGCCTGAAAGCGGCTGGCGCCCGGCGCGAGCTTCGGCGGCGCCACCATTAGACTCACCGGAGGCACGAGCAGCAGGAAGCCGAGCACGAACACAACGACGCCTTGGAATACGCCGAAGGTGAGAAATGTGTGCTGGTAGCCGCTGGCCTTGATCATGTTGGCGATGGGGATGATGGTCAGCGCCGAGCCGGCGCCGAAGCCCGCCGCCGTCAGGCCCGCAGCCAAGCCGCGCCGGTTGGGGAACCAGCGCAGGGCGTGGCCGATGCAGGTGCCGTACACACCGCCGGCGCCAATGCCGCCGATCGCCGCCGCGAAGTACAGCATCGGCAGCGAGTCGGCGATCGAGTTGATCGACCAGGCGATGCCGCACAACGCGCCTCCGATCACCACGATCCAGCGCGGACCGAAGCGGTCGACCAGGTAGCCTTCGACCGGCACCAGCCAGGTTTCAAGCAGCACGAAAATCGTAAAGGCGACCTGAATGGAGGCGCGACCCCAGTGATATTTCGCATCGATCGGTCCGACAAACAGCGTCCAGCCGTACTGCAGGTTGGCGATCATCACCATGCATAGAATGCCGATGATCAACTGAGCCCACGGATTCGCCAGCGGCGATGTGCTTTGTTTCGATGTGATTGCGTGAGTCGAAGGCGCGTTCATGTAGTTCTCCTTAGTCGCGTTTATCGAGAGCGGCCGCAAAAGTTCAAATTGGGTGATGGCAAAGCAGCCGTGGATATGAGTCCTGGATCGGACCTCATGGTGCACTCACCGATCTTACGGGCAATGGAAGCCGACTCTTTGCAGCGGACACGCCAAGCCTGACCCACCCGTGACCCCCAAAAAGTTCGAGACTCGCAGCCCCGCAGGTATTCCAGCCACATTATTATTCGTGGTATACCATATATGAACCTATTTCGGACTGTCAAGCAACCGCCAGATGGCTAAAGGCTCCTCGCAGGCTTTGCAGTTCTTCGCAATTGGCCATGTGCAGGGCCGGTTAATGACTTCATATAATATATCTAGCAAGCGCCGTTCCTTGGGTGCATCGAGGGTTCAGTGAGCACCATCGCAAAACTGGTCGAACGTGTCGCGCCGTCGGCGCCGCTCACGCTGGGACCCTTGAACGCCACGAGCCTTCGGGATCAAGCCTACGCGCTGCTTAAAAACGCGATCGCGAAGACCGACATTTACGATCCTCGGCAGGAGTTGCGCGTCGATGAACGCCAGCTGACCAGCGCGCTCGGCGTCAGCCGGACTCCGGTTCGCGAAGCTCTGTCGCTGCTCGAGCAGGAAGGGTTCATTCGTACGGTACCGCGGCGCGGCATCTATATCATTCGCAAATCGAAGCGCGAAATGATCGAGATGATCCAGATGTGGGCGGCGCTTGAATCCATGGCCGCACGTCTCGCGACGCTGTACGCGTCGGACGCGGAGATCGCCAAACTCCGGCATTTGTTCGACGAGTTCCAGAACTCGCCGCCGTCGGAGCATTTGGGCGAGTATTCGGATGCAAACATCGCGTTTCACACCGCGGTAATCGCTCTGGGCCGCTCACAAACCATCATTGATGCGACCCGCAATCTTCTGATGCACGTGCGCGCCATCCGCCGCGCAACCATCACGCAAAACGACCGCGCCGCCCGCTCGATCGTCGATCACTTGAAAATCATCGAAGCGCTGGAAAAGCGGGACACCGAGCTGGCCGAGCGGCTCACTCGTCAGCACACGCTCGATTTGGCGGAACACGTCGACCGATTCTGCGATTTTCTCGGCTGACGTCGGCCGCCGCAGCGTTCATTCAAGTCCGGCGGCATCGCCCCAGAGCCCGAGCGTCGGCACCGCTGCCGCGCAATCCGCGGCCTCGGCGCCTTCGTACCGGCGCAGATATTCCGCTCGGGAAGCGGCAACCCCGCCGCTGAGCGCGGCCGGCGCCACCGCGGTCACGCCGGCGAGAGTGTCCGGGTCGCGGAGCGCCGTTTGCATCGCTCCTGGGTCAATCCACGCGGGAACGCCGCTTTCGATCCGTAGATAGATCCGCCCGCTGTTTTGGGCGGCGAAGTTGACGTGATGGAACTCCTCGACGCAGCGGCGCAAAAAACCCGAGTTGTGCTCGGGGGCCAGCAACGCCCTGTCCCGGTACAGAAATTCAGCTTCGGCGGCATCGACGAATACGCGCCCATAGCGCCCGATGTCCAGCATTCGTTTGATGTCCAACACGTTGATCGTGTCGTTGTCGCCGAATGCAACGGTCCGCGGCCGCTGGCCAAGCGGTACGGTATTGTCCAAAAATTCAAATCGGATCCGCTTGTCGCTGCGACGAACCCAGGTGAAGAACACGTTCGGCATCCCCGTGTACGCGTCCACGGCATGCGCCAGCGTATCGTCCACCGCTTTGTAGCGTCCAACCTCCAGCCCCCGTTTCCAAGCTCGCTCGACCAGCAGTTCGGGCGGGGTAATCACGAAAAACAGGTACACCGTCTTACCGAAGCGGGTCAATAAATTGCTTCCCTCCTCGTCCGAATCCGGGGCAAAGCTATCGAAGCGGAACCGGTCGATCAGCAGATGCGACATCTCGCCGCGCTGATGCTTGCCGGCCATGTAGCGATCGAGCTTCTGATCGACGATTTGCAGCTCATCCGACGTGAACGCGCCGGCGTACTTATAGGCTAACCCAAGCGTCGCATAGTCCAGCAGCTGTTTGCGCCAGATGTCGGGACTGATGAGCGCGAAATCGCTCCACTGAACGCCGATCACGCCGGCCAGGTTTTTCTGCAGCGGCCGCAAGGTGCTCTTGCCCGAGGCCGACGGCCCCTTGGTGTTGATGACAACGGGATGCTCCTGCCGGGGCAGAAGCTTGTAACCTTGCTCGGCAGCGGCGCGCACCAGAGTCGGGGCGATCGCAGCGCCGATGCAGTCGCTGCCATGCTGATTGCATGCCATGTCGGTGGCTACGCCTGAGATGAGTTCCTTGGTGCCCCACGCAAATCCTTGGGTCGCGAACAGCGCCGACATCACGCGCGCGAGACTTTTATATGCGCTAACCGCCGCCGGCTCGCGCGCCGCGGCGCCGCGGCGTTCAAGCGCCGCAATCTCGGCGGGGCCCCATTCGCGTGGCAGGCCGTTGAGCGCGGCGCTGATGATGTCCCGCAACTCCCGCCGCGCGCGCTCATACGCGCCGACGATCGCGCCCATTTCCGGCTCGAGATAGCGCGCCAGCACCAGCCGCGCCATCTCGCGGAAATTCAAGCCCAGATCCTCGATTCGCGATCCGTCGGGCACCGCGACATCGGCGGTGATGCGAACCAGAAGTTCGTGAAGCGCCAGCCGTTGCGGACGAAACACCGCCAACTCGCTCAAGCCGAAGCCGGTGAGCCCGTGCAACTCGGCGGCCGCGGCAAGGCTGTTGAAGACATTCTCAGGGCGATAGATCGTGGCCAGGTGGCGCAATTCCTTCGGCACGGTAGACCCGATGCCGGGATTCCACGGACCGTATGCGTCGTCGCTTTGCATCTACCTTGAGCTCGGGGTGGCCATTGCAGTCAACCGCTGTTGCGCAGCGCAGTTGCGATCGCATTGATCGACAGCTGTATGCCTTCGCGTACCCGCGCATCGCTTTCGCCGGCCCGGTGGCGCTTGAGCAATTCCACCTGCAGCAGATTCAATGGTTCGATATAGGGCAGCCGCAGCCGAATGGAAGCATCCAAAGCCGGATGCTTTTCCAGCAGCCGCCCCTGCCCGGTCACGGCGAGCACGCATTCCTGGGTCGCCAGCCACATATCGCGAATGCGGCCGAACAGTGCTGCACCAATCGACTGATCCTGCACCAGCGTGAGGTATTGCGCGGCGATGCCCATATCCGACTTGGACAACACCATCTCCAGATTATCGACGGTGGCGCGAAAGAACGGCCATGCCTCGAGCATCTCGCGCAGCAACCCGGTATCAGACGCACGCAGCGCCTGCCCCACGCCGTACCATCCCGGCAGCATCACCCGCGCCTGTGCCCAGCTGAATACCCAAGGGATGGCGCGCAGATCCTCGATGCGCTGGGAGCTGGAGCGCGAGGCGGGGCGCGAGCCGATCTTCAATTCCGAGATCTCCAGCGACGGAGTCATTTGCCGGAAAAAAGTCGCAAAGCCCGCAGTCTCGTACACCAAGGACCGATACGCACGGAACGCCTCGCGCGACAGATTTTCCATGGCCGCGGCAAAGCGCCGGGCGCTCATCCCCGACAGCGATGCATTCTCCATTGATGCGAGCAGTGTTGCCGCGGTGATCGATTCCAGATTCGCAGCCGCGCTTTCGCAGGTGCCGTACTTGGCGGCGATGATCTCTCCCTGCTCGGTAATGCGGATGCGCCCGCGCACGGTGCCGTGCGGTTGCGCGCGGATGGCCGCGAACGACGATCCGCCGCCGCGACCCACCGCGCCGCCGCGGCCGTGGAAAATCTGCATGGGCGTGGCGGATTTCTCGAACACGGCGGCAAGCGCCCGGGTCGCCTGATGCAGACTCCACACCGAGGTCAGGTAACCGCCGTCCTTGTTGGAGTCCGAATAGCCCACCATCACTTCCTGAAATCCGGCGGCGTGGGTGATCGCCGCGGTTTCCGGCAATTCCAGCCATGCCTGCATCACCTGCGGCGATCTTTCGAGATCCGCGATGGTTTCGAACAGCGGCACCGCCATGATTGCGGCCAGCGGCGTTCCCTGGCCGCGGTACAGGCCCGCTTCCTTGAGCAGAATATTGACTTCCAGCAAATCGGACACGCTTTCGCACTTGGATACAATGTAGGTGCTGATGCAGGAAGATCCATAGCGCCGCTGAGCGGCGGCGGCCGCGCGCACGATCTCCAGTTCCGACAGCGTCTCCGCCGAATAGCTGGCAAAGGGGCTCGCCAGCAACCGCTCCGACTTGAGTTCGCCCCGCAACAAGGCGATCCGCGCAGGCTCCTCGAGCGCCCGGTAGTCCGGAGCGGCACCCGCCACCTTGAGCAGTTCCGCGACCACGCGTTCGTGCACGTCGGAGTTTTGCCGGAGGTCGAGGGTTGCCAGATGAAAGCCGAAGGTTTCAACGGCGCGATTGAGGCGGGCCAGCGCGCCGCCACTGTTGCCTCCCAGCTTGCTCTCGGCTTTGAGAGATTGTTCCAATAATTCAAGGTCTGAACGCAGGTTCACGGCGTCCGGGTAGGCTTGGGCGCTGACGGTCGCCGGTCTTGGCGGCGCACGACCGGTGAGATTTTGATAGGTCGCGGCGAGCCGCGCATACATGCCGGTGATTGCGCGCCGATAGGGTTCGTCGGCACGCGCGGGATTCACATCTCCGCTCAAGTCCGCCAGCTTCTGCACCGGGCCCGACACCGGCGCGAGTTCGGCGGAGACCGACAATTCCGCGCCCAGCGCATGCAGTTGCTCCAGATAGTCGGCGAGCAGCACCTGACTGGCGCGGCCCAATGCCAGGCGCAGGGAATCCGCGATGACATGCGGATTGCCGTCGCGGTCGCCGCCGATCCAGCTGCCAAGCCGCAGAAAACTCGGTGGCGTGAGCCCGAGCAGGCGCTCCCAACGCGCATACAGCAGCGGCATGACCGGCAGGAAAATGTCTCTCAAGTAGGCGAGCGCGGTGTCGACTTCGTCGGCCACGTACAGCCGTTCATGGCGCAGCGCGCGGGTCTGCCAGAGCAGGCCGATTTGAGCGGCGATCGCTTCCTCGATCAGTTCGCCGGCCTCCGTTTCGAGCAGCCCGGAATCGCGCTGCCGCATCAATTCCGCAATTCGATTGCGATGATCCAGCATGCTCTTGCGCATCACCTCGGTGGGATGGGCGGTCAGCACCGGGGTGATTTGCGCGCGCTCCAGCAGCGCGGCGGCCTGCGCGGGGGTAACACCTTGTGTGCCGAGGAAGCGCAGCGCCGCAGCCAGCGTGCTGTCCTTCTCCGCGATCGAGCCCTGCCGGTCCTCGGCCAGATTCGCCAGCATGGAAAACAGCATGAAGCTGCGCACAAAGGCGACGGTCTCATCGAGCGACAAGGTCTCCCATCCCGCCGCCAGCCCGCGGGGATTGGCGATACCTCGGTAGCGATCCACCGAGGCCGCACGGATTGCCTCGATACGATCCAACAGGGCATCGCCCCCGTGGCGGCGAATCACCTCGCCCAGCAGCCTCCCCAAGAATCGGACATCGGCATTTTGGGTGATCGCCGGCGGGTGTCGTGACATAGGGGGACCATACTTCACATCGAGGCTCCGCCGAAAGGCGCGGCGGGTGGTACAATATCTGATATATCTATCGACTCGTGATGGCTTAGGGTATGAGCAAGCAAGCGGCGCGACGAGTAATTCCCATCAAAGTCGAGCCGGCGTCGACCTTGACTGCGGCGCAGCGAGCGGCGGTGCTTGAGGCGTGCGCGCGGCTCAAGGAGCTGCCCGGTGCGCTGCTTCCGATCTTTCATGCGGTGCAACAAGCGCTCGGGTTCGTGCCCAAGGACGCGGTGCCGGTGATTGCACACGAGTTGAACCAATCGATCGCCGACGTCCACGGCGTTTTGACTTTTTATCACTACTTTCGCCGCGAGCGGCCGGGCCGCCACGTGGTGCATCTATGCCGTGCCGAGGCCTGCCAAGCACTTGGCGCTCGAGCCCTCGAGGCGCATGTCAAGTCGAGCTTGGGCATCGACTTTCACGGCACCACCGCCGATGGCGCCATCAGCCTCGAGCCCGTGTACTGCCTGGGCAATTGCGCTCTGGGCCCCTCCATGATGATCGACGAGCATCTGAAGGGTCGGGTCACGGGCGAGCGCTTCGATGCGTTGATCGCTCCTTTGCGGAAGTCCCTCAAATGACGGCGGTAAAAATTTACGTGCCGTGCGACGCCGCCGCGTTGAGCGTGGGAGCGGATGAAACCGCGGCCGCGATCGCCGCCGAAGCGAATCGTCGTGGGTTGCAAGTCCACTTGGTGCGCAATGGTTCGCGGGGCATGCTGTGGCTCGAGCCACTGGTGGAAGTCGAGGCCGCCGGCACGCGCATGGCCTATGGACCCGTGCACGCAGCGGATGTCGTCGCGCTGTTCGACGCAGGATTCCTGGCGGGCAAGCCGCACGCCTTGAGATTGGGCGCGACCGCCGAAATTCCTTACTTCAAGAGACAGGAACGGCTGACCTTTGCCCGCGTCGGGCTCACCGATCCGCGAAGCTTGAGCGACTACCTTGCGCATGAGGGCTTCAGGGGCTTGAGCGCGGCTCTGGCGATGACGCCCGCCGACATCGTGGCCAGCGTCACCGGCTCGGGTCTTCGCGGCCGCGGCGGAGCTGCCTTCCCCGCCGGGATCAAGTGGAAGACCGTCCTCGCCACCGCCGGCTCGCAAAAATACGTGGTTTGCAATGCCGATGAAGGCGACTCGGGCACTTTCTCCGATCGCATGCTGATGGAGGGCGATCCGTTCGTGCTGATCGAAGGGATGACCATCGCGGGATTGGCGACCGGCGCGAGCCAAGGCTACATTTATCTGCGCTGGGAGTACCCGGAAGCGAAGAGCGCACTCGAAGCGGCCATCGCCGCCGCATATGCCGATCACTATCTCGGCGCGAACATCCGCGGTAGCGCTCATCGCTTTGATCTGGAAGTACGCATGGGCGCCGGCGCCTACATCTGCGGCGAAGAAACTTCGCTGTTGGAATCATTGGAAGGCAAGCGCGGGCAGGTGCGCTTCAAGCCGCCGCTGCCTGCGGTGCAGGGGTTGTTCGGCAAGCCGACCGTCATCAACAATGTCATTACCTTTGCGTCGGTTCCCATCATTCTGGATCGGGGCGCCGGGTACTACCAGCATTTCGGCATGGGCCGCTCGCGTGGCACGCTGCCGATGCAGCTGGCCGGCAACATCAAGTACGGCGGCCTGGTGGAGATCGCGTTCGGCATGACCTTGAGGGAATTGATGTATGAGTTCGGCGGCGGCTCACTGAGCGGCAGGCCGATTCGCGCCGTGCAAGTGGGCGGTCCCTTGGGCGCTTACTTGCCCGAGTCGCAATTCGACACGCCCCTGGACTACGAAGCATTCGCTGCGATCAAGGGCATGCTGGGCCACGGCGGCATCGTCGTGTTCGACGACAGCGTCGATATGGCCGCGCAGGCGCGCTACGCCATGGAATTTTGCGCCATCGAATCCTGCGGCAAGTGCACGCCCTGCCGCATCGGATCCACCCGCGGGGTGGAGGTGATTGATCGGCTGGTGGCCGGCGAGAATGCAGCGCAACAAGAGACGATTTTGCGGGATTTGTGCGAGACTTTGACCTACGGCTCATTGTGCGCCCTGGGGGGTCTGACACCCTATCCCGTGATCTCCGCCTTGGATCATTTTCACGGGGATTTTGTCAAACCGGTTGTCACACAGGCGCCGGCTTAAGAGCACGAGGATTCCAATGTTATCCATAGTCGAACAGGATCTGGGCACGCCGCATCGCGACAGCGCGACGCTCGTGACCTTGAGCATTGATGGCCGCGAAGTCACGGTCCCGGAAGGAACCTCGGTGATGCGCGCCGCGGCCCTGTCGGACGTCAAGATTCCGAAGCTGTGCGCAACCGAGCAGCTGGAGGCATTCGGCTCCTGCCGTCTGTGTCTGGTGCAGATCGAGGGCATGAAGGGCCTGCCGGCCTCCTGCACCACCCCCGTCGCACAGGGCATGAAAGTCACCACGCAGAACAAGCAGCTGGCGGACATTCGCCGCGGCGTCATGGAGCTGTACATCTCCGATCATCCGCTGGACTGCCTGACCTGTCCCGCTAACGGACACTGCGAACTGCAGGATATGGCCGGCGTCGTGGGCCTGCGCGAGGTGCGCTATGGCTATGAGGGCGCCAATCACCTCACGGGTGAAAAAGATATCAGCAATCCTTATTTCACATTCGACGCCTCCAAGTGCATCGTCTGCTCGCGCTGCGTGCGCGCCTGCGATGAGCAGCAGGGCACCTTCGCACTCACCATTCAGGGGCGCGGCTTCGACTCCACGGTCGCCGCGAGCCAGAACGTCCCGTTCATGGATTCCGAGTGCGTTTCCTGCGGGGCCTGCGTGCAGGCCTGCCCGACGGCGACCCTGTCGGAAAAATCGTTGATCGAAAAAGGCCAGGCCGAGCACAGCGTCATCACCACCTGTGCCTACTGCGGCGTGGGCTGCTCGTTCCGCGCCGAGATGCAGGGCGAGGAAGTGGTGCGCATGGTGCCGGACAAGAACGGCCATGCCAACCATGGACATTCCTGCGTCAAAGGGCGCTTCGCAATCGGATACGCCACGCATTCGGATCGCATCGTCAAGCCGATGATCCGCGCGAAGATCAGTGACCCATGGCGCGAGGTGTCCTGGGAAGAGGCGATCTCCCATGCGGCCAAGGAACTCAAGCGCATCCAAGCCAAATATGGCCGCGACTCCATCGGCGGCATCACCTCTTCGCGATGCACCAACGAGGAGACCTACGTGGTGCAGAAGCTGGTGCGCGCAGGTTTCGGCAACAACAACGTGGATACCTGCGCGCGCGTCTGCCACTCCCCCACCGGCTATGGCTTGAAGCAAACCATGGGCGAGTCTGCCGGGACGCAGAACTTCGACTCGGTCATGAAAGCCGATGTAATCTTCGTGATCGGCGCGAACCCGACAGACGGCCATCCGGTGTTCGCCTCGCAGATGAAGCGCCGCTTGCGTCAAGGGGCGAAGCTGATCGTTGCCGACCCGCGGCGCATCGACCTGGTGCGCACGCCGCACATCGAGGCCCAGTACCACCTGAAGCTCAAGCCCGGCACCAATGTGGCGCTGATCAATTCCATTGCCCACGTCGTCGTCACCGAGGGCCTGGTCAAGGAGGAATTCGTGCGTGAGCGCTGCGAAGTGCCCTCATTCGAGAAATGGCGCACCTTCATTGCACTGCCCATTAACTCGCCGGAAGCCATGGAACTCGTCACGGGCGTGCCGGCGGCTTCAGTACGCGCGGCCGCGCGCTTGTTTGCGACCGCCGGCAACGGCGCCATCTACTATGGACTGGGGGTCACCGAGCACAGCCAGGGTTCGACCATGGTGATGGGAATCGCAAACCTGGCAATGGCCACGGGCAATCTGGGCCGCGAGGGAGTGGGCGTCAACCCGCTGCGCGGTCAGAACAATGTGCAGGGTTCGTGCGATATGGGCTCCTTCCCGCATGAGTTCCCCGGCTACCGGCATGTCTCGGATGATTCGGTGCGCCACCAGTTTGAAGCCGACTGGGGAGTGCCGCTGCTCAACGAGCCGGGATTGCGTATTCCGAACATGTTCGAAGCGGCCCTCGACGGCGAATTCAAGGGGCTGTACATCGAAGGCGAGGACATTGCGCAGTCCGATCCCAACACCCAGCACGTGACGGCGGCGCTCACCTCGATGGAATGCATCATCGTTCAGGATCTGTTCTTGAACGAATCGGCGAAGTTCGCACATGTATTCCTGCCCGGCTGTTCCTTCCTGGAGAAGGACGGCACCTTTACCAATGCGGAACGGCGCATATCGCGAGTGCGCAAAGTCATGCAGCCGAAGAACGGCTATGGCGATTGGGAGATCACGCAGCTCCTGTCCAATGCCATGGGCTATCCCATGCACTATGCGCACCCGTCAGAGATCATGGATGAGATTGCGCGCCTGACGCCGACCTTCACCGGCGTGAGCTTCGATCGCATCGATGAACTCGGCAGTATTCAATGGCCCTGCAATGACGCTCACCCCGACGGTACGCCGACCATGCATGTGGGGGAATTCGTGCGCGGCAAGGGCAAGTTCCTGGTCACCGAGTACGTGCCGACTCACGAGAAGGTCAATGCCCGCTACCCGTTGATACTCACGACGGGACGGATCTTGAGCCAGTACAACGTCGGCGCGCAGACCCGGCGCACAGAAAACAATCAATGGCACAGCGAGGATCGCGTCGAGATTCATCCGCATGATGCCGAAGAGCGCGGCATCGCCGAGGGAGATTGGGTGGGCATCGCGAGCCGCGCCGGCGACACGGTGCTGCGCGCCCGCGTCACCGAGCGGGTGCAGCCGGGCGTGGTTTACACCACGTTTCATTTCCCGGAGTCGGGCGCCAACGTCATCACGACCGATAATTCGGATTGGGCGACCAATTGCCCCGAGTACAAGGTGACCGCCGTGCAGGCAACCCGCGTCGCTCAACCCTCCGAGTGGCAGAAGCGCTTCCGCGAGTTCAGCCACACGCAGGAATCCTTGCTCAAGGATGCCGACGTGTTCGTCGCCAAATGAGCGGCGCAGCAGCCGGCGATGCGGGCCACGACGGCTCCAACCAGGCCGCGGCGCATGGCACCGCAGAACATCTGGTAAAGATGGCGAACGATATCGGCGACTTTTTTCGCGCCGAACCGGTTCGCGAAGACGCCATCGCCGGCATCGCGAATCACATCTCGCGCTACTGGACAAAGCGCATGCGCGAAAAGCTCGCCGCTCATTTGAAAAACGGCGGCGGCGGTCTCGATGAGCTGCCGCACGAGGCGTTTCGCCGGATCAATCCGCAATAGGCCCGGCGCTGGCCGTCCGGGGCCCCGCCTGGGTCCCCTATAAGCGTTTGTCCTACAGGCATGCCCGCGCCTCGCTGATTAATACAGCGGGCCGCCGTCTGTATTCTCTCTTCCCACTGCAACCATTCGCGCGACGGCGCGCTGCGCTCGTATGGAGAAAGATAATGCACACAACTATCGGTCGACGATGCATCGCCGCGGCGGCGGCTTTGATGCTCCTGCCCATGCTTTCGATGGCGCAAGTTTCAGTCGGCATATCGGTCGGTATCGCGCCTCCTGAATTGCCCGTTTATGTTCAGCCGCCGATTCCCGCGGAAGGATATCTCTGGACGCCCGGCTATTGGGCCTGGAGCAATGACATTCAAGACTACTACTGGGTTCCGGGCACCTGGGTGGAGCCGCCCCGTGTCGGATTTCTCTGGACGCCCGGCTACTGGGGCTGGGGAAACGGTCTATATATTTGGAACGCCGGCTACTGGGGCCCGCACATCGGATTCTACGGTGGCGTCAATTACGGCTACGGCTACGGCGGCCACGGCTACGAAGGCGGCTACTGGCAAGGCAACCACCTGTACTACAACCGTGCCGTAGTCAATGTCGGTTCCACGCACATCACCAATGTCTACAACAAAACCGTGATCAACAACGTCAACGTCACGCGCGTCAGCTACAACGGCGGCAGCGGCGGGGTTCGAGCCCAACCGAGCGCAACGGAGTCGGCGGCGGTGCATGAGCGCCACGTCGAGGCCACCTCGGCGCAGCAGCAGCATATTCAGGCGGCACACGGCAACCCTGAGCTGCGCGCCAGCGCCAACAGAGGCAATCCACCGATCGCGGCTACTGCGCGGCCGGGAAATTTCTCCGGCCCTGGCGTGGTACCAGCGAAGCATGCGGAAACGAGCGTGACGCGCGTGAATACGGAGCCGCGTGCGGCCGCACAGCAGACTGCCATGTCGCCGCGTCCAGCGACGTCGCCGCAGCAAACGATGTCGCCGCGCCCCGCTACGGAGCCGCGTCCGGCTATGCAGCCCCGGCCACCTGTGGAACCGCGAGCGGCTGCGCCGGCTCAGGCGGTCGCGCCGTCCCGCGAGCACGTAAGTCAACCTCGCCCGCCAGCGACAGTTGAGCCGCACCAAAAACCGGAGCAAACTCAACCGGTAAGGCCGGCGCAGCAGCAGCCTCACCCACAACCGCAGCAGCAGCCTCACCCACAACCGCAGCAGCAGCAGCCGCCACCGCATTCTGCCGAGCACCCAGGAGACCATGAGCATCATCAGCCATGACCCGAATGCCAAGCGATTCACCACCGAGGTGGACGGTCAGCACGCCGAGCTCGACTACACGTTGAGCGGCTCGGTAATGACGATCACGCACACCGGTGTGCCGAAAGCGATCGGCGGACGGGGTGTTGCTGCAGAACTCATGCGCGCGGCGCTGCACGCGGCGGACACCGCCGGCTGGTCGGTCAACCCTGCCTGCTCGTATGCTGCTGCATACATGCGCAAAGCTGCGCAGGGCCCCGACAAAAAACACATTGAAGATTTGCTGGACGAGGCACTGGAAGAATCCTTTCCCGCCAGCGATTCGCCTTCCGTGGGCGGAAGCAGCTAAAGTTCGGCGGACACTGCCCGCATAGCTCCGCCGTTGCTCGTGAGAAGGCGACGCCGTCATGGGCGCCGCCCCCTCTCAATCGACCCTTACTTGCTGCAGTCGGTGCGGTGCAGGACCACCCTGCGGTTGTGTGCCCGGCCCTCGGCAGTCTTGTTGTCCGCCACCGGATTGTCCGCGCCGAACCCCTTGACCGCCAGCCGGTGCTCGCCGACCCCATTGCTGGTCAAGTAATCCGCGACAGCCTGAGCACGCCGCTCCGACAGTCCCTTGTTGTATGCAGCGGAGCCGGTCGAATCAGTGTAGCCATCGACTTCACCGTCGACGAAATTCAAGCGCTTCAGGGTCGCAATCATCCTGTCGAGCAGCACCTTGTCCTGATCGGTAAGCACCGACGAGTTGGTGGCGAAATGCACCTCCTGGCTCACATCGCACGGGCAGCCATACTTATCCACCGCCGCGCCTTTCGGCGTATCCGGGCACAGCGACACGGGCTTCGGTGGCGGTGGGGGCGGTGGGGGTGGCGGTGGCCGCGGGGGCGGCGGCGGTGGGGCAGCCACAGGTACTGGTGCCGGCGCGGGCTCTTCCGCGCCGAACCGGTAATTGATGCTGACCCTGAAGACGCTCGCGGTGAATTTATTGTGGAGGTTGTTGAGCTCGAAATTACCAAATTCGGCGCAAGTGGCCGCAGTGCCGGTGCACTGCGTCACGGTGGTGGAACCCTTGCCGAGACTCACATAGGTGTACTCCGCCCGGAAAAACCAGGCATTGTCGATCTTGAAATCGCTGCCGACACCCGCCCCAAATCCGTTGGACTTGAAATTCTTGCCTCCCGAGAAGCTCGCGGTTCCCGAAGCGTCGGTGAAACTCGACGTACTGCTGTGCGATCCGCCCGTGAACACGCCGCCCAAGCGCAGGTAGGGCAGCCAATTGTCCACTGAGTAGCCGATTCTGGGTCCTAGGATGGCGAAGCCGTTCGGGTTGACCTTGCCGTAGAAGCTATAGGTGCCGTCGGGCGGCGGCGTGGCTCCCGCATAGGTATACGAGCGGCTGCGATTCTTCGCGCTCCAGATATCGTAATCAAGGCCGAAACCCCAGACCCACTCCTCGTGTTGAAAGTTGTAGCCGATCTGCACGCCGCCGACGAACACGCCGTTGTTGGGACAATCGCGATTGTTGAAGGCATTCACGATCACGGGATTCGAGACGTTGTTCAGGTTCCAGGTGTTGCAGGTGGTATTCCACGCCCCGCCGATGTTCAGGCCGCCGTAAAAGCCGCGCCAATCGGTGATCGAGGGGGTCTGCGCGGACGCCGCGCCTGCGATTAAGGCCAACGCCAGCAGCGCTGCCGATCGGAATGTGACTGGTCTCATTTTTTCTCCTCCCTGTTAGGCCGACGAATCCCTGATGCTACCCACGCCCGGGCGTTTTAGCAGTTGGACGAACTACCTAGATGGGGGGGTGGGGGCCGAATCGCCTGAAGGCCTGCCGGTCAGCTGGAAAAGACGGCCCGGCGCTGGGAGGCGGCCTTTCTGCGCCGCGACAAACAGGTCAACAATGCCGCCAGCAGCAGACTGGCCGCCAGACTCAAAGCCGCATCGGCGGCGTAGCCGCCGGCGACTCCGCGCCAGGAATATCCCCAGCCATCCACCACCAGCATGTAGGTATTCGCAATATTGAACGCCGAAATCATGAGGCAATAATTCGTCGACGCGATTGGATTGCTGGCCCCGATGGTTTCAAACGCGATCGCGGTGGAGGCGGTGATGGCGACCGCCTGGAACACGTTCTCGCCGATAAGAGCCAGCGCAAAGGTCGCCGGCGTATGCGGCAGGAGAATCAAGCCCAGCGTGAAGATCGCACCGGCCACGCCGATGGCAAGATAAAGGTATCGCAGCGGCAGGAGATGATCGATCAACGGAAAGATCAGGCATCCGGCAACCCCGCCCATCAGCACGCCCGCCCCGCCCACCAGCCCGACGAAACGGCTCGATGCGTGAAAATCATTGCCCAGACCGCCGAGAAGATTCGTCAAAGAAAAAGTCGCCGCCGGCGCGATGAACAGTAGTATGGCAATCAGCACCTCACGCCGTTTGAGCACTTTCAATACCTCGCCGAGAAATTGCGAAAAACTTTCGCGCGCCAGCCTCCGATCCGGCCCGGGCGCCTGCATCCAGGGAAAAATCGCGATGGGCAGCAACACCGCGGCGCCCAGCAGGAATGCGGCCACCGTCGGCGCGAGGCGCTGCACCACTTCGCCGGCGATCATGGCCATGGCGCCGCCGCCACTGATATTGGCGATGGTCACCCAGACACTGAGCGTGTTTTTCTCTTCTGCGGTTGTGATGCTGGCGAGCCATCCGCCCAGCGCGCTCTGATATAGATTCGCAAAGAAAAACCCCACCACCAGCAGCGCTTCCACCCAGGCCGGATGCTCGAGGCTGAGCAGCGCCAGCGCGAGCAGAGCGGCGGCTATGACCGCCGTCACCACCGCATACCAGCGCCGGCTGAATCGCACGTCCAGCACCGGGCATACGAGAAAGGTCCAGAAGCCCGGCGAAATCATCACCGCCGTCATCGCAGCTATCGTCGCCTCGGGAACCTGGCGGGCGCTCAGCAGCTGCGGCACCGAGATCACCAATATGCCGCCGTACATCCCAAATAACGCATTGCTCAGGCCCATCAGCCAAACAGGAATTCGCACGCGGCGTGGATCGCGAGCCGCACCGCTCACGGTGTCTCCCAGCGGCCCGATACCGCTGAGCGGTACAGCGCGTCGATCACCCGCATGTTCGCAATGGCATCCTCGATCGGAAATTCCTGCGCTGCCTCGTTGCGAAATGCGGCGGCGGCGAGATCGCACTGCACGCCATATTGATCAACCGGCGCGAAGTCCTCGAACCCGGCGGAACCGCCGTCGAGACTTCCGCCGGAATCGATGATGAGACGGCAGGCATGGTCCTTCTGTGGGGTGAAAGGCACCGGGACCTCGATGCGCCCTTCGGATCCGAGGATTACCACCCGCTGGTACGGCGCGAGCTGCAGCGCGCTGCTGAATACCAGCTGCGCACCGCCGGGAAATTCCAGCATGCCGCTGGTCACCCGATCGACGCCGAGATTGGGATCGCGATCGATCAGGGCGATGGCGCGAATCGGTTCGGCACCCAACACGTAGCGCGCGGTGACGATGGGGTAGCAGCCAACGTCGTACAGCGCACCGCCGCCGATTTCGGGACGATTCCGCACATTGCTTGGGTCGAGCACCGTGAACAAGAATGAGGAGTGAATCGTGCGCACCGTGCCGATACGGCCGGCACGAACCAGTGCACGGACCCGGTGCCATTGCGGGTGGCACCGCACCATGAAGGCCTCGATCACGCGCCTGCCGTTGCGATCGCGCGCGGCAACAATGGCCTGCGCCTCGGCGGCGTTCAGGCCGATCGGCTTTTCGCAAAGCACATGCTTGCCCGCGTCAAGCGCCTTGACCGTCCACTCGACATGCAGATGATTGGGCAGCGGGTTGTAGACCGCTTCGATTTCAGGATCGTCCAGGAGCGCCTGGTAATTGCCGTAACTGCGGGCGATGCCGAATCGCGCAGCGACGCTCGTCGCACGGCCGGCGTCGCGCGAGGCGATGCCGAAAACAACGCCGCGTTGACCGGCGATGATCGCCGGAATGACGCGTTTGACGCCAATATTGGCGGTACTGAGGATTCCCCATTTGACTTTGCTGGCGATCGAGGCGCCCTCGCGTTGTCGCCATTCACTTTGGACTTCATCCGCACGCCATTCAACCACCATAATGTCGCGATGTCGACTTCCTGCAAATCGTTGCTGCGCGCCGCGATCATCATCGCGCTGCCGCTCGCCGCTTTCGGCGCGCAACCGCCGTCGGACAGCCCGGCAACCCGTCAGCAATTCGTGGACGCCATGCAGCGTGTCCGTCAGCGCCAACCCGACATGGCGGATCCCGCGGCGCTCAAGTCCTATGCGATCTATGACTATCTTGTCGCGGCGAGGTTGCGGCGCGATTTGACCATGCGGCCGGGGGAAAGTCTCGATGCGACGATTGATGCATTCTTGGAGGCACACGCCGGCCATCCCGTTGCGCACGGCCTGCGCCGCGACTGGCTCGCGAATCTCGCGCAGCGGCGGCGCTGGGATTGGTTTCTGCCACGCTCGCTGGACGTCGCCGATCCTGCGTTGCTGTGCGACAGGCTCGAAGGCCGTCTGACCACCGGCGACACCTCAGGAGTCGCCAACGCCGCGTTGCCGCTGTGGCTGCTGCCGCAGAAGCCGCCCCCCGAATGCACCGCGGTCTTCACCTGGCTGCGGCAGCACGGGCTGCTCACCCCGGCACTGGCCGAGAGCCGCGCGCGCGCCGCGCTGGCCGCCGATCTGCCGCGTCTGGCGCGCGAGTTCGCAGCAGATGTTCCCATAGGACCAAGGGCGGCGCTGCTGCAATGGTCCGATCTGCTTGAATCCCCGCGATCCGCATTGAACGTTCTGGCTGCGCACCCTGCGTTGCCGGTGGAGCCGGAGGCGCTGGCGTCGGGGTTCGATAAGTTGACGCGCAGTGAATCCGCGGCCGCGTTGGAATTGCTGCAGCGGCTGCTGGCGCGCGAGCAGATGACCGCGGAACTCAAAGACCGGCTGATGCGCGCCGCGGCCTTGGGCGCAGCCTATGACCACGATCCGCGGGCGATTGCGCTGTTCGATGGTTTGGCGGCAGCGGCCGTCGACAATCAGGTGCAGGAATGGCGCGCGCGCGCCGCCGTGTGGACCGGCGACTATGCGAAGGCACTGCAGTGGATAGAGCGAATGCCCACGAGTCTGTTCATTCAGCCGCGCTGGCGCTATTGGCGCGCCCGCGCGGTGGCGGCAACGATGGGCGCAGAAGCCGCGGCTCAACTGCTGCGTGAACTCGCCGGACTTCGCGACTATTACGGCTATCTCGCAGCGGACCGTCTGCATCTAGGCTACGACTTGAACGCGCGGCCGTCGCCGAACGATGTTGCCGCCCAGTCGGCGCTTGCGGCGGATCCAAGGCTGATACGCGCGCACGAATTGTTCGACTGCGACATGGCGGAGGAGGCCACAGCGGAATGGACCGCGGCTGTGGGCGGCGCGGATGCCGCGTTGAAAGTCCAAGCCGCGCTGCTCGCGGCGCGCTGGGGCTGGTACGCGCAAGCCATCACCACTCTGGCTCAAAGCGGCGAATTCGACGATGTGAAGCTGCGCTATCCGCGCCCGTTCCTGGACACGGTGGAGGAAGCCAGCCGGCGCACCCAGGTGCCGTCCGACTGGATACTGGCGGTCATCCGCCAGGAAAGCCTGTTCCGCAAGGACGCCGTATCGCGCGCCGACGCGCGCGGCGTCATGCAAATGCTGCCGGGTACGGCCGCCGCGGTCGCACGCCGCTGGAATATCGTCCCACCTGCGCGCGACGGTCTATTCAATCCAGGCGTCGCCATACCGCTGGGTGCGGCGCATTTGCGGGAATTGCTGGATCGATACGGCGGTCAACTGGCCTTGAGCCTCGCGGCCTATAATGCCGGGCCTGCCGCGGTGGCGCGCTGGCTGCCGCAGGTCCCGATGGACTCCGACGTCTGGATCGAGAACATTCCCTATAACGAAACCCGGGGCTATGTACAGCGTATACTGGAACACATCATCGCTTTTACGTGGGTGCGGGACGCCGAACCACCGCGTCTCGAGACCTTGCTGCCGGCCATCGAACCGGCAGCGCCGATCTTGTGATAGTTTTGAAATACACCGTAAAGGGATGAGCAAATGAAATCGACCCGTTTTGCGCGCGCCTGCGTTGGCGCGGCCCACGCTTTTGCCGGAATTGTCTTCGCCTGTGGCGCCGCGCCTGTGTTCGCGGACACCGTCGTGGTGACTGCGGACCGCATGATCGACGTGTTGACCGGCCGCACGATCGAGCGTCCGCAGGTCACCGTCACCGATGGGCGCATCGCGGCCGTCGCGACCATGGGAGCCGCGATACCGTCGGGCGCGCGACGCGTGGATCTGCCCGGCATGACGCTGCTGCCGGGATTGATCGACATGCACACGCACCTGACTTCGGACCCGCGCTTCAGCGGCTATCGCCGTCTGCAATTCACCGACAATTTCTGGACGGTGGTGGGCGTGGCCAATGCCAGGAAAACCCTGGAAGCCGGCTTCACCACGGTCCGCAACGTGGGATCCGCAAACTACGACGACGTGGCGATCAAACAGGGCATCGAACAGGGCATCGTGATCGGCCCGAGAATTGTGCCGGCGACCTACGCGATCGGCGCCACGGGCGGACACTGCGATTCCACGGAATTGCCGCCCTCGATGTCGGTGCCGCGCACCGCGGTGGCCAACGGCCCCGAGGAGATTCGCGCCACGGTGCGCAAGTTGCGCAAGTACGGCGCCGAGGTCATCAAGTTTTGCGGTACCGGCGGCGTGCTGTCCAAGACCGATGCCGTCGGCGCGCAGCAATACGATCTCGCCGAAATGAAGGCCCTGGTCGACGAGGCGCATATGCTCGGCATGCGGGTTGCGGTGCATGCGCATGGAACTTCCGGAATCAAGGACGCGCTGCGCGCCGGCGTCGACACGATCGAACACGCCAGCCTGGCCGACGATGAAGCCTTCGCATTGGCCAAGCAGCATGGCGCCTGGTTCTCGATGGACATTTACGACGACGACTACATTCTCGCCGAGGGCGAAAAGAACGGCGTCTACAAGGAATCGCTGGAGAAGGAGCGGATGATTGGTTTGCAGCAGCGCCAGACATTTCAAGCGGCCGTGAAGGCCGGCGTAAAAATGATTTTCGGCACCGACGCCGGCGTCTATCCCAACGGCTTCAACGCGCGCCAGTTCGTCACCATGGTCAAGTGGGGCATGACCCCCATGCAGGCCATCCAGGCGGCAACTGCCAATGCCGCCGAAGCGCTGGGCCGCACCGGCGATGTCGGCGCCATCGCGGTCGGGAGATTTGGCGATCTGATCGCGGTTGCCGGCGACCCGGTTGCGGATGTGGCGCGCCTTCAATCCGTGGCATTTGTGATGAAAGGCGGCGAAGTCGTCAAAATCCCCGGCAAATAGCGCTGCAGGATATCGAGCGGGTCAGCCTCCGCCGATGAGTCCGGCCGTGACGTTTATCGCAAACCCCAGGATCGAGGCGTTGAATAGAAACGAGATCAGGGTGTGCACGACCACTGTCCTGCGAACCTTCGCATCCAACGTCGCCACATCCGCTGTCTGACAGGCCGCGGCAATGGTGAAGGAAAAATATACAAAATCCCAGAACACCGGCATTGGTGACTGCGGAAAATGCAGCGGCCGCGCGTCCTCCTTGGCGCTGTAAAATAGGTCCGCGTAATGCGTGGTGAACATGGTCGGAACCAGGATCCAGGAATTGATGAGCGTCAGCGCGGCCAGCGCAAAATGCGCGGCGCGTACCGGTCCCGTGACGTTTTTGATTGTCGCCAGAGGTTCAACGATGGCTACCAAACTCAGCATTGCGGCCAGAATCACGACCACCAGAATGATGGGCGCCGAGGCGTCCTCTTCGACATATTTGGAACAGATCTGCACGGCGCTCAGTCGCGTCATCCAATAAAAAATCAGCGCCAGAAACAAAACCACGCCGACGTTCCAGCACACCAGCACGCGGGTCAGGATGGTCCACGCTTCCGGGAGCAGAAAAAATGCTGCGATCCCGGTGAGTACCGAGATCCATAAGCGGGGATGCTCGAAAAACAGTTTTCTCATGGTCGCCAGCCGCGCCGGTGGATGAATGCCCAAGATCGGTGCAGTCGCCGGTTCTCGCGATTACTTGCTTTCCTTGGCCACCAGAAATTTCACCAATTCAATCAGCTGATCGGTGCCTCCGGCCGACTCGACGAACAATCGATACTTGCCGTTGACGATGATGGTGGGTGTCCGATCGACGCGATAGGCCATGATCAGGTCCTGGGCGGTACGCACCTTCATGTCCACCGAGAACGACCTGGCGGTGGCGATGAATTTCTCCACGGGCACGCCGGCACGTTGACTGTAGAACTTCGCGGCGTCCTCGATGGTCGGCATCCGGCTCTTGAGGCCTCGGGTCGATTGGTCGATGACACTGAGGTCGCCGCCCTTCCATACCGCATCGAACATCGCATCATGCGTCTGTTGGTCGATGCCGAGCACTTGAGCCGTGCAATACGCCAGCTGAAACATGGGCCAGTCTTCGCTGGTGTTGAACGCCGCCGGCAGGTAATCGAGCACCGCGTTCGCCGGCAGGGTCTGTTTCAACTTGTGCATGGTGGGCAGGAAAATATTGCACGCCGGGCAGGCGTAGGAAAACACTTCGGTAACCTCGACTTTGCCTACGGCAAGCGAGGTGGGCCGCGCCGGCGTAACCAGGAAATAGTTCACGCCTTCGGTCCACGTCGCGCCTTCAGCCGACGCAGAAATGAGCAGCACCAGCGCTGCCGAAGCGAAAACGGAAAAAACTGATTTCATCGCGGCTCCTTTGAATTTCCTGGAGTCTGAATTCTAGCACTCAACCCCGTTTGAGGTTCCGCCCGCTCGTCCCTTTGGGCCCCAGCTTCCAGCCCTCGGCATGCCCCGGCTTTAAGTCGCATTCACAATACTTTGCACTCGCCCATGAACTTTGCAGCAGCGATCCGCTCTACATGCAAATCCGCCGGCGATGAGTGTGTAGTTCGCAGTCGATTCTGGTTATAGTCTAGGGCTCGCCCTGACGATCGATTGGCAGTGCCTGCCAAGGGATGGGCTCGCGTATCGGGGAATTAGTGATAAACCAACTGGAAGATCTGCAGACCCCCCCGCCGGCCCGCGGACTCAAGGTTTTCATCGTCAGACATTGGAAAGCACTGCTGGTGGTTATTGTCTTGGTGCTGCTGATGATTGGATTTACCTTGTACCTGCGCCACAAGCAGCCCATCGCGCCTCCTGCGGGCGGGCGCTTCGGGCAAAACGGTCCGGTTGCCGTGGCGGTGGCGACCGCCGCAGCCGGCGACATCCAGGTGAAAATTCCGGCCCTCGGAACCGTGACGCCGCTGGCCACCGTTGTCGTCAGAACCCAGGTCAGCGGCACCCTGCAGAAAATCTATTTCACCGAGGGACAATTCGTTCATCAAGGCGATCCGCTGGCGCAGATCGATCCTCGGCCCTACGAGGCTGCCCTGCAGCAGATGCAGGGCAACCTTGCGCGCGATCAATCGTTGCTGACCAATGCCAGACTGGATCTGAAGCGCTATGAAGGCCTGGTCAAGGAAGATTCCATCGCGGAACAGCAGCTCGATACCCAGCGCGCGCTGGTCGCTCAATACGTCGGCACCGTCGATGCGGACGAGGGTCAGGTGAACACCGCGAAGGTCAACCTGATATATGCGCACATCGTGTCGCCGGTCACCGGCCGTGTGGGACTGCGCCCGGTCGATCAGGGCAACTATGTGACGCCGGGCGATGCGAACGGCATCGTTCTCGTCAACCAGCTGCAGCCCATCACCGTCATTTTCCCGATTCCCGAGGACAATGTATCCGCGGTCATGAAGCGTCTGCATCAGGGCGCACAGCTCTCCGTCGAAGCCTATGACCGCACCAACAGCACCAAGATTGCCGACGGCAAGCTGCTCACCGCCGACAACACCATCGACGTCACCACCGGCACGGTCAAGCTGCGCGCGCAATTCGACAACCAGGACAACGCGCTGTTTCCGAATCAGTTCGTCAACATTCAGCTGCTGCAGGATGTGCTCACGAATCAAATCATCATCCCCAACGCGGCAGTGCGCCGCGGCGCACCCAATGGAGTTGCATCGACCTTCGTTTACGTCGTGAATGGCGATAACACCGTCTCGGTACGTCCCGTGACGCTCGGAGTCGTCGACGGCGAACGGGTTGCGGTTACCGCCGGACTCAAGGCCGGCGAGGTTGTGGTCACCGAAGGCGGCGATCGCCTGCGCGACGGTGCACCGGTGATATTGCCGGGTGCACCCGCCGCGGCGGGAGCTGCGCGCCCGGCCGGCAAACCGGGTGCCGGCACGCCGGGTGGCGCGAAGGCGGGAGCGCCCGGCGCCGGCCGCACTCGGCCGCGCCCCCAGCCATCGCAATGATGCCTGCGGGTCGCGCGCTCACGGCCTTGGTCGCAATCACATGAACCCTTCACGCATCTTTATTCTTCGGCCGGTCGCCACCACCCTGCTGATGATTGCGATATTGATCGTCGGCGCGATGGCCTACCTGCAACTGCCGCTATCGGCGTTGCCCGAAGTCGCGTATCCCACCATCGAAGTGCAGACCTTTTATCCCGGGGCGAGCCCCGAGGTAATCACCTCGGCCATTACCGCGCCCCTGGAAAAGCAATTCGGTCAGATGCCGGGCTTGAGCCAGATGTCCTCGACGAGTTCAGCCGGCGCCTCGGTCATCACCTTGCAATTCACCCTGGCGCTGGCCATCGACGTGGCCGAACAGGAAGTGCAGGCGGCGATCAGCGCGGCGCAGAATCTGCTGCCGCAGGATCTGCCGGCGCCGCCCATCTATGCCAAGGTCAATCCGGCGGACGCGCCGGTGTTGATTCTCGGCGTCACTTCGAAAACCATGCCGCTCACCGACGTCGAAGATCTGGTCGACACCCGCATCGCGCAGAAAATCTCCCAGATCAAGGGCGTCGGTGTCGTCAGCATCAGCGGCGGTCAGCGGCCCGCGGTGCGGGTGGTGGCCAATCCTCGAGCCATGGCGGCGTACGGATTGAATCTCGATGACCTGCGCACCACCATCAGCAACGCCAATCAAAACGGCCCCAAGGGCACGCTCGACGGCCCCGCCAATGCCTACACGGTCAACACCAACGATCAGATCAGAAACGCCGACGACTACGGCAATGTCGTGGTGGCGTACAAAAATGGCGCGCCGGTACGCCTGAAGGATGTCGCCACGCTGGTTTCGGGCGCGGAGAACTCCAAGCTCGGCGGCTGGATGAATTCGACGCCGGCATTGATCCTGAACGTGCAGCGCCAGCCGGGAGCAAATGTCGTCGACGTCGTCGACAGGATCAAGGGCCTGCTGCCGACGCTGCAGGCCGATATGCCCGCGGGAGTGGACGTGGTGCTGCTCACCGACCGCACCACCACCATCCGCGCCTCGGTGAACGATGTCGAGTTCGAACTCATCCTCGCGGTGGTGCTGGTGGTCTTGGTCATCTGGGTGTTCCTGCGCAACATTCCGGCCACCATCATTCCGAGTCTGTCCGTGCCGCTGTCCCTGATCGGGACCTTCGCCGTGATGTATCTGGCGAATTTCAGCCTGAATAATCTGTCGCTGATGGCGCTGACCATCGCGACCGGATTCGTCGTCGACGATGCCATCGTCATGATCGAGAATATCTCGCGCTACATCGAGGCGGGCGAGCCGCCGCTCGAGGCCGCGCTCAAGGGCGCCGGCCAGATCGGATTTACCATCATTTCGCTGACCGTTTCGCTGATTGCGGTGCTCATTCCGCTGCTGTTCATGCAGGACGTGGTGGGACGATTGTTCCGGGAGTTCGCCGTCACGCTCGCGGTCACGATATTGATCTCCGCGGTCGTGTCCCTGACGCTGGTGCCGATGATGTGCGCGAAGCTGCTCAAACACCGGCCGCAGAATGAACACGCGCAGACGGACTCGGGTAAATGGTTCACGGCCATAGTCGACTGGTACGGACAACGTCTCACCTGGGTGCTCAACCACCAGAGACTGACGCTGTGGGTGGCGATCGGCACGCTCATTCTGACTGCGCTGCTCTACGTGCTCATCCCCAAGGGATTCTTCCCCGATCAGGATACGGGTTTGATTCAGGGCGTGTCCGAAGCCACGGAGTCGATTTCATACGCCGCCATGGCGGACCGCCAGCAGGCCCTCGCGGCCGCGATCCTCGCCGATCCCGATGTTCTAAGCCTCTCCTCGTTCATCGGCGTCGACGGCAACAACGTGACATTGAACAGCGGGCGCTTCTTGATCAACCTGAAGCCGCGCGATCAGCGCTCCACGACCGTCGCCGATGTGATTCGCCGCCTGCGCGGCGAGACCGCCAACGTCGCGGGCATCACGCTGTACATGCAGCCGGTACAGGATCTCACCCTCGACAGCACCATCAGCCGCACCCAGTACCAATTCACGCTGGAGAGCGCCGATTACACCGCCTTGTCGACCTGGACACCCAAGCTGTTGACGGCGCTGGGCCAGCAGCCCGAGCTCGCGGATGTGGTCAGCAATCAGGAAGACAACGGACTCGCCGCCTACGTGACCATCGACCGCGACAGCGCCGCACGGCTCGGGATCAGCGTAGGGACGGTGGACAACGCCTTGTACGATGCATTCGGACAGCGAATCGTCTCCACCATCTTTACGCAGTCGAATCAGTATCGCGTCATCATGGAGGCGGATCCCCAATCGTATCGATCGGTCGACTCGCTGGCGTCGATCTACGTGCCGTCGGCGGGCGGCGGCCAGGTGCCGTTGTCGGCGATCGCCAAAGTGGAGGTCCAGACCCGTCCGATTCTCATCAATCATCTGGCGCAGTTTCCCGCAACCACGGTGTCCTTCAACCTCGCGCCCGGCGCATCGTTGGGAGCGGCCGTCGCGGCCATCGAAAATGCCGAGCAAACCCTGGGGATGCCGAGCAGCATCCGCACGACGTTCCAGGGCGCCGCGCTCGCGTTTCGCAGCAATCTGAGCAATGAGCTGCTGTTGTTGATTGCCGCGGTGCTGGTCATGTACATCGTGCTCGGCGTGCTGTACGAAAGTTTCATCCATCCGATCACCATTCTGTCGACGCTGCCCTCGGCGGGCATCGGCGCATTGCTCGCCCTGATGCTGTTCGGCGACGACCTGACCATCATCGCGTTGATCGGCATCGTGCTTTTGATCGGCATCGTGAAGAAGAACGCCATCTTGATGATCGATTTCGCGGTGGTCGCGCAGCGCGATGAGGGACTGTCGCCGCGCGACGCCATTTACAAGGCCTGCTTGTTGCGCTTCCGGCCGATTCTCATGACGACGGTGGCCGCGATCTTCGGAGCGCTGCCGCTGATGTTCGGCACCGGCACCGGCTCCGAGCTGCGCCACCCGCTTGGGGTGAGCATCGTAGGCGGCCTGCTGGTGAGCCAGGTGCTGACGCTGTTCACCACGCCGGTCATTTATCTGGCGTTCGATCGCATCGCTGCGCGGATGCGCGGCCACTCGCCGGCGGCGCTGCCCGACACGCCGTTGGCGGAGGGTTCGACGTGAACATTTCCGCGCCCTTCATCAAGCGGCCCGTCGCAACGACGCTGTTGACCGCGGGCGTCGCGCTGTGCGGCGGCGTCGCGTTCATGCTGCTGCCGGTGGCGCCACTGCCGCGCATCGACGTTCCGGCCATCTTCGTGTCCGCGCAGCTGCCGGGCGCCAGCCCCGAGGTGATGGCGGCCACCGTCGCCACGCCGCTGGAGAGGCACCTCGGCGCCATCTCCGACGTCGATGACATGACGTCGAACAGCGGCGTGGGCACTTCGAATATCCAGCTGACCTTCGGCGTCGATCGGGACATCGACGGCGCGGCGCGCGATGTGCAGGCCGCCATCGCGGGTGCGCACGCCGACCTGCCCACTTCGCTGACCCGAAATCCCACGTACCGCAAGCTCAACACCTCCGCGTTTCCGGTGATGTCCATCGCCATGACTTCAGATGTGCTCACCCAGGGGCAGATCTACGATGCCGCCGACGCCGTGATCTCACAGCGCCTGTCGCAGCTCCCCGGGGTGGGCGGCGTCAATGTCAATGGCAGCGCGCTGCCCGCGGTGCGGGTCGAGATCAATCCGCATTCGCTGTCCAAGTACGGCATCGGCCTGCAGGATGTGCGCGCCGCCATCTCCAATGCGAACGCCAACGCGCCCAAAGGGGCGATCGAATCGGAACAGCTGCACTACCAGATCTACACCAACGACAACGCCCGCGATGCGGGTCCGTATCGCGATCTGATCATCGCCAATCGCAATGGCGCGACGGTGCGCCTCGGCGACGTCGCAACCGTGCTGGACATGCAGGACGGCGCCACCGAAAACATCCGCACCTATGGGCTGTACAACGGCAGGCCCGCCGTCTTCGTCACCGTTTATCAGCAGCCTGGCGCCAACATCATCGAAATGATCGACGCCGTGAAGGCCGAGCTGCCGGTGCTCAAGAGTGAGATCGACCCGAAGATCGATCTGGTGGTGAATTTCGACCGCTCGGTGACGATACGCGCCTCGCTGCGGCAGGTCGAACAGACCCTGATGCTGGCCGTGGCGATGGTCATCCTGGTGGTCTACATATTTCTGAACAGTCATCGCGCCGCGTTGATTCCCGCGCTGGTGGTGCCGGTATCGCTGATCGGTACATTCGGCGCGATGTATCTCCTGGGCTACACCCTGGACAATTTTTCGTTGATGGCGCTCACCGTCGCAACCGGATTCGTCGTGGACGATGCCATCGTCGTCATGGAAAACACCACCCGGCACATCGAGGCTGGAATGACGCGCACCCGGGCCGCGTTTCTCGGCGCTCAAGAGGTCGGTTTCACCGTGGTATCCATGAGTTTGTCCCTGGTTGCCGTATTCATTCCCTTCATGTTTGCCGGCGGCATCGTCGGGCGCATTTTCCGCGAGTTCACCGTCACGCTGTCGGTGTCGATCCTGATCTCGCTGGTCATTTCGCTGACCACCACGCCGATGATGTGCTCGTTGCTGCTGCAAACCGAGCGCAACCGGAAGCCGTCCCGATTCGGGCAGGCTTTCGAGCGCGGCTTTGCGCAACTGCGGCAAAACTACGCAACCACGCTCGACTGGGCGCTGCATCATCCGCGCATCATGGTGCTGATGCTGTGCGCGACCATCGGCCTGAATGTATATCTCTACATCGTGATTCCGAAGGGATTCTTCCCGCAGCAGGACACCGGTCAATTGCAGGGCGGAATCCGCGGCGATGCGGCGAGTTCCTTTCAGTTCATGAAGGGCAAACTTCAGGAAGTTGCGAAAATAATCGCCGCGGATCCGGCGGTGAGCACCGTGACAGGCTCCGTGGGCGCCGGCGGTTTCGGGCCGGGCGGCGGCGGCGGCGCCAACGCCAATGTCACGATTGCGCTCAAACCGCTCAAGCAGCGGCGCATTTCCGCCGATCAGATCATTGCCCGACTGCGGCCGCAACTCGCCCGGGTCACCGGGGTGTCGGCGTTCCTGCAGGCCGTTCAGGACATACGCGGCGGCGGCGGCCGATCCGCCAATTCCCAGTACCAGTACACGTTGCTGGGAGATGATTTGGCCGAGCTGCGCACCTGGTCGCAGAAGCTGCGTACGGCCATGCAGGACATTCCGGAAATCACCGATGTGGACACCGACCTGCAGCCCGGAGGGCTGGAAACCGACCTCATCGTGGATCGCGACAGCGCGTCGCGGCTGGGACTCTCCGAGATTCAAATCGACAACGCGCTGGGCGATGCTTTCGCGCAGGCGCAGGTTTCGAACATCTTGAATCCATTCAGTCCGCAGCAGTATCACGTGGTCATGGAGGTGGCGCCGGAGTACTGGCAGAACCCGGAAATACTCAAGGAGCTGTATGTGAGCACCTCCGGAGGCGCGGCATCGGGGACGCAGCTCACCCAACCGGTGGCGGGCACCACGGTGCTCAAAACTGCGACCGCGGCATCCAGCAGCGCCATCGCGCAGGACACGGCGCGAAATCTGGCTGCGAACTCGCTGGCGAACTCGGGGCGCGGCGGCACCTCCACGGGGTCAGCCGTCAGCGTGGCCCGTGAAACCGTGGTGCCGTTTTCAGCATTCAGCCATTTCACCACCGGCACCACGCCGGTGAGTGTGAATCACACGGGCACTTCCATCTCGACCTCCATTGCCTTCAATCTGGCGGAGGGCATATCGATCGGTACGGCGCTCGAGGTGATCAAAAAGAAAATGATCGAGATCCACATGCCGGTGGGCATCCGCGGCGGCACTTATGGCACGGCCGCCCTGTTCCAGCAGAGCAGCAGCAATACGCCGTTGATGCTCCTGGCGGCGCTGGTGGCGATCTACGTGGTGCTGGGCGTGCTCTACGAGAGCTACAGCCAGCCGCTGACCATTCTTTCGACGCTGCCGTCCGCCGGCATCGGCGCGCTGCTGGCGCTGCTGGCGACGGGTACGGAATTCAGCCTCATCGCGTTTCTGGGTATTTTGTTGTTGATCGGCATCGTCAAGAAAAACGCCATCATGATGGTGGATTTCGCGCTCGAGGCCGAGAGAACCCTGGGGATGGATCCGCGCCAGGCCATCGCCCACGCTTGTTCGTTGCGCTTCCGGCCGATCATGATGACCACCTGCGCCGCCATCGCCGGCGCGTTGCCGCTCGCCATCGCCTCCGGCGACGGCACCGAAATGCGCAGGCCCTTGGGGATTGCCATCGTCGGCGGACTTGTTGTCAGCCAGCTGCTGACGATTTACACCACGCCCGTGGTCTATTTGTACGTGCATCGCTACTGGAAGCACCTCAAGCAAGGCCGGTATGCGCCGCCCGCCCCGCGCGCCTCGAATACCAGCTCGAATCTCAACCCTCTGGGGGCCCCAACATGATGTCGCCCGCCGCACGGCTTGCATGTTTTGCCGCCGGCGCGTTGGCGGCGTCGTGTGCGGTCGGCCCCGACTATCATCGCCCGCCGTTCGAAACCGTGCCCGATTACAAGGAAACCGGCGATTGGAAGCCCAGCGAACCCAATGATGTGCTGTCGCGCGGGCCGTGGTGGAAGATTTTCAACGACGACGAACTCGATCGCCTCGAGGCGCAGGTCGATATCAACAACCAAAACATCAAGGCGGCCGAGGCGGCCTTCGAGCAGTCGCGGGCGCTGGTCGCTCAGGCGCGCGCCGGCTTCTGGCCCACCATCGCGGCGACATTTTCGGCGCAGCGCGGACAAGCAGGCGTGCCGGCCGCAACTGCCAATGGCATAGGCCTGCCGAACTCGTCGCTGAGCGGACCGCGGACCACCTACCAGACTGGCGTCTCCGGCAACTGGGACATCGACATCTGGGGCCAGATCCGCCGCACGGTGGAGAGCGACCGGGCATCGGCCCAGGCGAGTTCCGCGGCGCTCGCCGCCGCGCGCCTGTCCGCGCAGGCCGAGCTCGCGACGGATTATTTCGAACTGCGCGCGCAGGACCAATTGCAGAAATTGCTGGACGACACGGTGGTGGCGGAAACCCTCTCTCTGAAGATCACTGAAAGCCGGTACAAATTTGGCGTGGCGGCGCGCGCCGACGTCGTGAGCGCGGAAACCCAGCTGCTGTCGAGTCGCGCGCAGCAGATCAACGCCAAGATCCAGCGCGCAATCCTCGAACATGCGGTGGCGGTGCTGATCGGCAAACAGCCGGCGGAATTTTCGCTGCAGCCTGCGGCGATGCGCACCGATGTACCGACAGTGCCGCCCGGAGTGCCCTCCACTCTGCTCGAGAGGCGCCCCGATGTGGCCGAGGCCGAACGGAAAATGGCCGCGGCCAATGCGCAGATCGGCGTCGCCACGGCTGCGTATTTTCCGAGTCTGACATTGAGCGGCTCGGATCAGTACTCGAGCACCAGCTTCAGCCGTCTGATTCGCAACTCCAACCGCGTCTGGGCGGTGGGACCGCAGCTCGCGGAAACCCTGTTCGACGGCGGCGTGCGCCGCGCGCAGGTGCGGCAGGCGCGTGCCGCGTTCGACGGCACCGCCGCGACCTATCGGCAGACCGTGCTGGCCGGCTTCCAGCAGGTCGAGGACGACATCGTCACGCTGCGCGTGCTGGAACAGCAATCGGCCATCGAGGAAGAGACGGTCAAGGCGGCCCGCGAAGCCGAGACCCTGACGCTCAATCAATATAAGGCCGGCACGGTACCGTACAGCAGCGTGATCACCGCGCAAACCACCCGCTTGAGCGCCGAAGAAACCGCGCTGACGGTATTGTCGAGCCGCCTGCAATCGAGCGTGGCGCTGATCGAGGCGCTGGGTGGCGGCTGGAACGCCTCAATGGACACGGTGAAGTAGGACGACTAATTCCCCGGCAGCTGCTGCACGTCCAGCGCGTCCAGCGCGACGGGCGCATGGCGGCGCAACAGCGCGGTCCGCGCCTGCCACTGCTCCTGCGGCGCAAGATCCTCCAGGAACTGAATATCACCGGCCGCAAGAATGGCCACCGGCGTTCCATCCCGGTACAGCAATCGATTGCTGGCAAGCGACGCCAGCTTGAGTCCCGGGGTCAGGATACCCAACAAATTAAGGGGATCGGCCGCGGAAATCGACACATATTGCTGTGCCGGCGGTTTGCGCCGCGCATCCCGCAGCAATCCAACCGCTTCCGGCGTGGCAAACTGTTCGCCGGAAAATCCCGCGACGAACCGCCCGCCGCGAATCTCGCCCCGCGCCTCCAACCTGCGGCAGCAGCTCAACATGTCCCGCCAGGGCGGCAGCCACGCCGCTTCGCGCGCAAGCAGTTTCCAGAAAATCACGCCCCAGCGCCGCAGCAGCGTGCGCACGATGTGTTCAACCGCCTCGTCCTTGCGCTCGGCTGTCTGTACCTGTTGGCGGCGTACGAACGCCCACCGGCCGGCATCCGCCATTCCATACAACGCCAAGCGGCGCTTGTGGCGTCCCGAGTAGGACGTCGACCTGCCGCGCCGGCCGCTTGGCATCAGCAGCACCCGCAAGCCCGCGAAGCTGTCGGAATTCACCATGCCCACCGCCACGAGTTCAGCAAGCGCCTCTTCGACCTCCGCGGGCAGCATGCCGACGTTGTCGGCGATTTCCTCGAAGAACGAGGCGCCGTGCGCGCGCATGAAATCCGCCACCGCCCGCGCTTTCGAGGTCAGATCCGCAGGGTCGGTTTGCTCCACCAGGGCGGACCACAGCGGCGCGTTGCGTCGCGCCAGCAGGACGATGGGCGTGGAGCGCACCGGTGAAGTGCCGCGGCTCGCCTCATCATTGGCACGCGCACTTCGCGGTGCCAGTCTCGTCCAGATGAATCGCCCGGCACGGCAATGCTCATCCAGCCATTGCGGCTCGTACTCGGCGATACGCGACGGGATGATCTCTGTTTCCCACGCACCGGCCGGCGCTTCAAAGCCCTCGAGCTGCGCGAGCACCGCAGCCAGCGCATCAGACCCCTGCATCCGCGCGCTTGGGCTGACCCGCTGCCATTCGCAAAGATAGCGCAGGAAATCGCGCGCCTGCACGGGCTCGATTTCGGCGCGCAAACGTTTGACGGTGTAGCGATGAATCCTGGCGAGCAATCTTCTCTCGCACCACTGTTCCTGGGCGGCTTCGGCCTCGAAACGGCCGCGCATGGCGACGCCCTCCGCCTCGAGCGCCAGCATCGCGGCGCCGACCTCGGCTGCGGGCAGGCACAGCGCCGCCGCGATCTCCGTCACGGTGACCGGCCCCAAACCTTCGAGCCGGCCGCGCACGATCTCCTTGAAGTTGGGTTCGGGCTGGAACAGCGCCGCCCTTTCGGCGGCCGCCCACAGCGGAGCGCCCTCCGGCAGCGCTATGCGGACTACGCGGCGCTGCGCGGCAAGTTCATCCATCAGTTGCGGCCAGGCCGCATTTCTGCCGAGCTCCTCGCCGGTGAGGCAGGTCAGCCACAGCAGCGCGTCGTGCAGTTCATCGGCCGTGGCGGCGTCGGGCCAGGCTTCCTCGCGGACCCGCTCGATGGCCTGGGGATCGAGTTTGCCGATTTCGGCGGCCTCGACCGGATCCAGCCAGCGGCGGCTCATGACGGCCTGGGTACGGCGCTCCTCGAGCGGCGCATCGTCCAGGTAGGCATACGGGCGGGCGCTCAAGGCCTCGAGCGCCAATGGCGAGGGTTCGGTGAGGTCTCGGGCGATTACGCGGATATCGCCGCTTTCGAGCCGCTGCAGCACTGCTTCAAACGCGTCGATATCCATCGCGTCTTCCAGGCAATCGCGAATGGTTTGTCTGACCAGGGGATGATCCGGAATCTCGATCTCGCCCGGCAGATTTTCCGCGCAGGCCACCTGGTCGGGAAACACCGACGCCAACAAATCCTCGGCGTTCATTCTCGCAATCTGCGGAGGCATTTTCTTGCCGCCGCGAAATCTCGGCAGCGCCAGCGAAATGCCCGCGTCCCAGCGCCATCGAACCTCGAACATCGGAGCCGCGCACAGCGCCTGCACCAGCACCTGGCGAACCGATTTGGAGTTCAGATAGCGCGCGGCTTCCGCCAGTTCGAAACTATGCGCATGCGTGAGCGAGAGAACGATGTGATCCTCGGTCGCGGCGGCCTGCAGTTCGAAGTTGAAGGTGCGGCAGAATCTCTTGCGCAGCGACAATCCCCACGCGCGGTTCACACGACTGCCGAACGGCGAGTGAATGATCAGCTGCATGCCGCCGGATTCATCGAAGAAACGCTCGAATACCACCGTATCGAAGGTCGGCAGGCAGCCGAGCGCGGCGCGGCCGGCACTCAGATACTGCTCGATCTGCGCGGCTGCGGCGGCATCCAGCCCCAGGGTTTCGCGCAGGTAGCGGCTGACCGCGGCCGGCTCGCCCTGCAGCCGCTGTTCGACGTCGGCCCGCAGCCTCGAGACTGCCAGCGACAATTCGCGGCTGCGGCCCGGTGCTTCGCCCAGCCAGAATGGAATCGAGGGCGGCTGGCCATGCGCATCCGCCACCCTGACGGTGCCGCGCTCGACGCGCAAAATGCGATACGACGCGTTACCCAGCTGGAAGATGTCGCCCTGCAGGCTTTCGACCGCAAAGTCCTCATTGACGCTGCCGACGGAAATCCCTTCCGGTTCGAGCATCACGCGATAGTCCGCGTTGTCGGGAATGGCGCCGCCCGAGGTAAGCGCCGTCAGCCGCGCGCCCTTGCGAGGCCGCAACATCTGGTTGACGGCATCATGATGCAGCAGAGCGCCGCGGCGGCCCCGGCGTGTGCTGAACCCGTCGGCCAGCATGCTCACGCATTCGTCGAATTCCTCGCGCCGCAGGTTGCGATAAGGATAGGCGCCGCGCATCAGGGCGAACAGTTGCTCCTCGGGCCATTCGCGCGCCGCGACCTCGGCGGTTATCTGTTGAGCAAGCACATCGAGGGCGTTCTCGGGGATGCTCAAGCGGTCCAACTCGCCGCGGCGCACCGCATCCAGCAGCGCGGCACACTCCACCAGTTCATCGCGCGACAGAGGAAACAATCTGCCCTTGGATGTGCCGCCCACCGAGTGCCCGGCGCGCCCCACGCGCTGCAGAAATGCGTTGATCGAGCGCGTCGAGCCGATCTGGCAGACCAGATCCACATCGCCGATGTCGATGCCGAGCTCCAGCGAGGCGGTGGCCACCAGGACCTTCAGTTCGCCGCGCTTCAAGCGCTGCTCCGCATGCAGGCGCCGCTCCTTGGAAAGGCTGCCGTGATGCGCGCCGACGTGCTCTTCGCCCAGGCGTTCCGACAAATGCCGCGCGATCCGCTCGACCAATCTTCGCGTGTTCACGAACACCAGGGTCGTGCGGTGCTCGAGAATGAGCGCGGCCAGTCGGTCATAGACCGCGGTCCACATCTCGCCGGACATGACCGCCTCGAGCGGCGCCGGCGGCAGCTCCAGACTCAAGTCGCGGGAACGGCTGTGGCCGCTGTCGACGATGGTGCAGCTCACCTCGCGTGCGCCGGTCAGAAACCGCGCAACTTCTGCGATGGGTTTCTGCGTCGCGGACAATCCGATGCGCGTCAAGCCCGCGTGCGACAGCGCCTGCAACCGCTCGATGGAGAGCGCCAAGTGCGCGCCGCGCTTGTTGCCGGCAACCGCGTGGATCTCATCGATGATGACCGTGCGGCATGTGGCAAGCATCTCCCGGCCGGAATTCGAGCCGAGCAGTATGTACAGCGACTCAGGCGTGGTGACGACGATGTGCGGGCTTAAGCGCCGCATGGCGGCGCGCTCGGCCTGCGTCGTGTCGCCGGTGCGCACCGTGGCGCGGATCTCGACGTCCGGCAGGTTCAATGCCGCGAGCTCTGCGCGAATGCCGGCGAGCGGCGCCTGCAGATTCCGCTGTATGTCATTCGACAAAGCCTTTAGCGGCGACACGTACAGCACGCGCGTCTCATCCGGCAGCGGTCCCTGCAGTCCTTCTTTGATCAGTTGATCGATGGCGGCGAGAAATGCGGCAAAGGTTTTTCCCGAGCCGGTGGGGGCTGCCACCAGCACGTGCTGTCCGGCGAAAAGCGCCGGCCAGGCCGCTGCCTGCGCGTCGGTGGGCGCATCGAAGGTTCGCGAAAACCACGCGGCAACTGCGGGGTGGAATGAGTTGAGGACGCTCACGGCAAGGGGCTTGAAGGGGGAGGCCGCAGTATACCCGGATTTTTGAAGGGGTATAATTCTCGAGGCGTAACCTTCGAAAAAGGACAAACAATCATGACAGTAGCGATTCATCCCGCCGTCGATGGCGGCGTCAAGGCTGGCAATCCAAAATTCAGCGGTGGCACCCTCAAATGCAAATGCGCGCAGGCGCCGGTGACCGTGGCGATCAAGGGCAATGTCGCCTTCAATCACGTCTGCGGCTGCACCAAATGCTGGAAGCCGCGCGGCGCGACATTTTCGCTGGTCGCGGTGGTGCCGCGCGATAATCTGAACGTCACCGCCAATGCGCAGAAATTAAAAATTGTAGATGCCGCTGCGCCCATTCAAAGGCATGCCTGCAGCGGTTGCGGCACGCACATGTACGGCCGCATCGAGAACAAGAACCATCCGATCTATGGTTTCGATTTCGTGCATCCCGAGCTGTTGGACGCCAATGGCTGGGCCGCGCCGGAATTTGCCGCATTCGTGTCCTCGGTCATCGAATCCGGAACCAAGCCGGATCAGATGGGGGCGATACGGGCGCGTCTCAAGGAACTGAAACTCGAGCCGTACGACTGTCTGTCGCCGCCGTTGATGGACATGATCGCCACTCACACCGCGAAAGCAAAGGGCGTGCTGGCCGCCTAGGAGTCGGCCGCCCAGGGTCGTCGCGGAGTCCGTCCGCCTTTGCGCGCATTCGATGCGCAAAGGCGGACCGCGGCGGTCAATTGCACCAGAGTTTTCGCCGGATTCGAGGCTCAAGGAGCCGCGGAGCAGTTCGGGCGGCCCGATAACGCGCAGTCTTGCAGCCGGGCGGCCGCCCCCAACACGTGCGCCAGCAGCAAACCTGCGCCGATGAGAAGCACGATCAGCAGGAGACCGATCAGCGCCGCGCGGCGTGGATTAGGGGCCGGCTGAGGCCGCCAATCCTGGGGGTTCCATTTGTCTGGATTTTTCATCGTGTATTTTATACACCACGAATTTTACAACGTTCCTCTGGCGGTCAAACCGAGCGGATGGCGCGATTTGTCAATCAATTGTCGCCCCGGGCGTGGTGCTTGCGCCACGATATCCGTAGGCTCAAGATACGCATCTTAAGGCTGGTGCGTCCACAGGCCGCGCGTGACCCGCCATTGGGCGGGATCGATAGGAAAAAACCAAAGCGCGCGGGCCGGGACGCAAACGGGAGGATTCTATGAATCTGTCGCTGGGGACCGCCTCATTTCAGGCGTGGCGCGCGGGCAATTGGACTGCCCGAAGATCCCATCCCGATCTTCATCAAGAATCCTCGGAATAAGGCGAGCAAGGGGAACCAACATGTCTTATAAAATCAATCGGGGCGGAATTCGATCGCACAAGGGACCTGCGCCGCTTATCAAGGCGGGCTCATTGAGCGGCGCGTCCGCGCTCACCCTTGCCGTGCTGGCAAACCTGTACGGCGCGCCGGTGAGGGCCGCTGATGCGGCAGTGGAGGAGACGGGCCTGACCGAGATCGTGGTCACGGCGGAGAAACGATCGGAGAACCTGGAGGTGGTGCCGGCCTCGATCAGCGCATTCACCTCCAAGACGCTCGATCTGCAGGGCATAGCGTCGGTTCAAGACCTGACCAACTACGCGCCTGGCCTGTACTACACCACCTACGATAACCGCCCCTACATTCGCGGCATCGGCCGGAACACCGACAATCTGGCGGTCGAGTCCGGCGTCGCCGTATATGTTGACGGTATTTACAATGGCGCCAACGCCTCGACCATCTTGCAGAGCTCCTCGCTGTTCATCGACGAAATCCAGGTTCTGCGCGGTCCGCAAAACACCTTGTTCGGCCGCAACGCCGACGGCGGCATGATCGACTATATCTCGAAGCGCCCCACGAGCGACTTCCAGGGCGAGGTTCGCACCGGCTACGACAATTACCACAAGGCCTTCGTCGAAGGAGCCGTGTCGGGACCGATCAATGACGCCGTACGCTATCGGTTCGGCGGCAACTACACCAACCAGAATGGTAAGGGCTTCTACACGAACTTGAACGGCGTTGACGAGGGCGGCGACGTCGCGCAGGGGGGCAACGGCACCAGCTATCACATCGAGGGCCAGCTCGAGGGCAACGTCGGTTCGAATTTCGACTGGTGGGCCAAACTCGCCACCAGCGACTACGACGTCAGCTATCACACTGAAACGCTCTTAGGACCTTTGGATACGCGGGAGTTCCCGGTGCCGCTGTTTCCGAACGCCAATTTCGGCACGTGCGCGATGCCCGGAGGCGCCGGCGGCCTCGGCTGCGCCGGCAGCCCGGACACCATCGTCAGCGTCCTTACCGGCAAAAACACCATCGCCGGAAATCCGAGCGCTACCGGGACCGGCACATTCGACTCCGGCTTCCAGTCGCAGTCCAAGCAACAGAACAATTGGATCTTTGCCACTCATCTGACCTTCCATGCCGATGGCTTCGACGTGAAATACCTGGGCGGCTGGCAGAAGTTCAACTACGACCTCACCGCGCCGTGGACCAACAGCCAGGGCGTCTCCAGCGGTATCCTTGGATATACCCTGCAGGGACCTGCCGCGCCGACTCCGACTTGCGGCTTTTTCTTTGGTGCAACTAATCTTGCTGGATGTAGCCAAAATCTGGTGATCAACTCGGCTCACAACAACTTCACGTTCGATGAGTACGAACAATTTTTCAGCAACGAGCTGAACATCGCCTCCACTGGGCAGGGACCGCTGCAGTGGCTCGGCGGTCTGTACCAATTTCACGAGAAGTACACGCAACCCATCAATGTGAACAGCCCGGACCAAGCACAGCTCGCGACGCCCTATTCGATCGTCGCTATCGCCGGTGGCGCGCTCGTGCCGGCGCCTGCAAACCCGTCGCGCTCGGCGTACAACGAATACACCGCGCTCGCTGAGGACTCCTACGGCGTCTTCGGTCAGATCGACTGGCAGGCGAGCAGCCAATTCAAATTCACCACCGGCCTGCGCTACTCCTACGATAAAAAGAGCGGCGATCAGACCTTTCGGATAATGGCATTCAACTTCGAAGGCGTGGGACTGGGCGTGAATACGTTCGGCGCCAATACGCCGGCGTTCGATATCACACCCGCCGCGACGACCTGCAATGGGCAGAGTTACCGCGGTACCGGCGCGTGCGGCTTCAACGCCAATGGTGCGGCTGCAACCACGCTGAACGATCACTGGGATGCCGTCACGGGAACCGCCGGCGTCGCCTGGACGCCGGCCACGGACATCCTCGGCTATGCGAAATACAGCCGCGGCTACAAGGCCGGCGGCTTCAATTCCGGTACCAATGCGCCCGACCCAGAAACGGCGAAGGAGACCGTGGACGCGTTTGAAGTCGGCTACAAGGAGACCTTCGGAAAGACCTTCCAGGCTAATTTGGCGACGTTTTACTACGACTACAAAAACGACCAGCAGCCGCTGGGAGTGCTCGATCCGACAACAGCTGTCGTAAACACCATCATTGTCAATATTCCCAAGGTGCACACCTACGGTGCCGAACTGGAAACCCTTTGGAACCCGATCACCGACCTCAATATCCTCCTGAACTACGCGTATCTTCACTCCACCATTTCCAGCACCAACGGTGTGTGCTACCAGGATGCCGCGGACCCATTGGCGATCGGGCCCGGCGCGAATACCGGTGGATGCCCGGCCGGTTCCGGTTTGCAGAACATCGTCGGCGCGAAACTGCCCGCATCGCCGCTCAACAAGATCGCATTGAACGCAATTTATACTCTGCACTTCACTCCGGGTTCTTTGGCCCTGTCCGGCACCTACATCTGGAGGGATCGGACATACGACGATGTCTTCAATCGTTCGTATACCTTGGACCCGTCCTACGCCCAGGTTAACTTGCGTGCGATCTGGACCGACGCCGCCAATCGCTACAACGTGATCGTTTATGCCAACAATCTCACCAACAAGATCGCGCAGGACGCTTCTTTCGGGTTGGGGGTTAACAATCCAGGGCCCGGGCAAGTCATCGATCCCGTGGTTAGCTACATCCCGCCCCGGGTCTATGGCGTGGAGCTGCGGTACCGCTTCCACTGATCGCAGCGGAGGGGCATGAGCAGTGCGACACCGGCGCAGGATGTGGCGGCGCTTTTGAACGGCGCCGCCGCCTGTTATGCGCAAGGTCGACTTGACGATGCGGCCGTTCTTTATCGACAGGCCGCCGCCGCCGATCCTAAGGACCTGCGGCCGATCTATTCGCTGGCGCTCATCGACATCCGGCGTGGCCGCCTGCAGGACGCCCGGCAACAGTTGCGGGTAGTGGCTGCCCGGGATCCCAACCTGTACCCGGCGCAGCAAAATCTGGGAGCGGTTTGCCAGAACCTCAATTTGTGGCAGGAGGCGGCCGACGCGTACGCTCGCGCGCTGCACTTGAATCCCACCGCCGCGGAAACTCATTTCAGCCTTGCGCGCGCTCTGACCGTGCTGGGGCGAGTTAAGGAATCGAGCGCCTGCTATCGCGACCTCGCCGCCAATCCGTCCGTCCGGCTTCGGGCTCTGACGCGCCTTGCGGTGCTCGATCCGGCGGTGATCAACGAGCAGGATCTGGCCGAGCTGCAGCGCGCGGCGGATGATGCCGCAACGGCTCCTGTGCCGCGGATCGAAGCCTATTTCGCGATTGGACAGGTCCAGGAGCTGCGCAGCGCTGATCAAGCCGGGTTCGCCGCCTTTCAGGCCGGCAATCGGCTGAAGCACGACGCCCTGATGGCTGCGCCGGACCTTGCAGCGCGGCCCGACGCCTTGGAGCGTGCGCATGACATCGCGGCGCGCTTCGTAGTTGAGCGATTTGACGAGGCATTCCTGCAAGGGCAATCGCACCGCGGCAGCCTGTCTGCTGCGCCGATCTTCGTCATCGGCATGCCGCGCTGCGGATCCAGCCTCATCGAGCAGATCCTATCCAGCCATCGGCAGGTGCAAGGCATGGGGGAAAGCGCGGCGCTCTCCAGGGTGATCGATCAGGGCTTCACCGAACTTCAGCGCTCGGCCCACTGGGGTGATCTCGCCGAAGAATATTTAGGCTTGATGCGCCAAGGCGGTTGGCAGGGTGCCGAGCGCTTCGTCGACAAAACCCTGGAGAATCATTTGCGCGTTGGCATGATTCACTTGATGTTCCCGAAGTCTGTGATTCTTGACAGCACGCGCGACGCGGTTGACACCTGCCTGTCCTGTTATCGTCAATTGTTCACGGCAGGCAACGAGACGCTTTACGACCTTGGGCAAATCGGTCGGGCCTATGTTCGTTATCGTCGCGTGATGGAGCATTGGGACCGCGTGCTGCCGGGGCGGGTGATCAAGGTCGAACATGAAAAACTGGTGGCCGATCCCGAGAGGCAAATCCGCTGGCTGGTTTCGGACGCGTGCAAGCTGGACTGGGACCCGGCATGCCTGCGCTTTCATGAAGCCGCGGGCCCCGTCCGCACCGCCAGCGCCGCGCAAGTGCGGCGCCCCCTGTTTTCAACGTCCATCGGACGGTGGGCGCGATTTGCCGGCGAACTGGAACCTCTTTTGAACGCATTGGGGCCTTATGCTCCAATTTTTTAAAAATTGCGGGGGATTGCGATGAACGAAGAAACAGCCGACCAGCCAACTCGACCAGAGCAATTGACGACACGTCGCGACTTCCTCGCTGGCGCCGCGACCGCGGCCGCGGCATCGGCCGCCGTTGCATCGTTCATTTCCGCCGCGGCTCCGGCGCAGGAAGCGGCACCGGTGCGGCCGCTGGGCGGCTCCGCGACCGGGAAAATATTCGTCGAGACGGACACCACCTACGGCAGGGTGCAGGGAATTCAAATCACGGGCATCAAGCAATTCAAAGGGGTCCCCTATGGCGCCTCGACCGGCGGACGCAACCGCTTCATGCCGCCGAAGAAACCCGCCGCCTGGAAAGGCGTGCGCGAGTGCCTGGCGCACGGCCAGATCAGTCCACAAGCGATGACGGATCTGCGTTCCGACTACGGCATCATGATTCATTGGGATTATCAACCCGGAGGCATGGGAGAGGATTGTCTCAACCTGAATATCTGGACGCCGGGACTCAAGGACGGCGCCAAGCGGCCGGTGCTCGTTTCCTTCCACGGCGGCGGATTCACCACCGGATCCGGCAATGCCATCGGCTATGACGGCGCGCAGCTCGCGCGCTTCGGCGATGTGGTGGTGGTCACCGTCAATCACCGGCTGGCTGCCTTAGGCTACACGCAGCTCGCCGATTTGGGCGCGCCGGCCGAGTTCGCCTACTCGGGATGCGCGGGCATCATGGATCTCACCGCCTCGCTGGAATGGGTTCGCGACAACATCGAAAACTTCGGCGGCGATCCGCACAATGTGATGATTTTCGGCCAATCGGGCGGCGGCGCAAAAACCAGCTCCATACTGGCCACGCCGGCGGCCAAAGGGCTGTTCCATCGCGCCGCCGTGCAGAGCGGATCGATGTTGAAGTTCGTGCCCAGAGACCGCGCGACGACGAGCGCGGAAGCGCTGCTGAAACAGCTCGAGATTCCAAAATCCCGCATCGCCGATCTGCAAAAAATTTCCTGGCAGCAGCTGCTGGAAGCGCAGGTAGCCGCCGGCGCCGGGGTGGGAGCGGGACCGGTTCTCGACGGCAAGTATCTGACCCACGACCCATTTGATCCGGCGGCTCCGCCCGAATCGGCGGCGATCCCGCTCATCGTGTCGACCACGCTGGAGGATGCTGCGCTCGGGCTCACCAATTTCACGCTCAGCGAAGCGGACCTCAAGGCCCTCATCGACAAACGCTACAAGGAGAAGGGCGAGGCTATTCTCGCGATGTATCGCAAGTACTACCCCGAAAAATCGCCGTACCTCATTCAGGCGATGCTGTTCACCGATTCCGGATTCCGTCGCTCGGCGATCAAGCAGGCCGAGCTCAAGGCCGCGCAGGGCACTGGCGCGATCTACATGTATCAGTGGGACTGGCCGACGCCGGCCTTCGGCGGCCGCTATGGCGCCGTGCACGGACTCGATGTGTCGGGCTCGTTCCGCGAGGCGCGAGACGGCAACGACATGGCGCGCGTGGCGGATCAGCTGTCCTCGAGCTGGGTGGCGTTCGCCAAAACCGGCAATCCCAACAATTCCCGCATCCCCCCGTGGCTCACCTTCGATGCCAAGACACGCGCCACGATGGTATTCGGCACGCCGACCCAGATGGAAAATGACCCGCGAGGCGAAATCCGCAGTTTCTGGGCGCAGATGCCGCCGCCGGCCGGGCTCCTCGGATGAAATCTGAGCCACCGCCGCCAATGTGCGGCAAACTACGTTGCCGGTAAGGCCGGCCTTCTTGGGGGAGTCGTCAATGTCTGTCAGCCCGGAAACGCTCGAAGGGGTACCGCCTGCCGGCCAGGGAGCCGGCACCGCAACGAGCCACGCAGCAACGGGTGCGAAATTCGCGCTTTTCGTTCTGTTCGCCATCAACCTGCTCAATTTTTTCGACCGCCAATTGCTCGGTTCATTGGGCGAACCGATCCGCAAGGAATTCCTGTTGAGCGATACGGCGCTGGGATTCCTGGGCACGGTGTTTATCTGGATGTACGCGCTCGTCGGGCTGCCCCTGGGCCACTTGAGCGATAAATGGCAACGAACCAAGCTGATTGCGATCGGCACCGCGGTATGGAGCCTGCTCACGGCCGCGACCGGCATGGCGCAGAATTATTCTCAGCTATTCATCGCGCGCTTAGGGGTGGGTTTGGGCGAGGCCACCTGCGCTCCCGCGGGCCAATCCTTGATCGGCGACTTTTTTCCGCCGAGCAAAAGGGCATTTGCGATGGGCGTATTCATGCTGGGCTTGCCGGCGGGGCTTTTTCTTGCGTATTACAGCTCCGGAATCATCTATGCGCACCTGGGATGGCGGGCCGCTTTTTATATTGCCTGCGTTCCCGGGCTCGTGTTCGCGCTCCTGGCGCTCATCATGCGCGAACCGCATCGCGGCGGGCTCGATCCAGGCCGGGTGGTAACCAAGGCGGGCGGATCAGTGGCGGCGCCCTACTTCGCGGTGCTGGGCCTGCCGACCATGTGGTGGATCATCCTGTCCGGCATTTTCCACAATTTCAATATGTATGCCTTGGGTTCCTTCAATTCCGCGTTCCTGCAGCGTTTTCATGGCATGAGCGTGCATGATGCCAGCATTGTGTCGTCCGTTGCCGTGGGCGCGGTCGGCGCCATCGGCTTGATCCTGGGCGGCTGGGCCGCGGACAAGATGAGTGTCAAACGCCGCAATGGCAGGCTGGTGCTGTCCGCATGGTGCATGAGCATCGCGGCGCCGTGTATTTTCTTCGCGATCAATCAGCCCAAAGGTTCGATCAGCGCTTACGTCCTATTGATGGCCATGGGCACGATCACGATGTACGTGTACTACGCCACCGTTTACACGGCGATTCAGGACGTGATCGAGCCGCGTCTGCGCGGCACCGCCGTCGCGATATATTTCTGCTGCATGTACATCTTTGGCGCCAGCATGGGGCCGGTCGGAACCGGCCTGTTGAGCGATCATTTCGCGCACAAGGCGATGGTCGATGCCGGCGCCAGCAGCATGACCGAAGCGTTCAAGGCCATCGGCCTGCACAACGCGATGTACGCCATTCCGGTGCTGGCCGTGATGGCAGCCCTGGTGCTGTTCGCCGCCTCGCGGACCATGGAGAAGGATGTCCGCAAGCAGGAGCTTCAGCACCAGAAATCCTAGCTTGCGGGACGCAACATGTCGCTGAAGCGGCCCAGATGGTAGTCGGCATCGCCGAAGGTGAGGTCGATCATGGTGAGACGCTTGAAATAGTGGCTCACGACATGTTCATCGACGACCCCCATGCCGCCATGCAGCTGCACGGCTTGCTGGCCCACCAATCGTCCCGCCTGCCCGATATAGGCCTTCGCCGCGGCGATGGCGCGCTGCCGTTCTGCGGCATCATCCGAGTCCGCGTTGACCGCGGCGATGACCGCCATTGAACGAGACTGCTCCGCCGCGATCAGCATGTCGGCCATGCGGTGTTTCAGCGCCTGAAAGGTGCCGATGGCAACTCCGAATTGCTTGCGGGTCTTCAGGTATTCCAGCGTGGCTTTATTGAGGGCGTTCATGACACCCACGGCCTCCGCGCAGAGTGCGGCGATACCCCGATCGATCGCCCGCTGAACTATGGGTAGTGCGGCGCCGGCGGGTCCGATCAGGGCATCCGCGCCCACCGCGACATTCTCCAGCTTGAGGTCGGCCGCGCGCGCGCCGATCTGGGTGGGATAGCCCAATATCGTCAAGCCCTTCGCATCGCGCGGCACCAGAAACAGCGATACACCCACTGCGTCGCCGGTTTTTCCGCTGTTGCGCGCCGTGACCAGAAAAAAATCGGACGACGGGCCGTCGAGAACCACGGACTTCTGGCCGGAGAGTTGCCAGGTACCGCCCTTCTGCGTTGCTGTACATGCGACGTACGATAAATCGTAGCGTCCGGCGGCCTCATAGCAGGCCAGCGATGCCTTGGCGCTGCCCGCGGCGATTTCCGGCAGCAGTTTCTGTTTCAGCTCCTTGGAGGCCGCATCACGCAGCAAGCCGCCGCTTACGACCACCGAACTCAAATAGGGCTCCATGAGCAACCCGGATCCAAATTGTTCCATCACCAACATCACATCGACGGCGCTGCCCCCCAGGCCGCCAAAGTCTTCGGGGAAGGGAAGCGAAAGCAGACCCAGCTCGGCGTATTGTTTCCAGGCGTCGGCCGAAAAGCCGAGATCCGATTTGAGGATCGCCTTGCGCTTGTCGAAATCGTAATCGCGCGAAATGAAGCGCTGCAGCGTGTCCTGCAGTGCCAGCTGTTCTTCGGTGTAGTCGAATTCCATGGTTTTCCCTTAGAGGCCCAGGATCATCTGCGAGATGATGTTTTTCTGAACTTCGGTGGATCCTGCGTAGATCGTGGTCTTGCGCTGATTGAAGTATTGACCCGACAATGGCGGCGCATAGCTGCCGTAATGCGTGTTGAGCAGCGGATTGCCGGCCCATTTGATATCCAGCGCTTCGCGCACATAGGGCAACGCATCGTGACCCAAGGCGTGCATTTTGAGCTCGGCCAGGGTTTGGATGATTTCCGATCCTTTTATCTTCAGCATCGAGACCTCGGGCCCCAGGGATTGGGCCTTCTGGTCCTTGGCATATCCCGACAGCACGCGCAGATTAGTGATTTCCAGCGCCATCAACTCCATTTCCACCTGCGCAATGCGATCGCGAAAGCGCGAATCCTCGATGAGGGGCTTGCCGTTCGCGAGTTGCGCGGCGGCGATCTCCTTCAACTTCTTCAGTGCGTGCTTGCAGGCGCCGATTCCAGCGTTGCCGCTGCGCTCATGGCTCAACAGGAACTTGGCGTAGGTCCAGCCTTTGTTTTCCTCGCCGATCAAATTTTGAACGGGGACCTTCACATTGTCGAAGAAGACGTCGTTGATCTCGTGCCCGCCGTCCAACATGATGATCGGGCGCACGCTCACGCCCGGAGATTTCATGTCAATCAGCAGAAACGAGATGCCCTGCTGCTGACGTCCCTCGGTGCTGGTGCGCACCAGCGCGAATATCCAATCCGCGTACTGACCCATGGTGTTCCAGGTCTTCTGGCCGTTGACGACGTAGTGATCGCCCTGGCGGACCGCGCTGGTCCGCAATGAGGCGAGGTCGGAGCCCGAGCCGGGTTCCGAGTATCCCTGGCACCACCAGTGTTCGCCGGATAGGATTCGCGGCAGAAAATACTCCTGCTGCGCAGCGTTGCCGAAATTCTGCATTACGGGCGCCAGCATTTTCAGCCCGAAGACGTTCTGCGGCGGCGCGCAGGCCTCGGCGCGCTCCTCCTCGAAAATGTGCTGTTGCACGACGTTCCAGCCCGTGCCGCCGAACTTCGTGGGCCAGTTGGGCGCACCCCAACCCTTGCGATACAGGATCTTCTGCCACCGCACCATATCGTCCTTGGAAATGTGCCGCCCCATCTCCAGCTTGTCGCGGATTTCCTTGGGCAGTTCGGCAGCGAAAAAGGCGCGCACTTCGTCGCGAAACGCTTCCTCTTGCTTGGTGAATGTGAGATCCATGATGGTTTCCTGTTATGTTTGGTCGCAGCCGCGACAATCGCGCTACGCCTCAATCGACTGTCACGACAATTTTACCGCGGGCCTGCCGGGCGCCCAGCCGGGCGATGGCCTCGGCGCCGCGGGCCAGCGGGAATCTTTCGGTCACGGCGGGTTTGATTTTGCCTTCGAGATACAGCGAAAACAGCGTGGCAATGTTCGCAGCATGCAACGCCGGAAAACGCGTGGTCCATTCGCCCCAGAACACCCCGACGATCTGGCAGCCCTTGAGCAGCGGCAGATTCATCGGCAGCTTTGGAATTCCGGCGGTGAACCCGATCACCAGATGCCGTCCACCCCATGCGATCGCGCGCAGCGCCGCCTCGCTGTAGTCGCCGCCGATGCCGTCATAGATCACCTGCGCGCCGTCCGCGCCGCAGGCCGCCTTGAAACTATCGGTCAGCGCCCGAGCCGCCGTCTTGTCGAGAGGCCCGACCGGGTATTGCACCGCCTCGTCGGCGCCATGTTCGCGCGCCAACGCGAGTTTGTCCGCGCTCGAGGCGGCGGCGATGACGCGCGCTCCCATCAACTTGCCCAGCTCCACCGCCGCGAGACCTACGCCGCCGCCGGCGCCCAGCACCAGCAGGGTTTCGCCCACGCGCAGCTCGGCGCGATCCTTCAGCGCATGCTGCGATGTGCCGTAGGTCATCAGCAGCGCCGCGGCTTGGTCGAACGGCATGGCGTCGGGTATCTTCCAGCAATTGTGCGCCTGGCCGATGGCCTTTTCCGCCATGGCGCTGCGCACCGGGCTTACCAGCACCCGATCGCCCGGCTTCACGTTTACCACCCCTGCGCCCACCGTTTCCACCACGCCGGCAAGCTCGCCGCCCGGCGAAAACGGCCGTGGCGGCTTGAATTGGTACAGATCCTGGATCATGAGCAGATCCGGGAAATTCACCCCCACCGCTCGCACTTTGATCAGAACCTGTCCCGGTCCCGGCACCGGATCGGCTATCTCCTCGACCACCAAGGACTCAGGACCGCCGGGCTTGTGACTCAGTAACGCTTTCATGGTTGAGCCACCGCCTGAAGCATGGGCTTCGCGTTTTCGCGCTCCTGCAGCTCGCGCCACATGATCTTGCCGGCGCCGGATTTGGGCAATGCGTCGACGAATTCCACGATGCGCGGAACCTTGTAAGCCGCCATATTCTCGCGGCACCAGTCGATGATCGCCCGACCCTCGATCTTGCCGCGGAATTCGCTTCGCAGCACGATGACGGCCTTGACCGTTTCGCCGCGATACGCGTCCTTGGCCGCAATGATGCAGGCTTCCTGAACGGCCGGATGCTGATACATGAGCGATTCGATCTCGGTCGGCCAGATCTTGTATCCGGAGGCGTTGATCATGCGTTTCAGCCGGTCGACCATGAAGAAATAGCCGTCCTCATCCATCCTTCCCAGATCGCCGCTGCGAAAAAAGCGCTTGCCGTCGAGCTCGATAAAAACCTCCGCGCTGTCCTCGGGCCTGTTCCAATAACCCAGGAAAACCTGGGGACCGTGCATGATGATTTCGCCAACCTCGCCCGGCGGCAGTTCGCGAAACGTCGCCGGATCGACGACGCGCGAGTCGACGTCATAAATCGGAATCCCCAGACACTGTTTCTTCGGGTGATGGCTGGGATTGATGTGCGTTGCCGCGATGGTCTCCGACAATCCATAACCTTCGACGTAGGTGACGCCGATGTCCGCGAGCCGCTGCGCAACCGCGGCCGGCATGGCGGCGCCGCCGCCGCTCAGGCGGCGGATGGACTTGAGATCGTAGCGATCGATATTCGGATTCAGGAAAAAATCCTGGATCATGGTCGGGATCGCCGTCCAGCTCGAGACCTTGTAGCGTTCAACGCACTGCGCGGCGGCCTCGCGGTCCCAGCGCGGCAGCAGCACCATGGTGTTGCCGATGTACAGCGGCCCATTCATACCGCCCTGCATGCCGGTCACATGAAACATCGGCGCCACGGCCAGCAGCGTCATCTCCGGTTGCATGGCGAACCACTGCATTTGTCCAACCGTCGTGTGCATGACCGTGCGGTGGGTATGCATGCATCCCTTGGGGATGCCGGTGGTGCCGGATGTATAAGGCATGACGCATAAATCATCCGGTCCGGCGGTCAGCGGCCCAGGCTTGAGGTTGGCCGCGAGAACGTCCTTCCACAGGCTGAGCCCGGGCGCCTTCAAGTCCGCACGCGGCACGGCGATAAAATCCGGCACCGTCAACGTGGTCGGCTCCTTGAGATAATCGGAATACGCCGCGACTATCACATGCTTGAGTTCGCCGCTCTGCAACAGCGGTTCGACCCGCGGATACAATTCCTGAGAAACCAGCATCACGCTGGCGCCCGCGTCCTTGCTGTAGCGCTGGATTTCCTGCGTCAAATTCATAGGATTCAGCGGCACGACCACCGCGTTGGCCCGCAGGATGCCGTAGTAGCCGATCATGAATTGCGGGCTGTTCTGCATGAGCAGCAGCACGCGGTCGCCCTTGCGAACCGCGCATTTCTGCTCGATGAATCCCGCCACGCGCTGCGCTTCGTCGTGGAATGCCGCGAAGCTCACAGGTGTGTCGTAGAAGACCAGGTACGGCTTATCCGGATAGCGCCGCGCCGACACCTCGGCGTTGTAGAACAAATTCGTGGCAGGCGCGATCAGATTATGCGTCGCATGCTCCGGCCAGAATTTGAAATGCGCGTTCGACATTCCTTTGCTTTCCTAATTTGACTTCATTTGCTTGACGGCGACGTCCTCTTTGGGCCGATAGCGCGACAGCTCCAGCTTGCCGATTTGTTCGCGATGCACCTCGTCCGGCCCATCCGCCAGACGCAGCGTACGCGCACCCGCCCACAGGGCCGCCAGCGGGAAATCGTCGCTCACGCCGCCGGCGCCGTGCATCTGAATGGCCCAGTCGAGCACCTTCAGCGTCACGGTCGGTGCCGCCACCTTGATCATCGCGATCTCCGCTTTAGAGGCGCGATTGCCGACGGTATCCATCATATAGGCCGCATTCAGCACCAGCCAGCGCACCTGGTCGATCATGATGCGCGACTCGGCGATGCGCTCCAGCGTCACGCCCTGCTCCGACAACCGTTTGCCGAACGCGACCCGCGTCTGCGAGCGCTTGCACATCAATTCCAGCGCCCGTTCCGCCACGCCGACGGTGCGCATGCAATGATGAATTCGTCCGGGACCAAGGCGGCCCTGCGCAATCTCAAAACCGCGTCCCTCGCCGAGCAGCAGATTTTCCGCCGGCACCCGCACGTTATCGAAGTCGACTTCCGCATGGCCGTGCGGCGCATGATCGTAGCCGAACACGCTCAATTTGCGCAGCACCTTCACGCCCGGGGTCTTCATCGGCACCAGGATCATGGATTGCTGGCTGTGCCGATGCGCCTCCGGATTGGTCTTGCCCATGAAGATCAGGATTTCGCAGCGCGGGTCGCCGGCGCCGGATGTCCACCATTTGCGGCCGTTGATCACGTAGCTGTCGCCGTCGCGCACGATGGCGGACTGAATGTTCGTGGCATCGCTCGATGCCACATTGGGTTCGGTCATCGCGAACGCCGACCGGATCTTGCCCTCGAGCAGAGGCGTGAGCCAGCGCTGCTGCTGCTCGCGGGTGGCGTAGCGGGCCAGCACCTCCATGTTGCCGGTATCGGGCGCCGAGCAATTGAAGGCCTCGGGCGCGATATGCGAGCGTCCCATGATCTCGCACAGCGGCGCGTATTCCAGATTGGTGAGCCCGGCGCCATGTTCGGAATGCGGCAAAAACAGGTTCCAGAGGTTTTCCGCCTTCGCCTTCCTCTTCAGATCTTCAATGACCTTGCTCACCTGCCAGGGATTGCCGGCGCGGCGATTCTCCTCCATCTCCTTGTGATAGAGCGGCTCGGCGGGATAGATGTGCCGATCCATAAACTGGGTGATCCGCTCCTGCAGTTCGCGAACCTTCTCACTGTGTGCAAAATCCATGGGAGGAGTCCTTTGAATTTAAGTCAGACGTTGAATGATTCCTGTACCAGCCGCCAACCCATCTCGGCCAGCGGGCGCGTCCTGCGGCCCGATTGCAGCGCCGTGGCGCTCGAGGCATTGCCCTGGAGGGCGCGGGCCAGCACGCCCTGCAGAATCCCGGCCAGCCGGAACATGCAGAACGCCTGATAATAGGCCCAATCCGTGGGCCGTACCGGCGCTATGCCGCGCAGGCGGCAGTAGTCGGCGACGCACTCGGCCTCGCTGGGAATCAGCAGCGCTTTTATATCGACGCCCCCCAGACCGCGGAATTCGACCGACGGCATGTGATAGCGGATGCAAAAATACGCGAAGTCGACCAGCGGATGCCCCAGCGTCGACAGTTCCCAATCCAGCACCGCCAACATGCGCGGCTCGGTGGGGTGAAAAATGGTGTTATCGAGCCGGAAGTCGCCGTGCACGATGGAGGTCTGTTCGCCGGCCGGAATGTGCTGCGGCAGCCATTCGATGAGCCGCTCCATCGCGTCGATCTTCTCGGTTTCCGAAGCCCGATATTGCTGCGTCCAGCGCGCCACCTGGCGTTCGACATATTGCCCCGATTTGCCGAAATCCGCGAGGTCCACGGCTTTGTAGTCCACCGAGTGAAGCGCGGCCTGCACGCGAACCATTTCGTGGTAGATGGCGCGGCGACCCGATACGGCGACCTCCGGCAGCAGTGCATCCCAGAAAATACGGCCTTCGATGTAGTCCATCACGTAGAACATCGTGCCGATCACCTCGAGATCCTCGCACAAGGCGTAGACCCGCGGCACCGGCACCTCGGTGCCTTGCAGCGCCGCCAGCACCCGAAATTCGCGGTCGACGGCATGCGCCGACGGCAGCAGCTTGCCGGGCGGCTTGCGCCGCAATACATAGCGCCGGTCGGGCGATTGCACCAGAAACGTGGGATTGGACTGGCCGCCGGCGAACTGCCGCACGTCGATGGGACCGGAGAAACCCTGGATATGCGTCCGCATCCACTCAGCCAGCCGCACAGCATCGAACGCGTGCTGCGTAGGGGTGTCGCGCAGGCCCGCCGCTGGCGTGTTCATCGTCATGTACTCGATGCGCCGCCATCCACGGCAATGTACTGTCCCGTGACGTGCCTTGAGGCATCCGATGCAAAATATACGGCCGCGCCCTGTAGATCAGTATTGCCGCCGATCCTGCCCAGGGGCGTGCGCGCAATCACACCGGCCTGCACGGACTCGAGCAGCGCACTGGTCATTTTCGAGGGGAAGAAACCGGGACATATCGCATTCACGCGGATATTGTACCGGCCCCATTCATTGGCAAGCGCGCGCGAAAGATGCAGGGCCGCAGACTTCGAGGCGTAGTAGGCGACCGCGTGCATTTCCATGCCGGCGCGCAAGGCGGCGGTGGAGGCAATGACGATGATGCTGCCGGATTTCTGCGGAATGAAGCAGCGATTCGCCACGGCTTGGCTTAAGGCAAACACGCTGGTGGCGTTCAGGGTCATGACCTTGTTCCACGCCTCGAGCGGATGCTCTTCGGCCTTGGCGCCCCAGGTCGCACCGGCATTGTTGACGAGAATATGCATGCCGCCGTAGTGTTTGACGACCGCATCGACCAGCGCCGGTATCTCTGCCTGCTTCGACAGATCGTTGGTGACGGTCAGTGCGTCGATGCCCTGTTTCTTGAGGTCGGCTTTGGCTTCCTCGAGCTCGCCGGCCTTGCGCGCGCTGATGGCGATCTTCGCGCCCATCTCGCCGAGGCCCTTGGCGATCTGCAGTCCGAGGCCGCGCGACCCGCCGGTGATGAGAGCGACTTTGCCGTCGAGCTCGAATGACTCGCGCACTCCCATCTTCACACCACCTCGAACAAACCCGCCGCGCCCTGGCCGCCGCCGATGCACATGGTGACCACCACCAGCTTGGCGCCGCGGCGCTTTCCCTCGATGAGCGCGTGACCCGTCAAGCGCGCGCCGCTCACGCCATACGGATGCCCCACGGCGATGGCGCCGCCGTTGACATTCAGGCGCTCGTCCGGAATGCCCAATTTGTCGCGGCAATAAAGCACCTGGCAGGCGAAGGCCTCATTCAGCTCCCAGAGATCGATGTCGCCGATGTTGACGCCGGCGCGCTTGAGCAGGCGCGGTACCGCGAACACCGGGCCGATGCCCATTTCGTCGGGCTCGCAACCCGCCACTGCGAAGCCGCGGAAAACACCCAAGGGCTTGATGCCGCGCTTCTCCGCCAGCTTGGCGTCCATCACCACGCAGGCGCTGCTGCCATCGGAGAACTGGCTGGCGTTTCCCGCGGTGATGACACCCCCCGGCAAGGCGGAACGGATCTTGGCGACGCCCTCGAGGGTGGTGTCGGGACGAATGCCCTCATCGGCGGAAATCGTGACTTCGCGCATCGCGACGGCGCCGCTGTTTTTGTCGACCACCCCCATGGTGGTGGTCATCGGCACGATTTCGTCCTTGAATTTTCCCGCCGCCTGTCCAGCCGCGGCGCGCAACTGGCTGCGAACGCCGTATTCGTCCTGCGCCTCCTTGGAAATGTTGTAGCGCTTGGCGACGGTTTCCGCGGTTTGCAGCATGCTCCAATACAGCGTGGGTTTGTGCTCGTCGATCCAGGGATCGCGGCGCATGTGCGTGTTGGTTTCATTCTGCACGCAGGAGATGCTTTCCAACCCGCCGGCCACGATGACCGAAGCGCCCTCCGTCATCACCCGCTGCGCCGCCAGGGCGATCGATTGCAATCCCGAACTGCAGAAACGATTGATGCTCATGCCCGCGGTGGTGATCGGCAGTCCGGCGCGCAGCGCAATCTGGCGGGCGATATTTCCGCCGGTGGTACCCTCGGTCAAGGAGGAGCCCATGATGACATCCTCGACTTCCTTAGGATCGATGCCGGCGCGCGCCACCGCGTGCTGCACCGAGTGCGCGCCCAGCGTGGCGCCGTAAGTCATGTTGAATGCGCCCTTCCAGCTCTTGCCGAGCCCGGTGCGCGCCGTGGATACGATGACGGCGTCTGTCATTTTTGCGGTCCTTTGTATGCACTGAACGTCTTGCCTTCCGAGCTCAAGCGGGCGAGCAGCGGTGCGGGATTCCACACGGCCTTGTCCGCATTGGGCTGCGCGGCGATGTGGCGCAGGCTGCGCGCCACCTCGCTCAAACCCACCTGGTCGGCGTAGAACATCGGGCCGCCGCGCCACGGCGGAAAGCCATAGCCGTTGAGATAGACGACGTCGATGTCCGAACTTCGCTGCGCAATGCCATCCTCGACGATGCGCGCACCCTCGTTGACCAGCGCATAAATGCAGCGCTGGACGATTTCCTCGTTGCTCACCTTGCGCGGCGTGATGCCTTTTTGCTTGCGGTATTTCTCGATGATGGCAGTGACCGCCGGATCCGGGATGGCATTGCGCGAACCCGCCTCGTAGCGATACCAACCGGCCCCGGTTTTCTGGCCGAACCGGCCTGCTGCGCACAAGTCATCCGCCACGCTGGAGAGGTCGCGGTCCGGAAATTCGGCGGCGCGGCGCTTGCGCCCGGCCATGCCGATGTCGAGGCCGGCCAGATCGCCCATGCGGAACGGGCCCATCGCCATGCCGAATTCCTGCAGCGCACCGTCGACCTGTTGCGGCAGCGCGCCGGCCATGATCAGATCGTGGGCGGCGGCGCCGTAACGCGCCACCATGCGATTGCCGATGAAGCCGTCGCACACTCCGGAAACCACCGCAACCTTGCCGATCTTCTTGGCCAATTGCATGGCGGTCGCCAATACGTCTTTCGCGGTCTTGGCGCCGCGCACGATTTCAAGCAGGCGCATGACATTGGCCGGGCTGAAGAAATGCAGGCCGATGACATCCTGAGGCCGCTTGGTGAATCCGGCGATCTCATCGAGATTCAACGCCGAGGTGTTGGAAGCCAGGATCGCTCCCTGCTTTACCACCGCATCGAGCTTCTCGAACACCGGCTTCTTGACCTCCATGCTTTCGAACACGGCCTCGATCACCAGATCGACGTCCTTTAACGGAGCATAATCGAGCGTCGGCGCAACCAGCGCCAGGCGCTGCTCGAGCGCCGCCTCGGTGAGCGTGCCTTTCTTCAGCGCGCCCTGGTAGTTGCGGCGCATGGTGGCCAATCCCTTGTCGAGCGCGTCCTGTTTCATCTCCAGCAGCACGACCGGTATGCCGGCATTGATGAGGCTCATGCTGATGCCGCCGCCCATCGTACCCGCGCCGATGACGCCGACCTTGCGGATGGGCCGCGTCGGGGTGTCGCCCGGTACATCCAGGATATGCGATGCGGCGCGCTCGGCTTGAAACACGTGGCGCAGCGCCGCCGATTCGGGCGACTGCATCAAGGCGGCAAACAATTCGCGCTCCCGTTTTATTCCCGCATCGAAGGGTCGGTCGAACGCGGCCGACACCGCCTCCACGCAGGACACGGGCGCGGGATAGTGGCCGGCCACTGCTTTGACCGAATTGCGCGCAAACTGGAAGAAGGCCTCATGGTTCGGCATGGCGACCTTCAAGTCGCGCACGCGCTTCAAGCCGCGCTTCTCGCTCACCACACGGCGCGCAAAGTCCAGCGCGCAATCGAGCAGATCACCCTCGGCGAAGGCATCGAACAGCGGCGTCCCGCGCAGCTTCTCGGAGGCGACGGTGCTACCCGAGGCGATCATGTTCACGGCGGCTTCGGCACCGATCAGCCGCGGCAGCCGTTGTGTGCCACCCGCTCCCGGCAACAGACCCAGCTTCACTTCGGGCAGCGCGATCTTGGCTCCAGCGGCAGCCACGCGGTAATGGCAGCCCAGCGCCAATTCCAAGCCACCGCCCATGCACACGCCGCTAATGGCTGCAATCACCGGCTTGGCGCTGTCTTCGATCATGCTGATGAGACCCGGCAGATTCGGCTGCGTGCCGGCTTTCGGCGTGCCGAATTCGCGAATGTCGGCTCCGCCGGAGAATCCGGCACCGGAACCGATCAGAACAATGGCCTCGATGGCGGGGTCCGCATTGCCGCGTTCGATTGCCTCGGCAATCGATTGACGCAATTCCAGGCCCAAACTGTTGACGGGCGGATTGTCGAACTTGAGGACCGCAATTCCGTTTTTGATGTCCATGCCAGCCTTAGTCGTGCTCATTCTTTTGTTCCACTCTGCAGAACTTGGTTCCGTCTTGGGGGGGCTAATGTAACAGCCGGCGGCTATTCGACGCTACCCCAAACGGCGCACGATCAGTGCATCCACCGCGATCATGCGCTCGGCGGAACATATGATGGGGTTGATATCGAGCTCCGCGATATTGCCGGCCTGGTCGGCCGCGAATTCCGAGACGCGCACGATGATGTCGGCGAGCCCCGCAAGATCCACCGCAGCGGCACCGCGGAACCCCTTGAGCAGCGCCGCGCCTTTCAGCCTGGCCAGCATGCGGGCGGCTTCATCGCTATTGACCGGCGCCAATTCAACCGCCGAATCACGCAGCAGCTCCACCAGCACGCCGCCGAATCCAACGACCACCAGTGCGCCGAGCAAAGGATCGATGCGCACGCCCGCGAACATCTCGATGCCGGCGGGCACCATCGGCTGGAGCAGTACGCCGTTGATTTTCGCCGCCGGCGCGGCGCGGCGCGCATTGCGCATGACCTGGCCATACGCCGCCGCGACTTCCGCGGCGGAGCGCAGGTTGAGGGCGACCCCGCCGGCTTCCGTCTTGTGAACGATATCCGCCGATTCGATTTTGAGAGCCACGGGAAACCCAAGCTGCGCAGCGGCGGCCAGCGCGGACTCGACCGAATCGGCGCCGATTTCCCGCACCGTGGGAATTCCGTAGAGATCGAGTACTGCCTTCGATTCGCGCTCGGTGAGCCGATCGCCGGACGCGGAGCCGATCAGACGCGCAGCCTTCTCCGCCGCGCTCGAATCCGCAACGCGAATCAATTGGCGCTCGCCGCGCGCCTGCAAATCGGCGCGATGGTGCCACGCCGCCAGGGTGCGGAAGCAGCGATCCATGGAGCGGAATAGCGCCACGTGAGCATCTATTTCCGCCTCGAGTGTGCCCGGGCCCTGCAACCAGTTCGAGATCAATACGCTGCAGGTGATCTTGCCGTGGTGCTGCGACTGGCTCGCCAATGAGGCCAACCTTGTCTTGTAGGTTTCGAATACCAAGGTCTGCGGCACCACCAGTGCGCCGTAGGCGGCATCCGACAGCAACGCATCGCTGCAGGTGGGCATGGACTGCGGATTGTTGACCACCTGGCCGGTGACATCGCAGGGATTTCGCGCCGAACCAAAATCAGGAATATTCGCCTCGAGAACCCGCCGCACCGCATCGCCCGGCTGTGGCAGCGCCAGCCCATAAAGCTCCGCCTTGTCGGCGGCCATGATTGCCGCTCCGCCGGAAGCCGCGAGCACGGCGATGCCGCGCGCCTTGGGCGGCGGCGCCTTGGCAAAAAACGCCGCAGCCTCCATCAGTCCTTCGAATTCCTCAACCACGATGGCGCCGCCTCTTTCGAACGCGGCGCGATACGCGCCATCCGAACCCGCCAAACTGCCGGTGTGCGAGATCGCGGCTTCCGCGCCCAGCGTTCCCGTCGCGATCTTGTTGATGAGCAGGGGCTTGCCGCGGCTCCAGGCGATTTGCGCGGCCTGCAACAGCCGCTGCGGATGCGCCATGCCCTCGAAGACACAGGCGATGGCATGACAGCTCGGCTCGTCGGCGAGATAGGCCACGAAGTCGGCCACGTCGACATCGGCCTGGTTGCCTGCGGAAAAAACCTGACTGATGGCCGCTCCGCATTCGACCGCCTGCGCCATGGCCTGCGCCAACGCACCGGACTGACTGGCAATGCCGATGGAAACGCCGCGCGTCTGCCGCGGCGCCGGGTATTCGGAGAACGTAATGCGCGCGCCACGACTGTAGTTGGCGATGCCGAGACAATTCGGGCCGAGGATCTTCAAGCCGCTTTCAATGCCGATCTTCCCTAAGCGGCGCTGCAGTTCGATGCGCTCCGGCAGGCGGGTTTCGGCATAACCGGATGCATACAAAATGACGCCGCCCACGCGCAGCCGCGCGGCCTCGAGCACGATCCCCTCGACGGCGTCGCGCGGCGCGACCACCGCGACACAATCCGGATTTTCCGGCAGTGAATCCAGGGACGGAAAGCAGCGGCGTTCGCCGATTCTCTCGTAGCGGGAATTCACCAGGTAAATATTACCGGCGAATCCGGACAGATTCGCCAGCACGCGTTCGCCGAAGGATCCGGCCTTGGGAGACGCGCCGACGATGCAAACATTCTTCGGGTTGAGGACGCGATCGAGTTCGGCGTGCCGATAAACCGGCCGCGTCAATGCGGGAAATGTCACGTGAGGCACTATATCAAAGGCATCGCCGGGGTCAATTTGAGCGGCCCCATTGGGTTGCCTCGGCTTAAAACTGCGGCGATACTCAACGGCATGAACATCCTGAAAAACAAGACCGCCATCGTCACCGGCGCGGCCAGCGGCATCGGCCGGGCGAGTGCATTGCTATTCGCCGCGGAGGGAGCGCAAGTGGTGGCGCTGGACCGCGCTCCGGAGGTTGAAGCGACCGCGGCGGCGATACGCGCGGCCGGCGGTCGCGCCATTGCGTTGATCAAGGACTCTTCGTCGGAACCTGACGTCGCCGCGGCGGTGGCCACGGCGGTCGAGCAATGCGGCGGCCTCGATGTGTGCTTTGCGAATGCCGGAATCAGCGGCGGCTTGGTGCCGTTCCTGGAGGAAACCGCGGAGCGCTTCATGGAGATCCTCAAGATCAATCTGGTCGGCACCTTTCTTCTGGCCCGGCATGCCGCGCTCGAGATGGTCAAACACCAACGTGGATCAATTATCTGTACGGCATCGGTCGCCGGACTGCGTTCCGGCGCGGGCGGAGTTCCCTACAGCGCCAGCAAGGCCGGCGTCATCAGCCTGGCGCAGACGATTGCCAACCAACTGAGCGGTACCGGCGTGCGCATCAACGCCATCTGCCCTGGTCTGATCGAGACCGGCATGACCCGCCCGATATTCGAACGCGCGCGCCAGCGGGGCAGTGAGGCAAGAATCGGCCAGCTCAATCCGCTGCAGCGCTACGGCGATCCCGACGAGATTGCTCAGGCCGCGCTGTTTCTGGCCTCGGATGCTTCCTCCTACGTGAACGGTCAGGCCATCGCCGTGGATGGCGGCCTGTCCTCGTCGCATCCCGTCGTGATCCCGCGAAAGTGATCCGCCCAGAATAAAGCCGCGCCCTGATGGGCGCGGCTCGATTCGTCGTTCAATTGTCCTATTTCTTGACCGGAGCAGCGGGAGCGGCTGTCGCCGCGGCCGTCTTACCGGCCGCCGCAGCCGCTTCGTCAGCGCGCGCACCGGCGAGAATACCGGCGAGAGCGTAGTTGCCCTCGTGACAGGCGTATTCGAAAATCCGCCCCTTGGAGGCGCTGAATTCGTATTCGCCGCTCCACGCAGTATCCCAAACGGTCGGATCCTTGACCTTGAACTGATACAGGATGCGGTGCGGTCCGACGCGAGTGAACCGTTCGGTGACCGTCAATTCTTTCCAGGCGCCGCGTAATGCAGTCTCTTGCGGGAAGTTGGTGGTCTCAACCACCAAGGTCGGACCCTCGTACCAGCCAATCGAGTCGCCCATCCAGGGGCGCTGCCCGTCGGTCCGATGTTTGCCGCCGATATGAATGATGCGCACGTCGTGCACCATTTCAACCACAATGGCGACGGTGTCCTTGCTCTGCGCAATCTCGTAGTTATTGTTGTAGAGCAACGGCAGCATCACCGGCCCGGCGCTGTAGCCGAACGAGGTCAGGCAGCGTTCCGCCAGCGTCTGATTCTCGGGGTTCTCGCCATAATGCGCGCGCATGAACATATTGGGAACCGTGACGCCCGGCTTGTACGGCGGCAGGCGCCCATCGGGCGGATCGGTGATGAAAGAGGTGCGCGCTTCGCCATTGACCCGCATCACGGTGCTGCCGGGGTCGATCCAGGCGGCGTTGTAGCCGCATCCCGCACCGCTGAACCCGAGGCCGCAGTCATGCGGCAAATCAGTGGTCTTGACCTTCGGATCCCGGGGCGCGGCGTCAGCGGCAAACAGTTGCGCTGCGCCGCCCTCGATCTTCTTCACTTCCTCGGGCGTCATGGCCTGGCGCGTGCCGTATTCCTTGGGCCGCTCGAGCGCCGTCAACGTCGCGTTGGTCCAGGTGCCTTCGAGATCGGGTTGGCCATAGGCGTTCATCGGCGCTTTGTAAGCACCGGCTGCCGGCGCGGCTGCGGCCGCGAACACGGCAGGTGCTGCCAGCACCGCTACGCCTAAGCCGGCAAGCAAGGCGGAAAATCGTTTTGTGTTCATTTCAGGGGCTCCTTGCGTAAGTCGCCATACATCAGTTCTTCGACGAACTCGACACATTTGAATTGCTGCAGCCGGGCATCGTCGGCCATGCGGCGATACATGAGCATGCTCATTTTCCAGGGCCGCGTGAACGTGGCCGGATCGGTGATCTCGGCTTCGTAGCGTATGGTGTTCTCAGTCACCAGGGTCCAGCGCTCGACCACCTTCATGTCGCCGGAATGAAAATTCCCCGCACGGTCAAACCACGTGCCGTCGGTCATTCCGGTGACGGTGACGACCAAGGTGTCGCCGTCCCATTTGCCCACCGATTGACCCATCCAGCTGTCGATCGGCGCCGGGCCCGGATCAGTGAACAAAATGTCGCGCACCGCGCCGGCGTACTCGTACGAGATCAGGAAAGTCTTCGCGGATTGCACGATCTGGAACGGCAGCGACATGTAGTTGGCGCGCGGCACTCCCGGCAGGTCGCATTTCACCTCCGGATCCCGCTCCAGGTAATGCTTGCGATTATCGTCCCTTTGCGCCAGCGCCGCGGGCGTATAGGGAATCGTCCCGCCGGCGACCACGCCCATGCCGGCCGGCACCGAACCGACGGCACCCAACGCCACGATGGCCTTGGCGGGCACGGGAACCACCGGCCCCGGACGCACCTCAAGAGCGGCACTCGCAAGATGCGGCTCGATGTTCCAGTTCGCCGTGTTCATGACCGACCAGACGCCGCTGAAATTCGGGTGGCCGCCCACCCGCTCAACCGCGCCGCTCGCCGCCGGCTTGTGCGCGGCGCCGCTCGGTTCCGCATAGCTCTGGGTCAGTACCGCGACTGATCCCGTTAAGGTCATCAGAGCCAACACCTTCATCTTCTTATTCAGAAACTTCCCCTCGTTTCGCTGGCGACTTGTTTTGCTTGCCGCGGTTTTTACTTCTCGTTGGGATCGGCGCCGTCCTTCGGAGCACCGGTTCCGCTCGAGCCCATGAATACCTTGCGGCCATCGGTAAATGTCACGTCGCGGCCGTTGGCTTTGCAGGCCGGGCGGCAGCGGGCATCCTTGGCGCGATAGCCGCGCACGATGATGACCTCGCCGGGCTTCAACGATTCTCTCGTGAGGCCTTCGCGCAGCAGCGTGTTGGGCGTGCCGGCCTCGATCATCCATTCCGTGGTGACGCCCTCCGCAACCACGTTCATATGAACCCAGGTATGCGGGTTGATCCACTCCACCCGGGTGACTGTGCCTTGGAGCATGATGGGTTGATTGCCGTCGAACTCGGCTTGAAACGCGTGATGCGCCAGCGCCGGTGCGCCGGCGGCCGCCAAAAACAAGGCAGCTGCGAACACCGCAGCTTTGTCGGTACGAAACTTCATTCGAGAATTCCTCCAGCCAACGACGTGTTTCACGCGAGCCGACCGTGAACGAATTTCCTGCTTTCGGCGCCGAGCGTTGCTGGACGGCGTGAAACATGGGCCCTTATAATCACCGCGTATATTCGCTTTAGATCGCTGTTTTTGCAATACAATTTCAACTACGCCCTTGATTGTTCTGACATTAATCGGCCCGCAGGGCGGCCGACTGCTCGCGGGGGAACCGATGCTCGAAGGATGGGTCACCAAACTCGCCGATATGCCCTGGAGCATTGAGCTGCATGAGTCTCTCTATATGTATGCGATCACCGAATCCACTCATGTGATCGCCATCATGTTGTTTGTCGGCACCATCGCGATGGTGGATCTGCGGCTTCTGGATATTTCCTTTCGCCGGGTTCCGGTATCGCAAATGCTCGCCAAGATGCTGCCGTGGACCATTGCGGGCTTCGTGGTGCTGACGATCACCGGCGCGATGCTGTTCATGGCCATCCCGGTACGCACCTATCACAGTCTTTGGTTCAGGCTGAAATGCATCATGATTCTCATCGCCGCCGTCAATATTGCGATTTTTACCTTCAAAGTGGAGCGCGACAAGGCTGCCTGGGACTTGGGACCGGTACCGCGAAAGTCAAAAATTTGTGCGGCCATCTCCTTGAGCGCCTGGATGTGCGTAATCGTGTTCGGCCGGCTCATCGCGTACAACTGGTTCGACTGCGACAACATCAATTCCGCCACGATGTTGCAGCTCACCGGCTGTCCTGCGGACGCCGGCTGACGCATGTCCCTTTACCATACAGCGCAGTCGATCGAAGCCTCGGCGCTCGGTCAGACCATACGCGAGTCAACCTGGCTGTTTCCGGCAATCGAATCGACTCATCTGCTGGCGCTGGCGCTGCTCGGCGGCGCAGTACTCATTATTTCCTTGTCGGTGCTGGGCGTCGGTTTGAAAGCCTCTGCCGCTGAAATCTACAAGGGCGCGCGGCGTTACATGGATGCCGCGGTGATCACGCTGCTGATCAGCGGCGTGCTGCTTGGCGTGTCGGAGCCGGTGAAGCTCTACGACCGGCAGGCCTTCTGGGTGAAGATGATTTCCATGGTCATCGCCATCGCGTTGACATATTTCGCCTTCAATCCCATGGTACGGCGCGGCAGCACCGGCTTGCGGGTTCGCAGCGTGACGCTGCTGACCATGGCGGCATGGCTGATGGTTGCCATCGCGGGCCGCTGGATCGGTTTTTCGTGAGCGGCATCAGGCTGAATATCGCGGCGAGCGCGGCAATCACCTGCAGCTTGGGACTGATCGCCATCAGCCTCGCGCAGCAGGCGTCAACTGCAGCAGCCAGCGGCGAGGCGCTTTTCATGGCACGCTGCAAATCCTGCCACGATCCCGCGGTGGAGCGCGCGCCCGGCCGGTTGGAACTCGCGTTTCAACCGCGCGCTGACATCGTCACCGCGCTGACCACCGGCGTCATGGCAGCCATGGCTCAAGGACTGTCGCGCGCCGAGATCGAGGGCGTGGCCGCGTATCTCACACCCGGCCAACCCTTGGGTACCGCGGGCACCGACAAGATGTGTGCGGCCAATGGCCCCATCCAAGCGAGCGCATCCGACTGGCCGAGCCTGGGGCTCGATGAAAACTCGAGCCGCTTCCAGCCGAATCCTGGATTTCGCGCCGCCGACGTGCCAAGGCTCAAAGTAAAGTGGGCCTTCTCCATGGCGGGCGGCGGCCAACCGACCGTCATCGGCGATTGGCTGTTCATCACCAACCGGGGCGGCAAGTTCTACGCGTTGGATGCCAGGAGCGGATGCGTACATTGGGCGCTCGAGGACGCTTCCTCGCGCACCACCCCGATGGTGATTCGATCTTCGATCAGCCCCAGCGGCTGGGCGACCTTCATCGGCGGGGGCAAACGCGTGCTGCGCGCAATCGACGCACAAAGCGGCAAGGAAGTCTGGCACAGCGAATCGCTCGAGAGCCACCCCGCTGCGGGCATCACCGGAACTCCGGTGGTGTCGGGTAATCAGGTCTTCGTGCCCGTCTCCTCCGGCGAAGAGGCCGTCGCCATGCAGCCGGGCTATGCCTGCTGCAGCTTCCGCGGCAGTCTGGCGGCGCTGGATCTCAAGACCGGCGCGACTCAATGGCAGACTTACATGATCACCGAGCCGTTGCAGCCGATCCGCAAAAACGCCAATGGCGTGCAGATGCAGGGCCCGGCGGGCGCTCCGATCTGGGCATCGCCCACCGTGGATGCCAAGCGCGGCCTGGTTTATGTGGTCACGGGAGACAGCTATACCGATGCCAACACCGGCGGCGATGATGCCATCGTCGCGTTGGAGATGCGCACAGGCTCTGTGCGCTGGAAAAATCAGGTCACGACGCACGACAATTTCATCATGGGCTGCAGCGGGCCTGTGAAGGGCGCCAACTGTCCGACACCGACCGGTCCTGATTTCGACTTCGGTGCCACGCCCATATTATTCAAGCATGGCGCGAAACAAGTCCTGGTGGCGGGCCAGAAATCCGGCATCGTCTACGGCATTGATCCCGACGACGGCCGCACGCTGTGGAAGACTGCGGTCGGCGAAGGCTCCGCCTTGGGCGGGGTCGAATGGGGAATCGCCGCCGACAGGAACCATGTATTTATTCCGATATCCGACATCGGCGAGTTGTTCAGCGAAATTTCCGTGGCTGCCGGCGGGCCGCCGTTGCCCGAGTATCAAACACCGGGCAAACCGGGCCTCTCCGCGCTTGATCCTCTTACCGGCAAGGTCATCTGGAATACTCCCGCTCCCAAAGCTCCATGCCATTACGCGGGAGACCGCTCCAAAGACTTCACCAAGGGAGTGTGCGTGCGGGCGCAGTCGGCGGCACCGAGCGCGATGCCTGGCATCGTTTTCTCCGGCACCATGGATGGCTGGTTCCGTGCCTATGATGCATCGAGCGGAAAGATCGTCTGGGAATTCAGCACCACCGCGCAGACCTACGACACCGTTAACGGCAATGCCGGGCAACCGGGCGGCGGCATCGACGGCATGGGCCCGGCGATCGCCGGCGGCATGGTGTACACGATGTCCGGATTCAACGGCGCGGCGCGCACCGGCAGCAACGGCATCAACGTCCTGTTGGCCTTCTCGGTCGACGGCAAATAGGATTGCTCGCGCCTACTCCAAACAGACCACGAGTTTGGCGGAGTGCGTTCGCCAGTTGATGGGGATCACGAACGACCGCGAGTACGGTGTCGTTACCTTCTCGGTATCGTGCGCGATGACGACCGGGACCGATATGACAAAGCTCTTGCCGAAGTCGCGACGCGCATTCCCGGAAATGGTATTGGCCACCTCGCCCACCAGATCCTTGATGTTTTCGTCGCTGGTATCGGTTTCCTGCATGCGCATCAGCAATACGGTGAGCATGCCGCGCGGCGCAGTGAAATAAACGATGCCTTTGCGCGTGCCGGTGATGCCGATTACCCCCGTGTACTCGTAGGCACCCGGCTTGCCGTCGGTGACCAGATATGGCGAGCCGACCGTAGCCGACTGCTGCGCGGAAGTTTCGAAATAGTTCGTGGTTCCTTCGATAAACGTTCGAATTTCTGCTTCCTTGAACATCTCAAGCCTCAGCCAGCAGTTCTTCCAACGCATCGTTCAGCTGCCGGTCGGTGAAGGGCTTGCAGAGGAATCCATTGGCGCCTTTCTCGATCGCCTCCACCGCGGTTGCCTTGTCGGCAAGGGCGGAAACGACGAGTATCAGCACATCGGAATTGATGGCGATCAGTTCCTCGACGCATTCAATGCCGTCCATTTCGGGCATGGTCAAATCCATCGTCACGACATCCGGCTGCGTGCGGCGGAACATCTCCACCGCCGCGCGGCCGTTGCTGGCGGCGCCCACCACCTCCAGGCGCGCGATCTGCTGCGAGCGTTCGATGCGTCGCCGGATGATGTTCGAATCATCGACGATCATGAGCTTCAAGGTGCTTTTGCGGCCGTCGGGGATTTCCATCAGGCTGCTTCCGTGTTTCCGGCGCGCTTGGCTGGCGGCATGCTCAACGTCAGCCGCGTGAATTTTCCGGGCATGGTGCCGACCGAAACCTTGCCGCCGATCTGTTGCATGAGGCCGGCCATCATGTTCATTCCCACTCCGCGCCCGGCATCCTTGGTGGCGTTTTCAACCGTGGAAAATCCCGGTTGAAACAACAGGGAAAACACCTGCTTCGCGTCCAGAGTGGCCGCCTTTTCAGGCGTGATGAAGCCTTTCTTCAGCGCGGCCTCCTTGATTCTTTCGGTCGATAAGCCCTGCCCGTCGTCTTCGACCACCAGCTTGTAGCCTGTCTCGCCAAGATCATGGAACATCAGCTTGAGCGCGCCGCGGGCGGTCTTGCCGGCGGCGAGCCGCTCCGACGGTAGTTCGATGCCGTGCACGATCGCGTTACGCACCGCTTGAACCGCGATGTCCTTGACCATTCGCCGGTACTCATCCGGCACCGTATCGAAGCCCATGCATTGCAGGGATGCTTCCTTGTTGTTTTCGGCCGCTACCCGGGCGGTGAGCTGCTGCAGCATTGCCGGTATGCCGCTCTCGGGCCTGGCGGGGATTTCCGCGCTGCCGTCCTCAAGTACCGCGGTATCGGTGTGCGACTCATTGCTCGACGCACCGTGCAGGCGCGCCAGGCGCGATACCAGATCGCCAACGGATTGTAGATGCGTCAGCAGGTCGTCGAGCTTGATGACCAGCGGCAGGAAATCGTTGCCTGATAGATCGGCTTTTTCCCGCAGCTGCTTCAAATCATCTTCGAAGGAATGCGCGCGGGTCTCGATCGAGGACAATCCGAGCGCGGCGGACTCGCCTTTCACCGAATGCACCTGCCGGAACAGGGTGTCCAGCTTTTTGCGGAACGCGGTCTCCTCGCGCGCCGGCTCGCGCAGCACCGCGTTGATCATCTTCATGGCGGCACTGGAATCGTTCAAGAAGGAGGTGAGATGCTTCGGGTCGACGTGCAGAATTCCGAGCAGCGTGTCAACCTGTGCCTGCGCCTGGGATTGCGAGGTCTGCAGCTCTTTGGCGAGATCCACGCGGGCGCTGACGTCCGCCACGGACACCAACACGTGCGTGATCTTGCCCTCCACGCGTACCCGGTGGAATTCGAACTGCAAATAGCGCGTGGAGAGCTTGCCCTGACCCGAATCAAAATGCACTTCGACCTCGCCGAGGGGATTGATGCTCTTGACCAGGTTCTCCTTGGTGCGTTCCGACCAAAGGACGCCGACGAACTTCACCGCCGTCGCCAGGGTCTTCTCCGATACGATGCCCTTGAGCAGTTGTTCGAAATGCAGACCGGCGAAGTCGCTGCGCTGAAACAGCGATTCCATGGCGCTGGAATACGACGCGCCGATGATGAGGTTTTCGTCGAGCAGAAACAGGCCGTCCTTGACCGTGCGCAGAATATCGGTGGTCTGCTGGCGCGCATCGCGCAGAGTTGCGTCCTGTCGTTGCCGCGCGAGCAGCAATACCGTGACCAGCCCCGCCAGCACCACCGCAATCAGCAGGCCCACCAGCATGACGAACCGCAATTGCGTGGCGGAGCGCGCATTGCCGGTCTGCAGCTCGTTGACGATTGCCGTCAGTTCGTCGTCGAGCAGCGGCACCACGTGCCGGCTGCTGCGGATGGCGGCACTCACGTCGCGCTCGAGTTGCTTGCCGTTTTCGTTGAGCACGGTGCCGGTGGACTCGTTGTCCTGGTAGGGAACTCCCTGGAAACTGAGCAGAGGTTGCAGCGACGCCTTTTCCTTGGACCAAAGCTCGCGCAGGGCCGGCGCGTGTTTTCCGGATAGCGGCGCGCCCGTTGCGGTATTGTCGCCCTCGGTGGAAAACGAGCTGCCTGTCATGGAAAACCAGCCGCCCGATTGGGGCGCATTCATTTCCTTGAGCCCGGCCTCGAGTTTCGTGCTGGCGTCGCGCAGCTGATCCAGGGACTCCTGGATGTAGCCGCGATTGGTGAGGCGGTCGTGCATCGCGTCCAACGAGGCGCGAATCAATGCGGGATTGCGCTGCTGCTGTCCGACGAATTTGAGCGTCACCGTGCTGTCGGCCAGTTCACTGGCAAGTTCGAGTCCCGGTATCAGCACCACTGCGACGAAACTGAAAGCGAGGATGATGACCAGCACCACCAGCCCGCCGGCGGACAGGCGCGGCATTTTTCTTTTCTCGGCACCACGGTTCATGAATCGATTGCTCCGCTATGGGTTGCTGGATTTGCGATTGCCACTTTCCGCACGCACGCCGTCCAAGGCATCGAGAAACTCCGCGGCGCACGCGTATCGGTCTTGTGGGGCCTTCGCCAACAAACGGTCGACGATTGCCTGGTAGGTCTTGAGATGCTCGGGCAGCCGCGGTACTGGCGCCGTGCGGTGCGCGGCCAGGATATCCGCGAGGGTCTTGCCCAAGAACGGCAACGCGCCGGAGAGCATTTCGAACAGCACCACGCCGAGGCTGTACAGATCGCCGCGCGCGTCCGGTTCGCGGTCGTCAATCTGCTCCGGACAGACGTAATAGGGCGTTCCGGTGCAATCCTGGGAACGCGTCAGATCGCTGGCCGTGAATTGTGTGCGCGCTGATCCGAAGTCGATCAGCACCAGGCGGTTTTCGTTGGTCAGCATCAGGTTCGAGGGCTTCAAGTCGCGATGCACGATGTGCGCGGCGTGAACGATCTGCAGCGCCTCGCCGATCTGGTGCGCATAGTTGACGGCATCGGCTTCGCTCACCGGGTGCTTCAGCCGTTCGCGCAGACTGCCGCACGGGAAGTATTCCAGGGCGAGATACAGATAATCGTCGGTAACACCGTAATCAAGCACATTTGCAATGGAGCGGTGATTGAGCTTGGAGAGGATTTCGCACTCCTTGGCGAAGCGCTCGCGATCCGCCACCGATACGACCTGCTGGCCCCTGATGGCATGAATTTTCAAGGCTACCGGACTGGGGAATTCGGCGTTGCGCGCAAGATATACGCTGGCCGCCGCGGACTGCGCGATTTTCTTCAACAGCGCGTAGCCGGCGATCTCGGGCTGACGCCACCTGTCCACTATCGGGATCGTTGCCGTGGCTGCCGGTGGCGGCGGTTCGATCAGCGGCTGCAGCGTGCTGCACAATTCGCCGACCATCACCGAATGAATCGGCCAATAGTCGCTGGCCCCCAACTTCATCGCGCGCACGGCGGTGCGTTCATTGCCGCCGCGCGCAAACACGAATATCGGCAGGTTCGGTGCGCGCTTGTGCAGCAGCTCGAGCGACGCCAGGGCGGCGGCGGCGGCCTCGGGCGGAGTGAATTCGACGATGAACATCACGGCAACGTAGGCACGCAGCCGCTCGACCGATATGGCATCGAAGCCCGCGCGCGTGACGGTGTCCGCGTCGACCTTGGGAATTGCGCGGCGTATCAGCGCCGCCAGCCGCAAGCGCAGCTCCAGTTCATCGTGCACCACAAGGCACAGCACCGTGCTGCGGCTCCGTTCAGCCGGACCCGGTGCATCATTCAAGGTAGGTTGTGTCTGGTTGGCCATGGCGCTCCGCAACCTACTTGGGAACGACAAAGACGATGCGAATCAGGGTGCTGACGGAGATCGGTTTGCCGTCCTTCATAGGCGGCTTGTAGCGCAAACGGCTCACCGCGCTGCTCGCTGCCGACTCGAAAACCCTGGCGGGCTCCGAGTTGAGTATCTTCACGCTCGAAACCGAACCATTGGCACCAACCGTGTAGCTGACTTCGACCCAACCCTCCACGTTGTCCTGCATCGCCCGAGGGGGGTACTGGACCTCGAGCTTGTTGATGCGGGTCAGGGATTTCTCCGGCACCTGCGGCAAACTGCTCAGTAGTATGCGCTGGCGCAGTTTTTCATTGAAAGCGTCCAGGTCGGGCGAACTGCCCACGTCGGCCGCCAGTTGCGCCAGCGCCTCCGCTTTTACCATGTCGCCGGCTCCCAGAGCCGCGCTGGCGCGATCGACCATCTGCGACAGCACGGCGGCCGAGAGTTGCCCGATGGCGGCGTTTTTCGGATCCGCCGCGCGCAGCTGATTGAGGTAATACAGCGCGCTGTCATTTGCGGGTTCGGTCAGCTTTCCCTGAGCCAGCCGCGACTGCGCCAGCTCCAGGTACTGGGGATCGGATTTCTGCGCCGCCGCCGCAGGTCGCGCCGCATTCAGCTCGCGCTGCAGAGTTGCAATTGCTGCCGCCGGCGCACCCATGCCGCGCATCTCGGCAAGCACGCGCTCAACATCGCCGTAACGGCGCTGTTCGACGTCGGTGCGCGCCAGCTGCGCCAGCCGTTTGAGCATATCCTGTGTTGCGCTCTGCAAATCCGCCGCAGCCGCGCCCGCCTGTTTTGCCTGCGCCAGGTAGTAAACCGCGCTGTCATTGTGCGGATCTATCAGATGGTCCTGCTGGATGCGCGCGTCGACCAGCTTGAGCAGGCGTCCGGCGTCGAATTCGGCCCGCCGCCGCCGCACCTCGTCGCGCAGTTGCGCCAGTTTTGCGCCCGGCAGTGATTTTGTGCGGGCCGCTTCGTCGATGAGCTGCGCAGCCCGGTCGAAATTCTGGGCGTTGATCGCGGCCATGATTTGCGCCGGACCGAATTCGGCGCGCAGGCTCGAGATCTTCTCGTCCAGCGCCGACAGGCGCTGATCATTGGCGTCGATGCTTCTCGCGCTCTCCAAAAACTGCAGGGCGACGTCGAACTTGCGGTCATCGAGAGCCGCTTGCACGCGCGCGATCAGAATCTCCGAGAGACGCTGCAACCCCTGCAGCGCTTCGCCGTTGTCGGGTTCAATGATCAACACCTCCCGATACAGCGACAATGCGCTGCCGGCCGCAGGATCGATGAAATGCCGATCGAGCATGGCTCGCTGGGCTTTTTCGATGAGCGCGTCGACCTTCTCATCGGCTTCCGCGCGGGACTTGGCGGGCGACGGTGCCGCGGCCGTGGTATTCGGCGCAACCGGAATTGCGGCAGGCGGTTTCGCGTCGGGCGCGCCATTGCGCGCGAGCATGATGGCCACGACGGCTGCGATGAGCACGCCGCCAATGATGGCGGCAGGCAGCAGCCAGGATTTCTTGCCGCCGGCGGATGCCGCGGAAGCGGGCGCGTCGGTTCCCAGAATCGCCATGCGCGAGTTCACTTCATCCTGCGCGCTGGCCAGGGCTTGCGCCAGAACTTCGCCCACAATCGGCAGCGCCACGTGCGCAACAATCTGGCGGTGTTGAATCGGGACGGCCCAGGCATCGGCGCTGGCGGCTTCGTCCAGCGCGATCACGCCAAATCGCGATGAATGCAAATGCAGGCGGGACAACAGGTTCGCGGGATCCGCGTGATGGCGGGCATCCCACAGTACGATGGCGGCTTGTCCCGACGGTGTAGAACTGATGAGCTCGTCGACGGAATCGAGCTGCTTGAGGATCAAATCGGAGCTTAGGTCCGCACCGATTTGCGGCCACAGGGATTCATCGCCGGAGACCAGCAGGACCGCTAGCTTCTGCTTTTTCCGCGGCGATTGAGCTACCGCTGGGTCCGGCGTCTCCGGCGCGGTAAGCTCATGTTTTCTCAGACTCCTCGGCATCGTTGTAGTCCCATATCGCGATCGCCATAAGGCGGTTGTGTTGCGCTGCGGTCAGCATTCGCCAGCCACGAATGTTCGAGCTTCGCTTAGCGCAATAAGGGTCCGGCAAATGCAGGGTTGCCGACATGCGTTGGGTCACATTTGCATGCGTCCGCAGGGCCCGAACGGGCACTGTCATAAGAACAAATATGAAAGTTGAGAACTGCCGCACAGGTTGAGACCGGCGTCACGATTCGCCGTCCGCATTGCGGCCATTCCAGGCAAGGGAGGGCCTACAGGGCCTAAGGTTCAGGCCCAAATCGTCCCGATACTCTGAACGTCTAAAGCGCGTTTACTGCTTGGTGCCCTTGAAGGTGCCTTCGCCAAACTGCCCCAGCGATACCTTGCCGCTCATCGAATTGCCGGCAACCTTGCCCGAGTACTTCACCGCCAGCGTTTGCCCTTGCGCGTCAATTTTGTATTCAATGACGACGTCGTCACCGGTGACGGTGCCGGTCACCGGCGCTTCGCCGAGCTGCCCTTTGTAGTTGCCGGTGAGCGAATCGCCCTTTTGCACGAGCACGAATGTCGGCGTGCCGCTGCCTGCCCCGGTTTCCACCGCCATGATCCAGGTGCCCGTCACATCGGCGGCACTTGCCACCTGCGCGATCGCGAACGCGGTCATCGCCAACAACCCGCCGAGGCCCGTCTTGATTTTCATCGTCATCTCCCACTCCGTGAATAAATTTTGCACCTGTCGATATCGATACGCGCGTGCCTGCATCTTAAACTAGAGCTTTCATTGCATACAATGCGGTACTTTAGAAAAGGCTTCATATGCGAGTGTTGCTCGTCGAGGACGATGGCATGATAGCGCAGGGCCTGCAGACGGCGCTTCGCCAGGCGGGCTTCGCCGTTGATTGGATGCGTGACGGAAGCAGCGCCGCAGCCGCGTTGCTGTCAGCGGATTTCGATGTGGTGTTGCTCGACTTAGGCCTGCCGCAGCGGGACGGAATCGACGTGCTGCGCGAGCTGCGCAAACGCGGCGATGCCACGCCGGTCATCATTCTCACCGCTCGCGATGAGATTCAGCATCGAATTGCGGGCCTCGATGCCGGCGCCGACGACTACATCGTCAAACCCTTCGATCTCGATGAGGTGATGGCGCGGATGCGCTCGGTGATGCGCCGCGCCAGCGGACGCGGTGACTCCAGCATCCAGCACGGCGATCTGCGCCTGGATCTCAAATCGCGCACCATCGAACGCAATGGCGCGCCGGTGAATCTGTCCGCTCACGAGTACGCCGTATTGGAAGCTCTTCTGCAGCGGCCGGGCGCCGTTTTGTCCCGAACGCAGCTCGAAGACCGCCTGTACGGTTGGGACGAACAAATCGGCAGCAACGCGGTCGAAGTGTACATTCATGGCTTGCGGCGCAAGCTGGGCAGCGATGTCATTCGCACGCTGCGCGGCGTCGGCTACTTCGTACCCAAAATATGACATCGATTCGCGCGCGACTGCTGATCGCGTTGATAATCCTGGTGGCGCTGATCTCGCTGCTGGCGGCCGGGGTCACCTATCGGCGCGTATTGAATGAAACCTCGACTCTTTTCGACTATCAGCTGCGCCAGATGGCGCTGTCGCTGCGCGGCCAGATTTCGCTGGCGCCGCGCATCGAAGTTCCGCCGGATCAAGGCGATACGGACTTCGTGATTCAGATATGGGATCTGTTCGGCGCACGCACCTACCTGTCGCGCCCCGGCCTGCCCATGATCAACCAGACAGTTCTCGGCTACGCGGATTTGTCGCTGCGCGGCGAGCCGTGGCGCGCTTACGGTCTGCAGTCCGCGGATGGCGTGATCCAGATCGCCCAACCGCTGCGAGTGCGCGAAGAACTGGCGCGCGCCGCCGCGGCGCGGGTCGTGATACCGCTCATATTGCTGCTGCCGATCATGATCGCCGCGGTCGCGTGGATCGTGAGCCGCGGCCTGCTGCCGCTGCGCTTCGTGACCGCCGAGGTGCAGAGGCGCGATGCGCGCAGTTTGCGGCCCTTGAGCGCCGAGAACTTGCCGCGCGAAATCGGGCCATTGGTCGGCGAGCTGAACCGGTTGCTGGCGCGTCTGCAGAAGGCCTTCGACACCCAGCGCGCCTTTATCGCCGATGCGGCCCACGAGCTGCGCTCGCCGCTCACCGCCCTGCGGCTGCAACTGCAGCTACTCGACCGGGCACCGGATGCGCCGGCGCGCGGCGAGGCACGCGCGCGCCTTGGGCTAGCGGTCGAGCGCGCGATTCACCTGGTGGAACAACTGCTCACTCTGGCGCGCAGCGATCCGCAGGAGCCGGCCGGCGATCTGGAGTCGATCGATCTTTCCGCCGTGGCCGCGCAGGGAGTCACCGATACTCACGAATTGGCGATGGCGCGCAACATCGACCTCGGCCTCGACGCGGCGCCGAACATTCTGGTTCGCGGCAATGCTGAAGCGCTGCGCACGCTGGTGCGCAACCTGGTTGACAATGCGGTGCGCTACACGCCCCCGCACGGAGCCGTGCGGGTTCGTTGCCGCGCCTCGGCCGGGGAAGCGCTGCTCGAGGTCACCGACAGCGGCCCTGGGATCGCCGCGGCGGATCGGGAGCGGGTGTTCGACCGGTTTTATCGCCGGGCGGCGGCGCAGGAAAGCGGTACCGGGCTGGGGCTGGCCATCGTCAAGGCCATCGCCGAGCGCCACAATGCCCGCGTTCTCCTCGATGAGGCAGCCGGTGGGGGCCTGCGCGTCGCCGTGAGCTTTCCCATCAGCTCTTAAGATTGCCTTAAGCAAGGCGTGGGAAGCTGCAGCCTGAGCGCTCGCTATTGGCTTCATTTCGTAGGAGATCATCATGCAAATTCGCACCAGCACGCTGGTATGGTCGGCGGTCGGCGTGCTTGCCGTCGGCACCGCCACGGGCTTATCCGCCCCCGCTCTTCTGCAAACCGCCGCTGCACCGACGGCCGCCACCGCGCCCGCCGATCCAAGCCGCGACGCACCGACGCAGCCCATACCGTTGATGACGGCGCCGAACTATCGCGCGATCGTGGCGCGCAATCAGGCCGCGGTGGTCGCCATCACCACTGCCGGTCCGGTGAGCACCTCCGCGCCGCAGGAGTTCGGCGACCCGAACGGCGACGACAATCCACTGGGGCAGTTTTTTCGCGGGCTGCCGATGCCGCGACATCATGGCGGCGTGCAGCACGCGCAGGGCTCCGGGTTTCTCATCTCGGCTGACGGTCTGCTGCTCACCAACGCGCATGTGGTGGACGGCGCCCAGCAAGTGACCGTCAAGCTTTCCGATCATCGCGAATTCAAGGCCAAGGTTCTCGGCGCCGATAAGAGCAGCGACATCGCGGTACTGAAGATCGATGCGCATGATTTGGCAAGCGTGCGCATCGGCGACTCGGACCAGTTGGCCGTGGGTGACTATGTGCTCGCCATCGGCGAACCCTTCGGGCTCGAAGAGACGGCGACGGCCGGCATCGTCAGTGCCAAGGGCCGCTCGCTGCCCGGCGACGGATACGTGCCCTTCATTCAGACGGATGCGGCAGTCAACCCCGGCAATTCCGGAGGTCCGCTGTTTGATGCCGGCGGCGCAGTGGTGGGCATCAACGCGCAGATCTACAGCAATTCCGGCGGTTATCAAGGCGTGTCGTTCGCCATTCCGATCAATCTGGCGGTGCAAATCAAGGACCAGATCGTGAAGACGGGCAAGGTGGAGCATTCGCGGCTGGGGGTCGAGGTGCAAACGCTCGATCAATCGCTGGCGGACTCGTTCAAACTCAAATCGCCGAACGGCGCGCTCGTGGCCAAGGTCGTCCCCGAGAGCGCTGCCGCTCGCGCGGGCGTGAAGGTGGGCGATGTCATCCTCAAGTTCGACGGCAGTCCGATAGTGGACGCCGGTCAGCTGTCCGCGCGCGTCGGAGTCGCGGCTCCCGGCGACAAGGCCACACTCGAGATCTGGCGCGACGGCAAAACCATGAGCTTGACTGCAACCATCGGCAGCGCATCCAAAGCAGTTACTGCCGATGAACGTCCGGGCGCATCGGCACCGGCTCGATTGGGTCTGGCGTTGCGCCCCTTGAATCAGGACGAACGGCGGCAGGCCGGTGTGTCCGGCGGGCTGGTCGTCGAGGATGCCCAGGGCCGCGCGGCCGCGGCAGGCATCCAGGCCGGCGATGTGGTGCTGTCGGTTGACGGCACCCCGGTGCAAAGCGTCGAGCAGCTGCGCAAGATGGTGCAGGAGCACGACAAGCAAATCGCCCTGCTCATTCAGCGCGGCGACGTTCGTCTTTTCGTTCCGGTGACCTTGGGCTAGCTGAGCCGCTTGCGAAGAGTTTGATGGTGTTGAAGTGAGTGTTGAAGTGTTGACGGTGTCGGGGGATCCGCCGGTACGCGAATAGTCGCGTACCGGCGGGTCGCTTGCGTGACTACATGCGTTCGACGATGGTGACGTTGGCGACCCCGCCCCCCTCGCACATGGTCTGCAGCCCATAGCGCTTGCCGCGGGCGCGCAGCGCATGGGTCAATGTCGCCATGAGCTTGGTGCCGGATGCGCCGAGCGGGTGGCCGAGCGCAATCGCACCGCCATTGACATTGAGCTTCGCAGGATCGGCTCCGGTTTCTTTCAGCCAGGCCAGGGGCACCGACGCGAACGCCTCATTGACCTCGTAAAGATCAATGTCATCGATCGACATACCCGAGCGCTTTAGCGCGCGGCGGGTTGCGGAAATCGGTTCCTCCAGCATGATCACGGGATCGCCCGCCGTGACCGTCAGGTTGACGATGCGCGCCAACGGCTTGAGATTGTGCGTTTTCAGGGCCCGCTCATTGACGATCAGCGCGCCGCTTGCACCATCGCAGATCTGGCTGGCGTTGGCGGCCGATATCACGCCGTTTTCTTGCAGCAGCTTGACCGCTGAGATCGCCTCCAAGGTGGCGTCGAAGCGGATGCCTTCGTCCTTGGTATGCTGTGCCGGGCCTTGCGGAGTCTCAACCGTCAAGGGGACGATTTCAGCATCGAACGCGCCCGCGTTGGTGGCCGCCGCCGCGCGGCGATGGCTCTCGAGCGCGAAGGCATCGAGTTGCGCCCGACTCAACCCGTACTTGTCCGCCATCATTTGCGCGCCGGTGAACTGACTGAATCCATGAACGCCAAAGCGGTCCTGAATGCGCTGGCTGATGGGCCCGGTGCCAATGCCGCTCTTGGTAAATAGCGCGACGCTCGAGCCCATCGGGACCCGCGTCATGCTTTCGACACCGGCAGCGATCACCATGTCCTGGGTGCCCGACATTACCGCCTGAGCTGCGAATTGGATCGACTGCTGCGATGATCCGCACTGCCGGTCGATGGTTACAGCCGGAACGCTGTTCGGCAATCTGGACGCGAGCACGGCGTTGCGCCCGATTTGAAATGCCTGCTCGCCTCCCTGACAGACGCAGCCAAGAATGACGTCCTCGATCGCCGCCGGATCCACGCCGCTGCGTTCGACCAGGGCATTCAACACTTCTGCGCCCATATCGACAGGATGCCATCCGGCGAGTCTGCCGCCGCGCCGCCCTCCCGCGGTACGAACCGCCTCGACAATATATGCGTCCGCCATTTATAAAGCTCCGTATGTGTACCTGCCAGGCCGTACCAACCGGCTTAGTCTAATCCACAGCGAGCCCCGCCGGCACCGCAAGAGGACTTTAGCCATATGGACGCTCGGGAAGGCACTCACTAACTTCGAAGGACCATCAGATCTCGCTCCCAAAGGCGCCTACTGAGGGGATCCAGAATTGGCGCCGACCTCGGTGTCGATGGATCGCTTCGCAGCGCGAGGCGGAGAATCCGGAGTAAGTCACCGATGATGAAACAAGCCTGGGTCGGCATCATTATTGCCTGTTGTGCCGCGTTCGGCGCGGCTTCCGCGCAGAACACTGCCCCGCCTGCATCGGCAAATCCGCAGCTTAACCCGCTCGAGCAGCTGTTGGCTCCGATCGCGCTCTACCCCGACCCATTGCTCGCGCAAGTCCTGGCCAGCGCCACGAGTCCGGGCCAGGTCACAGAAATGAACAACTGGCTGCAGCAGAACAAGAACTTGCAAGGCACGGCGTTGCAGGAGGCCGCGCAACAGCAAGGCTTCGATGCCAGCTTTGTAGCGCTTGCGTTGTTTCCGGATGTGTTGAACCAACTGGCCAGTCAGATCGATTGGACCACCGAACTTGGGACGGCATATTTGAGCGATCCCACCGGCGTGATGAATACGGTGCAAAAATTGCGCGCGCAGGCGCAAGCGGCCGGCAACTTGAAAGCCTCGCGTGAGCAATCGGTCGTCACGGAGAACCAAGGCGGCCAGCAGGTCATCGTCATTCAGCCTGCCAATCCGCAGGTGGTATACGTGCCCGTATACAATCCGACGGTCGTCTACTATCCGCCCCCGCCGGACGCCGCGGCGGTTCTCATCGGTTTTGGTTTGGGGATAGCGATCGGTGCTGCGATGAGCAACAGCTCCTACTACTATTCCCCTTACGGATGGGGCGCATGGGGCATGGGTTGGCACTCGCATACCGTGGTGGTCCGCGGCGGCGCGTGGGTGGTGCCACCCTATGGCCGCTATCCCTACGTTCGGCCGGTGCCCCTGCCGGCTGGCGGCTACTATCGTCCGCGGCCGTATGCGTATTCCTCGACCACCGTCAATATCAATAGAATCAACGTGAATAATCCGGGATACCGGGGTGGTGTTACTCCGCGGCCCACGCCCTACACACCAATGGCGCGGCCGGCTACTCCGCGTCCCGCGACCTCACCCGGATCACGCCCTGGCGCAAACCCCGGCGCGACGCCCGGGCAGCGTCCAACGACACTGCCGTCCGGGGGCACCCCCGCGACGCGGCCCGCGACAGGTGCCGGCGCTCGTCCCGCTGTTCAGCCAGGCACACCCACGCAACGCCCTGCCCCGGCGCCAAACACAGGAAAACCCGATTATGGTTCGCGCGGCTACAACGCTCCGTCCAACGTCAGGCCAACCGAGCGCGCGCAAACCAGCTCCAGCGCATTTACCGGCTATCAGAACGGCAATGCCGAGCGCGCCGCGAGCCAACGCGGACAAGGCAGCGCATCGCGAGCACAGGGCGGCGCAGCGCGTGGACAGAGCGCGCCCCGTGGACAGGGTCGCAAACCTTAGCTAGCCGCGCCAGGGAATTAGCAACATGAAAATCTCCTCGATCATGACGGGTATTGCAGTAACGACACTGCTTGGCTGCGGCTCCGTCCTTGCGCAGACCGCGCAACCAAAAGCGCAACAGAAGACCTTCAGTACGCCCGAAGATGCTGTCGTTGCACTGGTGGACAGCAACAAGTCGGGCGACCTCAATGCGCTGCGCGCCCTGTTTGGCGCCGCAGGCGAGAAGCTTCTGGACTCCGGCGACCCGGTGATCGATCAAAGAGGTCGCGAGGTTTTTCTGGTGGCTTATTCGGAAAAGGCGGCGCTCATGACCGTCAGTCCGACTCGCGAGATTCTCTATGTGGGCAACGAGGAGTGGCCGTTCCCCATTCCGTTGGTGAAGGAAGGCCAGGCATGGCGTTTCGATACGGCGACAGGGGCTCAGGAAATTCTCTACCGGCGCATTGGCCGCAACGAGCTCACCACCATTCGCGTGTGCCAAGCCTATGTCGACGCGCAGCAGGAATATGCCGCCCAGGCTCACGACGGCAAGCCCGCCGGCATCTACGCACAAAGAATTGCCAGTACTCCCGGCAAGCGCGACGGTCTTTACTGGAAGTCCGACGACCCGGAGCAGTTGAGCCCGCTGGGTGAATTCGCGGCGGAAGCGGCTGCCGAGGGTTATCGAAACGTCAACGGACAGCCGCCCGCATATCACGGATACAATTTTCGCGTTCTCACCGGCGAGGGCAAGTCGGCCACCAGCGGCAGCTATATCGTCGACGGTGAGATGCGCGGCGGCTTCGCGCTGCTCGCCACTCCCGCAGTCTACGGGAGTAGCGGGGTCATGAGTTTCATGGTGAACAACAGCGGCGTCGTGTACGAGAAGGACCTCGGCCCGAATACCAACGACGTTGCCGCCAAAATCGACCGATACAACCCGGACCCCGGCTGGCGGAGGGCCGAGTAAACCGTCCGCTGCGCTACACGGCGATTCTCGCAAATGAACGGCCTGCTAGATCACCCGCTGTTGATATTCGCGATTTGCTTCTTGATGCTGTGGCTGTCGACCCGGTTTGGCGCGACGGTGCTGAGACGTTGGAACAAGATGGACCCAAGCATCCGCAAGGATTTCGGCACCATCCTCGCCACCACGCTTACCCTGAACGGACTGATCATCGGGTTTACCTTTTCGATGGCCGTTGGCCGCTACGAGCAGCGCAAGAATTACGAGGAGGCGGAGGCCAATGCGATCGGCACCGAGTTTCTGCGTGCTGACCTCATGGCCGCGACGGACGCCGCCCAGGTACGTGCCTTGCTGCGTGCCTATATCGATCAGCGGTTGGCGTTCTATCGGGCCGGCAACGAGGATGAGCTGCGGCCGATAGAAACCCGCACGGCGCAATTGCAGGATCAGCTGTGGTCGGCGGTGCGCGGCACGGCGGCCGCAGAGCCCACCGCCATCGGGGGCTTGGTGATCTCGGGCATGAACGATGTCTTGAATTCGCAAGGATACACGCAGTCCTCCTGGTGGAACCGCATCCCGGCCTCGGCGTGGATTCTGATGGCGGCAATTGCAGTCATTTCCCACATGCTGATAGGTTATGGCGCGCAAAACATGCGTTCCGAAAGCATGCTGCTGGGCGTGCTGCCGCTCGTGGTATCGATTGCCTTCCTGCTCATCGCCGAAATAGACAGCCCGCGATCCGGCATTATTCGCGTCGCTCCGC
>DATMRC010000062.1:0-5036 GCA_035567075.1 Steroidobacteraceae bacterium
AGGAAATCATCGCTAAACGGCGCTCACAATAACCAACGACTTCTCTTCACCATCGAACGCGCACATTCGCCCCGCGGACGCGGGCGACTAGCGTTGACTTTCGGCGTGATCCCGCTCGTCAAGCCCGGCAGCGCACGCGAATTGCGCTTCTACACTGGTACCTCACCGGCCCCAATCCCCGTCAAATTGCCGTCCGTCACGCTGCGGGCGACTTCATCACATTGCGAGGGCACCTGTAACTATCTCGCCTAAGCTTCTGGCCGCGAACAAGTGACCGCCGCCGATTGGAGCGGACCAGCTCCGATCGTAGTGCGCACACGCCGCAGCATAGGGAGTCTTAGATGACCAATCACAGCACGCTTCTACACAACTTTCGGCGCGTTGTTCTGGGCGGGGCCATGGCTCTGGTCGGCCTGCCAGCGCCAGCTCAGCAGGTGGCATTGGCGACAACGGAAACCGCCGAAATCCAGGAGATCGTTGTCACGGGATCGCGCATTGCGGCGCCGAACGAGGTCAGCACCAGCCCGATCGATGTCATCACGGCGAAGGACATCCTGCTGACCGGTAAAAACGACATCAGCGACATCCTTTATCAGCTGCCGCAGAACTTCAACAACTCCATAGGGCAGGATTTTAGCGGCCGTACCAGCGGCCTCACCACCGCCGGCGGCTTGACGACCGCCGACCTGCGCGGTCTCGGACCGAATCGCACGCTGGTGCTGATCAATGGCCGGCGCTTGGGTGTTGGCGATGCCAATACCGCCATCGCGTCACCCGCACCTGACCTCGACCAGATCCCCACGTTCATGGTCGAGCGTATCGATGTGGTCACCGGCGGCGCGTCGGCGACCTACGGCTCGGACGCCATCGCCGGCGTGATCAATTTCATCTTGAAGAAGGATTTTCAAGGCATTCAAATCGATGGGCAGGTCGGCGAAGACTGGCACAACAATGGCAATTCATACGTGCAAGGCCTGAATACGGCCTTCGGCAGCAACGCGCCGACGGGCACCGTGCATGACGGCCGCAATCGCAACTTCGATGTCATCATGGGGACCAATTTTGCCGACGGCGCAGGCAATATCACCGGCTACTTGGGATACTTGAAGTCCGATCCGGTCACCAGCGGCGATCGCGATTTCGGTGCGTGCCAGCTGGTGGCAAATAGCACGCTGACCGGAGCTCACTGCAGCGGATCATCGAACTCGAATCAATGGACGCCTAATCCCGTCAACGCCAGCGCCCAATTCGGCGTGGTGGGCAACCAACTGTTGCCCTGGCCGGCCGCCGGCCAAAACCCACCGGCGCTTTTCAACTCGCAACCCTACATTTACATCGCCCGCGAAGACCAGCGCTACACCGGCGGTGTCTTGGGCCACCTCGATCTGAACGACGCCGTGAAGCCCTATCTTGAATTCAACTACATGAACGACAAGACCACACAGGTCATCGCGCCATCGGCGTTGTTCAAAGACAGCAGTCCGGATGATCCCATCAGCGGCAACTACAACATCAATTGCGACAACCCGCTGCTCAGCGCGCAAGAGGCCTCGGTGCTTTGCTCGCCGGCGCAAATCGCCGCCGCGGCGGCGGCCCCGGGCACGCCCTGCTCATTCACGACTCCGCCCGGCGGCACAGCCGTGCTTTCGCCGAATTGCACCAACGTGCGCATCGGCCGGCGCAATGTCGAGGGTCAAGGGCGAAACACTTATTTCGAGCACTCGAACTACCGTGCGGTATTGGGTGCGACGGGCGATTTTGCGACCGCCTGGAGATACGATGCCTACGGCTCGTACTATTACTCGACACTCTTTACGTCGAACAACAATTACCTCAATTTTCAGAATATCGCTAACGCACTGCAGGCGACCGGGACCCTTGCCCACCCGGTCTGCATCAGCGGCGGCTCCTGCGTACCCTACAATATTTTCGGCACCGCCCCTATCACGCCGCAACAGCTCCAGTACCTGTACTTGAGCGGCACGGCGTACGGCACCGTGACCGAACGCATCGCGCACGCTGACATCACCGGCCAGCTCGGAAAATACGGCATTCAGTTGCCCACCGCGAACGATGGCATCGGCGTCAACGTCGGCTGGGAGAATCGCCGCGACACCGAGGTCTACCAGCCGGATGCCGCCGAACTGGGCGGGCAGCTGTCCGGCTTCGGCGGCGCTTCGGCGCCGATCAACCAAGGCATTGGAGTCACGGAAGAATTCATCGAGGTGCGCGCCCCACTCGTGCAGGGCAAAACCTTTGCCAAGGACCTGGTGGTCGACGCCGGCTTGCGCCGCTCCGACTACACCACCTCCGGTGTCGTCAATACCTATAAGATCGAATTGCAGTATGCACCGCTCGATGATTTCCGTTTCCGCGGTTCGTTCCAACGCGCCATCCGCGCGCCGAGCATCATCGAGCTATACAATCCGCCGAATGTCGGACAAATAGGCTTCAGCGCCGACCCGTGCGCACCTCCGATCACTGCAACCCTTGTGCAATGCGAGCGCACCGGCGTAACGCCGGCTCAGTACGCCAATGGCACCATACCGCCGTTGGTTGCAAGCCAGGTGTCCGAGCTCACCGGCGGCAATACGCAGCTCGAGCCGGAGGTCGCGGTCTCCTATAGCTTCGGCTTCAACATCACACCGACCATGCTGCCGAACCTCACGGGCAGCATCGATTACTACCACATCAATCTCAAGGACCAGATCAACGCGTATCCCGCCAACGTTCTTTTGCAGCAATGTCTCGACACGGGTCAGCCGCAGTATTGCAGCCAGATCGTGCGATCGCCCACCACCGGGGGCCTGACGGGGGCCACCGTGGCGGGCGGCGGCTACATCATCCAGACCAACGTCAATATTGGCGCAGTATTGGTCAGCGGCATCGACCTGCAGGCGAACTACAAGCTGCCGCTCGATCGATTCGGGTCATTACTGTTTTCACTGAGCGGTACGTACTTGTTGCACAACGAGACGACGCCCTCGCCCCAATCACTCACCTACGATTGTTCCGGCTTGTTCGGGTCGACCTGCCAAACCCTCAATCCGAAATGGCGGCAGAACCTGCGCGCCACTTGGACCACGCCGTGGGACGCAGAGATATCGGCTTTCTGGCGCTACATCGGCAAGGTGTCCCTCGACAACAACAGCTTCTATCCGTCGCTGGCATTCTCTGAATTCGGCGCGTACAACTATTTCAACGCGAGAATTCCTGCCTACAATTATTTCGATCTTTCCGCGAGCTGGAACGTCCTGAAACAACTGCAATTGCGTGCCGGCGTCAACAATCTGTTCGACAAGGAACCGCCGATCGTGACCAGCGAGATCATCGCGGGCGGCCAGGCGAATACCTACGAAACGTACGACACGTTGGGCCGGCAGCTCTACGTGGCATTCACGGCCAAATTCTAAAATGGTGCAACCTTCGGTATCCCGTCTAGATGCGCCTTCTGGATCTCATCTCGCAAGGCTGCAGTATTCCGATCTATTCGGATGATGGTTGCGCGTTGCCGACGGCGGAGCGATTCAAAACGGACCTCCGCGATTGCCCGTTGCGCTATGTTCTTACGGATGAGCTGGTGCGCTGCGCCACGCAGCTGGCGTTCGCCGAAGGAGATCGCTTGAGCGCCTGTTTGGATCTGATCCGCGTCCCATCCCGGTCCGTCTGGGTGGAGTGGGCAGACGCGCCCCGTCGCCTCGCGCTCGCGGAAATCCCGACACTGGCGGTGCAGTTGCGCGACGGCGCACAACGAGGCGGCGCCTTGGTCACGGCAGTTTCCGACTGCCGATCCGGGCATATTCGCACCTTTTGGTCCATGCGCGACCAAACGGCCTATCTGTCCCCTGTCGTCACCGAATTCAATCTCGACGGCGCGCCGGAGTTGTGCCGTCCGAAGGGGTCCACCGCTTGGCGGGGCGATGTGCTGCTCACGCTGCAGGACGAACCGGCCATCGACGAATTGCTGGCGCACCTGCGCTTTCATTTCGATGACGAGTGGGCGGCGTACTACCGCGCGCGCTGTCCGACAGGAAACATCCGGGACCAAGTCGTGCGCGCAAGCTTGGGAGGTGTCGCATTTGATACTCCCATGCTGCTGGCGTTTTTCTTGCTGCTCGGCGCGACCAATCTCTTGCCGCGGCATCTGGTGGGTATCAGCAGGCTCAATCGCGCACGGCGCCATGCGGGAAAGGCGCCGCTATTGGAACACATCGAAGTTGCGGCGCCGCTGCATTCACCGTCGTCGGGACCGGCAAGCGACGCCGGCGCGGCGCGGTCAGGCCCTCGGCTGCACCATGTTCGAGGTCACATCGTACGGCGGGGTGCGACGGTGTTCTGGAGATCTCCGCACCTGCGCGGCAGCGCGCGGCTGGGGACGGTGCGAAGTCGAACGGTCGAACTGTCATTCGCGCGCCCCTCGACGGCGACAGAATCAAGATTGCCGCGCCTCACTCCACATTCTCAATACGAGTCCGTCCGCGCGTCGCCGCCAGCCTGATCCCGGCCCTCGAAACCAGCCGCGTGCCGGAAGTCAGTGTAAATGCGAGCGCGCCGTGATCGAGTTTTTCGGCAAAGGCGACGCGTGCCAGATTGATCAACGTGGAGCGCCGAATCCATTCAAACTCCGCGTCCTGCAGTTCGGAGGCCAACCGTTTTAGGGTGTCGCGGCGGACAAATTTCTGAGCGCCCACATGGATCAGGACATAATTCCCGCAGGATTCTATGTAGTCCACCTCATCGACGGCGAGAAAATACAGCCGGTGAGCGTTTTCACCGATCAAGCGCGCGGGTGATCCGCGACGCGGTTCGCCCGTGTCGAAGAGATTTTGGGTATCAGCGGCCGCTTGACGTCTCGTGGCCGCGAATAGCGATGCACGCCGCTCACGAACGCGCTTGATCGCAGTCGCGAACCGATCCGCACTGATGGGTGTCGTCAGGTAATCGATTGCGCCAATGCGGAAGGCTTCGACGGCGTGTTTCTCATGCGCGGTGACCATGATCACGGGAGGCCGTCCGGCATGATTAAGGGACCGCAA
>DATMRC010000063.1:0-4266 GCA_035567075.1 Steroidobacteraceae bacterium
GATCCGCGTCATCGAACGGCCGCCGTCGGCCGAATTACGCTTCGGCCAGAAAGACACCGACAGTTTGCCGCCGTACGAAATCCTCGACCCCATCCTCGAAGCCTTCATCGAAGAGGATTTGTCGGTTGATCAGATCAGCGCGCGCGGTTTCGATCGAGCCACGGTGGGTCGCATCCTCGATCTCGTCAAACGCAACGAATACAAGCGCCGCCAGGCGCCGCCGGGCGTGCGCGTGAGCGGCCGCGCCTTCGGCCGCGATTGGCGCTATCCGATCACCAGCGGCTACAAGTCCCGATAACCGCGCCGATTCGCGCCGTTGCGCTGACTCCGAATGATTGCAAAATGCAAGCATTGATGGCATTATGCAAGCATGACGGTACAAATCAATATCCGCGATGTTCCGGTGAAAGTCCGCGACGAATTGGCCGCGAGGGCAGCCCTGCAGGGCAAGTCGATGCAGGAATTTTTGCGCGCTGAATTAGAGCGTCTGGCTTCTCGCCCGTCGCTGGACGCCTGGCTGCAACAAGTGCGCAGGAGAAAGCGTGCGGCGCAGAACAGCGTTTCCGCCAGTCAGATCCTTGAGACCCGAAACGCTGACCGGCGTTGAGTATGGTAATCGATTCGTCGGTACTGGTCGCGGCGCTCGTGGATGGCGGCGCTGCAGGGACTTGGGCGGAAGAAATTCTGTTCAGAGGTTCGCTGTGCGCTCCCGAGCTGGCGTATGTGGAATCCACCAACATCCTGCGCCGCTTGGAGCGAGCTGCGACAATTACAACGGCGGAGGCGAACGCTGCACAGAGCGAACTAATGCAGCTCGATATTGACGTGTTTTTTTTTGAACCTTTCGCAAACCGAGTCTGGGAGCTACGCCATAACGTGACCAGCTACGATGCTTGGTACGTGGCTCTTGCCGAAACGATCAATGCGCCCTTAGCCACGCTGGACCAACATCTCGCCAAGGCAAGTGGAGTCGGGTGCCGGTTTCTGACGCCCGACCAAGGTTAGGCATAGGAGATCAAGGCCTAAAAAATATTCTGATACCAGTGTTTCTTGCGCTGGATGGCTCTGGCATCGCCTGGATAGTTGTCGGCGTACACACGCTCGGCACTCTGCGCCAGATCCGTCATTTTCAGGTCGTAGTAAGCCTCGACCATGACTTTCATGGAGCCTTTCACCGCGGGTGCTCCGTCATAATATTCGACGCAGTATTTGGCGCGATTGAGCGCCCCCACATAGGCGCCGCGCCGCATGTAGTAAAGAGCCACGTGCAATTCGAAGTCGGCCAGGCGGTTGCGCAGATAAATCATGCGTTGCTGCGCATCGCCGACGTAGACGCTCTTGGGATATTTTTCGAGAAGCTGATAAAACGCGTCGAAGGACTTCTTCGCGTTCACGGGCGGGCGTTGCGATAGATCGACTTTGAACCATCGCTCGATCCAATTCGATTGACGCTCGAAATACACCAATCCCTTCATGTAATAGGCGTAGTCGACCCTGGGGTTAGTCGGGTTTTCGCGAATGAACGTATCGGCGGAATCGACCGCAGGATCCACTTGGTTGCTCTTGTAATAGGCATAGATCAAGTCCAGCTGGGCCTGGCGAGCCGGTTCGCTGAATGGGAATCGCGACTGCAGCGCCTCGAGCTGTTTGACCGCCTCGGCATAGCTGCCGCTTCGGATGGCTTTCTGCGCTTTCGCGTAGATCTGTTCAGGGCCCGATTTGGCATCATCGGCCCGATGGCTGCGGCAGCCCGTTGCCAGCAGCAACACTGCGACGGCTGCAAGCAAAACACGGGTCGGCTGGACAAGATCACGCAGTCTCACAAGCGATTCCTTACAATGGGGGGTCCAAAGGGTAGGGCCCGAAAGCGCGGCAGTATACCCGATGCTCCGAAGCTAGCTTCGAGTGCCCTATGAGCGCAGAGTTCCAAGTCATCGATCTTGAAATACCGGCCGAACTGGCCGGCAAGCGCTTAGACAGCGCCCTGGCCCGCCTGCTGCCGCAGCATTCGCGCACTCGAATCAAGGGCTGGATCGAGGGCGGCGCCGTGCTGGTCGGCGGGCTGCGCTGCCGACCGCGCGACCTCGCAGCGGCCGGGTCCTCGGTGCGGGTGCGAATGACCTGGAATGAGCCGCAGCTGAAGGTATTGCCGGAAACGATTGCGCTGCGCCTGGTCCACGAGGACGAGGATCTCCTGGTGGTTGATAAGCCGGCGGGATTGGTGGTGCACCCCGGCGCGGGAAATCCGCGGCATACCCTGCAAAACGCGCTGCTGGGATTGGACCCCTCGTTGGCGGCATTGCCGCGCGCAGGCCTCATCCATCGGCTCGACAAGGACACCAGCGGCCTCTTGGTGGTGGCGCGCAGCGCGGAGGCGCAGACCTCGCTGTCCCGACAGCTGATGGCGCGCACCATGGCGCGCGAGTATCTGGCGGTGTGCGTGGGCGTCATGACGGGTGGCGGCACGGTTGATGCGCCCATCGGCCGCAATCGCAGCGATCGCCTGAAAATGGCCGTGCGCGAGGGTGGGCGGCCGGCGATCACCCACTACCGGGTATTGGAACGGTTCCGCGCCCACACGTATATCTCGGTGAAGCTCGAGACCGGGCGCACCCACCAGATTCGCCTGCATCTTTCGCATCAGAAGTACCCGATCGTGGGCGATCCGGTGTATGGCGGCCGCTTTGCGCAACCGCGCGATGCGGCTCAGGAGTTGATCGCCACGCTGCGTGCCTTCAAGCGCCAGGCTCTGCATGCGGCGAGTTTAGGTCTAGATCATCCGCGGACCGGCAAACGATTGGCCCTGCAAAGTCCGGTGCCCGAAGATTTCCGGCAATTGCTGCTGGCATTGCGCGATGACGCCAGGGCAGCGGCTGAAGCGCTGCAGCGTGCGCGATGAGCATCAGCTGGCTCGACATCGATTGGCCGGCGCCGCCAGGTGTTCGGCTGCTGTCGAGCTTTCGCGGCGGCGGAGCCAGCGCAGGGCCTTACGCATCGCTCAACCTCGGTGATCATGTAGGGGATGACGTCAAGGCCGTGGCGGAGAATCGGCGGGCGCTGATCGCGGCAGCCCGGGTGCCTTCGGAACCGGTATGGCTCAAGCAGGTACACGGGGCGAATGTGGCCGATCTTGATGCGCCGGGACCGTATGCTGCCTCGGACGCCGCAATCGCGCGCCGGCCGCTGCGCGTCTGCGCGATTCTTACGGCCGACTGTTTACCCGTTGTTTTCGCGACCGAATCGGGCGATACCGTTGCGGCGGCGCATGCCGGCTGGCGCGGCCTGAACCTGGGCGTGCTCGAAGCGACCGTCAAGGCGATGGGAGCCTCGCCACAACAGTTGATCGCCTGGCTGGGGCCGGCCATAGGGCCGCAGCACTTCGAGGTGGGCGCCGAAGTGCGCGAGGCGTTCTTGGCTCGCGACCCTGCCAATGCGGCTGCATTCCTGCCCAATGCGCGCGGGCGTTTCATGGCGGACCTTGGGTTGCTGGCGAGGCGGCAGCTTCAGAAGTTGGGGATCACCCGCATCCACGGTGGCGGAGAATGCACCTACGCGCTGGCGGAACGCTATTTTTCGCATCGCCGCGACGGGATTACCGGCCGGCAGGGCACCTTCATTTGGCGTGATCTTGCGGACCACCGTTGAATTGAGGGCCGGGCACCCCATTTCCCAAGCATTCTTTCGCGTTTATCGAAGGTAATCTCATGCGCATGGACAAGCTGACGACCAAATTTCAGGCCGCCCTGGCGGATGCCCAGTCGCTTAGCGTGGGCCGCGATAACCAGTACATCGAGCCGGTGCACCTCATGGCGGCGCTGCTCGACCAGCAGGGCGGCACTGCGCGGCCGCTGCTCGAGAAGGCGGGCGTGCAGGTCGCAAAATTGCGCTCGGATCTGGCCGCCGCCTTGGATCGGATCGCCAAGGTGGAAGGATCGGGCGGCGAAGTGCTGCTCGGCAATGATCTTAACAAGCTGTTGAACGTTACCGACAAGCTTGCGCAACAGCGCGGCGATCAGTTCATTTCCAGCGAGCTTTTTGTACTGGCCGCCTGCGACGATCGCGGCGAGTTGGGCCGGCTATTGAAGGCGAATGGCGCCGCCCGCGCCTCCTTGGAAAAGGCCATCGACGAGGTGCGCGGCGGGGCCAAGGTGGTAGATGCAGGCGCCGAGGAGAATCGCCAGGCATTGGAGAAGTACAGCATCGATCTGACCGAGCGCGCGAGCCAGGGCAAGCTCGACCCGGTAATCGGCCGCGACGATGAGATTC
>DATMRC010000064.1:0-117983 GCA_035567075.1 Steroidobacteraceae bacterium
CAGCGGCCAGATGACCCGGTACGATCACCGCACCAACAACTTCCGCGACGTCTCGGTCTATCCGCTCGACGTGTCCGGCAACGGCGCCGCGAATCTGCAATTCCGCCTGCAGTGGACCGAGCCGCTGTTTGTCTCCGTGTATGACTCGAACGTGTTGTACACGGCAGCGCAGTTCGTGTTGCGCAGCCCCGATCAAGGACGCACCTGGAAGGCGATCAGTCCCGACCTCACCCGCAACGACAAGAGCAAACAGCAGCCCTCCGGCGGTCCGATTACCCTCGATATCACCAGTGTTGAGTACTACGACACCGTGTTTGCCCTCGCCGAGTCGCCGCGGCAGCAAGGACTGCTGTGGGCGGGAACCGATGATGGCCTGATCCATGTGACCCGCGACGACGGCCAGACCTGGACAAATGTCACCCCCAAGGACATGCCGGCGTGGAGCATGGTGAGTCTCCTCGATCCCTCGCCTCATGATGCGGCCACGGCATACACTGCCATCGATCGGCACAAGCTCGATGACTTGAAACCGCTCATTTACCGGACCCACGATTTTGGCAAAACCTGGACCCGAATCGTTGCCGGAATCCCGGATGGCGCCTACGTGCACGCAGTGCGCGAAGATCCGCAGCGCAAGGGACTGCTGTACGCCGGCACCGAGCTCGGCGTGTTCTTCTCCGCCGACGATGGCGCACACTGGCAGGCGCTGCAGTTGAATCTGCCCACCACACCCGTGCACGATCTCATCGTCAAGGACAACGATCTCGTGGCCGCGACCCACGGCCGGTCGTTCTGGATTCTCGACGATCTGTCCCCGTTGCGGCAGGCCGCCGATGGACTGGCCGCCGGGGACATTCACCTGTTCCGGCCCGCGCCTGCAGTAAAACTGCATTTTCCCGACGAGGTCGAGCGCAGGCTCCCGGTGGGCGACAACCCGCCATCTGGCGCGGTCATCGATTACTACCTGAAAAGCAAGCCTGCCGTGGCCGAGGAGATCACGCTCGAGATTCTCACGGCGGACGGCAAGGTGCTGCGGCGTTTGTCGAATCACCGGCCGGCGGACAGTTCCGAGCAGCCGCCGGAGTGGACCGATCGCGAACAGCCGGCGGATACGATACCCGACGCCGCCGGCGCCAATCGCTTCATCTGGGACCTGCGCCGCGAGGATCCGGAGAAAATTCCCGGTGCCTTCTACAGCGACGACGGCCCGCGCGGACCCTTGGTAACGCCGGGACACTATCAGGTTCGTCTCAACGCCGGTGCCAAGAGCCAAACCGTGGCGCTCGAGGTGATTCAGGATCCGCGGCTCATGGGCAAGATATCCGACCCGGAGGTCCTGGCACTGGCGGATCTCTCGATTCGCACCTGGACGGACATCGATGCCCTGCACAAGGCGGTGAATCAAATTCGCGCGACGCGCGCCAGGCTGCAGACAATAACAAAGTGGAGCTCGGGAAATCCTGCGGCCAAGCCGGTGATCGATGCGGCGAATGAGCTCAACGCCAAGATGATGCCGATTGAAGCGCGTCTGTTGCAGGTCAAGATGGCCGCTTCCGAGGACAACCTGCGTTACCCTAATATGCTGAACGAACAATACGACACCTTTGCGGCGACCCTGGATACGGAGGATTTCGGACCGACGGAATCGCAGCGCCAGGTGTACTCCTACCTGCATGGCGAACTGACTGCCGAGCTCGCCAAATGGCGCGCGGTATTCGATCACGATCTGCCGGCTTTCCAGGCGCTGATGCGCGAGCACGGCGTTCCTTCAATTGGTGGACCTTAAGCGATGAACCCAACAACCCGTTTTTTGCTTGCAGGTTTGATAGTCGGGCTTTGCTGCCAGGCGGTGAGTGCATCGGAAGCGCCAAATTCCGCGGCGGCAGCCAGCGCCGCCTCTCAGTCGCTGCAGTGGCGGATGATCGGGCCCTTCCGTGGCGGCCGCACGCGAGCGGTGACGGGAATACCGGGTCAGCCGGATGCCTTTCTGATTGGCGCCGTCAATGGCGGCGTGTGGAAAACAACCGACAGCGGCCGCACCTGGAATCCTCTGTTCGATGCAGCCCCGACCCAATCCATCGGTGCCATTGCGGTAGCGCCCAGTGACCCCAAGATCATTTATATTGCGAGCGGAGAAGGCTTGATGCGGCCGGATCTTTCGGTCGGCAACGGCATTTATCGGTCGGATGATTCAGGCCAGCATTGGACGCACTTGGCTCTCGATGATGCCCAGCAGATTCCAGATCTGGCGGTGGATCCCAAAGACCCCAACCGCCTGTACGCGGCGGTGTTGGGTCATCCATTCGGCGCGAGTTCGCAGCGCGGGATTTTCAGGTCCACCGACGGAGGAAAGAACTGGATCCGAGTGCTCCATGTCAACGATGACACGGGCGGCTCCTGCGTCAAAATCGATCCGGCTGATCCCAACACCCTGTATGCGGGGCTGTGGAACGTTCGCGCAGGTCCGTGGGAAGACAACAACATCTACAACGGGACTGCGGGCGGCCTGTACAAGTCATCCGACGGCGGCGAGCATTGGCGCAAGTTGACGCGCGGGTTGCCGGAGAATTTGTCGCAGATCGAAGTGGCGACTGCGCCCAGCAAGCCAGGGCGGCTGTACGCCACGGTCGCCACCACTTCGGAGGGCGACTACGGATCAGCCGCCGGGCTTGGAGTCTATCGATCTGACGACGGCGGTGAATCCTGGGTCCGCGCCACCACCGATCCTCGGCCCGCGCTGCGCATAGGCGGCGGCGATTTGGCCGTCATCAAAGTAGATCCATCCAATGCCGACGTACTGTACAGCGCCAGCATAGTCACCATGAAATCAACCGACGCCGGCGCGCATTGGATTTCGCTGCGCGGCTCGCCGGGCGGCGATGATTACCAGAACCTCTGGATCTCACCGGACGACCCGCGGCGCATCGCACTGGTCGCTGATCAAGGCGGCATCATTTCGGTGAACGGCGGCGCCACCTGGAGTTCCTGGCTGAATCAGCCGACGGCGCAGCTCTATCATGTCGGCGTCAGCAACACCTTCCCCTACCGCATTTGCTCCGGCCAGCAGGAAAGCGGCTCGGTATGCATCGCAAGCCGCGGCAATGACGGCCGCATCACCTATCGGGACTGGCATCCGGTCGGGGTGATCGAATATGGGTACGCGGTCCCGGATCCTTTGGACGCCGACATCGTGTACGGCTCCGGGCGCAGCGTCGTGACCAAGACCCATTTGTCGACCGGACAGGTTCAGGACATTACCCCGATTCCTCTGAAAGCCCAGGGCGTCCGCGTCGACCGCACCGAGCCGCTGTTCTTCTCCCCCACCGATCCGCACCATATGTACTATGCCGCCAATCGCCTGTACGAGACCAGCGACGCGGGATCTTCATGGCGCGCCATCAGCGCGGATCTGTCGCGTGAAAACCCCGGCGTTCCCGCAAGCGTCGGCGTTCTGAAGTCGGCGAAGGCGGACAAGCAACGTGGCGCTATTTACGCGGCGAGCCCGTCCGCGCTGCGCGAGGGTCTCATCTGGGCCGGGACTGACGACGGGTTGGTATGGGTCACGCACGACGACGGCCTGAGCTGGCAAAACGTCACTCCACCTGCGCTCACGCCGTGGAGCAAGGTGACCCAAATCGAAGCTTCGCACTTCGACAGCCAGGTCGCCTACGCATCGGTGAGCCGATTTCGCATCGACGATCTCAAGCCGTACATCTACCGTACGCGCGACGGCGGGCAAACCTGGAGTCTAATCACGGCGAACTTAAGCGATGATGCGCCGGTCAACACGGTGCGCGAGGACCTGGTGCGCCGGGGGCTCTTGTTTGCGGGCACCGAGAAAGGCGTATGGGTCTCCTTCGACGACGGCGATCATTGGAGTTCATTGCAGTTGAATCTGCCGCACACCTCGATGCGCGATTTGGCGATTCACGGCGAGGATTTGATCCTCGCCACGCATGGCCGCTCGTTTTGGGTTCTGGATGACATCAGCCCTTTGCGGCAGTTCACGGCGAAGGTCGCCGCCGACGAGGCCACACTGCTGAAACCCGCGGCGGCGATCCGCGCGAAGCGCAGTACGGAAACCGACACGCCGATCCAGCCGGATGAGCCGACGGCACGAAACCCGCCGGATGGCGCCGTGATCGATTACTACCTGGCACATGCTGCGAGCCGTCCCGTGACTATCGAGGTGTTCGACTCGGCGGGTACTTTGGCGCGACGCGTATCGAGCACCGATCCGGCGCCTTTCACGCCGGCAGAACTCGAACGCCAGCTGATTCCGACATACTGGGTCCGTATGACGCGGGCGCCTGCGGCGGACACCGGCATGCACCGCTGGGTTTGGGACTTGCATTATGCGACGCCCCGCAGTCCGAGGCGTGGCTTCCCGATTTCCGCGGTGCCGGGAGATACCCCTCAGGAACCACAGGGACCGCCGGCGAATCCCGGTGTATACCGCGTCCGCTTGAGCATCGGCGCGCACCAGTGGGAGCAGCCGTTGACCGTCAATCCGGACCCTCGAGTCAAAATCACTGCTGCGGATTTCCAGGCGCAATTCGAACTCGCGCAGCGCCTCGCGGGCGCACTCGACTCAAGTACCGGCGCATTATTCGAGGCTCGCTCACTGCGCGCGCAGCTCAAAGAGCTGACCAGCCACGCCAGCGGCGCGCTAAGCGATCGGATTCAATCGTTGGATCATCACATCGGCGATTTGTCGGAGCCGCCGGATGCCGGCGGCGCTGCGCCACCGGGCCTCACAAGCGTGAACGGCGATTTTGCGACGTTGTACGCGCAGGTCACGGGCGTGGACGCGGTGCCAACCGCAGTGCAAGTGGCCGAGACCGGCCGTTGCCTCAAGGAGTGGCAGACACTCAAGGAGAAATGGCAGCACCTGCGCGATGACGAAGTAAGCAGTCTCAACAAGGAGCTGGTAAAGGCATCCTTAAGCAAGCTGAAACCCGAACTCGCTCCGCCGCAGGATCTGGATTCCACCGATGAAGAGTAAATTCACAGCGGCCGAGAACTCAAAGCCCCGTGTATCTTAATCGCAGCCACCAGGTGCGCGCGTTCAATAAATAGAACGACTCGCTGCCGAACTCGCTGGCGCTGACGGGCGGCCGTTGATTGGTGAGGTTGTTGCCTTCAATGGAAACCACGAAGTGGCCAAAGCCAAAGCCCAAGGTCGCGTCAAGCTTGGTGTAGCCGCCGACCGGCGCGATATTCTCTTCGTCGAGAAAGCGCCTGCCGACGTACTGGGCGACGATGGTGGAGTTGAGGCCCGTTTTAGGCGTATACAAAATACCCGCCGCCGCCAGCACGTGCGGCGACAGGGGTAACTCTTTGCCGGCGACGTTCACGGCAGTAGTGCCGTCGAACAAATTGTACTGCGTGAAGCAGGCGTCATGGTAGGACGCATTGGCCGCGAGCGCGAGATCGGGAGTGACCTGGTAGCGGGATTCGATTTCCACACCCTTGAGTTTTTCCGCCGCGGCGTTCGCCAGCGCGCCGCTGCTCGTCGGCACGACCAGATTGTTGAAGTTCATCAGGAATAGTTCGGCTTGATAGGTAAAGCGGCTGCCGGCGATCGCGCCTTTGAGACCCGCTTCATAGCTTTGTGCGGTCTCGGGACTGAGCAGAGCCGGCTGGTAGTCGGGACCGAAATCGATAGCCGCGGGCTTGAAGGCGTTGCGAAAATCCGCGTACACGATGGTCTCGTCCCTGCCCGCTGCCCAAAGCCGGTAGCTGACGCCTATGGTTTCTGAGGGCCGGATCATGGTCTTGCTGACTCTCTCGTCCACAAGCACCGGCGGAGGCAAGGTGTAGTCGCTGGTGTACTTGCGCTCATAGGCTTCGTTGAGACGAAGACCTCCCAGCACATCCCAGCGCTCGTCCGGCTTCCAGTCGAGCTGCGCATATTGGCCTGCGAACACCCGTTTATCATTGACCGTTCCGATCTCGTTGACCGCCAATTCGCTGGTCGGCGGCGGCTGCACAGAACCGTTCAGCGGCACCGTGTACGCAGAGTTGCCGTTCTGCGTGGTCTGTGTGCCGAGTCCATACAAGAGGTCGGTGCCGACGATGAGTGTGGTGTCGCCGATGCTTTTGTTCGTCAGGTGGGTGTCGAAGTAGTCATCATCGATGTGACGATTCTGATTTTGCGTATCGGCCGCGCCGCTCAAATCCGGATGCAGGAAGGCACGGATGTCGGTGAGATTGGAATAGGCGAGAGATACCAGGGTGTCCCACGTGCCCGCGGCGGTGGGCTGCGAATAACCCACCGCCAGCTGATACTTATCCTCGTCGATCTTGGCGTCGGCAGGGTTGAAATTGGCGTTGAGCGGCGTGAGCGTGGTGAGGCTGGAACCCACGCGAATCACCGGACTGGGCGGCACATCGCGTACAAAATTCAGGTTGGCATCGACGCGCAGCGTGCCGCTGCCCAGATCGAGGGCGCCGCGATACAAAAGATGCCCATCGGAGACATTCTCGCGCTCGTCGGCAAAGCCCAGACTCTGCCCGTCCATCGCGGCCGACTGCCGGTAGTCGGCCAACTGCGGTAACACGAATGAGGCGGAACCGCGCGCCGACCCATAGTTGCCCACGGCAATGTCGGCCTCATTGCTCGCCTCGCCGGCGGGATAATGCAGCAGGTGCACCACGCCGACGAAGGAGGTCGCCCCATACATCACCGGCGCCGCGCCCTTCAGCACTTCGACGCGCTGCACGCCGGTGAAGTCCAGGCTGGTGATGCCCGGATTGAAGGCACCGCCCCAGGGCACTTCATCGACGACCAGGAGAAAGGCGTCAAACTCATGCAGTCCCCAGAAGGACGGCACGGCACTCGAGGGTCCCGCATCGCCTCCGGCCGGCGCTTCCACGCCGGGCACCAAACTCAAGGCCTTGGACATGTCCCAGGCGTCGCGCGCAATGAGCTCCTGCCCGGACACGATCGAAATATCTGCGGGTATTTGATCGACTGGCTCCGGGATACGCGTCGCGGTGATGGTAATCGACTGTAGAAAATCGCCTGCGGCGAAGGCCGCGTTCACGAGTCCGGCGCAAAGCGCCGCAGCCAATAAAGTCTTGGTCAAATGGACGACACCGTCGATTGGCAACAAAGGTTGCACAGTCTGTCGGACCTCGATGGGCGAGGCAATGGTGCCCCAGGGAATTCGCTGAAGTCCCCGCAGCCGGCCGCCTCCCCGATCAGCTACCATTGCGCCATGCAGCCTAAGCCACCAAAGCTTGCAGCAGTGCTTCAGGCGCTGAAGAAACATTATGGCGTGCCTGAAACCTTGCCGACCAAGGATCCCTTTGAGCTGATCCTCTGGGAGAACGTGGCGTACCTTGCGCCGCCGGCGCGCCGACGTGCTGCCTTCGCGCTGCTGCACCGGCAGGTCGGCTTGAGTCCGGACAAGATTCTGACGGCATCGCGTGCGGCACTCGAGCGCGTCACCGCGCATGGAATTTTAAAAGCCCGGTTCGCGAACAAGCTACGGGAGTGCGCGCGAATTGCACTCGAGGGCTTCGGGGCGGATCTCGGTGCGGTGTTGCGCGAACCGCTGCCGCAGGCAAAAAAAGCGCTGCGACGCTTTCCGGGCATCGGCGAACCAGGCGCCGACAAGATTCTATTGTTCGCCGGCGTGCAGAACGTGCTGGCGCCGGACTCCAACGCGCTGCGCGTACTCATGCGCTTAGGGATAGTTGCGGAGGATAAGTCCTACGCGCGCATGTACGCAGCGAGCCGCAATGTGGGCGCCAAACCCGCGCTCAAAATACCTGTGATGCAGCAAGCGCATTTGCTGCTTAAACTCCACGGCCAGACGCTGTGCAAACGCAGCGCGCCGCTGTGCGGCGCCTGCCCGCTTGCAGCTCGTCGTCTTTGTCCGATAGGAATTAATGTTATTTCTCGTAAACATATGTAATATTATGATATTGCGATAGTTATATTGCACAAGATGAACGATATTGCAGGGTCCAAAATCCCTATGGCCAGTGATGCCAGACTCCGACACCGCGGACGCTAAAGTCGATGCCCTGCTTGAGGAAGGATTGGCGCTGCATGGCCAAATGCAACTCGATGCAGCTCGATCGCGCTATCAGCAGATGCTGCATTTGCAGCCGGAGAATTCGCGCGCCTGGTATCTTCTCGGCGCCATCGCGCTGCAAAGCCGCCAGCCGCAGCTCGCTCTCGAGCTGATCGGCACAGCGCTAAAACTCGATCCCCGCAATGCCGCCGCGCATAACGACCAGGGCCAGGCGCTCTACGAACTGCAGCGCTATGAGTCCGCAATTGCGAGTTTTGACCTGGCGATTGCGCTCGACCCCGCTTTTGCGGGTTTTTACTACAACCGCGCAATGGCGCTTTACGACCTGTCACTTTACGAGGAGGCCGTCGCCGGGTTTGATAAAGCGATCGCGCTCAATCCGGGCCACGCGCGCGCGTTCAATCATCGCGGCAATGCGCTGTTTGAACTGCGGCGGATGCCCGCGGCTCTGGCAAGCTATGCGGCCGCGATTTCTCTCGATGCCGGCTATGCCGAGGCCTACAACAATCAGGGTAGCGCCCAATTGGAACTCGAGCAGTACGCCGCCGCCTTGATGAGTTTCGACAGGGCGATATCGCTGCACCCCAATTACGCCGATGCCCACAATAATCGCGGCAATGCGCTGTTTGAACTGGGCAGCATCGAGGCTGCCCTGGCCAGCTACGATGCGGCACTGGCACTGCAACCGAATTACCCGGGCGTGCACTTCAATCGCGGGCAGATCCTCGATGAATTGCAGCGGTACGCGCTGGCCGTGCAAAGCTATACCAGAGTTCTTGCCATCAAGCCCGATTTTGGGTTTGCCTTCGGTCATCGTCTGCTTGCCCGAATGCAAAATTGCGACTGGCAAGACATCGATGCCGAGCTTGCCGAGCTTAGGTCTAGCATCGAGCGCGGCGAACCGGCCGCCAATCCCTTCTGTGCGCTCGCCTTGCTGGAATCGGCGGCGCTGCAAAGGAAGGCGGCACAAATCTGGGTCCGCGCGAAAGCGCCGCCGAATGATGGATTACCGCCGCTTGCCAAGCGGTTCGGGCACGAGAAGATCCGGCTCGGATATTTTTCCGCGGACTATTGCGATCATCCGGTGGCGCACCTCAGCGCGGAGTTGTTCGAAACGCACGATCGATCGAAGTTCGATGTGTATGCGTTCTCATTGGGCCGGGATACCCAGGACGAGATGCGCAAGCGATTGCAGACCGCGTTCGATCGGTTCATTGATGTGCGCGGCATTGGCGCTGCGGACATCGCAGCTCGGGCGCGGCAGCTCGAAATCGACATTGCGGTCGATCTCACCGGATTTACCACCGGATCGAGGCCGAAGATATTCGCGCTGCGAGCGGCGCCCATTCAAGTCAGCTATCTGGGGTACTTGGGCACGATGGCCGCTCCATACATCGACTACCTGGTCGCCGATCGCATCCTGGTGCCACCGACCCTGCGAGCACACTATGCGGAAAAGCTCGCCTACCTCCCGAGCTATCAGGCGAATGATTCGAAGCGGTCGACCGGCCACCGGCGCTTTGCACGCCGCGAGCTCGGCTTGCCGCCGCTTGAATTCGTGTACTGCTGCTTCAACAGCAACTACAAGATCACACCCGCCACATTCGACAGCTGGATGCGGATACTGAGGAGAACACCGGGCACCGTGCTGTTCTTATATGCGGCAAGCGAGATTGTTGCCGCCAACCTGCGAAACGAAGCGCGGCATCGCGGTGTGGACGTGAGCCGCCTCGTGTTCGGCGCAAGAATCGCACGATCCGAGTATATGGCGCGCTACCGCGCGGCTGACCTCTTCTTGGATACATTGCCGTACAACGCGGGTACCACCGCCAGCGATGCCTTGTGGGCCGGATTGCCGGTACTCACCTGTGCGGGCGAAACCTTCGCCGGACGCATGGCCTCGAGCCTGCTACACGCCATTGGTCTGCCGGAACTCATCACCTCGACTCGGGCGCAGTACGAGGATCTGGCGGTTGCGCTGGGCTCGGATCCCTCGCGCATGGCGGAGATCAAGCAAAGACTAGACAACAACCGCCTCACGACGGCGCTCTTCGATACGCGGCTGCATACTCGAAATCTCGAAGCAGCCTATGCTCAAATGCAGGCGCGCTATGAGTCCGACCTGCCGCCCGAGGACATCATCATCTAGCGAAGCGCGATTGGCGCGCAGCGTCGCTCTTATGGGTGCAGGGTCAATTTCTGCGCCCGCCAATTCAAAATCTCCGCGGCGTAGATTTCGTTCTCGGAGGGACAGGCGATTTGGTGGACCCAGCCAAATTTTTTCAGTACTTTGCCGGAACTGCCGAGCCAGCCCAGCACTTTGCCGTCCGTCGTCATTTTATAGATCCGCCCCGGATAGCCGTCGGAAACGAACAGATATTGCGGCGATCCTTGCGTGATGCATAGCGCCCAGGGCGCACCGGGCGATTGTGTAAGGTCAGCGCCAGCCGCAACCTCGCCGCCGGGCGAGGGCCGATTGCCGTATGCGGTCGGCGCATTGGCGGGGGCCGGGACTTCGATGCGCAGGATCTTGAGCAGCTTGCCCGAGGTATCGAACACTTGAATCCGCGCATTGCCGCGATCCGCGATGTAGATGTGGTTGTCGCGATCGACAACGATTGAATGCAGGGTGCGGAACTGGCCGGGACCCGAGCCCGGCTCGCCCCAGGACTTCACCCAGTTGCCGTCCCTGTCGAATTCGGCCACCCGCGAGTTGATATAGCCGTCGCTGATGTACACGTTGTTGTTGGAATCCCAGGCCATGTCGGTCACTTGCCGAAACAAGCCGTCCACGGGCGGCAGCGGCGGCTTGGGGTGTTCCAAGGGATGCGCGCCTTGATCCGACGCTTCCGGCTTGCGCCCGAAAACCATGGCCACGCGGCCCTCGGGATCGAACCGCACGACCATGTCCGAACCCTTGTCGGCAACCCAGATGTTGTCTTCCCGATCGACACGCACCGCGTGAGCGAAAGACCACGCATAAAGATTGCGCCCGATTTCGCGCACGAACTTGCCGCTCGAATCGAACTCGAATAGCTGCGCCGCAGCCGCGCCGTACGCGGGACCCGAGGTGTTGCCGCGCGACAGCACAAAGATGTGCTTCTTCGAATTCACCGCGATGCCGGTCACCTCGCCGAAGTACATGCCCGTGGGCAGCTGGAAAAAGTCCGGTGTCGAATCGAATTTGATTTCCGGCACCGCGGATTGCGCATGCGCGAATGCCGGCAGCCATAACCCCAAGCACGCCAGCGCCCAAATTGTTTTCATGGGTTCCCCCTTTACCTGTCCGCCAGTCCGAAGGCCAGGAGCACGTTGATGCCGTTGCTGCCCACCCGCGCCGCGCCATTGAATCCCGACATGGTATAGACCATGCCCCCTGCGATGGTGGGCCCCATGCCGTCAATGCCGCCGCCCGGCTGGCCGCTCGCACCATTCACAGTGTCGTAGGTCTGCGCCGTGGTGCTGTATTCCCACACGATCTTTCCGCTCTTCGCATCATAGGCGCGAAACCACCCATCCAGCGTGCCGGAAAACACGATTCCGGGCATGGCAGCGGGTGCGGCGGATTGCGCGCGAACACAGCTGCTCGGTTTTTCCTTGTCCGCTGCGTAGTGGCAGGGCGCCACGGGCGCCGGGGCCTGCCAGACGATTCTGCCGTTCGCGGGATCCAGGGCGTAGATCCCGGGCTTGGCCGGCATGTTGCCGCTGGCCGGTGCGCTCGCGTCGGCGCGAAGTCGCAGGATGTCGGAGACCGGCGTGAACAAATAGTCGCGATCGGACGCGATGCCCCATTCGATCCCGCCCAGCGCCGAGCCGGCTCCCACCTGCGTTTTCCACAGCAGCGCGCCGCTGTCAGGGTCAAAGCCGTAGGCGATTCCGGATTTCTGACCCGCCAGCAGCACTTGTTTGCCGTTCTTTTGCGTGAACAGTATGGGCGAGGCGCCAAAATCGTAGTCAGGGCCGACCGTCGTGGGGCAATTCCCGGCCGCATTGGGACCGCAGCCGATGACGAAATTGTCGTGGGCGGTGACCTGATTTCTCCATTTCACATACCCGGTCTGCATGTTGATCGCAACCACGGCATCGGCGCCATCGGTATCAACATCGGTGTAGCTGTCCCCGGTGACGACGTAGATCAGACTGCGCTTGGCGTCGACCGTGGGCGCCGCCCAAATCGCCGCGCCCGCAGGTCCCAGGAGGTCCTTCCCCTCCCGATGAATGGTTTGCAGCGGCGCGCCGATCATGAAGCTCTTCCACAGCAGCTTGCCGGTCTTCAAATCGAGCGCCGCCAGCGATCCGCGAAACGTGCAGCACACATAATCCTTGCGCATCGCCGTGGCTTCTTCGATCGACGAAATCGGCACGAAAATACGCGCGCCCGAGATGACGGGCGATCCGCTCATCACGGAGGACTGATGATTTTCAAGAACCTCGCTCTTCCAGATCTCTGCGCCTGTTTGCGCATCGAAAGCGCGCACCACCCGGCTCGCGACCGCGACGAAGCTTGCCCAGCCGCTCGGCGAAATCGACGCGCGCACCACCAGCGGCGTGGTCCTCGACACCACATCGTTGACAACCCAATGCACGCAGCCGGTTTTCGCGTCCAGGGCGTAGAACTTGCCGCTGCGGTTGGTGGTGAACAGCCAGTCGCCGATCACGGTGGGCTGGCCGCCGCCGCTCATCGAAAAAGTCCACTTGAGTTTGAGCTTTGGTACATCCGCGGCCTTGAGACCGGGATTGGGCTGATAACGGGTTGATCCATCGTCAAAACCGGCACTGTTCCAGTCGCTGTTCCCGGCCTTGATGGGCGGATTGGCAGCGCACATCCGATCGACGAGCGCTGCCGCGGTCACAGGGGCCGCCGGGCGGCGCTCTGCGGGGGTCTCGGATGCGGACCGGGTCTCGGGCGTCAAATAGGCGGCGACGGATTGAATTTGCTCGGCGGTAAGCCCTTGCGCCATGGGCGCCATGATTCCGCTGGTCAGCGAAACGACGATGTCGGCACGCGGCCTTGCGGCCAATTCGGCCTTGCCGGGCGCCCGCTCAATCGCCGGCTCATGACAGGACTTGCAGCGCTGCGCGAATAATTCCTCGCCACTTGACGCGGGCGCAGCGCGCAACGCAGGCGACACCGTGGCCAAAGCCGCGGTGAGGCCGGCCACAATCATCCAGAATTTTTTAGTCATCGGCGCTCGTGTTAATTTTCTGACGCGCCCTGCTTTGCGGCGACCGCCGTCACCGGGGCATTCTTGGCGGCGGCCTCGGCCTCCTGAGCTCGGGCCCCGGCAAGGACATCCTGCAGACCGTAATTGCCCTCATGGCAGGCATATTCATACATCATCCCGGCCGCCCGGCTGAATTCATATTCGCCGCCCCAGGGCTGCGTCCAGACACTGGGGTCCTCGACCTTGAACTCATAAAGCACGCGGCCGGCGCCCACGCGCGTCAAGCGCTCGGTTACCTTGAGGTTTTTCCACGACCCCATGAAGGGTTGCGATGGCGGAAAATTCGTCGTCTCAACCACCAGCGTATCGCCTTCATAATGTCCGATGGAATCCCCGAACCACGGCCGCAAGCCGTCGGCGCGATGCGTGGCATTCAGACGGATGATGCGCACGTCGTGGACCATTTCCACCACGATGGCCACCGTGTCCTTGCTCTGAACTATCTGATACGTATTGTTGTAGAGCAGCGGCAGCATGACCGGCCCCGCGCTGTAGCCAAATGAGGTCAGACAACGCTCGCCGAGCGGACGCGTCTCTGGATTGTCGCTGACGCGCAAGCCGGCCGGCACGGCTGGGCCAAAGCGGCGCGCCGCAGTGCCGCTAGCGGTGGCTTCCGCAGTGAACGCGGGAACATGGCCATTGGCGGGGAAAGTGATGAAGGAACTTCGCGGTTCGCCGCGAACGCGCATGACGGTGGTGCCTGGGTCCGTCCACGCGGCATTGTAATTGCAGTTATTGCCGCGGCCGTCGCTGCAGTCGGCGGGCAGATCCTTGACGGTCGCCTTGGGATCGGTGGGCTTGTTGCCCAGGGCCACCAGAGCGCTGTTCTTCTTTTCAACCGCGTCGACTTCCTGCTGGGTCATGACCAGGTGATCGCCATATTGAGCGGGGCGTTCGAGCCGCGTCAGCGAGGCGTTGGACCACGTACCCTCGAGGTCGGGCCGGCCATCAGCGCTGCGGGGAGGTACATAGGTCGCGGCGTACGCGGGCGAGACTGCGATCCACAGTGCCCCGCACAGCAGGCAACCCAAGGACGCCACATTCAGTCTATTGCTTGCCATCGACAAACTCCCGAAACTCCAAAGCCCGTGCATACCTTTCTTGCTTTCATTGAAGTCTAGCTGAGCCCGCTCCGATAGCAAGATATCAAGGCCCCACCCTGGTTCTCGCCCGGCGGTGTTGGCTTCCGGTGCCTGGTTTCGCTAGCATCGATCCCAAAGCCCACTTGCGAGAATCCAGGGAGTTGGCCGTTTATGTTGCATTCCATGCTGATGTCTTCCACTTTTGCCGCCTTTCTCATTGCCGGCACGATATTGGCCGTGACGCCGGGGCCCGGCGTGATTTATGTGGTGACCCGAACGTTGAGCCGGGGGCGCCAAGCGGGTCTTGCTTCGGTGGGGGGCATCGCGCTCGGAAATCTCGCCAATGCGACGGCCGCATCGCTGGGGCTCGCGGCGCTGCTCGCGGCGTCGGCAACGGCGTTCGCAGTGATGAAGCTTGCCGGCGCGGCCTACCTCGTGTTCCTCGGCGTTAGAGCATTGCGTGCCAAGCCGCAGGTCCGTGCCCCCGCGGCCGCTGATCGCGCAACGAACCTGCGTTTGTTCGCCGACGGGTTCCTGGTCGCGTTGGTCAATCCGAAGACTGCCTTGTTCTTTGCCGCGCTGCTGCCGCAGTTCATCAACCCGGACGCGCCACCGCTCGCTCAAGGCCTGATCTTGGCCTGCGTATTCGTTTCCATTGCAGTGTGCACGGACACGATCTATGTGCTGGCGGCCGCGGCGCTCGCGCCAAAATTCACCGCGGATTCCTCATCGCGAGACGTGGGCCGCTACGTGACGGCAGCGACATTTATCGGGCTTGGCGTGTACGCTGCGTTGTCGGGCCGCCGGCCGACACATACGTGAGTACCGACATGCATCATTTATTGAGCAGGATTGTAGTCCGACAGTCGATGGTCTTGGTGGCTGTCGGGATCATCATGCATGGCGCCACCGGCGCGCGCGCCGCTGATGCGCCGCGCCCGGCGCCCGGCGAGGAATACATCAGCGCGGTGATGGGCGGCCCGGTGCACGCGCCGCAACCCGCGCCAAACCGAAAACCCGGCGAGGGTGTCGGCCCGTTCAAGCGCATGGTGATCCGCGGGGCCACCATGATCGATGGCACGGGCTCCCCCGCCATTGGTCCCGTGGACATCGTGATCGAGAACGACAGGATCGCCAGCATCGTAAGCGTCGGGTTTCCCAAAGTTCCCATCAAGGAATCGAAACGGCCCGCGAAGGGAGACTATGAAATCGACGCCGCCGGCATGTACGTACTGCCCGGATTCATCAATGCGCATGCGCACACGGCGACTCCCGGGCACGGCGCGGTCGGCGAAGTCCCGCCCGCGGAATACGTATACAAGCTATGGCTGGGACACGGCATCACGACGGTGCGCGAGGCGGGCTCCTTCAACGGCATGCACTGGACTCTGAATGAGCGGCGCCGCAGCGCGGCCCACGAAATCGTCGCGCCGCGTATCGCGGCCTACGTGGGATTTCCCGTCGAGGTGGATACGCCGGGAGGCGTCAGCACCCCGCAGGAAGCACGGCGCTGGGTTGATTCGATCGCCGCCGCAGGCGCTGACGGCATCAAATTCCTGGGCTCGCCGCCGCAACTCATGCAAGCGGCTCTCGCGGAAGCCAAAATCAAAGGCCTGCGCAGCGCCTGCCATCATTCGCAGACCGCCGTGGCGCGCATGAACGTCATGGATACGTCCGGCTGGGGCCTGACCAGCATGGAACACTGGTACGGACTGCCCGAGGCGCTGTTCGTCGACCGCCGCGTGCAGGACTTTCCGCTCGACTACAACTACAACGACGAATACGACCGTTTCGGCCAGGCGGGACGCCTGTGGGCGCAGGCCGCGCCGCGCGGCAGCGCCCGCTGGAAGGAAGTCATCGATACGCTCAAGGCGCGCGACTTCACCATCGTGCCCACGTTTACGATCTACGAGGCGAACCGCGACCTGTCCCGGGAGATGCACGCGGAGTGGCACAACGAGTACACGTTGCCGACGCTGATGCGCTTCTACTCGCCGAATCGCGAGGCGCACGGCGCCTACTGGTATTCATGGACGACGGCCGACGAGGTGGCGTGGAAGAGGAACTATCAGATCTGGATGTCGTTCGTGAATGACTACAAGAACGCCGGAGGACGAGTTGCCGTAGGCGACGATGCAGGGTTTATTTACAAACTGTTTGGCTTCGCATGGGTACGCGAGCTGGAACTTCTGCAGGAGGCGGGTTTCCACCCTCTGGAAGTGGTGCGAGCGGCGACACTATCCGGTGCGGAACTGCTCGGCATGTCCGAATCTCTAGGCTCGATCGAAGCGGGGAAGATCGCGGATCTCGTGATCGTTCCGCAGAACCCGCTCGCGAACTTCAAGGTGCTGTACGGAACCGGCGCTCTGCATCTCGACGACGCGACCCGCCAGGTGACGCATGTCGGCGGCGTGCGCTTCACAATCCATGACGGTATCGTCTACGACGCGCCGGCGCTGCTCAACGACGTGAAGCGCATGGTGGCGGATGCGAAAGCTCGCGAGGCCAAGGGCGGCGGCTGAAATTGCCGGAAGCGCTCGACGGCGCGGGCGCGACGCGCGCTCAATGCGGCGTCTTCGCAGCGTCGATGTCGAGCTTCGGCACGCCGAATTGACCCTCCAATTTGTGGAGTTTCTCAAGATCAATCGCGCCCACGATATTCACGATCGTGAACTGCCGCGGTTCGCTCGCGATGACGGCGAGACCGATGGCTTGTTTGTTGTCCACCATGATGTAGATATCGACATTGGCGTGCGTCTTTTTGCTGTGGGTTTCCACCAATCGACTCCAACCGGGCGCCGCCAGCTGCTTTCTGACCGCATCGATATCTGCTTCGCTGAATGCCAAGTCCTGCTCGAATGTGTAGCTTCTGACGTAAATTCCCTGCAGACCCTTGATGACTTCCTTGGCCGCCGCATCCTGGGGGTCGTTGCCATCCAAGAACCGCCCAGCCAGCGACAGGAGCGAGGAATCAAGCGTAATGGTCACGGCCTGCGTCGCTCTGTGCGCCAGCGCCGTAAAATCGGGCAGCACCAGCCGCGGATTCGGTGCGGCCCATGCCATCGCCGGCGTCAGCAGTGCAAGGAGCATCACTATGTTGGCGTGTCGCATATTGATACCGCGATGCCTCATGCGCCGGGATTCCCATCGTCCAATGCAGTCGACTGACTCTTGACGATTTCATAGGCGAGATCCAGCTTCTGGCTCGTCATGCGCAGCGCCTCGACGACCTGCCGCCGTGCTTCCAATCCATTCGCGCGTTCGTCACGCTCGCGCAGGCGATGCTGCATGCCGACGGCGATGAGTAAACACGCGGCCGCCCCGATCGACAGCCAGCCGGCTCTGGAACGGGCGCCTCTGCGGAGAAACCGGCCGGTTTGCGGCGCGAACGCGGGTTTCTCGGTGACAGAGGCGATGAGTTTCTTCTCGAGCGCCGCGCTCGGCGCGATCGGCCGCAATGCCGTACGCAACTGGGATTCCAAATCCTGGCTCATGTGGATTGGTCCTCGGGGCGAGCCACGAGCGCGCCCGGCGTTTTTTGCCGCATGAGCTGCAGCGATCTTTTCAAATGGCTCTTCACGGTATTGATCGGCATCGCCAGAGTCCGCGCAATTTCCGTGGGGTCCAAGTCCTCCTGGTAACGCAGCAGCAATACCGCACGTGCCGGCGGGCTCAACTCTTCGAGCAGCCGCTCAAGATGCCGGTGCAGCAATGGATCGCCCACGTTTGCGTCGCTGCATAGATGCATTTCCTCGTCCAAGGGTGTCGTCGGCAATCGCCTTCGCCGGCGCAGTTGATCGATGGCCTTGAATGCGGTGACCTTGCGCAGCCAGAACGCCAGGTGCGCGCTCGACTCAATAGACTGCAGGTTGCGGTTCAATTGCATGAAGACGTCCTGCGCCAAATCCTCCGCCAGATCCTTAAGTCCCAACATCCGCAGCGCCAGGCTGTAGACGGATCGCTGATGCGCCCGAACCAGCGCGGTGAGCGCCTGAGGATTGCCCATGCGCGCCTGCGCGAGTTCATGCTCCGTAAACCTGGGAACCTCCTCATTCAACGTGAACTCGCCCCGGGCAAAGCGAATAGCATACGCAGCGACCTGGGCGGTCACATCATCAATTTGGCGTGTCCCACGTCCAGCTTTGGCAGGTGCAATTGATTCTCAAGCTTCGGCAGGTCGTCGAGGCTGATCGAGCCGACGATGTTGATGATGGTGAATTCTCGCGGCTCGCTGGCGATCAACGCGAAACCTTTGGTCAGGTTGTTCTCGATCAAGACGAACATGTCGACATCCTGGCTGTTCTTGGCTCCGTGAACCTGTATCAGCCGGGTCCAGCCGGGTCCCTCGAGCTGCCGGCGGACCGCGTCAAGGTCGGCGCTGGAATACGCGGCGTCGGTCGCGAAACGGTAGCTGCGAATCTCTACGGACTTGATTCCGGCAAGCAGTTTTTTCGTGGCCGCGCTGTCTGCGTCGCCCTCGTCAATGAACAGGGCCGCGGTGCGCAGCAGCCAGGGGCTTACGCTGATGTTCACCGACTCGATCGCTTTGTTCGAAAGACTTGCAAACTCTGGCAGCTGCAGCTTCGCGCTTTGCGCATTGCAGAGGGTGGGCAGCACCAGGCAGGCGAGCGCCAATTTACCGACGAGACTTTTCATGAGTACTCCTGAGGATGGGCTTTGGAGTTCTAGCCCTTACCAAGAATACGAACGGGAGGCTCGTTGAGGGTGCAATCGCTAGTCGGTTTTGCGGCGGTCGCCCCGGGCGCGCCGTTCTTGCTCAAGTTTGGGGGCGCGTTTCAGCCCAATTGCTTCATCCTTGCGGCGCGGCTGACCCCGCCGATCGGGATGGTGCTTGTACGCACAGGTGCAGGACTTGGGCGTTGTGCACTGCGCAAGCGGCAGACGCGGCGCCTCCGCGGATAGGAAGCGTGTACCTCGTATGGCCAGAGCCGCTTCACAGCAGGCCCCCTTCGGCAAAATGGAAACGGCATGCCAATCTTTGCGCACCTGGGATGCCGATGCAGCCGTGGCCGACTTATTGGACACCTGCGGTTTGATTGCCAAGCGACAACTCCTTTAAGGGTATGTCGCCGTTTGCCAGGCGCTCGACCCCATGGTTGTAAAGCAAGCTCACAATATTCCATAACTAGTTGATTTATGTGGACGCGTTCCCCATATTCGCTGTGGATTTTGTTACCTGTTTCCCGCTTTGCGTGGGTGAAGCGCATAATTGGCCGCCCTAAAATCAGGGTCTTTCGGAAGGAAGCGAGATGCTGAGTTGGCAAGCGATGTTGCTGAACGGGTTCTTCCGCCTGACGATGAAGCGCCATGGCAAGAAACCCATCGACCTCGAGCGGCTGCGAGCCATGACGAAGAATACGCCGCGCAGAGCCCTGGCAGTGCCTCCCGGCTACAAGGTTGAGAACCTCCACACCGATCAAGGGCTTGAGTTCGATATCGCCGACCAAGCGCCGCGCACCCATTCGAGCCCTACTGTCGTCCTGTACTTGCACGGCGGGGGCTACATCTTTGGATCGCCCAAGACACACCGCCAGGTTCTTCTCGCCATGGCCAAAGCGTTCGACGCCCCGGTCTATGGACTGGATTATCGCCTGGCCCCGGAGCATCCATTCCCGGCGGCGGTTGAGGACGCGGCCAAAGCCTACCGGTGGCTAGGCGCGCAATACCCACGAGCGTCAATCGTACTGGCGGGCGATTCAGCCGGCGCCGGCCTCGCCATCGCGACCGCCATTGGGGTACGCGATAGCGGCCTGCCGCGCCCTTCGGCCATCGTCGCCTTCTCACCCTATGCCGATTTGGCGGTCACCGGGGCGTCGGTCGAGTCCAATGCCAAAAGCTGCGCCATGTTCACGCCTCGCGGCATTCGCGAGGCGGCGGCGCTCTATCTGGCAGGCGCCGATGCCCGCGACCCGCGCGCCTCGCCGCTTTACGCCGATTTCAAGGGATTGCCGCCCATGTTGTTGTTCGCAAGCCGCCACGAGATCTTGCGCGACGATACTTTGCGGCTCGCGGAGCGCGCTTCCGCAGCGGGTGTGGAAGTTGAACTTGTGGTGCGCGATCGGCTGCCGCATGTGTGGCCGGTGTTTGTCAATTTACTGCCAGAAGCCCGCGATGCTTTTGCGACCGTGACGGCATTTGCCCGCCACATCGGCGCGCGGCGCGCGGCATAATGGCTGCTGTTAACGGAGGTCGTTAGGTGTCGCCCGATCATTTCGATGTTTTGATAGTTGGTGCCGGTCTTTCCGGCATTGGCGCCGCCTGCAGCCTGCAGAAGTACTGTCCCAACAAGACCTATGCAATATTGGAAGCGCGCCCGAGTCTTGGCGGGACCTGGGATTTGTTCCGCTATCCCGGCATTCGGTCCGATTCCGACATGTTCACCCTGGGGTATTCGTTCCGGCCGTGGCTGGAAGGCAAGGCCATCGCGGATGGGCATTCGATTCTCAAGTACATCAACGACACGGCAAAGGATTACGGAATAGACAACCACATTCGCTTCAATCACGGCGTCAAGCGCGCCTCATGGTCTTCGAAGGATGCGCAGTGGACGGTGGATACGGATTGCGGAGATGAACGCCAAGCGGTGCGCTTCACCTGCAACTTTCTAATGCTCTGCAGCGGCTACTACAGCTACGTCGATGGCTACACACCGGTGTTTCCCGGCATCAGCCAATTCAAAGGTGCTCTGGTTCATCCGCAAAAGTGGCCCGCAGATCTTGATTACGCGAACAAACACGTGGTCGTGATCGGCAGCGGTGCGACCGCGGTTACGCTGGTGCCCGCTATGGCCAAAACCGCTGCCAACGTGACCATGCTGCAGCGCTCGCCCACCTACTGTGTGGCGATGCCCGGACAAGACGCGATGGCGAACTTCCTGCGCCGCCATCTACCCTCGAAAGTGGCCTACAACATCGTGCGGTGGCGAAACATCCTGTTCGGCATCTACTTCTACCGCTTAAGCAGACGCAGTCCCGAGCGCATAAAGAAATGGATCGCCAAGCGCGTGCAACAGGCCTTGGGACCCGGCTACGACACGGCAACGCATTTCACTCCGCGCTACAATCCCTGGGATCAGCGCATGTGTCTGGTTCCCGACGGCGATTTGTTCGAGGCGATCAAATCCGGCAAGGCATCGGTGGTTACCGATGGAATCGAGACCGTCACCGAGCGCGGCATCAAACTGCGCAGCGGTACCGAACTTCCGGCCGATATCATCGTGACCGCCACCGGGTTGAACCTGGTCGCATTTGGCGAAATCCGCATCAGTGTCGACGGCCGCAATATCGATCCTGCGAAGACCCTCAACTATAAAGGGACCATGTACGGCGGCATCCCGAATCTCGCGTCCACCTTCGGATACACCAATGCGTCCTGGACCTTGAAGGCCGAGCTGACTTGCGACTACATCTGCCGGGTGCTCAATCACATGGACAAGGGGGGCTATCAAGTATGCGTGCCCCAAAATGACGACCCTGAAGTGACGGTGGAGCCCTGGCTCAATCTCACCTCCGGCTACATACAGCGCGCCATGGATAAATTGCCGAAACAAGGTTCAAAAACGCCCTGGAAGCTGCACCAGAATTATGTGCGCGACGTGATGAGTCTTAAATTCGGCTCGGTGGACGATGGAGTATTGAGATACTTGAATCCCGCCGATGCGCTGGAATTGAGTTCCGCGCAAGCGGGCTGAGTTTGCGCATCCTGCTTCTGAGGATCGTTCCGCCAGTGCGGCCTACTGCTTACTGACTTTCCAGGTGCCCGCGGCCATTGATTGCCCGACTTGACCTTTCGCACCCAAGGACCAGGTGCCCGTGGCATTCTTCGGGTCGAATGATCCCGCAATGATGACTTCTCCCTGGACATCCGGGGGATAGTCGTAGGCGCCCGAGAATTTTTCGCTGACGAAGGCCAGCTTGCTGAACTTGGCGTTGTAATCACCCATGTCGGTGCCGACAGAGACGGATGCGTTGAGTTGGCCATCGCTGCCGCGCGCGAATGTCATATCGAAACGGCCCGACCCTCCCCCGCCCTCCCAGCTGCCTTTCCAGGTGCCGACATACTGGTCTCCGTCGGCGGCTGCGGCGACATCAAAAAGTACACCCGCCCAAATACTCGCGAACAGAACCGCCGCGGCAACTGCAAACTTCGCTATTCGCATGAGAAAATCCCTTATTGGTAGGATGAGCAGTCCACGGCAGAATGCCGCCAATCCGCATGATGCGTCAAGATCACGCGCGAGGCGACCGCCGTCTTGTGTATAGTTTCGCAGCCAAAACGCATCAAAGACGCACCCAAGCCCGAGCCAACGTCAATCGAGGTAAGCATGAGTCGACGCGCAGCCGTCCGTTTTGCCATGAGCGCCCTCGCCGGCCTGATCTGGTGCGCCTCTGCATGGAGTGCCGCTCCTCTATTGCTGCGCAATCCCTCGCTCAGCCAGGATCGGATCGCCTTTGTGTACGCCGGCGATATCTGGACGGTATCGCGCAGCGGCGGCGAGGCCCGCCGCTTGACTTCCGTGGGGGCGGTGAGCGAAGGACCTTATTTTTCTCCCGACGGCTCGCAGATTGCGTACTCGACGAGGGAGCGCGGACTCACCGATGTGTACGTCATTGGCGCGCAGGGCGGCGTGCCGCGGCGTCTTACCTGGGATCCCACCGGAAATCTGGCCGTCGGCTGGTCGCCGGACGGCAGGGAGGTTTTGTTCAGCTCCACCCATGCCAGCAAGTCGGTCTATCCGCGGCTGTTTCGCGTCCGCGCCGACGGTGTGGGGCCCGCCGAAGTGCTGCCCTTGCCGAGTGCCGATCGGGGCAGTTTTTCAAGCGATGGCAGCACCCTTGCGTATGTGCCGGTGCGCCAATGGCAAAGCGCTTGGAAGCATTATCGCGGTGGTCAGACCACGCCCGTTTGGCTGGTGAACATGAAGACTCTCGACGTCGAGAAGGTGCCGCGAGAGAACTCGAATGATTCGAATCCGGTATGGATCGGCACGACGGTATACTTCTTGTCGGACCGCAACGGCGCCGTGTCCCTGTTCAAGTACGATACCAAGACCAAACAAGTACAACAGGTGCTCGAGAATCACGGCCTGGATTTGAAGACCCTGAGCGCAGGTCCCGACGGGCTGGTCTATGAACAATTCGGCTCGTTGCATCTCTATGACCTGAAGGCCGGCCAGGAGCACGCCGTGCCGGTGACCATCGGCGGCGACCTGCCGCGCTTGGCGCCGCACCTCGCGGCGGTGCCCGCAAGAGCGGCGGAAAATATCTCACTGTCGCCCACTGGCGCACGCGTCGTCGCGGAAGCGCGCGGCGATGTGTTCACACTACCGGTCGAGAAAGGCGACATTCGCAATCTCACCAAGACGCCGGGATCCGCGGAGCGCGACCCTTCCTGGTCGCCCGACGGCAAATCCATCGCCTATTTCAGCGATGCCTCCGGAGAATATCAACTCTACATACGCGATCAGGATGGCCTGCAGCCGCCGGCCGTAATCGATCTGGGTCCGGACCCATCCTTCTTCTACTCGCCGCATTGGTCGCCCGACTCGAAGCGCATTGCCTTCGCGGACAAGCATCTGCGCATCTGGTATGTGGATGCGGCCGGCGGCAAGCCGGTGAAAATCGACACCGGCATACGCGGCGGATTTGGCGCCGCCACTCAGCTGTCATGGTCGCCCGACTCGCAATGGCTCGCCTATACGCGCGACTTGGAGAGCGAACTGCACGCCGTCTTCTTGTATTCGTTGGCAACACACACGTCCACGCAAATCACCGATGGCATGAGCAATCCGGCGAATCCGGTATTCGATCCCAATGGCAAATACCTGTACTTCACCGCCTCGACCAACAACGGCCCTTCGGACGCCGGCATAGATCTGTCGTCAATTGACCGGGCCACCAACAGCGGCGTTTATGTGGTCGTCTTGGCGCGCAGCAGTGCATCGCCGATTCCGCCGGAGAGCGATGATGAAAACAAGAAAAAGGACGAGGATTCCAAGAAACCGGAAAAGCCCGCAGCGGACGATCAAGCCGACGCCAAGAAAGCCGCGGATGAAAAGACCGACGAGAAGAAAAAATCGGACGCAAAACCGAAGCCAACGCTGATCGATCTGGCCGATATCGGCAACCGGATCCTGTCGCTGCCCATTCCGACGCGCAACTACGTTGATTTGTCCGTCGGCAAGAGCGGCGTGCTGTTCCTTGCCGAGGGCCCGCCTGTGGGCCGTGCGTCGTCGGACTCAGGCCCCCCCATCCGCGCGCTGTGGCGCTTCACCACCGAGAAGCGCCAAACCGAGGAAATGCTCGGCGGCCTCTCCACCTTCAAGGTTTCCTTCGACGGCGAGAAACTGTTCTATGCGCGCGAGGACAAGTGGCTTGTCGTTCCGATTGCGGACCTGAAGACGGGTGCGGCGGATTCAACGCCGGGCAAAGCGGTGAATAACGGCGGCATGATCGCCGTCGTCGACCCGCGCCGCGCCTGGCGGCAGATGTATCGCGAGACCTGGCACTTGCAGCGCGATTTTCTCTACGACCCGAACCTGCATGGCGTCGCTTTGGCGAAGATTCAGGCAAAGTACGAGCCGTACCTGGACGGTCTTGCGTCGCGGGATGAATTCACCTACCTGTGCGACGAAATGCTGGGAGAAATTCAGGTGGGTCACATGTTCGTGCGCGGGCCTCGGGCGCCGGCCGATGCGCCCAAGCCCGGACTGCTTGGCGCCGACTATTCGATCGATCACAACCGCTATCGATTTGCGAAAATTTACAACGGACAGAACTGGACCCCGTCGCTGTCGGCGCCGCTGACGCTGCCCGGAATCAACATTGTCGAGGGCGACTACCTGCTCGGCGTCAATGGGCGTGAACTCCACGCCACCGACAATATCGACAGCTTCTTCGACGGCACCGCGGGTAAGCAAACGGTGCTGCGAGTCGGCAAGAATGCCGATGGCAGCGGCGGCCGCGATGTCACTGTCGTGCCGACGGCGTCGGAGTACGGTTTGCGCAATCTTGATTGGATTGATTCGAATCGGCGCAAGGTGGACGCGCTGTCGGGCGGCAAGGTCGCTTACGTATACATGCCGGACACCGGCGGCGCGGGCTATACCAATTTCAATCGCTACTTTTATGCGCAGCTGGATAAGCAGGGGTTGGTCCTGGACGAGCGCTACAACCAGGGCGGATTGATTGCCGACTACATCGTATCGGTGCTGGGCCAGAAGCACCTCAGCAACGCCATCGAACGCGACGGTAAACCGGTTCATGATCCGCAGGGCGCCATATTCGGTCCCAAGGCCATGATCATCAATCAGTCCGCCGGCTCCGGTGGCGATGCCATGCCGTGGTACTTTCGCAAGGCGGGCCTCGGCACATTGGTCGGTGTGCGCACCTGGGGAGGCCTGGTGGGTATCGGCGGGTATCCGACGCTCATCGATGGCGGCACGGTGACCGCGCCGCGCTACGCGATCTATGGTCTCGAGGGCGACTGGGAAGTCGAAGGCCGCGGCATCCCTCCGGATGTCGAGGTCGAAGAGCTGCCCAAGGACGCCGCTGCCGGGCACGATGCGCAGCTCGAACGCGCAGTGGCCGTCGTACTCGAACAGTTGAAGCAGCATCCGCAGATCGCATCGCCGATACCCCCCTACCCTGACTATCACAAGGCCGACAGTATCGGCCGTTGATGAGGGGAGCCACCTCCCCTCGCCTCATAACCGTCCGTAACTTGGATATGCGATCTAACTATTCGACGCCTTGAGCGTTACGCGCTAGCGTCTCCATCGTGGCTATGCGAGCGCGATTTCGTGCTTGCAAGCGCGATTTGGATGGAGATGCTCATGGCGGGAATTGCTGAAATTGTCGGACCGCGCGCGACCCCGCGCAATTCACCGTGGGCGCAGCTGTTTCGCAAGGAAGACTGGTGGGCAATTTGGATTGGCCTTGGAATGATTGCGGTCGCGGTTGCCCTGTTCGCAGGCGGCAGCAGCATCAAATGGATCGCCGTGGCGCCACAGAAGTGGAGTCATCTCAACGATGTCAGGCTGCAACTTGAGCAGCACGGCGTGCAATACGGCGCGCTGTTCGTCCTGTGGGCGGTGGCGTTCGGAATCGGGGCTGCGGCGCTCGGCATCAAGATCTCGCGATTTCTGCCGGCCTTTCTGCTGATTTTCGCCGCCGCCGCGAGCATCTACTTTCTCGGGCTCTGGGATCAGGCGGCGCGCTATAATTTGGAGCCGCCGTTGGTGGCGCTCGGCCTTGGCCTGCTCGTTTCGAATACGCTGGGAGTGCCCCGCTGGATCGAGCCGGCGTTGCGCGTCGAGTTCTACATCAAGACCGGCATCGTGCTGCTCGGGGCGAGTTTGCCGCTGACCTTGATCGCCTGGGCAGGTCCGGTCGCAATCGTGCAAGCGGCGATCGTCTCGCTGACCACCTTTGGCGTCATCTATTTCGCCGCACTGAAGCTCGGGCTGGATCGCCGGCTGGCGGCCACCTTGGGCACCGGTGGCGCGGTCTGCGGAGTGTCCGGCGCCATTGCGGTCGGCGGCGCCGTCGGCGCCAGGAAACAAGAGGTCTCGATCGCCATCTCCCTGGTGGTGGTATGGGCGATCGCGATGATATTCGTACTGCCGCTGGCCGCCCGGTTTTTGGGCTTGTCCACCGGCGTCGCCGGCGCCTGGATCGGCACCTCCGAATTTGCCGATGCGGCGGGACTCGCGGCAGCCCAGACTTACGGCGGCTATGCGGGCAACGTGCCGGGAATCGCAGGAAGTCCGGACGCCGCGGTGAGCGCGTTCACCCTCATGAAAGTCATCGGCCGCGATGTGTGGATCGGCGTTTGGGCCTTCGTGCTCTCCTTGATCGCCACCACGCGTTGGGAGCGTACACAGGTGCAGGGCAAATCGAGCGCTGCGGAAATCTGGAATCGGTTTCCGAAATTCGTTCTTGGATTCCTGTTGGCCTCTGCAGTGGTGACGCTGGTGTCGCGAGGCTACAGCTTTGCCGCCTACAAGAAAGAGGTGATGCCGGCGCTGGTCGCGCCACTGCAGGCGTTTCGCACCTGGGCGTTCACGTTTGCTTTCTTGAGCATCGGTCTCACCACACGCATTCGCGAGTTCGCCGCGATCGGCGCCCGGCCGTTCTACGCGTTCACCCTCGGCGTGATCGTCAATGTGGTATTGGGCTTCGTGCTGTCGACACAGGTGTTCGACAAGTTCTGGAATCAGCTGGGCCAGTGAGTCCTCCCCTGCCAACGCGTCCCGAACGCCGCTCAACTGCGCCAGTGGCCAGCTGCCGGCGGTGCCGGCATTTCGAGTGCGCGCCCGCGGCTGTTGAAGCCGCCTTGCCGGGCCTGTCGAGTTTGAGTTCAGCGTACGCCGCGGTGCGCGCCAATGACGGGATTTGCCTCATCCACGACCGCTATGTCGCGGAATCCAGCCTCTGCGCCCAGTACGCCTAAGGCTGCAGCGCCTCGACTTGCACCAAACAATCGTAGAATATCGGCGCCCGGCCGAGGTCGGTGAGGGTGTCGCTGCTGGTCAATTCATTGGCATTTTTGCCGTCGCGAGTCAGTTTCTTCCACCACACCGACAGCGCGACCACGACTCCGCGGCGGGCGCGTTCGGTGAGCCGCGCGCGCAGCTCGAGACTGCCGCGATCATTGAAGACGCGCACGTAGCTGTCTGCGGCAATGCCGCGCGCCGCTGCGTCAGCGGGGTGAATGTCGAGCCACGGCTCGCCTTCGGTGGCGCGTAGACTTTGTACATTGACGAAGGAGCTGTTGAGAAAGTTGCGCGCCGGCGGGGAAATCATCGCCAAAGGATAGCGAAGCGCCGCCGGGCTGCGCGTATCTTCCTGGGGCGCGATGAAATCCGGCAGTGCATCCACACCGAGGGCCGTTGCACGTTCTGAAAGGAATTCGACTTTTCCGGAAGGCGTATCGAAACCGCCTGCGGCGAATCGCGCCGTGCCCTTGGGAGGGCCGATGCGCTGCCAACCGGCCTTGCGCACCGCTTCGAAATCCCAGTCGGCGGCGACGGCCGCCTGAGCGATGCTCTCGTCCGAGTCCTCGAAGCACGGTTCCGTGAATCCCATGGCGCGCGCCAACAGCCGAAATATTTCGGTGTTGGGTTTGGCTTCGCCGAGGGGTTTGATGGCGGGATTATTGGCCACCATATAGTAGTGCCCGTAGGGCTTGACCACGTCCAGGTGCTCGAGCTGCGTGGTGGCCGGAAGCAGGATATCCGCATAGTCGGCGGTATCGGTCTGAAAGTGCTCCAGCACCACCGTGAACAAGTCCTCGCGCGCGAAGCCGCGCGCCACCCGCTTGGAATCCGGCGCAATGGCCAGCGGATTCGAGTTATAGACGATGACCGCGCGGACCGGCGCGCTATTGTTCAACAGCGCGTGCCCAATCGTCGACATGTTGATGGTGCGCGGTCTGCGCCCTGCCAGAAGATCCGGACGCGACAGCGCTTGCTGATCCACATTGAAGTTGCCCGAGGTCGACAGGAACACTCCGCCGGCCGCGTCGCGAAATGCGCCGACCAGCGCCGGCAGGCAGGCAATGTTGCGCGCCGCCATGCCGCCGCCGCGCACGCGCTGCAGGCCGTAATTCACCCGGATCAACGCCGGCCGTGTACTGCCGTAGATTTGCGCCAGCCACTCGATCTCCACGGCGCTGATGCCGCAGATGGCTGCGACTCTCTCCGGATCATAGGCGCCGGCGCGCTCGCGCAGCTGCTCGTAGCCGAGGCAGTAGCGCTCCACGTAGTCGTGATCGATGAGATCATCGCGGATCAGCACGTGCATCAGTCCAAGCGCCAGCGCCGAATCGGTGCCGGGCAAGGGCGCCAGGTGCCGGTGGCATTTCTCCGCGGTCAGCGACCGGTAGGGATCGATCGCGACCAGCGTCGCGCCGCGGCGTTTGGCCTCTTGGGCGCGCGCCCAGAAGTGCACGCTGGAGGTAATGGCATTCGAGCCCCAGAAAATAATCAACTTGGCCTGATCCGCCAATTCCACATCGATCCCGATGCGAGATCCCAAGGTGATCTCGTGTCCGACACTGCCCGCCGAAGAGCAGATCGTGCGGTCCAAGAGGCTGGCGCCGATCTTGTGGAAGAATCGCATCGACATCGATTCTCCCTGCACCAAGCCCATGGTTCCCGCATAGCTGTAGGGGAGGATCTGCTCGGGGACAGCGGCAAGGGGTTTGAGCCGGTCCGCGACGATCGCAATGGCCTCCTCCCAGCTGATTCTCTCGAATCGCCCTTCCCCCTTTGTGCCGATGCGTCGCATCGGATGCAGCAACCGATCCTTGTGGTAGGTGCGTTCGGTGTAGCGCGCGACCTTGGTGCACAGAACCCCGGCGGTGGGGGCATGACCTGCCGAACCCAGCACCTTGATGGCGACTCCATCGCGCACGTGCACGTCCAGCGCGCAGGTGTCCGGGCAGTCATGCGGACAGGCACCCTTGACCACCGTGACGCTTAGGGGATCGCTAGTTCGCATCAGCCCTCGCGTAACCGGTCTCCAAGATGCGATCCATGAAGCGTTCGCACTGCGCCAGTTGATCGAGGGCCACGAATTCGTTCGGGCGGTGCGCTTCCGCAATGTCGCCGGGTCCGCAGATCACCGTCGGGACGCCCATCTTTTGAAAAAGTCCGGCTTCCGTGCCGTACGATACTTTGCCCACGGAGAAATTCTTCGACAGCTGCATTGCCCACTGCACGATCGCGTCGGTTTCCGCCGCGGCCAGTCCCACGGTCTGGCTCAGCCACTGCAAATCGATGCCGGATTTCTCGTCAATCGCGCGCATCTCCGTTGCCAATCGTTCCGCATAAGCGCGGATTTCCTGATACAGCGCCTCTGCCGAGGTCTGCGGCAAGGTGCGAATGTCGAATTGAAATGTGCAGTCCTTGGGCACCACATTGGCGGCAATGCCGCCCTGAATCAAGCCGGTCGACAGCGTCGTATAGGGGACGGTAAATCCGTAATCGCGTTGTTCGATTTGCGCGAGCCGGTCGGCGATCTGACGAATGAACACCACCAGCCGCGCCGCATATTCGATGGCATTCACGCCGTAAGTGACGTAGCTGGAATGCGCCTCCCGGCCGTGCACGCAACAGCGAAATCGATGCGTTCCCTTATGAGCGATGATGGGTTGCATGGATGTCGGTTCCCCGACCACGCAGCCGGCCGGGCGTATGCCGTTCTCTTCCAAATCGCGGATCAAGCCGCGCACCCCGAGACAACCCACCTCTTCGTCGTAGCTCAACGCATAGTGCAGTGGCGCATCGAGCCGATTGTCGTTGAGCGCGGCGATGAATTTCGGCGCCTGCGTAAGAATGATGCCGATGAATCCCTTCATGTCGGCAGAGCCCCGCGCATAGAGCCTGCCGTCCCGCTCGGTGGCGACGAAAGGATCAGTATTCCAATCCTGGCCGTCCACCGGCACCACATCCGTGTGCCCGGAAAGAATCAGGCCCGGCTTCTTCGAATCCCCGAGCGTCGCGAATAGATTGGCCTTCTTGCCCGTTGCATCGTGAGTCAGCCGCGTGCTCGCACCCAAGCCCACCAGGTAGTCCCGCACCCATTCAATCAAACCAAGATTCGAGTCGCGCGACACCGTGTTGAATCCGATCAAGCGCTCGATCATGGCGCGCGCTGCGGCGCTGGGAACATTCATGAGGCGCTCACTTCAGTGACTTCGGACCGGCATTATAGCGAACCTGGGATGCGCTATGCTCCAAGGAGTCCAAAACCAGAGGATTCTGTGAGCCGCGCAACACGCATGTTCGGCGCCGTCGAGGCGGGTGGCACCAAGTTTGTCTGCGCCATCGGCGACGCCTCGGGCCAAATTCATGCCCAGACGCGCTTCCCCACCACCGAACCTGCCGCGACACTGTCCGCTGCCCGTGACTTCCTGCGCGCAAACAGCCTGAAGTTCGGCACCCTTGCCGCCATTGGCATCGCTTCTTTTGGCCCTGTCAATCTGGATCGGTCGTCGCCACGCTACGGATTCATCGGCCGCACCCCAAAAGCCGGATGGAGCGATACCGGGATCGTGGCAATGTTGGCGCAGGAATTCCCCTGTCCCATTGGGTTTGACACCGACGTGAATGCCGCGGCGCTGGCGGAACATCGTTGGGGCGCGGCGCGCGATGTCGGCAACCTGGTGTACGTGACTGTCGGCACCGGAATCGGCGGCGGAGTGCTGGTGCGCGGCGCGCCGTTGCACGGCCTCATGCACGCCGAGATTGGACATATCCGCCCGCAGCGCCACCCATTGGATGTGGATTTCTACGGCGTCTGCCCTTTTCATCGCGATTGCCTCGAGGGACTGGCGTCGGGGCCGGCCATCGTGGCGCGCGCGGGAGCCGAACTTCAGAATCTCGACGCCGCGCATCCGCAATGGGAGCTGGAAGCGGATTATCTAGGACAGCTCTGCGCCCAGCTCGTGTTCACACTCTCGCCGCAACGCATCATCATGGGCGGGGGCGTCATGACCCAACTGCGGTTATTGCCGGGTATTCAACGGCGCATGCTGCATTGGCTCGGCGGCTATATGGACCGCCGCGAAATTCTCGAGGACACAGATCGCTATGTGACGCTGCCAGGTCTCGGGGCGCAGGCCGGAGTGCTCGGCGCCTTGAGTTTGGCCATCGCCGCGAGTTCGGGCGTCTAATCCTCGCCGAATTCGCGCAACATGCGCTTCAGGGCGAAGTGCCGATAGCTCAACACGGCCAACCCGTTGACTTCGTTCCAGTCGCATGTCGTGCTGACATCGAGCGCAATCCATCCGTTGTGACCGAAATACCGCGGCACGTGATATCGCGAATCCGCGGTCAGCAATCCTTGCTGGTCGACGCCCACCCAAAAGCACAACGTCAAGCGCGCGGCGGCGTAGCGGGCGATTGCGAAGGTTCTCTTGCCCGCGAGCCACGCGGGGGATCCAAATTGGCGCGCCTCGCTCGACTCCGGAAAACGCAGACAAAGCGTGCGCAGTTTCTTCAGCACGGCGCGCGCACGCGGCGTTTTGAATGGATCGATTCGACTTGCGCGCAAATCATTGCTGGGCGCCGCGAGCTTGGGTGTCTTGCCGATGAGCAGCTTGAGTTTCGGCGGCGCCACTTTTTCGTAGGCTTCGCGAACCAGCGCAGCGACCCGGTTCCAGTCGATGCCGCGATTCAAGACTACGCCCAACCAGCCGCGCGGCCCGACGTACGGTGGCACGAAAAAATGTTCGGGCTGCGTGCGTACGTGCAGCTCCTGCGAGCCGGGCATGGCATTGAGCCACAGTGCGACCCGTCCGTCGCCGTGATGGTTGATCACATAAGCCGCAAAGGTTTTGCCGCGAACCCTGAAGTTTGGCGAACCGTGCGACAGGAATTCCTCGGCTTCAGGCAGCCACAGGCAGGCTTCGCGTACCGCCTCATCGATGCCGCGCGCCATTGCTCGCCCCCTTTTGGTCTCAGTCGATCTCTGTGACCAATAGTACTTCGCATGCACCCGGCCCGGTATCGTCGCGCACCAGCGATGTCTTGATCCATCTGCCGTCATTGCGCAGCCCATCAACCAACTCGCCGCGCAGCGTCACGACTTCGCCGGGCCGCAGGCGCGAGAGCTGCCGTGAGATCGCCGAATTCTGTGGAATCACGTGGGTATTGGCACTGTGGCTGATGATCGCCTCTCTGCCGATGGGCGTGCCGGCGCCGGCGTGCCAGTAGTAAAAGCGGTTGGACTGTGAAATCTCGATGGTTCGCAGATTGCGGCTGTCCGACATCGGTCCCCAACCCAACGCCAGGTCTTCGGGTATGAGATCTGCCAGTGCATCAAAGTGGTAGGATTCGCGCCCCAACACTCGCGCGGTAATCTCGTAGTCGGCGCGGACCGTCAAGGTCCAGTGGCCGATTTGCAGCGACCCGCCGTTCACAATATTGGTTTGCCGCGGCTCCTCCTGGGCGAGTACGCCGTCGGGCGGGTGAACCGGCCGCTCGGCATACCAATGCCAGGCGCCCCAGACGATGTAGACGCCTAGAATTGCTTTGAGGATGGGATGCCGCCACACCCTCAAAGCTTGATCCTAACCGGCGCATCGTTCCGTGATGCCGGTCGACGCCGCTGCGATCAGCCGGTTTTTTGCACCCAGACCATGCACCAACCGCCGGTTGGCACGCTTTTGCCGGCAAATATATTGCAGCCCGCCGTGGCATCGGCGGCTTTGCCCTGGTACTGGGCGCAATTGCCGCATTTCTGGGTGGGTTTGTACGTCGGATTCGACGCCGCAACGACTTTGGTCGCGTCAGTCACGAAGTGCAGCGCGGCGGCGGAGGGGTCCTTCGGATCGAGCGGTGGAAGTGCCGCCGCTTCGGCGTCGCGCGACACGAGGCCGATGGTGGGCAACAGGGCTCCGGCTATGAGGCCGCCCTTGACGACAGAGCGGCGTGAAATCTTAGATTGCATGTGCGTCCCTCGATGGCTTGGAAGATTGCGTCATTTTTCCCCATTTCGAATCTCTTTGCTGGTGAATATTCATTTAAATTTGCGTTCGTGAATTGCAGCCGCACGCGCAAGAATTCGAGCCTTTGCGAACGATTCTCAATTGCGCGCTCCCCCGGTGCAACGAATTGCAGTAATGTGCTTATCTTCGCGGAACTGGCGGTCAAATGACGGGACTCGATCTAAACAGCATCGCTGCATCGGTGATCAAGCTGCGCGCGGTCGTCCCGGAAGACGCATTTACCGCAGGCATATTGGGAAGCCATCGCACCGGCAATGGCGTGGTCATCGAAACCGGCGGATTGGTATTGACCATCGGCTATCTGATGACCGAGGCCACCGACGTGTGGCTCACCGACGCCGAGGGTCGGGAAGTGGCGGCGCACCCATTGGCGTACGATCAAGTAACGGGATTCGGCTTGGTGCTGCCGCTGCAGAGATTGGATGTTGCGCCCGTTCCGATGGGATCTTCAGCCGAGTTGCATCCCGGCAGCCAGGTGCACGTGGTGAGCGCGCGGGATTTCGCCGCCCCGCAGAGCGCGCGTGTTTTGGCGTGTCGCGAATTTGCCGGCGCGTGGGAATACCTGCTCGAGGACGCGATATTCGCCGCTCCGGCCCACCCACATTGGTCCGGCGCTGCTTTGATTGATCACAGCGGCGCACTGGTGGGATTGGGATCCTTATTGGTGCGTGAATTGATCGCGGGGGAAGAAATCAACGCCAACATGTTCGTGCCGATCGACCTGCTCAAGCCCATTCTGAACAGTTTGAAGTCAACCGGCAGAGCGCAGCGCCGGCCGCGTCCCTGGTTGGGAATCTACGCGGTGGAAGTCGCCGGCAAGGTCTATGTCACCGGGATTGTCGAGGGAGGTCCGGCGCAACAAGCCGGCATTCGCGAAGGCGATGTCATCAGCCGGGTGGCGGAGAATGAAGTGGACACCCTGCCGGATTTTTATCGGCGTCTGTGGGCGCTGGGACCGGCGGGCACCGGGGTGCCTTTGACGGCGATGCGCGGCGCCACGCAGCTGCACCTGAATGTGCGTTCCGTCGATCGCGGCGACTTGCTCAAACGGCCGCAAGCCCACTAAGGCTCGCCGACGGCCGCCACTAATGCAGCGCGACGCGCTGGCCGCGATCCTGGGGATGACATGACCCTTGGTGCAGCAATGTCACCACCGCGGCGCAGGCATCGACTCCTTTGATGTCACCGTTCGCGCTGGCGGGTGAAGAACTGGTGTCGCGCAGCAGGCGATAAGCCGTTTCAGCCGAGAGTCCGGGTTCCCTGGCCAGCATCAGTGCCACGACACCGCTAATTTGCGCCGTCGCGATCGAGGCGCCACTGGCAAAATCGTAGCGCCCACCGGGGAGCAGTGTCAGAATCTCGCGCCCCGGCGCATACAGCGCGGTTCCGATCGCCGCACCCGCAGACTCCGCGCTTGCGACTTCGATGACCCCCGCCTGGTGCAGCAGGCCATTTGGGCCCTCCGCTGCGTCAGTGGCGGCACCCACGAACACGACGCCGCGTCGCTGCCCCTCGCGAATGAGGTCGCCCAGCAAGCGATCGTCCGGGCCGGCGAGACTCAAATTGATTACCTGCGCGTGTGCAGTGAAGGCCGCCGCGAGCGCCCGCGCCAGAGTGAACGAATTGCAGCGCGCGTCGTCAACACCCGCGCGTGCCTGCCAACATGCCTTGAAAATGAGCAGACGCGCGCCCGGCGCGATGCCGACGATGCCTTCTCCATTGTTCGCAACCGCGGCAATGACACCGGCCATTTCGGTGCCGTGGCGATCGCGCCGAAATTGCGCGTCATCGGCATCGACGAAATTCGCCGCGGCCGCGATGCTGGCCTTGAGATCCGGATGCAGGATGTCGGCGCCGGTATCGATGATGGCGATTTTGACGCCCTCGCCCCGTGACCACGGATGCGCATCGGCCACATCCATCTGCTGGAAACCGCGCTGCAGCCCAACGTAGGGATCATTGTAATTCTCGGTGCGGGTCGCGAAGGTTTGCAATGGCTGCGTCAGCTTCACCCGCGGATCTTTTGCCAGCGCAGCGAGCACGGCATCGCGGTCGCTGCCGGCGCGAAGTTCCAGCACTGCACAATGCACGTGCAGTGGCTCGATGGGCCAGGCGCTCACCTCCCGCAAGCCGTATTCGCTCTCCAGCGAGCGCATCACCTGGCGGGCGTGCGCGGATGGGCCGTAGGCCGCGACCGCGTCGTAACCGCGCGGCGTGCTGCCGGCATGCGCCACATACGCCACCGGCTCGTTCTCCACCGCGGCAATGATGAATCGCTCGGGAGAGTTCGACACTTGATTGCCCAGCGCGCGCGAATCGATGTGCACCGGCGCGCTGCTGCAGCCCCACGCCAACGCGATCATGGCACCGATTGCCGCCCATCGAATCATGGCTTATCGCCCGGTTCTGGCTCCTCGCGAGTCTGCTCTGCGAAGCGAACCGCCGGGTGCTGGCGCAGCAGCGCGAGCGATGCGCGCACCGGACGGCTGGAATTCGCGGCCAGCGAATACACCCCCGCTTCAGTGGGGCCGGACACAATTCGCAATTGCGCCTCCTCGAGGATCGCCTGCATGTCCACCAACGTGATCGTCGGCGCGAACACGGCGCGAATCACTTCATCGCGCGCGCGCGGCGGCGAGTTGGTCACCGTGCGGTAATTCGGGGCTGCTTGTTGCCCGCGAAATTGCACCCAGCGGTCGGCCAGCAGCAAGCTGATCGAAATCGCCAAGACGGCGATTGACGCGGCCTTCCATCCTTGCTTCGATACGCGACTGATGCGAACTGCCGGGGATCCAGATGCATCCATCGCGGGTGTTGGGCTCTGCTGGATATCGAGCCGCGCCTGCAGGCGCTTGAGCGATGCCGCGGGCATGTATTCCACGGCCGGCGCCCCATTGATGCGCTCGAAGATCTGCTGCTCCGCGAACAGTTCGGCGCGACAAGCCGCACAGCCGGCGAGGTGCGCATCGACCTTGAGCCGCTCCAGATCGGGGAGGCTCGAATTGACATACCAGGGTATGAGGCCGGCGACCTCTTCGTGATCGGATTCTCCGGCACCGCGATTGTTGGTCATCCGATCCTCGCCGGGTTTTCGATCGCCGCGCCGCTTAAAGTAGGCAGGCTACGACGTAATTTCTCGCGCGCGTGAAACATGCGCGCCTTGACGGTTCCCACCGGGCAGTCGGTGATCGCGGCGATTTCCTCCAGGGAATGGCCCATGTGATAGGCGAGCTCCAGAGTCAATCGCTGTTCGATCGGCAGGCTGCTCAAACCGTGTTGCAGCCAGTCCTGAACTTCGGTTTCGTTGGTGGGATCGACGGTCTGCTCGGGGTGGTCGTCCAGGCTGCCCATGTCGGCGTGATTTTTCTGGCTGCGAAACGACTTCAACGCCGTACGATATGCGATGCCGATAATCCATGTGGAGACCAGCGAGGCGTTTCTAAAATCATTGGCGTTCTGCCAAACGACCATGAATGTATCGTTGATGATCTCTTCGATGTTTTCATAGCGCGGGGTAAAGCGCGACAGGAATCGCGCCAGGCGCCGATGATAGCCAAGATACAGTTCCGCCAGCGCGCGCCGGTCGCCGGCCGCAACTGCCCGGAGCAGCGCGCTGTCGTGCTCCTTGGGCGAATTTTTGCCCAGCGTCGTCATCGGCAAGAACCACTCCTGATCGCGTTCATCTCCCGTTAGTACCTTTAGGCTCGCAAAGAGTTGCGCGCGTCTTTAGATCAGAAGCGCCAGATCACCGTTCCTGTCCAGCGCCCCGTTGCCGCCTCATTATAAAACAATGACTTAGCTTCTGCCGAGGTGTCTACATATGACAGCACGAGGGACACGGCTTGCAGATCATAGGAGCCCCCGACGCTCCAGTAGGTGTAGCCGCCCGAAAAGGGTCCACCCAAGTGGCTGTAGCCGACCCCTGCAGTGGCCGACAGCTTACCGACGACCGGTCTTTGCAAACTGACCTCTGCTGATTTCTCCGTCACTCCCAGAAGGCTGTCATAGGGATAGGGCACATAACGCGGTGAGTTCGGCGAGTAGCCCACACTCAAGTGCAGCCAGCCTTGGTAGGCGAGATCCACATCGAGCTCATCGTAGTTGTACTGCGTGCCCGCGTTGTTCCACGGGTACGCATAGTGGCTGACGAGAATTTTTGTGCGCCAGTCCTCGCCAGCGCTCCATGCGAATCCGATGAATGCACTCAGCTCGGCATTGCGGGGCTCAAAGGAATTGATTTGCGTGTTGGACGCAAACACGCCGGCCAACAATCCCGCGCTGTTCGAATAGTGCAAGTCCAACTGCGGCGTGGCTTGATCGTTGCTGCGTGATATGCCGCGCACGAAGTAATCGCTGGTCACCGCCAGCGAACCGCCCCATACATCAGCCGCCGCACCCGGCTCGGCTGCAAGCAAAAATATTCCAAGCAGCGCAATGGTAGCGGCGCGCGGCGCTGATTTTTCACGGTCGCCCGGGCGTTTTTCGAACATCATTTTCCAAATAATTAATTTCATCGACATCCACGCAGTGACCGCTGAGGTTAAACCTTTCTCGCTGCGTTTGACACGTACCTCGCGACCGACGATCACATTCGATAAATTTTTGGGGGCCACGATGAATATTATTCGTGCCGCTAGCGGCGGCTTGATGGGGATTCTTTGCCTGTTGATTCTGCAAAGCTGCGGCGGCGGCGGCGGTTACGGTGGCAGCTCTCCGAGCCCCACGCCGATAACGATAAGCGTGCAGCCGACGACGGTGGTGGCCGGACAATCCGCAACCGTTACGTGGTCGGTGACTGCCGGTTCGAATTGCACCGCAAGCGGTGCGTGGAGCGGAAAAGAGCCTTTGAGCGGCACGCTCACCGTAACGCCGACCAGCGCCGGCACCGACATGTACACGTTGACCTGCAGCGGCGGCGCCTACTCCAGCAACAGCAGGACCGCGACGCTCACTGTTACCGCGGTCAGCGCTTTCTCGGTTACCAATCTGGTCGCTGACAATGCGGCCGGCAATGCCATGAACGTGGATGCCAATCTGGTCAATCCATGGGGGTTGTCGATCCCCGCGGGCAGCGCGCCGGCATGGATTGCAAACAACGGCACGCAGACCTCGACGCTGTACGACGGCGACGGCAAATCGCAGCCGCAGCCCGCGGCCAGCCAGCTGGTTGTGGCGTTCGCGGCCGGCGCCGGCGGCGCCGCATTCAATCCGAGCGGGGTTGTGTCGAACAGCAGCGGCGCCGATTTCACGGTCACCGCCGGCGCCACTTCGGGCTCCGCGTTGTTCATCTTCGACGGCGAGGGCGGCATGATTGCCGGGTGGTCGCCGTCCGTCGATCGCACCCATGCAATAACCATGTACAGCGACGCCGGGGGCGCCGTTTACAAGGGTCTGGCGATCGCCAAGAACGCGGGCGCCTTGTTCCTGTATGCCACCGACTTTCACAACGCCAAGATCGATGTGTTCAACACCGGCTTTGCCAAACAAGCGACTTCCGCGACGGCCTTCACCTTCGCCGATCCCAGCATTCCAGCCGGGTATGCGCCCTTCGGCATTCAAGCCATCGCTAACGGCGCCAGCGGCGCCACGCAAATCTACGTCACCTATGCGCAGCAACTGGCGCCCGACAATCACGACAACACCAGCGGCGCCGGTCTCGGATACGTCGATATCTATGACACCAACGGACAGTTGGTCAAGCAACTCATCGCCACCGGGGCGCTGAATGCGCCGTGGGGCATGGCGCTTGCGCCTGCGGATTTCGGCACGTTCAGCAACGCGCTGCTGGTCGGCAATTTCGGCGATGGCAAGATCAACGCCTATGACGCGGCCGCCGGTACCCCGCTCGGCACCATCAGCGATGCCGGCAACACGCCGATCGCAACTCCGGGACTCTGGGGCATCGCCTTCGGCAATGACGCTAACAACCAACCGCACAATACTTTGTTCTTTGCGGCCGGCACCAACAGCGAAGCCGACGGCCTGTACGGCCGCATCGATCTGGGCTCCACGCCGCCGGTGCTCAATGCGCCGCCGGTGGTTGCCCTGACGGTACCCACGGGCAACCTCTCGGGTACCGTCGCATTGAGCGCTACGGTCACCGATCCCATCCGAATCGCCAAGGTGGATTTCAAGGCGAACGGCACGCTCATCGCCAGCGCAGCTGCCTCGCCATTCAGCATTCAATGGGACACCACCACTGTTACCGATGGCCAAGTCAGCCTCACTGCCACGGCGACCGACGCGGACGGCAATGTCGGCAGCTCGACTGCCAGCGTGGTGACGGTCGCGAACAACGCACCGCCCCCGCCGCCGCAGGTCACGCTCACTCAACTGCAAACACAGATCTTCACGCCCATCTGCTCGGGTTGCCATTCCGGCGTCGGCAGCTCCCTGCCCGGCGTGCAGAATCTGACCGCGGGAAATACCTTCGCCAACGTTGTCAACGTTGCGAGCATTGAACAGCCGGCATTGAAGCGGATTGCGCCGAATGATCCGACCAATAGCTATTTGATACAGAAAATCGAAGGTGCGCCTGGCATCACCGGATCGCAGATGCCCTTCGGCTGCGGAGGCGCGGGAAACCCCTGTCTGGATCAGACGACCATCGATCTTGTGAAGACCTGGGTTTCACAGGGTGCGCTGAACAATTGAGCGCACAGCGATTGAGCCCAACGAGGAAATCAGGACCTTCGCCGGCAATGCCGCGGTATCGCACATTGTTGGCCGCCAGCGCCGCTATTTTGGTCGTAGCAGCATGTGCGGGCAACGGCGAAGGTCTTGATGCCAACGGCCGGCCGGTGGCGCCGGGCAGCGTCACCGTGCCGCTATCGGCCGATTTCGCGGCGATTCAGGCCAACATATTCACGCCGATATGCTCCGTCTGCCACGTTGGCGGCAGCGCGCCCGAGGGGCTACGGTTGGATGAGGCCAACAGCTATAACTTGCTGGTGGGCGTTCCCAGCACCGAAGTCCCTTCGCTGCTGAGGGTCAAGCCGGGCGATCCCGCCAACAGCTACATCATCCAAAAGCTGCAAGGCCATGCCGCGGTCGGCGCGCAGATGCCGCTGGGCGGACCGTACTTATCCTCCGACACCATCGCCTTCATTCAACAGTGGATCACGAATGGCGCACCTCCCGAGGCCGCCGCAGCAGTGGCCGCCCCGCTCGCCGTCACCTCGATCGTGCCGGATGGCACGGAGCCGCTGAACCAGCCGCCGCCGCAGATCATGATTGCATTCAATCATGACCTCGATGTGACTCAAATCGATGTGCGATCTGCGCACATCGACAAGCTCGGGGACACGGCGCAATCGGCGGCTGCAGTCATTCCCGCCCGCCTCGCCGTCGCGAGCGCCAACCTCAAGGCGCTGATGATATGGCCCATGGGACCCCTGGGTGCAGGCCGCTATCGCGTGGTGGTGGATGCTTCCATGCCGGGTTTCGCGGATACCACCGGACAGTCGATCGCCATTGGCACACCGAACGAGCTCGGCGAGTCGGTGATCAGCACATTCGAAGTCACGGCCGCTGACGCGGCGGTTGCAGAAGCCAAGGATCCGCAATGAATCCGCGTTTGGCTATCAGCCTGGTGCTGTTGTTCGTACTCGCCGCGTTGCGCGCCGCCCCTGCTGCCGCCGAACCCTACCTCGCCGTGCAGACGGGTTACAAATGCAATGTCTGCCACTTCAATCCGACCGGCGGCGCGCTGCGCACGGAATTTGGAATCACCTACGCGAAGGTGCTGCTGCCGGCGGAAACCATCGACAACTCGCTCATCAGCAATTGGACCGGAAAGATTGTCGACGGTTTGCGCGTCGGAGGCGATCTGCGCGAGGACTGGACCCGCGACAGCGCCCCCAACACGATGACCACACAGTCTTTTCAGCTCGAGCAGTTTCGCCTGTATGGCGACTTGAATCTCATTCCCAACCGGCTCGACATCTATATCGACGAGCAAGTGGCGCCGAACGGATCTCAAAATGAGGAAGCCTATGTCCTTTACGGCAGCACCACCGGCTTCTATATCAAGGGTGGACAGTTTTACTTGCCTTTCGGATGGAGATTGCAAGATCAAAGCGCATTCGTGCAGGAGCTCTCCGGCATCAGCATGGCGACGCCGGACAAGGGCGTGGAAATCGGCTATGAACGACCGTCCTGGTCGGCGCAATTCGATCTCACCAATGGTGTCGGCAACGGCACTAGCGGCCACGGATATCAAGTCACCAGCCAAGTTGCATACGTGCAGCCCATTTGGCGGCTGGGTGTTGCCGGCTCCTATACGCAAACACTGGTCGGTGATCGGCGAGTTGGCGGCATCTTTGCAGGACTGAAGACCGGGCCCGTTGCCTGGCTGGCCGAGGCCGATGCGGTGCGCGATGACTCCTTCCCGGACGGCCGCACGCTGGCCGCGGGATTACTGGAGGCTGATTGGCTGATAAGGCGCGGGCATAATTTGAAGATCACCACAGAATGGTACGACCCGGATCGCTCGGTGGCGCAGGACCAGCAGACGCGCTACAGCATGCTGTACGAATACACGCCCATACCCTTCCTGCAGCTGCGCGCCGGCTACCGCTACTATCGCGGCATACCGCAGAGCAATGCGCAGAATCAGCGGCTGGTGCTGGCAGAACTGCACGGTTATTTCTAGCTGCGGTCTGTGCCGTCTGGCGCCCTGCCGCGAAAGGCATCCATCGCGATGCGCCCCGCGGGCCCGAGCGGATCTTGGCGAGCCGCCACAATGTACAGCGCGACGTTGCGCGAACCTCCGGATACGAGCGGCAGGCGGCGCAGCGCGCCGCTTTGCAATTGCTCCTGGAGCATGTGTTCCGGCAACCACGCGTAGGCGAGCCCGGCCAGAGTCGTGGCCAGTGACGCCTCCATGCTGCTCACCGTGAAGCGACGCTCGGCACCCAGCCAGCCCTCGTCACGCGGCTGCAAGGTTCCCGAGTCCCGCACCACGACTTGTACGTGGCGTACCAGATCATCCGCCGTCAACTCCCGCTCCAGCCGCAACAAGTCGTGGCCGGGGTGCGCCACGGCAATGAACGCCACGTCCAGCAGCCAGTCGCCCAGAAAACCCGCCGGCACGCGGCTGGTGATCACCACATCAGCCCCGCCCTCGATGATTGCCTGCTCGGCTCCCGACAGAACGACATCAGCCAGCTGGATTTGCGTGCTGGGGCAGGTGGTCTGAAGGTTCGCGATGATGCCGAGCAATCGCGCGCGGGGATAGGCGCTGTCCACCACCAATGTCAGCTCGCTCTCCCATCCCTTCTTCAGGCTGCTCGCCAGCAGCTCGAGGGTCGCGAGCTCCTTCAATAATCCGCGGGCGCGCTTGAGCAGCGTCTGCCCATGGGGCGTAAGCACCGACTTGCGGCCCTCGATGGTCAGCAGCGGCAAATCGAGCGATTCCTGCAGCCGCGCCACCGTGTAGCTCAAGGCGGATTGACTGCGATTGAGCTTGTGCGCTGCCTGCGCGAAGCCGCCTTCGTCGACCACGGCTGCCAACACCGCCCACTGTTCCAAGGTCGTTCTGGCCAACGTCATGAATGAATCCATTTTTTCGATCAATGACCCCTAAATTTTGCGCTTTTTTATGGACTTATTCGAGGCTATTCTGTGGCTCAGGAGGTTCCCATGAACGAGATTCGACGCAGTAACGAAAGAGGCTATGCCGATCATGGATGGCTGAAGTCGTTTCATACCTTTTCTTTTGCGGACTACTACGATCCAAACCATATCGAGTTCGGACCACTGCGGGTGATCAACGAGGATCGCGTGCAGGCCGGCGCGGGCTTTGGCACCCATGGTCATCGCGACATGGAGATCATCAGCTACGTACTGTCGGGTGAACTGGCCCACAAGGATTCGATGGGCAATGGTTCGACCATAAAGCCCGGCGACATCCAGCGCATGAGCGCGGGCAGCGGCGTTCGGCACAGCGAGTTCAACCCGTCAAAATCCACGGGTGTGCATTTCTTGCAGATCTGGATTCAGCCCGATCAGTTCAACATCGAGCCCAGCTACGAGGAGAAGCATTTCGCACCCGAGCAAAAGCGTGGGCGCCTGCGTCTCATCGTCTCGCCCGATCGTGCGCAAGGATCCGTACTGATCCATCAGGACGCGCGGGTGTACGCAGGATTGTTCAACGGCGCAGAAGCCGCGGATCTTCAGGTACAACCAGGTCGGCGCATCTACGTGCATGTGGCGCGAGGCGCATTGTTGGCGAACGGCGTCGCGCTCGATGCCGGCGACGCCCTGCGCATCACCGACGCGCTTCACCTGCACATCGAGAGCGGCCGCGATGCCGAAGTGCTGGTATTCGATCTGCCGGGGCAAAGCAACTAGGCGCGCGCGTGTCGTCAAGCCGGCGTGGCGAAAACCTACGCCGGCTTGGCGCTGCGTCGCGACCAGTACCAATACAGGGGCAGGCCCGCGATCAACATCAGCATTCCCCGTAGCGCCTCGCGAGGCGCCGCAATGAAGGTATTGATGAGCAGTGCGGTTGTGACTAGGACGAAGATCATGGGCACGAGCGGGTAGCCGAGCGCGCGATACGGCCGCGGCGCGTCGGGCATCGTTCTTCTGAATACGAACAGGGATGCGGTGCTCAGGCCGTAGAAAAGCCATGATGCAAATATGACCGAATCGGTCAGATTGTCATAGGAGCCCGACAGGGCGAGTACGCTGCCCCACGCGGCTTGCGCGACAATCGCTCTCGCGGGGACGTTGGTGCGCGGCGAAAGCCGCGCCAGCGCGCGAAAGAACAAACCATCCCGCGCCATGGCGAAAGGTACGCGCGAGTTCGCGAGTGCGCTGGCGTGCAGCGAGCCGAATGACGAGATCATGAGCGCAACCGCGGTCATGGAGACCGCGACCGGCCCTAAGAAGCGCTTCAACACCTCGGTGGCCACCGATGAACTCAAGGGGACGCTCGCGATCTCGACGGGCGTCAGCGCGTAGTAGTAGGCAATATTGACGAACAGGTACAGGGCCGCCACCACCAGCATGCCGCCGATGAATGCGCGCGGCAAATTGCGTTGCGGGTTGCGAATCTCTCCGGCCAGGGGCGCGACGTTGTTCCAACCATCGTAGGCCCACAGGGCGCCGAGCATGGCGGCCCCGAAACCCGCGTAACCACCGCGCGCGCTGTTGGCGACGCCTTCGCAGGTGCCCGCGAGTCCCGAGCCTGCCAGGTGACCCCAGTCGCCCGGGGCGAAGATGAGCGCGCTGATTCCCACACCCAAAACCAATCCCACCTTCGCCAGCGTGAGCACGAGCGCGGTGTGGCCGCCGGCCGCCACCGAAGCGCAGTTGATGAGAGCCACCGTCCAGATGGTCGCCAGCGCCACTATGGTCAAACCATTCAGGCTGAGGTTAAACCCGAAAGGGCTGGCCGCGAGTTGCCAATGTTCCAAGGCGCCGCCGACCGCGACATTCATGAATATTGCCAGACCCACCGCGAGCGCAGCTTGTGATCCGGCCTTCGCCACGGCGAAGGTCATCCAGCCATACAAAAATCCGACCATTTTGCCGTAGGCGCGCCGCAGATAAACGTAGTCGCCTCCCGCCTCGGGCATCATCGCGGCAATTTCCGAATATGAGAATGTGCCGGCAAGCGACAACAAACCCGCCGCGAGCCAGACCAAGAGCACGGTCTTGGCACTGCCGACGTTGCAGGTCATGACGCGCGTCTTGAGAAACACGCCAGTACCGATCATGTTTGCAACGTTGACCGCCACGGCACCCCAGGCACCGACTCCGCGCGTCAGGCCGCTTGGCACAGGTGTCACCACAGTGGCGTTGGTCATCCTTGTAGTAGTATCGGACAAATGAACGCGGAAATTTCACAAATCGGCGCTTTTCTGCTGGCAGCCCTGTTGATTTTTGTCGTCTACCGCCGGTTTCGCCGCAGCTTCGGCCAACAGCCGCTGCTGCCGCTGCGCATGCAGTTGCGGATCCTGCTGCTGCTCATCGTCGGCTGCTTGCTGCTGCCGGCGGCGATGCGATCAACGTCCTTTCTATTGGCAATACTTGCGGGCGTGTTGGCCGGCGTCGCGCTGGCCTTGTGGGGCGCCGCACACACCCGCATCGTGAGAGACGGCGATCGCCTGTACTATTTGCCGCACACCTACACGGGAATAGCCGTCTCGTTGCTGTTCATCGGACGACTGGGCTACCGGCTGGTTCAAGTCTACGGGAGTCCGGATCAAGGGTTCACCGCAGCAACCATGCTGCGCAGTCCATTGACGATTGGATTGTACTTTGTGTTGATGGGCTACTACGTGTGTTACTACAGCGCAGTGCTGTGGAAATCCAAACACGTGGGAACCGCTGCCGCCGAGTCGCGGCCCGAAAATGCAACGCGCACATGAGCGCGCTGCGCGCCAATTAGCTCAGGGAAATGACCACCGCGTACGTCATTATCGCGAACGAGATCAACAAGGCTTCGTTGCCCCATCGATTTACCGTTTCGACCATGATGATTCTCCTGAATTGACTTCCACTCGCCCGCGACTCTTTCGCGTGAACGTTTACAGCGCGGAAATTCTACGTTTCGAAGCATACGCAATGATTGCGGCAGGTCTCAAAACCGCCTAATTATGGCTATTTTGCCGCGGATTATGTTCAGCCGATTGCACCAATAACGGGCGCGGTTGCGCAGCCCCCGCCACCGGCCTCGTGCGCCCGCTAGCGCAGCCGTGCAGCCGCGATGTCGGCACCTGCGCGCAGCGAGCGCAATTTCTTCCAGGTCACTGCAGGATCGATCTTGCCGTAGCCGGCGAAGGTTCCGAAGCCGCAATCGGTGCTGGCGATGACGCGCTCTTGTCCCACGATATCGACGAACCGTTCGATGCGCTGTGCGATGAGTTCCGGGTGTTCGACATAATTGGAGCAGGTGTCGATCAGTCCCGGCGCCAGTATCTTGTCTTCGGGAATCCGGGTCGCGGCCCACACCTTCCACTCGTGTTCATGCCGCGGATTGGCAGCCTCGAACAAAATGGTCGATGGGCGCGCCTTGAGTATAATACCTATCACCCGCTCCAGCGGGATGTCATGATCGTGGGGACCTTCATAATTTCCCCAGCATACGTGCATGCGCATCTGCTCCGGGGCGATGGCCGAAGTCGCGGCGTTGAGCGCCTCGACGTTGGCTGCCGCGATCTTGAGAAATTCCGCTTCGCTCGCATCCTGGAATCCGGTGTGCCGCGACATGGCGAGATCGGGACAATCGAGCTGCAGCTGGAATCCGCTGGCCGCGATCGCGGTGTATTCCGGCCGCATCGCCTCCACCAGGTCCGTGAGGTAGGCTTCGTGGCTCGGATAATATGCATTCGGCTGAAAAGCGGTGATGAGACCTGGCGAAGCCGCATTCATGAAGCCCTGAACGCCGCGCCCGGTCATCGATTTCTGGAAACGGCGGATATCGTCGCGACAGGGCGTGAGGTTCCTGAGCTTCACCGGCGCCACACAACTCGACCGCAGAAACTCCTGTTCGCCCATGATTACTGCCAGCTTCTTACGCAGCTCCGGCAGCGGCGCAAGGTCAAGTGCAGGCTTGCGCGCGACGTTGCCGCCAAAACCTGACAGGCGTTCCGTGACATAGGTCGAGTATCCGACCTTGCCGAGCTCGCCATCGCTCACCACCGATACGCCTGCTTCGACTTGGCGGGCTACGGCGGCGTCGACGGCAAGCTGCACCCTGTGATCGAATTCGGCGCTGTCGTAGGGCTTGCCGTGATCTCGCGCAAGCAGCAGCGGCACCAGTTCGTCGCCCCGCGGCAGACTGCCGACATGAGTGGTGAGAATGGTCCGGTGACTCGTCAATGCGCGATATTCAGCCGGTAGGCGCTCGGCGAGAATCCGAAGCGCTCGCGAAATCGGCGGGTGAAGTGGCTGGGCTCGCTGAACCCGCAGCTCCAGGCGATTTCCGCAATTCCAAGCCCATCAAAACGCTTGTCGCACAGCAGCCGCTCCGCCCGGTGCAGGCGGCAGGCATACAACTCGTGGCTGAAGGTCGTGCCGGTGGAGGCGAACAGCATATGCACGTAACGACGCGACAAACCGAGCGCGGCGGCGACCGTTGCCGGATCAAGGTCTGGTTCGTGGCAGCGCTCGCGAATGGTCTCAGTCACGCGCCGCAATAGTGATCGCTGGTGGGTGGTCGGCGTCGAGTCCTGATGTGGCGTCGCGAGCACCAATAGGGTGACGATCTGTTCCGCCACCACCGTCGGGGGCAGCCCCGATGCGGCAACTGTCTTGGGCGTGACGTTGCTCAAAGCCGATGCCAACGTGGCTCCCCAACCGCTGCGCCCGTCGATCAGGCGCGCCGCGGCATCCTCGGGCGCGGGCAGCCAGCCCTTGAGCCAATCTCTTTTGATCTCGAGCACCAAGGCTTCGACGCCCTGGGGAAAGTCGAATTCGAAGCCGGCGAGGCAGTCAATCAGCAGGCAGTCGCCCGCCTCGACCTTGAGACTGCGACCGTATTGTTCGATCAGTTGCACGCCCTTGCGCACATGGATCAAGTGGAACAGATGATCCTTGGCGCTGCATGCCGCGGTGCGCTCGCGCCACACTTTTTGCTCGCTGACCGAAATGAAATTCGCCTTCATCGGGCCGAAGGCGTGTTTTTCGATGCAGCCGAAGAACGCATTCTGTTGCGAACTCTGAATGTGCATCTGCAGAAGATTTTCGCAGATCACGTCGCGCCAATAGGAAAGCGCCTTGCCGGGCTGCAGGTGTGCGGTCGACCAACTCTGTTCGAGTATTGCCATCAGCCATTCCCCCGGGATCCCATATTGCTATGTTGGGATCCTAGTTACAACATGACTGCCAGTGCACAAATCCCGGCCTTGCAGCGCAAATTCCGCGCTGCAGCCACCCGTAGCGCTCAAGATCGCCTCAGATTAGAAACGATTCGCTCAGCATCAACCGCCGCGCCGGGCGCCGACGCCGTACTCGATCTTTGCATTCCGGGTTGCTTGAAACTCTTCCAGTGACTGTCCGCGCATTGCCGCGTAAACGTGAAGATTGGAGACGCCAACCACTGCCGCCAGCTTCTCGAGTACGAAGAACGTGACGCCATAGTGAATGAGTTCGCGCCAGTCCAGTCGACGCACGAGATCTGCCTCCGCCGCAGTCAATTCGTGCTCAGTCATCAGCGCATCGGGGTTCCGCCGGAACGCCTCGCGGTACTCCGGAATGATCAGGTCGTGCAGGAAGCGGTTGAGCCGGTAGGCTTTGGCGCTTCGCTCCAGGGTATAAGGATACGTACCGGCGAGACGCTCCACCCCGTCGAGTTGCAGGTCGCGAAATGGCGCGGCGGGAGGATATTCTCCGTCATTCTCATAAATCGCCGTGGCGATTGCCGCCATGGACGGCAGGTAGTATGTACGATGCAGCCTGCGGATTCGATCAGTCAAAGCGCCGCGCATGATCAGCCACATGATGATCTCGCCGCCTTCCATACCGCCGCGTTCGGCATACTCGGCATGAGTCAGCTTCGCCAATGCCTCGGGGTCGGTCTCGAATAGATCGAGAAACCGATGGTCCCATTCCGGGTTGTTGAATCCGCAGCGCTCCCCGTGGACCTGATGCGACAGACCCCCGGTCGCGACGATCACTACATTGAGATCCGAAGGGTCAGAGCGAATCGCGCGACCCAGCGCGGCTCCCAGCCGATAGCAGCGCCGGGCCGTCGGCAGCGGAAACTGCAGCACGCCGACTTGCAACGGCAGCACCTTCCACGGCCAGCTACCGTCAGGGTCGGCGAGCATCGACAGCGGCGAGAAGCAGCCGTGATCCAGGGGCTTGCCGCGAAAGAAAGAAATATCGAATTCCTCGGCAAAAAGCCGGGTTGCGATGGAGCGTGCAAGTTCCGGAGCACCCGGCAGGGGCGCCACGTTGCGAGCGCCGCCTCCCTCGTCGGCCGGCCGGTACAGGTCATCGACTCCGAGTGCAAATGGCGAGTAGTGATCAAAGAAGAACGAGGTAATGTGATCGTTGTAGATGGTGACCAGAACGTCCGGGCGCTTTTCCGCAAGCCAGGCACGTATAGGCTTGTACGCATCGAAGATCGGTTTCCAGATGGGGTCGTTCTCGAGGCCTCGATCCTTGGCAAACCCAATCGTCGGGGTGTGCGAGGTTGCAATTGCACCGATGATCTTAGCCATGATCTTGAGCCCTTATGGGAGCAAAAATTTTGAGCGCTTGCTCACTGCCCTTATGCTACCCGCCGCGAGCACCGCGACGAGAGGAAATTTTATGTCAATGCTGCCCAGCCGCCGTGACATCATGATTTCATTCAAACCAGTGTGAAGCGGAACTAGACTCTTAGAGAAGCCAAGACCGGGTCTTCCAGTGCTACAGTCGGGTGCTCGGACCGCCGTCATTCAAGTCAGGAGGATCACATGAGCGCACAGGCACCCAACGCCGAACGGCAGATATGGATCTTCACCCAAATGCTGCGCATCCGCGAGTTCGAAGAGCGCGTGAAGCGTACCTTCACCGAGCATCCCGGTGTAATCCGCGGCCATACGCATCTTGCCGACGGCGCCGAGGCGTCGATTGTCGGCTCGCTGAGCCACTTCCGCGCCGGCGATGCCGCACTGGCCACCTATCGCTGCCACGGATATCCAATGGTTCTCGGTAGCGACCCGAAGGCCATGATGGCCGAGATCTACGGTCGCGTGGACGGCCTATGCAAAGGTCTCGGCGGGTCCATGCATCTCACCGACGTCAAGCGCGGTTTCCTCGGCACCTCAGGCATCGTGGGCGCGGGCATTCCGCATGCGGCGGGTGCCGCGTGGGCGGCGCAAATTCGAAAGAAAGGCGAGGTCGTGTATTGCTTCTTCGGTGATGGCGCTTCGAAACAGGGTGCGTTCCACGAGACGCTCAACATCGCATCCCTGTGGAAATTGCCGGTGATCTTCGTGATGGAGAACAACGGCTACAACGTCGTGACGACCACGGCGCAGGAGGACGCCAACGCCGCAAACGGCGAGCCGCTCGCCGTCAAAGCCAAAGCTTACTCGATGCCGGGGGTGACGGTGGATGGGTCAGATCCCTTGGCCGTACATGCGGTAGTCGGTGCGGCGGTCGAGCGAGCGCGCACCGGAGCCGGCCCGACGCTGGTCGAATCGAAGGTTTATCGGCTCTCCGCGCACGGCAACATCATCGCCCCGCCCGGCGTGCCGCTGCACTATCCGGAACACGAGGCGATCACCGTGTTCGGCAAGCGCGAGGAGTACGAGGCGGCATTGCGCGGCGATCCCGTGCCGCGCTTTCGCGCCACTCTGGTCAAGGCGGGACTATTAAAACCCGAGAAAGCCGACGAGCTGGCTGCGCAAGTCGCGAAGGAAATGGAGGCGGCGGTGGCCTTCGCCGTCAAGAGTCCCTTCCCCAAGCTCGAGTCGGCACTCGAGTACATCTACGCCTGAGCGGAGCAAGACATGGCACAGCTTCCCTTTATCGCCGCCATCGATGCCGGCATTCATCAGGAAATGCGGCGCGATCCAAGCGTTCTTTATTTTGGCCAGAACATGGCTACTACTGAGAACCACGAATTCGTCGCCGCCTACGGGCACGACCGCGTCCGCGTCACGCCGATTTCCGAGACCGCCGAAATCGGAATCGCCATCGGCGCGGCGATGGCGGGTTTGCGCCCGGTGGTTGAACTCTACATGGCTGAGTTCATGCTCGTCGCCATGGATCAGGTGGTGAACGAAGCGCCCCGCTTCCGCTATATGTCCGGCGGGCAGGTGAAGGTACCTCTGGTGCTCAAGGCGGGTTTTGGTTTCGCCTGCGGCTGGGCCGGCCAGCACACCGGGTCACTGACCGCGCTATTCATGGGTGTCCCGGGTCTCAAGGTCGTGGTGCCCTCGACCGCGGCTGACGCCAAGGGACTGATGGCGACCGCAATCCGCGATGATAATCCCGTGGTTTTCCTGCACCACTATCTACTGACTCTCGAGATGGGCGAAGTGCCGGACGGCGAGCATCTGGTGCCGTTTGGCAAGGCCGAGGTGCGGCGCGCGGGCGGTGACCTCACCATTGTTGCGACCGGCTGGATGGTGCCACGCTCGCTCGCGGCAGCCAAAAAACTCGCCGCTGAAGGAATCCAGGCGGAAGTGATCGACCCGCGCTCGGTTGCGCCGCTCGATCTCGCGACCATTCTCAAATCGGTCGCCAAGACCAGGCGACTGGTCGTCGTCGACCAGGCGCCGCGCCACGCGACGGTGGCCGGCATCATTGCGGGCGATGTCGCCGAGCATGGCTTCGAATCGTTGAAGGCGCCGATCGTTCAGGTTACCGCGCGTGACGCGACGGTACCCTACAGCGAACCGCTCGAGGCCTATGTGATTCCCGATGAGGAAAGGATCATCGCCGCCGCCCGCAAAGTGCTTCAAGACCGGCGCTGAGCCTCGCGCGAATTACTCCAGGCGCCAGTCGCGTCCCTCGAGTATCGCCACCAGCCGCGCGATGAACAGCGCGGCGAGCCGGCCGTCGGCAACTCGATGATCGACGGTCAGCGTGAGATCGGACAGCGGGCGCACGACGATGTCGCCATCCCTCGGCACGACACAATCGCGCGGGCGACCGACGGCAAGAATGGCGGATTGCGGCGGATTGATGATCGCGGTAAAGCGGTCAGGGCCGTTCACGCCAAGATTCGAGATGCTGAGGGTCGCGCCGTCGAGATCCTCGCGCTTCAGTCGGCCGAGCAGCGCACGCCTGATGCAATCGTGCCGGCGGCGCGCGATCTCCGCGAGGCTCAGCTGCTCGACCTCATGAATAACGGGCACCAGCAAACCGTTATCGACGGCAACCACGAGACCTATGTGCGCGCCGCTCGCCTGTACGAGGTGTGCGCTGGCCGATTCCGGATCGCCTGAAAAGGTGGCGTTCAGGGCGGGAAATTCAATGAGCGCTCGGGCGAGGGCTTGCATCAGAAAGTCATTCACTGAGAGTTTGGGCGCGGCATCGGGCAGGCGCGCGGAGAACTCGCCCCGCAAGGTCTGCAACAGGGTCCATTCCACCGCACGGGCGACCGTGAACTGTGGAATTGTGGTGTGGCTCAAGGTCATGGCACGCGCCACCGCGCGACGCATCGGGGAAGGAGGCTGCGCCCCGACAAGGGTTGCGCGCGTCGCGGCGATGGCTCGTTGTACATCCTGCAGCTGAACCCGCCCGCCCGGTCCGGTGCCGGCCATTCCAATAAGGTCGATACCATGTTCGGCCGCGAGCTTGCGAGCGATGGGGGTACTTCGGAGACGCTCGCGCGACGATGTCGCGGCCGGCGAGCTCAGCGGCGCATCAGCCTTGGGATCCGCTGTGCGTGGCGTGAGGGTTGTCGCCGCTGCACTCTGCGCTTGGGCAGACTCGATCCAGGCGACCTGATCGCCGACAACCGCCCGGCCGTCGGCGTGCACCAGGATCTCTGTCAGCCGCCCGGTTACAGCCGCCTCAATCTCAACCACCGACTTTTCGGTCTCGACCTCGAGCAGCGGCTCGCCCGCAATGACGTTGTCGCCGACGTTCTTCAGCCAGCGAACGACCTTGACCTCCTCCATGACGAGGCCCACTTTTGGAATTTCCTGCGCAATCTGCGTCACTCAAGCAATTCCTGGCGCACCGCGCGAGCAATATCCGCGCTCCCCGGGAGCAGGGCGCGTTCGAGCTCCGGAGCGAATGGAATCGGCGCAAAGGGACAGCCCACGCGCAGCACCGGCCCGTCGAGTTCGTCGAAGAGCTGCGCACCGATGCGCGCCGCGATTTCGGCGCCCACGCCGCCATTGAGTACCGCCTCATGGACAATCACCGCGCGATGAGTCTTCGAAACGGACGCCGCAATCGTCGCCATGTCCAGCGGCAGCAGCGTCCTCAGGTCGATGACTTCCGCCGAGATGCCCTCATCCGCCAGATTCTGCGCCGCGGCCAGCGCGGTTTGTACCATCGCCGAATAAGCGATCAGGGTGACATCTGTGCCCGGCCTTGCAATCCGCGCCCTGCCGATCGGCGGTAATTCGGCACCCTCTCCCAATTCCTCTTTCATCGTGTACAGCCGCTTGTGCTCGATGAACAGCACCGGGTCACCGAGCCGGATCGCGCTTTTCAGAAGGCCATAAGCCTCGACCGGCGTGGACGGCGCGACCACCACGAGCCCCGGTACGTGGATGAACCACGCCTCGAGGCTCTGCGAATGTTGCGCGGCGGCCCCGCCCGCGGCGCCCGCCTGCGTGCGCACCACCAGGGGAACCGCGAGCTGGCCACCGGACATGTAGCGATACTTGGCGGTTTGATTCACCAGGCAATCCATCGACAGCGTGGCGAAATCGATGAACATGATTTCGAGTACCGGCTTAAGGCCGCACAGCGCCGCACCGGTGGCAAGACCGGTGATGGCCGCTTCGCTGATGGGCGTGTTGCGCACGCGCGCAATCCCATGTTTCTGCGCGAGTCCCCGGGTAACGCCGAACGCGCCGCCCGCCGCCACGTCCTCGCCCAAGAGATGTACCGCCGGATCGCGGGTTAGTTCCTCGTCGAGCGCGCGGCGCAGGATCTCGATGAATGTGTGCTGCACGGTTCAGCCCGGGATCGAAGCAAGCGCCGGCGCGCGGTACACGAATTCAAGCACGGTCGCCGGGTCCGGCCGCGGCGCCGCATATGCGCGCTCCAGCGCCCCGAGCACCTGATTCTTGGTGCGCTCGCCGATGGCGTCCAAATCCTCCATGCTGACTCCGCGCTCGAGGAGATGGCGCTTCAGGCGGTCGATGGGACATTTCTCACGAATCTCCGCGAGCTCCTCTTTTGACCGATATTGCTGTGAGTCGCCGACGTAGTGCCCCGCCATGCGAAAAGTCATGCACTCGAGCAGATAGGGACCTGCGCCCCGGCGCACGGTCTCGATTGCAACAGCGGCGGCCGCAAATACCGCCGGCAGATCGTTGCCGTCGATGGTCTGCGTGGCGATGCCATAGGGTGCCGCGAAACTGCTCACGTGCTTGACGTTGGAATGTTCTTCGCGGCTGGTGAATTCGGCGTAACCATTGTTCTCACAAACGAACAACAGCGGCAGGCGCCACAGTGCGGCCAGATTCAGCGTTTCGTGAAACGCTCCGGCACCCGTCGCCCCGTCGCCGAAAAATACCACGCTGATATTTTCTCTTCCCTGCGCCTGCGCCGCCCATGCGGCGCCTGCAGCGAGCGCAAGATTGCCCGCCACCACGCCGGTCGCGCCGAGTACACCGTTCGCTGCATCGACCAGGTGCATCGAACCGCCGCGGCCTCCGCACAGGCCACTCCGCCGTCCCAGAATCTCCGCGAAAGTGGCCTCCATGTCGCTGCCCTTGGCGAGCACATGGCCGTGCCCGCGATGGCTCGTGAACAGCACATCCTCGGGCTTGAGCAGTGCGCAAACACCGACTGCCACCGCTTCCTGCCCGGTGGACAAGTGCGGAAACCCGGGGATCTCGCCCGCTGCTGCGAGCCGCTGTACGTGGCCTTCGAACAGACGTATCCGCCAGAGCGCGGCGTACATCTCGGTCCAGTCAGCCAATGTGGAATCGGTCACGTGACTCCTCAAGAAACGTCGGCGGGCTACTTCTTCGCCTGGCGCGCCGCTGCCACCACTCGCTGCGTCTTTGCAAACGCCTCGGTCGCCGCGGTCTTAAGGTCCCACTTTCGGATGTATTCATTAAGAACCTCGACGCCGATCGGCCCGTCGTAGCCAACCGACCAGACGGCCTGCAGGAACCCCGCGATGTCGAACTCTCCGTCACCGGGCAGCAGGCGTTTGTTGACCACGGAGTCCTGGAACTTCAGCGGCACGGCGAGAGTGCCGTCGTTGATTTCGACGCCAATCAAGTCGCTGGCATTAAGTTTGCGCGAGATCTCCGCGGAGCCGATGCCGATGCGCTGCAGGTGCAGATTGTCGAGCATGATGCCGCCATTGGGGGCTCCCGAGCCGCGGGTGATCGAGAGCACCTGATCGAGCGACGGCGCGCGCGAAAACTGCGCCGGCAGCATCTCGAACAGCACATTGGTTCCACGCTCGGCAGCTTGGCGGCAGAGGGGGACAAAGGCCTCCGTCATCTGCGCAACATCGGCACAATCATTGCCAAGGTCGGCAACCTTGATATGCCGGGCGCGCAAAACCTCGGCTGCATCCAGAAGCAGCGAGCGGATTTCATCCGCAGCGCTCTTGCGGGCGTCGCTGCAAAACCAATCGAGCAGCCATTCGACTTCGACATTCACGATGCCATTGGCGTCCAGGATGTGCTTCATGTCCTGGAGGCTGTATGTCTTCCGGATCTCGAGGATATCCGCGTGCCAAAAACCTATGCCGGTGAATCCGGCTTGCGCCGCGATCTCCACGCGCGTCCTGAAGTCATGCAGGCAGCGTTGATCGCCGAGCGGATCCGCTCCAACCGCGAGCGTCCAGAAGGATCCGATGAGTTCAAGCGGCCGTGTCATAAGTGTGTTCGCATCAAATGGAAGCCTGGATGATACCTTCACGGCGGCGTCTTAGCACCGCAGGCGCCGTCTCCCGCAACATCGCCGCAAGCACGATGATCGCAAGGACAAGGCCGGCCACAATCCACAAGGTCATACTCAATCCTTTGAGGTCAGCCACTTTGCCGGCGACGCTCGGCGCCAATACGCCGCCCAGAATCTCACTGACTCCCATCGTCAGCGACAATGCGGTGGCGGTTTTGTTCGGGCCCACAAGCTCCGATGGGATTGTCGCCATGACCAGCGGAAACACACCGCTCAAGGCGGCGCCGACCGCGATGCACGCAATGATCGGCACGAGCTGGGTGCCTGTCGTAAACAACATGCCGAACGGCAGCACCAGACCCAGTAACGAAGCCACGATGATGACCGGCTTGCGCCCGAACCGGTCGGAAGATCCCGGCACCAGAAATGCCACGGCCATTGATGCCACGCCGAACGAGGACATGATGAAGCTCATGTGGCGCTGGTCGAAGCCGCGCACCCGGATGAGATACAACGGTGCGAAAGTGAAAAACACCACGAGATAGGCCACCAGCAGCGTCGAAATCGCGATACACAGCAGCATCGAGCGATCGCCCATCGAGGCATCGAATCCGCCGCGGCCGCTGCGCGCCGCAGGCGCGGCCGCCGCGGGTTCGCGCACCAACGCGGCGATCAGCAGCGCCATGGCGATCCCTGGGAGGGCGGCAAGGAAAAAAGCATTGCGCCAGCCAAAGCCGACCGCCATCCACACGATGATCACCGGGCCCAGCGTGTTCGCAATCAGATTGGCGCCGAAGTTCTGCGTAACACCCTGCGCCAGCCCACGGCGCTCATGAGGCACCTCGGCCGCAATCAGTGTCTGTGTAATCGGCATGATGCCGCCCTCGGCAATGCCCATCAGCAGGCGGGCTCCCAGCAGCCATGCAAACCCGGAGGCGAGGCCCGACAACACCGACGCCAATGAGAAGACGATGGTCGCTACCACCAGCATCAGTTTGCGGCGCCCGAAGCGGTCCACCAGGCTTCCCATGCCGAGCCCCGCAATCGCCCAGCTGAAGGAAAAAGCGGAAGCGATGTTGCCGATCTGAAAATTGCTGAGGTGCAGATCTGGTTGTATGAACGAGGTGAGATAGCCAAAAACATTGCGATCGAAGAACACGACGCCGAAATTGGCGCTCAGTAGAGCGACCAGCAGCCACTGGTAGCGGCCCATTGAAATTGACATCATCTTTCCCCGCGGCGAGCGCTTAGTGGCGGATGGTACACAGGGCGCCGCCGTCCACGGACCAGGCCGCGCCATTGACGAAGCTGGCCGCGGGCGACAACAGAAATGCGACCGTCTCGGCAACTTCCCGCGGCTGGCCGATGCGCTCCTGCGGCGCGACCTTTCCCAAGGTGCGTTTGCCGAGCTCGACGTCGCCGTTGAACATGGTTTTGATCATGGCTTCCAGCAGCGGTGTTTCAATGACGCCCGGCATCACCGCGTTGACGCGCACGCCGCGGCCGCCGACATCGGCTGCGGCGGTGCGCGTCAGCCCGATTACCCCGTGCTTGGTGGCGTTGTAGGCGCAGGCTCCGGCAAGCCCGCGTTCACTGGCGATCGAGCCGGTGTTGACGACCGCACCGCCGCCCTGCGCCAGCATCACCGGAATCACATGCCGCAAGCCTAGAAAAATGCTGCGCAGGTTCACCGCCATCAGGCGGTCGAATTCCGCTTCATCGTAGTTTTCGATCGACGCCAACTTGCCTTCCGTGCCGGCGTTGTTGAACAGGCCGTCGATACGACCGAAAGCCTTGCAGGCCGCGGCGACGTAGCCCTGCACCGCCTCGGACCGGCTGACGTCCGCATGAAAGGTTTCGACCTGCGTGCCGAACTCGGCGACGGCGGCGCGACGCTGCTCGAGCCCATCGCGATTGATATCGACCAGCAGAATATCAGCACCCTTCGCCGCCAGCACGCAGGCGGTGGCATGGCCGATGCTGCCGGCACCGCCGGTCACAATGATCTTCATTCCCGTCAGGTCTTTCATCGCAACTTCTCCAGTATCAGATCCGCCGCCCGCTCGGCCAGCGCGTTGACGGGAATATTGCTGTTGCCCGCGATCACCGTGGGTATGACCGATGCGTCCACCACCCGCAGCGCATCGACACCCTTCACCCGGAGCGATGTGTCCACCACATCGCCCATGCGACAGGTTCCGCAGGCGTGGTGCACGGTGACCAGCGAGCCGCGGATATGCGCCTCGATCTGCGTGCGCTCGCGCACCTTGGGGCCAGGCGAAATCTCGCGGCCGTGAAGCGGCGCGAATGACGGCGCCGCCAGAATCGCGCGCGCGACCTCGAAGCCGCGCACCAGTACATCGAGGTCCTGCGGCGCGGCAAGGAAATTGAAGTCGATTGCGGGCTTGTCAAGAGGGTCGTTGCTGGTGAGCGCGACGCTGCCGCGGCTCTCGGGCCGCAGGTTCACGAAAATGATGCCGTAGCCATGGCCGCGCGGCAGCCAGTGGCCGCTGGCATTGCGATGCGCCGGCATGAAAATGATCTGCAGATCCGGTCGATCGAGCTCCGGCCTCGAACGCATGAAGCCATTGGCCTCGAACACATTGCTCGCCAGCGGTCCGGAACGGCGCAGCAGGTATTGCGCGGCAATGGCCACGCTACGTGGCGCGGTACGCCACGACAAACCGTAGGATTCGGTATTGTCCGTGCGCACCGCCAGCGAAGCCGCCGGGTGATCGTGGAGATTCCTTCCCACCGCGGGCAGATCGAGCAGCGGCGCCAACCCTACGGATTTCAAGGCCGCGGCGTCGCCGACGCCGGAGAGTTGCAGCAGCTGCGGCGAGCCGTAAGCGCCGCAGGCGACGATGACCTCGCGACGGGCGTGCAAGATACTGCGCGCGCCGTCCCGCTCGATTTCCAGACCCGTTGCGCGCCTTCCTGAGAACACCACGCGCGTGACCCGCGCGCCGGTCACGATCTTGAGATTTTGCCGCCGCCGCGCGGGATTCAGATACGCCGTGACGCCGGATTCGCGGCGCCCGTTGCGAATAGCCGCCTGCCGTGGGCCGAAACCTTCCGGATTGCCGCCGTTGAAATCCTCACAGCGCGGCAGCCCGAGCGTGTCGGCGGCAGCGAGGAAGCGCTGCACCAGCGGATTGGGGTTCGGGATGTCGATGACATTGACCGGACCGCCACGCGCGCGCGCTGCGGTGTGTGCAGCCTCGTAGTTCTCGAGCCGCTGAAAATACGGCAGTAAATCGGCGTAGCCCCACCCGGGCTGCCGCCATTCGTCGTACTCGCGCGAATGGCCGCGGAAATACACCATGCCGTTGATCGACGAACAACCGCCGAGCACGCGGCCGCGCGGCACCGGCAGCACACGATTGTCGACGTGAGCCTGCGGCACAGTTTCGTAGCCCCAGGACTGGCGCGGATTGCCGATGGCCTTCGCCACCATCGCCGGCACGTGGATCGCCGGGTCGTCATCCGCAGGGCCCGCTTCGAGCACTGCCACGGTGACGCCGGCTTCGCCCGACAGCCGGTTGGCCAGCACGCAGCCGGCGGTGCCAGCGCCGGCGATCAGGTAATCGAAGCCATCGCTATGGCCGCTGTCCACCACCGACGCGATCAGGCGCCGCCGCCGAACAGGGTTGCGACATAGTGGCTATCCATGTATTCGCGGATTGCGAAGATTTTTCCGTCCCGCACGTCGATGCTCCAGGCGTAGCGATTGTTGTATTTTCGGCCGTCGCGCAAGGTACCCGCGCCGCGCGATTCGCACATCACGGTGTCGCCGCTCGACACCATGCGATCGACGGTGGTCTTTGGATCGCCGGCGACGAACAGGCCGCGCACCGGCGCTAGGAATTCATCGACGATCTTGTCGCGTGGCCCATGCACGCCGGCACCCGGCACACCCTCGACCATCGGCCGCCAGGTGGCATCCGGATGCAGCGTTGTGCGGATGGCCTCGAGATCGCCGCTGCTTAATACGCGGAAGAAATCGAGTACCAGCTGTTCCTGCGGTGTGCGCGCGCTCACCATGAGTCACCCCTGTTTTGGTTTGTCCAGCTCGGCAAATGCCTCGCGCGCGATGCGCACGCTGTCGATGCCGGCGGGCACGCCGCAATAGACCGCCACCTGCAACAGCACCTCGCGAATCTCCTCGCGGGTCACGCCATTGTTGAGTGCCGCCTTGACGTGCAGTTTCAGCTCATTTGGACGATTCAGCGCGCTGATCATGGCGATGTTGATGAGACTGCGATCGCGCAGCGCCAGGCCTGGCCGCGTCCACACATAGCCCCAGCAGTATTCGGTCGAGAGCTCCTGCATCGGCATGCTGAACTCGTCGGCGCCGGCCATCGAGCGCTCTACGTACTCGGCGCCCAGCACCTGCTTGCGCAGCTTCAAACCCTTGTCGAATCGGTCCTGTGCCACAGCCTTACTCCTCTTTGCCGCCGATCTGGCAGCCCGCCCACTGTTCTACAACCCTCACCAGATCGGTGCAATCCGCTGCTGCACCATGGATCTGTCGGGTAATGGATAACATCTGCCGCACGGCTGCACCCACCACCATCGGTACACCCAGCGCCTCGGCTTCATCGAGGCACAGCCGCACATCCTTCAATGACAGTGCATTGGAGAACCCGAAATCGAATTTTCGATTGAGCACATGCCTTGGAAATTTATCCTGGGTCGCGCTGTTGCGTCCCGAGGAGGCGTTGAGCACCTCGAGCATCGCGGCCGGATCGACGCCGGCTTTCACCCCCATCGCCAGCGCCTCCGCGGCAATGGCGAGCGATGCGGCCGACATCAGATTGTTGGCGAGCTTGACGGTCTGGCCGAGGCCCGGCTTGGCGCCCAGCCAGTAGACCTTGCCCAGCACCTCGAGGAGCGGGCGTACCCGCTCCATGGCGGGCTGGGGACCGGAGGCCATGATGGCGAGTTTGCCGCCGGCTGCTCCCTTGACGCCGCCCGACACCGGCGCGTCAATGGCGGCGATGCCGCGCGGCGCCAGCAGCGCCGCAATCGCCTGCGCCGCGGCCGGTCCCGACGTGGATAGGTCGACGAATACCTTGGCTTTGGGTGAATCCGCGATAGTGCGCGCAATCTCGCGCGCATCGGCCGGGCCGGGAACGCTGATCATCACCACCGCACTGGCGGCCGCAGCGTCGGAAGCTGAGTCTGCGACCCGCGCGCCCAGCGCTGCCGCCGGCGCCATGGCCGACGCGACCGGATCAAAAATCGCGAGTTCGTGTCCGGCCGCGATGAGCCGCGCCGCCATGCCTGAGCCCATGCGACCCACGCCGATGAAGGCAATTTTTTCGCTCACGCAGCCTCCCCGTATGTTCCGCAGCGCTTAAGTCTAGCTCGATTGGTCAGCTGCGGGGATCCACATCCACGCGCACCTCGTTGGTGAGGCCGGCACGAACCTTGGGATAACGCGCCAAAACCAAAGGATCGTGACCCGGAATGACATGTTGCGGCGAACTGGCCAGCGATTCGATCACCGCGAAGGCATCAAGATAGGCCGCGACATCGTCGACAATTGGAAACGGCCGCCGCTCCAGCCAATTGGCGTAGAAGTGCGCCGCGTCCGATGCCAGCACCACCCAGCCGCGCTGCGTATGGACGCGCACGATCTGCAGGCCGCGCGTATGACCGCCGACATGGTGCAGCGTGATCCCCGGCGCCAGTTCGGCAGGGCCGTTGTGATAGACCACGCGCCCGGCAAACAGCTTGCCGACCATCGCCTGTACATCGCGCGCATCATAGGGCGCGCGCATCAGGGCGTGGCACATCGCGCTGCCCGTGCAGAAACCCATCTCCTCGGTCTGCAGGTGGTAGCGGGCTCGCGGAAACAACTGGTGGTTGCCGGCGTGATCGTAGTGCATGTGGCTGATGATGACATCCGTCACCTGGGCGGGATCGACACCCACGGCCGAAAGTCCCGCTTCGACGGGCTGCACCAGCTGCCGGCCCCGCGCAGCGCCCATCACCGCATCGAATCCGGTATCGAGCAGGAAACAAACCCCCGGACCGCGGATCGTCCACACATAGTAATCGAGCGGCATCGGACCATCGTGCTCATCGCCGCCGATGAAATTATGGCTGGCCGTGCGTTCCAGATGGGCATAGCGCACCGCGCAGATTTCATAATTGGGAGCCATGGCGGTATGCTCGCGGGATCCGCCGCAACAATCAACACCGGAAGCAATGACCACCATGACGAGTGCCGATATCGTGGCGGTCGGGTCGGGCCACAACGGGCTGGTGGCCGCTGCCTATCTCGCGGCGGCCGGAAAGAAGGTCCTGGTGCTCGAGCGCAACGCCTGGTTCGGCGGCGGCGTGGTCACACGCGAGCTCACCCTGCCGGGCTTCCGCCACGACCAGCACTCCATGAGCCATATCTTCATCCAGGCCAATCCGCTGCTGAAGAACGACGAACTCAAGCTGAAATCCCGCTATGGGCTCGACTACATTTTCCCGGACGTGCCGATGATGTCCGTGTTCGAGGACGGCAGGACACTCAAGCTGTATCGCGATCGTGAACGCTCGGCGGCCGAAATCGCCAAGTTCTCCAGGCGCGATGCCGAGGCCTTTCGGCGCATGTCGCTGCAAGCCGCCGCCTGGCTGCCAATGATGGCTGCCACGCTGTATGCGCCGCCGGCGCCGGTGGGGGCCACGCATGCGCTGTTCGATTCGAGCCGCGAGGGTCGCGAACTGTGGCGCGTCATGCAGATGAGCAGTCACGATCTGCTCTGCGAACTGTTCGAGCACGAGTGGGTGCGCATGCATTTTGCCCGGGTGGCCGGCGAGAACCTGGTGTCCCCCGACGAAAAGGCCACCGCCATTGGCGCGTACGTGTTTCTCGGCTTTCTCGAAGGCTGCGGTTTCGGGGTGGCGCGCGGCGGCGCGGGCAGATTGACCGATGCGCTCATCGCTTGTATCCACGACCACGGCGGTGAGGTCATCGGCAATTCCGAGGTCGCCCGCATCAAGGTTGCCAATGGCCGCGCCGCTGGTGTCGAGACGGTGGATGGCCGGAGCTTCGCCGCCAAGGACGCGGTTATCGGCGCCATTCATCCGCACCTGCTCGGCAGCATGATCGACGGCATGGATGCCCGAGCGCGTGCGGCCGCGGAGGCCACGCACATCACCCCTGCGGCCTGCATCACGGTGCATGCCGCGCTTGCTGAGCCGCTCAAATTTCGCACCCGCGACCCGGTCGATGCCGTCATGGTCGAGATGCTACCGGCGAGTTACGAGATCCTGCGGCGCGATTTCGACGAACTGCGCTACGATCAGTTCATGCCTTACCCACTGCTGGGTCTGGGCTCGCTGTCGCAGTTTGATCCAAGCCGCGTGCCTCCGGGCAAGGCCATCCTGCATTTGTGGGACTACGTGCCCTACCGGCGCCCGGACGGGCGCAGCTGGGATGAGACCAAGCAGCAGTATGCCGATCGCATGCTCGCGCATCTTTCCAAGTTCGTGGCGAACATTCCAGACTGTCTGCTGAAGGCGCATATCGACAGCCCGGTGGACATGGAACGCACCAGCCCAAGCTTCCGGCGCGGCGACCTTCACGGCATTGCCAATGCCACCTATCAGAGCGGCGCTCATCGCCCGACGCCGGATCTTGGAGGATACACGGTGCCCGGCCTCGAGCGCTTCTACCTGGTGGGACCGTTTCAGTATCCCGGCGGCGGGGTGTTCGGCGCCGGACGCGCAACGGCGATGACGATGTTCGAAGCGCTCGGCATGGATTTCGAGAAGCAGGGGCGCGTCAAGTGAAATTGCGCTCCGCCGACGGCAGCGAACTTCTGACGGTGAGCGCGCTGGAGCGCGACGGCAACTCTTTGTTGATTCGCGGCAAGGTGTTCGGCGCGATGCCGTTGAACGCGCGCCTTGACCCAAGGGCTGCGCGCGCCGCGCTGAAGCTGCTGACGCCGCGACTCATCCTGTTTCTGCTGACACTGCCGTTTCGCAGAGGCTGAAGAGGCCTTGGGGCCGCAGCAGAGGCACCCGTGACGAGCGACGCCCGATTCGACTACGTCATCGTGGGTGCCGGCACCGCCGGGTGTGTGCTCGCCGCACGTCTGTCGGAAGATCCGGACACTCGCGTCTGTTTGCTGGAAGCCGGCGGGCCGGCGCGCCACCCCTTCATTCACGTGCCGGCGTTGGTGGGCGCGGCGATCGCGCGCCGGGACTTAACCTGGGGCCTTGACACCGAACCGCAGGCCGCGCTCAACAACCGGCGACTGCCGCTGCCGCGCGGCAAGGTGATCGGCGGTTCCGGATCCATCAACGGCATGGCCTATCACCGCGGCCACCCGAAGGACTACGACGATTGGGCGGCTGCCGGCAACTCGGGCTGGGGCTGGAATGAGGTGCTGCCCTACTTTCTACTGTCGGAAAACAATGCCGATCGGCGCGACCTCAGCGTGCACGGCATCGACGGACCCATTCACGTGACCTACATTCCAAAACCCAATCGCCTGAATCAGGCGTTCATCGATGCCTTTGCGGCGCTCGGCGAATATCGGCACTGCGATGACTTCACGGGTCCAGATCCCGAGGGCTACGGACTGCGCCAGGGTACGATTCACCGCGGCCGCCGCGATTCCACCGCAAGCGCGTTGCTGCTGCCGGCACTGCCGCGCCCGAATCTCACCGTGCTCACGCGCACCGCGGCGCTGGCCATTCGCATCGAGGCGGGCCGCGCCACGGGCGTGGACGCGGTGGACGCCGCCGGACTGCGCCCGGTGCAGGCGTCGCGCGAGGTCCTGCTATGCGCCGGCGCCATCCACTCGCCCCAACTGCTGATGCTTTCAGGCATAGGACCGGCACAGCATCTCGAAGCGCTGGGAATCCGGGTCAGGGCCGACGTTGCGGGTGTCGGCGCGAACTATCACGACCACCCGGCTGTCATCGTAGCGTTGGAGATGCGCGATACCACGTCCTATGGATTGTCCTGGCGCACATTGCCGCGCGCGCTGTGGAATATCGCGGAATATGCGCTTGCCCGCCGCGGACCGCTGGCGAGCAACGTATTCGAGTCGACCGCGTTCATTCGCAGCGGCACAGCCGCGGATCGCCCGGATGTGCAAATCGCATTCCAGCCGGCGCGCCGCAACCCGCATGCATTCCCCCTGCCCTTGGGCCATGGCTTCGCGATGAGCGTGGTGAATCTCTACCCGCGCAGCCGCGGCGAGGTGCGGCTGGCGAGCAGCGATGCGCGCGTCGCGCCGCGGGTGAATCCGAATCTCCTCGCCGATCCCGGGGACGGTGCACCGCTGCTGCAAGGCCTCAAGCTGGTCCGCAAACTCTGCGATGCGCCGGCTTTTGCCCCCTATGGCGCCACCGAAGTGCGACCCGGCCGCGCCGTCCGCAGCGATGCCGAACTGCAGAAGTATCTGCGCGAGGCGACCGCCACCGTGCATCATCCGGTCGGCAGCTGCCGCATGGGCAGCGACGCTGAGGCCGTGGTGGACCCGGCGCTGCGAGTGCGCGGCATCGCGAATTTAAGGATAGTGGACGCCTCGGTTTTTCCGAGTATCGTGGGCGGCAACACCAACGCACCGATCGTGATGGTGGCCGAAAAAGCCGTCGATTTGATCACGGGGCGAACCTTGCGGGGCAGGCATGGCGGCTGAACATATCCGGCACTGGCGCATCGGCGATGTCGATATCGCGCGCATCGTCGAAGTCTACGGTTTCGAAGACGACATCAGCATGCTGCTCCCCGACGCCACGCCCGCGTACCTGCAGCAGTTCAAGTGGCTGGTACCGCACTTTGCCACGCCGGATGGCAGGATGATCATCTCCTTCCAGTGCTTCGTGCTGCGCTCGCAGGGCCGCACCGCCATGATCGACACCTGCATCGGCAACGACCGGCGGCGTGAATTCGAGGTGTTCTGCAACATGCAGAACACCTTCCTGGAAGATCTGACCACCGCCGGCTTCCCGGCAAGCCAGGTCACAGATGTGCTGTGCACGCACCTGCACTTCGATCACGTGGGCTGGAACACGCGGCTCATAGACGGCAAATGGGTGCCGACCTTTCCGCAAGCGCGGTATCTCTTCGGGCGCCGCGAATGGCAGCATTGGAAGCATCTGCGCGACACCAATGGCTATCATCACATGGATCATCTGCAGGATTCGATCGACCCGATCCTAAGCATGGGGCTCGAGCAATTCATCGATGCGGATTTCCGCCTCACCGAAGAGGTCTCGCTCATCGCCACGCCGGGCCACACGCCGGGACATGTCAGCGTGCTGATCGAATCGCGCGGCCAGCAGGCCGTCATTACCGGAGATTTGATGCACAACCCGGTGCAGATTGCCGTGCCCGCCACCGAAGCGCGCTTCGACATGGACAAGTCCCAGGCAGCGCGCACGCGCTGCGAGTTCGTGCAGCGCTTTTGCAATAGCGGCACGCTCGTCATCGGCTCGCATTTTGCGGAGCCTACTGCAGGCCGCATCGTGCCCGATGGCGCGGCGTGGAGACTTAAAATATGAACGGCGCGCAGGCGTTCCCCGATCTTTCCGGTCAGAAGGTCTTTGTCACCGGCGCCGCGCGCGGTCTGGGACGATCGGTAGCAGAAAAGCTGGCGCGTTGCGGCGCCACGGTGGCGGTGACGGATATCGATGCTCGCGGCTGCGATGAGGTGGTCAAGGGCATTCGCGCCGCCTCCGGCACCGCCTTCGCGTACCCGCTCGATGTCGCCGATCGCGAGCAGTTCATGCACGCCGCCGCGCAGTTTGCGGAGGCTTGCGGCCGCATCGACGCCATGGTCAACAACGCGATGTTGCTGCGCTACGAACCGGTGGAGAAAATCACGCCGGAGACGCTCAATCGCATGACCACCATCGGCATCAACGGCAGCATCTGGGGCGCGCAGGCGCTGCTTGCGCACTACGATGCGGCGCGCGGCGGCGCGATCATCAACATGGCCTCGCCGGTGGCGGAGAAGGGATTCCCCAACACGGCGGCCTATAGCTTGGTGAAAGGCGCCATCGTCACGCTCACCAAAGTCCTGGCCGCCGAACTCGGACCGCGCAATGTGCGGGTCAACGCCATCGCGCCCGGTTCGGTGCCCACGCCGGGAGCACTTGGGCTCAACGACAAGGCCGAATACGAGCGCCGCATGCACTCCATTCCTCTGCGCCGGCTCGGCAGAGAACAGGACAACGCCGAAGCCTGCGCGTTTCTCTTGAGCGGCGCCGCCTCATTCATCAACGGCGAAATCTTGCATGTCGATGGCGGCATTGCCGCCGCGGGATAGCCACATGGCCAAGACGATTCCGGAATTCGACACCGACCCGTTCTCGCGCGAATCGGTCATCAACGCCCGTGTCATCGATGACCGCCTTCGTGAATTGGCGCCGGTGGTCAGGCTGCCGCGGCAAAACATCACCATGCTGGCGCGCTTCGAGCACGTCATCGCCGGCCTCAAGGATTGGAAGAGTTTCTCTTCCACCTCGCGCCCCTGGCACGACCCGAAATCGGTGCGCCCAGAACTGCTGCTCACCGATGATCCACCCAAGCACAGCCGCGTGCGTGCGGTCGTGGCGAATGCGCTCTCGCCGCGGGCGTTGTCGCATATGGCGGAAGCATTTCGCCGCGACGCCGGGAGCATTGTCGACGGTTTGCGCGCGCGCCGCGGCGAGACCCTTGATGCGGTCGCCGACATCACGCAGCCCTTTGTGTACAAGGTGCTGCCGGATCTGATCGGCCTCCCGCAGCAGGGTCGCGAACACATGTACGCCTTCGGCAACATGGTGTGGGCGACCATGGGCCCGATGAACGAGCTGTTCCATGAGGCCATGCAGAATACCGATGCCGTCATCGCCTGGGCGGGCCGGTGCTGCAACCGCGAGAACCTCGCGCCCGGGAGTCTTGGAATGGCCATGTACGAGGCGGCCGATCGCGGCGAAGTCACGCCCGAGGAGGCTTATCTTCTGGTGGGGATTCTGCTGTCGGCGGCCGCGGACACGACCGTGCTGACCCTCGCCAACACCATCCGCGCGTTCTGCGAATTTCCGGACCAATACCAGCTGGTGCGCTCCGACCGCGCGTTCATCAGGGCGGCGTTTGAGGAAAGTCTGCGCTGGGACTCGCCCTCGCGCATGGCCGGACGCATCGCCATGAAGGATGTGGAGATCGAGGGCTACGTCATTCCGGCGGGCGAACGCTGCGGCCTGATGTTCGCGGCCGCCAACCGCGACCCGCGCCGGTGGGACGCGCCGGAACGTTTCGACGTGCGCAGAAACAACCGGGATAACTTAGGCTTCGGCTATGGCGTGCATGCCTGTGTGGGCAGGGTTCTCGCGCTGCTGGAGGCCGAAGCGCTGCTCGGAGCGCTTGCCGATGGCGTCGATCATTTTCAAAGCGCCGGCCAACCCGAACCGTGGATGACCACCATTGGCCACGGTCCCATTCGCCTTCCCATCAAAGCCTCATTAACCGCGCACTGAAGCCTAAAGGCGGATCAGGTCGCGGCGGAAATGACCATGTCCGAAAGTTTCTGGAAGCGCTCGGTATTGGCATTGCTTTCCATCAGTCCCGCCGATAGAAAACTGAACGAAAGCTCGCGCTCCGGATCAACCCAGAACAGCGTGGTGCCCGCGCCGTAGTTGCCAAAGGTGCCGGGCGAGGCCAGCGTGCCGAACAGGTTGCGGCAGATCGCCGTGCCGCGCAAGAAGAACCCCAGACCGATGTAGGCCGGCTCCGGATCCCAGCCACGCTCGCGGCCCCGCGCCGCGTGCAGCTCGTTGGGCTTCTCGCCGGTCCAGTTCCGGCGCGCCAGCGCCAGCGTAGCCGGCGACAGGATGCGCGCGCCATCAAGTGCGCCCTCCTGCCGGAACATCTCGGCAAAACGAAACATGTCTGGCACCGTGGAGGCTATGCCCACCCAGGGCATTTCGGCGTGCTCTTCCTCGAAGGCGCCGTTGGGCCCGAAGTTGCTGTGCCCGCGATGCCCGATCGGAAAGTTGCCGCGAAAATCCGGCACCACGTGGCGCGCCTTGAGATCGGCACGCAAACCCACCGAAGTGTCGCTCATCTTGAGCGGCGTCAGGATCTCGTCCTGTACGATCTGGCGGTAGCCGCGGCGCTTCGGGTCACGGCGGCGCACGCACTCCGCGAGCAATACGTGGTTCACCAGCGGCGAATAGGCCACCGTGGTGCAGGGTGGTTCCGCGGGTTTCACCACCTCGATGACCGCGGCGATCATCTCGTCGAACCGATCGATGTACATGCCGGGCTTGACCTCGAAGATGATCGGAAAGCCCGCCTGGTGTGAGAGCAGGTGCCAGATCTGGACCTTCTCGCGCCCGTGACCGCTGAACTCGGGGACCAGCTCCGATATGCTCGAGGTCAGCGCGAACTGTCCGAGCTCGATTGCCCGCAGCACCAGCGTATTGGTGAAGGCCTTGGTGATCGAAAAGATGCTGAACACCGAGTTCAACGCCAGCGGCTTGGTCTGCGCCGCATCGGCCGACCCGATGGCCGCCTGCAGCGCCACCGCACCCGCACGCGCCACTTTGATGACGGCGCCGTGATAGAGCCCGGCCTTGATATCGGCGCGGATCACGTTTTGCAACTCCGCGAGTCGCTGTTGATCCATACCTGGCGATGCCATTGACCCCTCCCGCGCGAATGCGGAAACCACCAGTATAGCCAGAGCCGGTTTCTTAGCATCCTGAACTTTCTCGCCGGCCACCTGATTGCGAGAGGGGTACCCTGTAGGACAAACAAGAGTTCCCTCTCAATTGAATCGGCCCAAGGCTGATGGTGTATAAATCGGGGCAGGTACGGCCCCGGCGCGGCCCGTTGCGGCGCGCTTTTATGGCTTTGGAACGGCCAGGGATGCGATACGCAAAATAGACACGCGACTGTGTTCGGCACGCGCGGTACAAGATCAAGATCATGGGGGGATTGGGATGTCTACAAGATCACTGGTAGGGAAATTACTTCCGGCAAACGCTCGCCGCTGCCGCCTGGTGATTGGTTCGGCCGCGGCAACTGTCGCATTGGCGCTGATCGGGTCCGCGGCATTCGCCGACGCGATCGAGGAAATTGTCGTCACTGCGGAGAAGCGCAGCGAGAACATCCAAAAGGTGCCGATCGCGATCACGGCCTTCACCGCCGAGACCATCCAGAGCAAAGGCCTCACCGATGTCCACTCCCTGTCGAACCTGACACCGAACGTCAACCTGGATGGCGGCGCGCCCTTTTCCGGCGACACTTCCGTGCTGTCGGCGTCGATCCGCGGCATCGGCCAGGACGACTTCGCCTTCAATCTCGATCCGGGCGTCGGCGTTTACCTGGACGGCGTATATTTCGCGCGCACGTTCGGCGCAAACCAGAACCTGCTCGATGTGGATCGCATTGAGATCCTCAAAGGTCCGCAGGGCACGCTGTTTGGACGCAACACCATCGGCGGCGCGATCAATATCGTGACCCACACGCCGGGTACCGAAGAGAGGATCATCGGCAGCGCGAGCGTGGGCCAGTTCAACCGCCACGACGTGGCTCTGACCGCCGATCTGCCGATCTCGAGCAACGTCCTGACGACGGTCAGTGTAGCCTCGCAGACACGGGACGGTTATCAGACGGTCATCCCTTATCCGCCGAATTCCATCATCGGCAGCACGCCATATCAAGTCGCCGGCCAGACCGACTTCCCGAAGGCTCCCGGAAGCCAAAGCTCATCGACCAATGGCGGCCAGAACGTACAGGTGTTTCGCGGCAAGGTGCTGTGGCACGCCACAAATACCATCGACGTGACGCTGGCAGGCGACTACACGCACGAGGACCAGTCGGGTATCTCCAATACGATCCGCAGCGTCACCACAGCCAACGCCGTCAATTACATGGGACCCTCGCCGGCGCTGTTCGGTCCGAACATCTTCGGCAATCTGTACAACATGTGCATCACCACGCCAGCCGCCTCGCTGAACAGCGGGGGCTTCGGCGGGATCTTCAATACCACCAACGGTCTGTGCGGACCGCTGGCCGTGGGCACGTGGAACTCGACCACCGGAAAGTTTTCGGGAACCCCGTACGGTCCGGGCAGTCCGGCGCTGGGCGGCGTGGGTGCCGTCGGGGTGCCCAACACGGTGCTGGCCGGATTGATCGCCGCGAATCCGGCGGTCGCCCCGTTCGTCACGCAGGGTCCCAATGGTGTTGGCAGCGTGATCTACCCGGGACAGACGCCGCGTATTTACTGGGGTTTTGGCAACACGCAAAGCGGCAGCATCGATACGACTTACGCCAATGGTCCGAGCTTCGCGAAATCCAATTCGTACGGCGGATCGGCGACATTGGACTGGCAGCTCGCCCCCAACATGAAGTTCAAATCGATCACCGGCTGGCGCGCGATTACCTGGGACATCGGCACCGACCTCGATGGTGAGCCCGAATCGATGCAAGAGGTTACCGACAGCCAGGGCCAGCATCAGTTCTCCCAGGAGTTCCAGGTCACCGGCATTGGGTTCGATGATCGCCTCAACTATGCCGCGGGTGTTTATTACTTCACCGAAGCCGGCTACGTACATGATTACGTGCCGTTTGACTCGGGCTACCTCTACATCTTTGACCTCCAGAATAACGTCAAGACCGATTCGTACGCCGCGTACACCCACTGGGACTTCAAACTGACGGACAAGTGGGGTCTGACGGCTGGTGGCCGCTATTCGGCGGAGCGCAAGAAATTCCTCGGCGGCCAGGCGGATTTGGACGGATTCAACTACAAGATCTCGGGCTGCCTGGACCCGAACGCCCCGGCCCACAATTTTATTCCACCTGTTCCGCCCGGCCCCACCTGCCAGCAGCTGCTGGGATTCCCGGCCGCCGGGCAGCCGCTGCGCTACTTCCCGGACCAGTGGGACAGCCAAAACTGGAATGTGTTTACGCCCACCGCGGGGACGCAGTACCAGATCACGCCGGATATCATGGCCTACGCGAGCTACTCGAAGGGATTCAAGTCGGGCGGCTGGACCACCCGTCTCTCCCAACCGATCGCCAGCCCTGCACAGGCCCGGTTTTCGCCTGAGTATGACAAGACCTACGAGGTGGGCCTCAAGTCGCAGTGGTTCGATCACCATCTGCAGGCGAACCTCGCGGTCTTCGAGAGCAAGTACGACGGCATCCAGCTCAATGTTCAGGAAGGACCGTCGCCCGTTTATCAGAACGCGGGCAACGCCACCATCAAGGGCGCGGAGCTCGAGCTGCAGTCGGTGTTCGACAATGGCCTGTCGCTGAATTTCGCGGCTGGCTATCTCGACGCCTACTACACCTTCCTGAATCCCTGCCTGCTGTATTTCACCAACGCGGCCGGCCAGTGCGTGCCCTCGGCCGGGGCGCAATACGTCCCGGGATTTGGCGGCTTTTCGTACAGCAGCGAACTGCCGAAGACGCCGAAGACCAAGTTCACGTTCAGCCCGACCTACGACTTGCATCTTGGCGGCGGCGGCACTGTGCGATTCCAGGCCGACTACACCCACGTGGCGCACATGTTCAACGATGGTCCGAACACGGTCCTGCTGGAGAGGGATTCGACGAATACGGTTAACGCGGGAGTCCACTACATTACGCCGAGCGCAAAGTACGAGTTCATCCTCGGCGGAACCAACCTGACCAACGATCGGTACATCATGACGGGTTCGACGAATTACGCCGCCGGCGAGGTCGTGGCTTCCTACAGCCCGCCGAGCCAGTGGTATTTCACTGTGATCGCCAGGATGCCGTAACGAGGCGAGCCCGGGACGGAGCGGGCCGGTCCGGAGTATTCTATCGGCCCCACCCCCCGGATCTCTGGGTGGGGCCCTTCAGGAAACCTGGGGTTTCGGCGCACATTCACACTATCCGGCGGTCGGGGCGAATCGTCTGATCGCTGCGCGAGGATTCATCATGGCAACGGTACAAACAGCAATTCAACCGAACGATTCATTTATTCAGCTCGACTATTCGGCGGCGGCGAAGCGCACGCTGGCGCGCGCTCCGGCGCTGTTCATCAACAACGAGTGGGTGCGCTCGACGCATGGCGCAACACTGGCGGTGGAAGACCCGTCGGTGGGCCGGGAAATCGCGCGCATCGTGGACGCCTCCGACGCCGACGTCGACCGGGCGGTCGGCGCGGCTCGCACAGCCTTCGATGATGGCCGCTGGTCGAATCTTCCGCCCAACAGGCGCGAGCGCATCATCAACAAGCTTGCCGACCTGATCGAAGCGCATGCCGCGGAGTTCGCCGAACTCGAGGCCATCGACAACGGCAAGCCGGTGGGCATGGCGGGCGCAATCGATGTTCCCGGTGCGGTCGACATGCTGCGCTACATGGCTGGCTGGGCATCGAAGGTGGGCGGCGAACTGATCGAGCCGCAGGGCGTGCCGCGCGGCAAGTTCTTCAGCTACGTGACTCGTGAACCCGTCGGTGTCGCGGCGCAGATCATTCCCTGGAATTTTCCGCTGCTGATGGCGGCGCTCAAGATCGCGCCGGCGCTCACAGCCGGTTGCACGGTGATCCTCAAGCCCGCCGAACAGACCTCGCTGACGGCACTGCGCCTCGCCGATTTCGTGGCCGAGGCCGGGTTTCCCCCGGGGGTCGTCAATGTGATCACGGGCAACGGCCACACCGCCGGCGACCGCCTGGTCAAGCATCCGCACGTCGACAAGATCGCCTTCACCGGATCCACCGAGGTGGGCAAGCTCATCAACAAGAATGCCACCGATACGATGAAACGCGTCACGCTCGAACTCGGCGGCAAGTCGCCGGTGGTGCTGATGCCCGACGTCAACGTCGATGAAGTGGCGCCCGCCGCCGCCGGCGCCATCTTCTTCAATTCGGGCCAGGTGTGCATCGCCGGCTCGCGCCTCTTCGCCCACCGCTCCATTTTTGACCGCGTCATCGAGGGCGTGGCCGGCGCTTCGGCATTTTGGAAACCGCGCCCGTCGCTCGATCCGCAGGCCCATATGGGTCCGTTGGTCTCGAAGGAGCAGATGGATCGCGTCATGGGTTACATCGAGGCGGGCAAACGCGACGGCGCGTCGGTCGCGATCGGGGGCGACAGCGCAGCGGCAAACGGCTACTACGTCAATCCGACAGTGCTGGTCAATGTGAAACCAAGCATGAGCGTGGTCCGCGAAGAAATTTTCGGACCGGTTGTGGTGGCGCAGCGATTCGATGATCTCGATGAGGTCGCGAAAGCAGCCAACGACACCTGCTACGGCCTCGGTGCAGGTATCTGGACCAAGGACCTGTCCGCCATGCACCGGCTCGCCGCCAAGATCAAGGCCGGCACGGTGTGGGGCAACTGCCACGCCGTCATTGATCCGGCGCTGCCCTTCGGCGGCTACAAACAGTCGGGCATTGGGCGCGAACAGGGGCGGCAAGGCGTCGAGGCGTACACCGAAGTAAAGACCGTCATCATTCAACTCTAGGTAACACACTTAAGAATGTCCGCATCCCCACGAGGCGCCGCATCGTCGCTCGAATCGCTGCTGAACGGCGCCGGCAATATCGTCGAATTTCTACGCAATCAGCAGGCGGGCCCGAACGTGTATCCGGGCGTGCCCGCCGAATACACGAACTGGCGGGATGAACAGCGCGCTTGGGCGGAAAGCTGCGTGCTGTTCAACCAGTCCTACCATATGGCCGAGCTCATGGTGGAAGGAGCGGATGCGCTCGCGTTTCTCAACGAGCTCGGCATCAACAGCTTCAAGGGCTTCGCTCCCGACAAGGCCAAACAGTTCGTGCCCTGCAGCCATGACGGCTATGTCATCGGCGATGTGATCCTGTTCTACCTGGCGGAAAATCAGTTCAATCTGGTCGGCCGCGCACCGGTCCTCAACTGGGTACTGTTCAACGCCGAGATGAGCCGTCAACGGGTGACGTGCACATTCGACGAGCGCACGGCGGCGCGTCCGGATCCGCAAAACCGGCGCCATTACCGCTATCAATTGCAGGGCCCGAATGCCTCGAAGGTGATCGCGTCGGCGACCGGACAACCCGCACCGGACCTCAAGTTCTTCAACATGTGCGGAATGCAGATCGCCGGCCGCGCGGTGCGCGCGTTGCGGCATGGCATGGCCGGGCAGCCGGGATTCGAATTGATGGGTCCCTGGGCCGATGGCCCCACGATTCACGCGGCGCTGGTCGAGGCAGGCAGGGCGCACGGCTTGAGACTGGTGGGCGGGCGCTGTTACTCCTCGAATACGCTGGAGTCGGGCTGGATACCCTCGCCGCTTCCCGCCATCTACACCGGCGAGAAAATGAAACCCTACCGGGAATGGCTGACCGTGAATCACTACGAAGCCAAGGCCTCGATCGGCGGAAGTTTCGTCTCCAGTAATATCGAGGACTATTACCTCACGCCCTGGGAGCTGGGGTACGGACAGTTCGCCAAATTCGACCACGAGTTCATCGGCCGTGCCGCGCTGGAAAAACTGGCCGCAAAGCCGCATCGCCGAAAAGTCACGCTGGCCCTCGACAACGTGTCGGTGACCGACGCGCTGTATACAATGTTCGATGAGGGTCTGCGCGCCAAGTTCATCGAGTTCCCAAGCGCCGTATACTCAATGCATCCCTTCGATCGGGTGACGGTGGACGGGAAACTCGCCGGCGTGTCCACATGGATCGGCTACAGCGCCAATGAAGGCAAGATGCTGACCTTGGCCATGCTCGATGAACGCCATGCAACGCCGGGAACCGAAGTGGTGTTCGTGTGGGGCGAGCCCGACGGCGGTAGCCGCAAGCCCGCGGTCGAGCGCCACAAGCAGGTGGAGATCAAGGCCGTGGTATCGCCGGTGCCTTACTCGAATGTAGCCCGCACGGTCTACGCCGAAGGCTGGCGCACCAAGTCCGCTTGATTCACCTCTCAGGTTCTGTCGCTCCTACCTTGAGCGCCAGCAGCGCCGCCGCTGAGCACAGCGAGCCCATGGCCATCATCGTGGCGACAGCCTGCAATCCTAATCCCGCCTGGAGCAGATACCCGGCGACGACGGGCGCCAGCAGCGCGCCCCCGCGGCCCACGCCGACCGCAAAGCCGGTGCCGGTCGCGCGTACATGCGTCGGAAAAACCCTGGCGAACAGCATGTAGTACCCGCCGATCGCCGCGTTGGTGAACAGGCCCGCGATCGCCACCGTGCTCGTGAGCGACCCAAGATCATGCGAGCCGCGTCCGAACCACACAACCATGACCGACGAGCCGACCAGCGTAATGAGGGTCAGCGCCTTCAAGCCCACGCGCGTTGCAATCAGTCCGAAGAGCACGACTCCCGTGGCGCCGCCCACATTGGCCCAGGTCAACACGCCGGCCGCGGCCTTGGCCGCAAAACCCATGTCGACAACCAGTTTCGGCACCCACTTGATGATGAAATAGAAGCTGATGACATGCGCGAAATAGCCCACGGTGACGAGCAGCGTCGAAACGATCAAGCCGGGTTTTAAAATATCCATCACCGAGCGCTGCGTCGATTCAACCGTGTCCGGGCTCAGCGCGGACACCGGCTCGTGACGAAAGCGGGTCAGGATCCGGTTGATGGCATCCAATGCTCCCGGCTTGCGCCGGCGATCCAGGAAGGCCACGGATTCGGGCAGCAGGAACCAGACAATGGGAATGAAGGCCGCTGTGACCCAACCGCCAAAAAAGAACACATCATGCCAGGTGCCGCCGGCCAGCAATCTCTGCACGACGGTGCCGCCGATCACGCCACCCACCGGATAGCCGATCACCATCAGCGAGACGGCGAGGCTCCGCCAGCGCTGGCTGGACAATTCCGCGACGGCCGCATTGATTGACGCCAGCATGCCGCCGATCCCAAATCCGGTCAGCAAGCGCCACACCAGCAGCGTCGAAACGCCGCCGGCGTAACTTGCGCCGAACATTCCGACAGTCATGGCCGCAAGACACCCGAGGATGGTCGGGCGCCGTCCAATCTTGTCGGCCACACCGCCGAGCAGCACGGAGCCCAAGGCCATGCCCACCAATTCCATCGACAAGACCCAGCCGAGCGTGGCCTTGTCCAGCCCCCAGTCCCTGGCGATTCCCGGCGACGCAAAGCTGATGGACAGCACATCGAATCCGTCCATTGCATTGAGGCCGACGGTGACCAGAACAGCCAGCCATTGGCCGATGCTCATGGTCCCGAGATCGATAACAAATTTTGGAGATTTATCTTGCATCTTATTCATTTATATATATTTTTGTCATCTCACGAAGTCGCGCTGGTTTTTCGCATAGTCGATGAAGTAATCGAGCGACGCGGGATTGCGCAGCGCGGCGCGGTTGGCTGCCTTATCAGGATCCACGCCCATCAGGATGCGCCGCACCGGTACCTCGAGCTTCTTGCCCGTGAGCGTGTAGGGAATATCCAGCACCTGGTAAATCTTGTCGGGCACATGGCGCGGAGAATAATCGCGACGCAGTTGCTTTGCGATGCGCTGCACGAGCGGTTCATCGAGCACACGCTCGCCGCGCAGCTTGACGAACAACGGCATGAAGAATTTACCGCCTGGCAGATCCAGATTGACGATCAGCGCATCGTCGATCTCCTCGAGAAGCGCAAGCGAGCGGTAGATTTCCGCAGTGCCGATGCGAATGCCGTGACGGTTGAGAGTGGAATCCGACCGGCCGAGCACGTACACACCGCCACGCTGATTGAACCGAACGAAATCCCCATGGCGCCAGATGCCGGGATAGACGTTGAAGTAACTCTCGCGGTAGCGCAGATCATCCGGGTCGTCCCAGAATTTCACCGGCATCGATGGCATGGGCTCGGTGATGACCAGCTCGCCCACCGCATCGACGATTTCATGACCCTGCTCATCGAACGCAAAGATGGCGCACCCCAGCGCGCGCGCTTGGATCTCGCCCGCGTACACCGGCAGCATCGACACCCCAGCGACGAACCCCGTGCAGCAATCGGTGCCGCCGCTTCCGGATGCCACCCAGAGATCCGCATTGACGTTCTCGTATAACCACTGCATGCATTCGGCGCTTACCGGCGAACCGGCGAGAGTCACCGATTCGAGCCGGCTCAGATCAAAACGCTGCTTGGGCACGATCCCGGCCTTGCGCTGTAGATCGATGTAGCTGGGACTGGTGCCGAACAGCGTCGCGCCCGATTCCTCGATGACCTTCCACAACGCATCGGCCTTAGGGTATGCGGGGTTGCCGTCATAGAGAACGGGGATCACATCCGCGGCGAGTGAGCTCAAGAGAAAGTTCCATATCATCCACGATGTGGTGGTGAAGAAGAACAGGGGCTGGCCGGGTGTTGCCTCGTAATTGAAGTGCAGGTGCTTCAAGTGCTCGAGCAGTATGCCTCCATGCCCATGAACGATGGGCTTGGGCAATCCGGTCGTTCCCGAGGAAAACAGGATCCACAGCGGATGGTCGAATGCCACCTGTTCGCATGCGAAATCCGCCGCAACCACCCGCGGTTGATCCATCACCTCGTCCCAGCAGCGAACGCCGGCAGGCAGCGTCCGCGCAGGCGCAGTGCCGTTGGGCACGCGAATCGCATGCTCTACGGTATCCAGTCCTTTCAGGATTTCGCCGAGTTCAGTGGTACGGTCGTAGTGCTTGCCGCCGTACTGGTAGGCATCGACGTACAGCAACACCTTCGGCGCCAGTTGCCTGAAGCGCTCCAACACGCCCTTGGTGCCGAAATCGGGGCCGCAGCAGCTCCAGATCGCGCCAATGCTGGTGGTTGCCAGGGTCGCAATTGCCGCCTGAGGAGCATTCGGCAATATCGCGGCGACTCGATCGCCGGGCCGGACGCCCATTTGACGCAGTTGTGTCGCCAGGATGCGCACCTGATCGCCGAGCGTGGCCCAGCTCATGCGCTGCGGCGTCCCGCCTTCGCGCACGCTGATGATGGCCGTGGCTTCGGGACGCTCGCGCGCGAGAATATAACCCGCGTAATTGAGCCGCGCCCCCGGGAACCACTCCGCCCCCGGCATGTTCCGCCGTCCGAGAACCTTGCTGAAAGGGGTGGACGCCTGAATGCCGAAATAATCCCAGATCGAGTGCCAGAACCCATCCAGATCCGTGACCGACCAGCGCCACAGGGCCTCGTAGTTTTCCAGGTGAAGTCCTCGATGCTCCTTCAGCCACTGCATGTAACGCTTCACCTGCGAGCGGTCCCGTCGCGCTTGGCTCGGCGTCCACAGCAGTTCCCCTTCGCGAATACTCGTCACCGGACGGCACCTTCCCCAATGGTGGAAGGCGATGCCGCTACGCTTTCGAGGAGTTCGCCGAGGCGCCGCAGTATGCGCTCGGGGCGCCGCAGGCCGGTCTGACGCTCCCACTCCTTGCGGGCTGTGACACCCGTGGTTACCGCGAAGGCTTTGGCGCCACCCCGTCGCGCCATGATGATTTCAACCGATGGGTCGTCACCGACTATTCCCAACTCGCGGCGCCGCAACCCCAGTCGGCGAGCCACGAATCGCAGCGCGTGTAGTGAAGGCTTCCCCGTGAGGATCATCGGCGCCCCGGTCACGCGCCGGATGGCGCCGGTGATCGCATGCGAGTAGCCCATGGTGCGGCCTTGCTTGGTCGCAAAAAATGGAACATCGGATGCCACATACAGTCGCGCGCCCGCCCAGATCGCATGACAGGCCGCTTCGATGGCCTGCATCGTGCACTCTGGATACCAGCCCACGTACACCGCCTGAACATCGCGTTCGCCACGCTCACCCGCCTGCAGCGTTTCGATTCCCGCATCCCGCAGCGCTTGCCCTACTCCGGAGCTGCCAAGGATGAGCGCGCGACGAATGCGGGCCCGCCGCATCAGGTCGGCGGCGACGCTGGAGGGTGTGAGCATGCACTCATCGCGCACCGGCAAACCCGCGCGGCGCAATTTTTCGGCCTGCTCCGCAGGGGGATATGCGGAACCGTTGGTCAATACGACGAAGGGAAAAGCCCGCCGCGAGAGTTCGGTGAGCAGCTCGGCCGCGCCCGGCAGGATCTCATAGCCGCCCAGCGAACGGTCGCTCAAGAGCAGCGTGCCGTCTAGATCGAACATCAGGCCCTTGAGGTGCGGTGGCGCGGCGCTCTTCGCAATCCTGTTCACGGCACGGCACCTGCTTTGGTTGCCGCCTCAGCGCGGGCCGCGTGGCGGCGAAGTTCCAGCCGCATGCCTGCCTTGTCGATCGCGATGTACTGAAGGTCGCTGCGCTCGCTGAGTTTTCGGATGAGGGTGAGTATCGGACTTATCGTGGGATTGTAGTGCCGCCGCGCAGGACCGGCCGCCACCATGGCATCGACCTGACCTGCGGGCATCGTGGCGCGCAGCAGGAATTCCTCGTCGCCAAGCTGCGCGCCCACCCGCCGCCGCAACTCACCGAGGTTGGCCATTTCGGGCTCGGCGCGCAATTCACGCGTGCGCGGCAGCGATTCGATGCGCTCCATCACGGGTGCGGCAATCGGCACCGTCGGCCGGCCGAATCGTCCGATCGCATAGCGGATCGCCTCGTCCGGAATGACCGTGTAGCGTTCCTTGTTCATCACATTCATTACTGCCAGGGTCATGAGGATTTGCGCGAAGGGCGTCATGACGATGGGCCACCCGAGCTCTTCGCGCACCCGGCCCAACTCCTCGATCACGGCTCCTTCGAGATGCGACAACCGCGCCTCGGCGAGCTGGCGACGCGTGGTGCCGACCATGCCGCCCGGCAGCTGATGCTGCAGATAACGCGCATCGAATGCCTGCGGCGCGCCGACCGGCAAACCCTCCGCCTGCGCCAACTGGGTGAAGTACTGGTTGACCTGGGCCAACGCCGCATCGTCAAGGGCCACGGAATGTCCCAGCGCCCGCAGATTCGCAACCACGCGCGCGGAATGCGGGTTCGAGGTCCCGTCGGCGGCGGCGCCGGAGGCACACTGCAGCGCCGATACACCCAGATTGGGCGCGTCCATATAGGTGTGTTCCGCGAGGCCAATGGTGCAGTGGGAATGCAGTTCCAAGGGCTTGCCGCCCATCACCGCTTTGATGGCCGGTATCAGGGTTTGCGCCCGCGAGGGCTTGAGCAGCCCGCCAGGGTCTTTGATATAGAGCGCATCGATGCAGGGATACGCTGCCAGCTTGCGCGCCCGCTCGATGTAGTGGGCATCGTCATGGATGGGACTGATGGTGAATACCAGCGCCACGATCACGTAATCGCCCCCGCCCTCCTTCACCATGCGTGCGCAGGCCATGTTCGATTCTGCATCGTTCATGGGATCGGCAAGGCAGAAGCGCCGGATGCCGTTGCGCACCAGCGTCGTGAATGCCAGCGCCATGAAATCGGGGCTGGCGGTCTCCCAGGATATGAATCTGAAACCGGTCGACATGAACTGCAATGGTGTGTGCGGTGTCGCAGCCGCCATGAGTCGAATCCGCTCCCACGGGTCTTCTTTCTTGTATCGAGCCGCCACGCCCATATGCGTCGAGGTGGTGAAGTCGATGGCGCGGAAACCGACACGGTCCATCGTCTCGGCGATGCTGAGCGTCCTCGCCGTATCGATACCCAATGCGGCCCACAGGCACTGGTTGCCGTCGCGCAGCGAGGTCTCGACCAATTGAACGTCAGCCATTGGAGACACCGGCGGCGCGCAGTCCGCGAAGATCCGGCCGGCGTGCGTACAACCTGTCTACGTACCCCGTATCCACACCACCCGTTTGAAATTCCGCATCGTCCAGCACAGCCGTGTGGAAGCCGAGATTGCTTGCAACTCCGCTGATCCGGGTCATGGCGATTGCGGCACGTAAGCGCGCAAGCGCACGGGTGCGATCCGGGCCCGACGCGATGATCTTGGCCAGCAGCGAGTCGTAGAAAGGCGGAATGTTGGAGCCGGGTACAACATGCGTATCCACGCGAATACCCTCGCCGGACGGCCATGTTACATCGCGGATACGCCCGGGACTGGGGCGGAACTCGTTGCGATAGTCCTCGGCATTGACCCGGCATTCGATGGCGCATCCGACGCTTCGCACCCCGGATTGCCGCAGCCGGAGGCCATTGCCCCCTGCAATTGCGATCTGCTCGGCGATCAGATCGACGCCCGTGACGGCCTCGGTTACCGGATGTTCGACCTGGATGCGCGCGTTCATCTCCAGAAAGTAGAAGGCATCGCCCCGCGTGTCGACGATGAATTCGACCGTCCCGGCGCTGCGATACGCGATCAGTTGCGCGATGCGCACGGCGGCTTGTTGCAAAGAATCGCGCAGCGTCGCCGTCAGACGCGGAGCCGGCGTCTCCTCGATCAGCTTCTGGTAGCGGCGTTGCACCGAGCAATCGCGCTCGCCGAGGTGAATGACACGGCCCTCGCCGTCGCCCAACACCTGCACCTCGACATGCCGGCCGCGGCCGATGTAATGCTCCAAATAGAGGCGGGCGTCGCCGAATGCCGCCCCCGCCTCGGCTGCGGCCAGGTCCAGCAACGCAGGCAGGTCTTCAAGCCGCTCGACCAGTTTCAAGCCGCGGCCGCCGCCGCCGGCCACCGCCTTGATGAGCAGCGGCGTCGAAATTTTTCTTGCCAGATTCTCTGCCTCGGCCCGTGAGTTCGCCTCGCCGCCGGGCACCACCGGCACATTCGCGGTCTCGGCCACGGCGCGCGCCTGCAGCTTATCGCCGATCGCAACGATTTGATCCGCGGTCGGCCCAATGAAAACGATGCCTGCCCGGGCACACAACTGCGGCAGGATCGGGCGCTCGGACAGAAAACCATATCCCGGATGAATCGCATCGGCACCGGTGGCGACGGCGGCATGGACGATGGCCGCGGCATTCAGGTAGCTATCCGCAGATTTTGCCGCGCCGATGCATACGACACGATCGGCCAGCCGTGCCGGTTCGCCTTCGCGGTCGGCTGCCGAGACCGCCAGCACCACCTCGATATTGAGCGCGCGGCAGCTTCTCATGATGCGCGCGGCGATTTCTCCGCGATTGGCAATCAGAATTCTACGGATGGCCATGATTCATGGGTCCTTGCGCATCCGCATCAGGACTTCGCCGAACTCCACCAGCGTCTCATCCGCCGGCAGGATCTGCGTGATCACGCCCCTGGCGCCGGCGCGCACCGTATTCATGAGTTTCATGACTTCGATGATGGCGATGACACTGTCCTCGTCCACTGCCGAGCCGATGTCGACAAAGGGCGCAGATCCCGGCTTGGGTGCCCGGTAAAATGTGCCGAGCATCGGCGATGTAATGTCCATGTGATTCGCATCACCCAAGCCCGCAGCAGCGGATGGTGCGGCGGCACGCGCGACTGGCGCCACTGCCGGCCCGGACTGCGTCACGCTGCGAATAATTTCGCCGGATGCGCCGCCACGGCGCAGCGTCATCTTGATGCCGTCGATCTCGAGGCTCAGCTCGTCAAACTTCGACTGTTCAACCAACCGCATGATTTCCGCGACATCTGCGGCGGTCAAAGTCACCTTCGTCCTCCAAAAATACGCATCACATGCTGCAAAGGGTCGGAAGCCTGCGCGATCGCCGCCGTCTGACTGTCCTTGTTCGACCAGACCGTCTCGGGCCGGCTCTGCAGCAGCAGGATTTGCTGGGTGTGCCGGTCGATGGCCCACTCGATATCCTGTGGCCGGCCGTAGTGGCGCTCAATTTGTCGCGCGATGGCGCGCAGCGAGTCCAGCTCCTGATCGGAGAGACAGGGTTCGCGACGCAGCGACTCCTCCACGGCCAGCTGCTCGACACCGCCGGCCGGCGACTGCGCATGACGGATGGCCTTGTCGGAAATGTCGCGCACCGAGATTTCGCCGGTGATCTTTGCCACCACCCAGCGGTCCGGCGTCACTTCGCCGCCGACCAGGGCGGAGCCCAGTCCCCAGGCCGCTTCGATGGTGATCACCGATCGATCACCGCTCAAGGGACTGCGTGTGAACATCACGCCGGCGGTGCGCGCATCAACCATGGTCTGAACGACCACGGCCATGGCCACCGTCGATTCCGCAATCCCATGGCGCAGCCGATAGCTTAAGGACTCAAGCGAATACAGACTGGCCCAGCAGCTGCGGATCTTGTGCAGCAAGGAATCGGCCTGCGTGACCCACAGGTAGGTGTCCTGCAGACCGGCGAAGCTCGCATCCGCGGCATCCTCGGTGGTCGCCGACGATCTCACCGCAACGGCCGGCGGGGCTGCCAAGCCGCCCAGGCGCGCGTACGCATCGCGGATCTCCAGCTTGAGATCGGCCGGCAGCGGCGCATCCTCGATGCGTGCGCGCAGTTCGCGCGACACGGCGCCGATCATTTGCAAGTCATCCGCCGCGAGTGCCTCGATCCGCGAGCGCAGCGGCGAGTACCGCTCCAACGGATCGATGACATCCGCGAACGCCTCGGTGCGCACCACGAACCCCGGCGGCACATTGATGCCTGCGCGCTGCAGCTCGCCCAGGCTGCCGCCCTTGCCGCCCACCCGCGGACGGTCATCAAGACCGATATCGCGAAACCAACTGATGTACTTCGGCACAGGCACTGTTCTGCGCGATCACTGCAGCAACGTCACGATGCCGCGTCCGCCATCGACGCGAATCCGCTGGCCATCCTTGATCTTCGAGGTGGCATTGCCCGTGCCCACGACGGCAGGCAGCCCATACTCGCGCGCGACGATGGCGGCATGGCTCATGGAGCCGCCGATGTCGGACACCGCGGCGCGAATCTTCTGAAATATGGGTGTCCACGTCGGATTCGTGACCTGGCAGACGAGAATATCCCCCTGTTGCAGCCGTGAGATTTCGTCGGCCGATTTCACGATGCGCGCGATGCCCTCCACGACGCCTGAAGAGGCGGCGAAACCGCGCACCTCGAGGCTGTCGGTTGCCGCACCGGCGGACAGCCAATTGTCGAGGCTCTCGCGCGTTATCCCCCACAGCATCACGATGGCCGGATCATCGATGACGTCCGGAATAGGGCCGAGTGCCGGCGGCGTTTCGTGCCGGGCCCACTCGGCGATCGCCGCCCTGCGCTCGGTGACGATCGGCGGCCAGTAGGCCGGGCCGCGCGGTTCTGAACCGCTCGACCACGCATTCATGAGATCGATGATCGCCGCCTCGAGCTCGTAGTGCGTGAGATGGAACACATCCTCGGCGCTGGCGAAAAATCCCTGCGCGGCCAGCAACGCGCCGAAGCTGCGGATCTTGTTGAAGAACAGGTTGGTGTACCAATGCTCGCAATAGAACTTGTGTCCCTCGACGTACGGGAACACCCGGTGCGCCAGAGAGATCATCTGATCGTAGGCGGCGCGCTCTCCATCATTGGCAAGAAGCTCGCGATAGTCGGCTATCAGCCGGCCACGCTCATCGCGCAGCCGTTCCACCTCGCGATCCTGCAATTTGCCGGCGCGCGCGCTGCGTGCGTAGCCCGGAATCGCGGCAAACGGCATGGATAGATCGTCATTCCAGCTGCGGTGATAGTGATAGAACCCATCGCCGACATTGATATTGAACCAGGGCTCGCGCGAGGTCTGCAGTTCCTCGAGCCAGCGACGGCCGGGTTCGCCCGCCGCGCGCAGCGATCGCATGATGTCCTCGACCGTGGCCCCGTCGCGGAAATGCGCATCGACATCAAGTTCGACCGCACACCGCGCGAGGCGCCGCAGCTCATCGTCGGGCCGGAATATCTCCGCATCGATTCCGGCCACCATCCGCGCGATGGTCTGGTCGGTGATTTCCGGAAAGGCCTTCTTGCAGAAGCCGAAAAAGGTCAGGTAAGCCCCGTATCCCAGCAGCAGAAACTCGAAGTGATGGTGCCACATCCGGAAGTAGCCCTCGAGCGTCTTCTGGTAGGTCACCAGCAGATCGTGGTTCGAGGCAATGCCGCGGCCGGCGTGCACATGTTCCAGGGGCTCGAACTCGGGCAACTGCGGATCCGGAATTGCCTTTGCGTCCTCGATCAGCTGCAGCATCTTGGTTTTCCACCGTGCGTACAGGGATTCCCAATTCTCGTAGTAATAGAAGGCGCGCTTCTGGAACTCCACGGTGCGGCGTGCGATCTCCTCAGGATCGGTGACCGCGTTACCGCCAATGTACACGCGGCCATTGATGATTCGATGATCGATGCCCAGGGTCGTCGGCAGGCAATGCACGCGGGTGTTCGCGGCGCCCAGCGCGCAGTAGGCCGCCTCCGCCGTCACCATGTCGAATGCGGACATCGGCTCCGGAAAGTGCATGGAATTGTAGAACCAGAATTTCTGATCGTCGGTTCGCGAAAATTGAATATGGTAAGGATAGGCCGCCTGCGCCCTCTCGGTACCCGCTATGACCTTCACCGAGCTGGGCAGGGGGAACTCCCGGGGCTTGAGCTTGGCATTCATAGTGCACTCCCGATGCGAAATGTGGTCGCCTTGAAATGTGGGCGCGATGCCATACCCTAAACCTTGAAACCTGCGCCGTCATCCAGAACAAAACGGCCGTCGGCGACGGCCTGCAACCATCGGCAGGTACGCACAAAACCGCCGAAGCAAAACAGGTGCACTCCAGCGAAATCGCTGGAGTTCTCGCAGCGCGCCTCGGCTAGTGCGCGCAGCACGCTCTCGGGTCCATGATCGCCCAGCAGCTTACCGAACGCGGCCGGCCGCGCGGTCAGCACCCGCATGGAGGCACCGGCGCCGCAGCGCATGGCAAACCTGATGAGAGTGCTGAGCCGGGTGGGTCCTGTCAACCCGCCCACCACCCGCGCCTGCACTCCCGCCGCCCGCAACTCCCGCACCCAATCGAGAAAGGGCCGCTGCTCGAAGAAGAATTGCGTCAAAAATGTCAGCTCCAACCCCGCCTGCAGCGCCAGCCGCGCCTTGTCGAATTCGGCACGCCGGATGTCCGCAAGTTTTACATGGGGATGCCCCTCGGGGTGGCCCGCGACCGTGACCCGCCTCATCCCATGCCGCTGCAACACGCCACCGCGCAGAATCTGCAGAACCTCGGTATAAGGCCCGAGCGCCTGCGGGTAATCACCCGAGATCAGCAGCACCTCATCGACTTGGGCGGAGTCCACATAACCGCCGAGCACGCGATCCAGGGTTGCCGCGTCAGGCAGCAGGCGCACCGGTACATGAGGAACCGGCCTGAAGCCGGCGGCGCGCACCGCCGCGCAAGCCGCCTCGGTGTCGCGCCATTGCTGCTTCGGCAGGTGACTGACAAACAGCGTCTTGCCCGGCGGCAACACGCCGCGGCTCTCGTTCAGGTGCACAAGATCGTGTACGGTGATCTCGACCGAGGCTTCGCGCGCCAACTGCGCGATGCTCGCCAGCGGCTCTTCGAGCCTCGGGAATGCGGTGCTGCTTGCAGCTGGCGCCATCATTGCGCGATCAGCTCTGCCGCGTGCGCCAGCCTGCGTGATAGCCCTCGCGTGCGTCCCGGGCATAGGGCACCGGCGCCACTTTCACCCGTACGTCGAGTTGTTTATGCCGCTCCACCGTGGTTTTCCTGGTGCCGCCGCCCTCCTCGCCCCACACCAGGGTGAGCACGTCGCCCACATTGATGCTCTCATCCACCACACCCAGCGACAGCACCGTGCGTTCGTTGTAGCTGTAGCCGCCAAACATCGAAAGGCCGACCACCTTGCCGCCCATCATGATCCGGTCATACGAGGACGACGCGTAGTTGGCGATGGGAATATCGAGAAATTTATAATGGTCGGTGCCCGGCATGAACAACGACGCGTAAATCTTGGCGCAGTCGTCGCCGTTCCAGGCGAAGGTTACCTTTTTTCGATGCGGTTCCTTTGCTTTCTTTTCCAGCGCCTCGCGCCCGATGAAATCATGATCGAACTTCACGAACGAGCCGTAGCCCAGCTCGTACGGGGTCATGTAATAGTCCTCGATGTTCTTGGAGACGAAGCTTCCGCCAATCGAGCCGGTGCCCTCATAGCCGCCGGCCGGCAGCCACTCCCGATACTTCTGCATTTTTTCGCCCGTATACACCGCTGGCAGGGGTGAGGGGATCCATCCGGATTCCAGCGTGTTGCTGGCATAGGCGCGTGAGCCCACCGGCACCAGGCCAAATTCGCGTCCCGCTTCCAGGATCGCCTCGCGAATCTCATCGCCTTCGGCATAAGGACCCCAAACCTCGAGTCCGGGGGCGCCCGCCATGCCGTGACGCAGGGCCCGCACCCTGCGGCCCTTTATATTGATGGCATCCATGGTGAAGAATTTCACGTCGGGAATGGGTCCGCCGTTCAGTTTCTCCAGCACCTTGGCGGCATTCGGTCCCTGCACCTGATAGCGATAGTGGCGCCGTGTCACCGCCTTGCCGCGCGGATGCGAAGGCGAACGGTCATCACGGATCATCTCCACCTTGAAGCCGCCGGTCTCGCCATGAAATTGAATCCAATTCACCGACGGCGCTCGTCCGACAAACAGCAGCTCGTCCTTGTCAAGATAGAACAGGATGCCATCGCCGATGACATAACCGTCGTAGCTGACCGGCACCATCTGCTTGGCTTTGTTGACCGCGAAGTTGTTGAAGCTGTTGATGGTGGTATGGGAGATGAGTTTCAACGCATCCGGGCCCTTCACCGTCAGCTCCGCCATATGGTGCGTTTGGTCGAACAGGACGGCGGTCTCGCGCCAGGCGCGTTGCTCGTCCCGCCAGTTGTAGAACTCGCTGGGCACCACGGGATACACGTAGGCGCCGATTTGAGAATTGCGCAGCATGTCCACCGTGTTGCCGGCGCCCTTCAGCAGGCTCTCGAGATTTTGCTGACTCATGACGTATGTCCTCTGTTATTCGATCCGAATTGCTAGTGAATTACGAGCGTTGCGGCGCTACACCGCCGCCAGCCGCAGTCGAATGAGATTGCCTCCGGCAACCTTGCGCAGCGGCGCTTCACGCGTTGCCGCCTTCTGCAGATTGCGTTTGGCGAGGTGCGAATGCTCCCGGGCCACGCTTTCAGCGCGCGCGCTCGCGCCTGCTGCCAGAGCTTCCAGGATCGCCCGATGCTGCTCCTGGGAGATGATCAACGTCTGATGCGCATCGACCAGAGCCGCCTGCGCCATCACGAAGGCGCTTGGCGAGGCAAACGGCAAGGCCACGATGCGCTCGACGGCGCGCGTCAACACCGGACTGTGCGCCAATCCCACCAACAGGGAATGGTAGCGCTCGTTCAGACGCACAAAATCCGAAAACTGCTCCACCCCCACTCTGCGGCGTTTGACGATGGCGTCCATGGCGCCGACGCAGTCGCGCAGGTCGGTCAGTTCCGCGTGCGATGGGCGGCGCTGTGCGGCACGCCGTGCCGCCGCGCCCTCGAGCATGCCGCGCACATCAATGGCGTCACACACATCGGCTTCGTCGAAAGCCCGCACCACAAAGCCGCCGGAGCTGGATGGTTCCAGCAATCCTTCCTCCGCGAGGCGTAACAATGCGGCGCGAATCGGTGTGCGCGACACGCCGGTGCGCTCGACCAGCATCAATTCCGGCACGCGATCCCCGGCGCTCAATTCGCCGTCGAGAATCATCTGGCGCACGCGCAACTGCGCCTTGACCGTCTGAGCGGCGCGCGGATCGCCGTTGCGCATCAACCGGGTCATGGCCTGTCGGGCTCCAATGTATACGTTATCGTAAATTGTATACAATTTGGCGCCACGGGTGTAAAGATATGAGCTCGCCCGGCAGCCACCCTGAGCCTACAGGCGCTGCGCAGCGACCTCGCCTCCGATGTGCTGCGCCTGGCGCAGCGCCAGGGCGACGATTGTAAGCGTGGGATTTGCGGCGCCGGCCGTGGTCTGCACGCTGCCATCGGAAATGAACAGGTTCGGCACCTCGTGTGTGCGGCCGTAGGCATTGGTGACACCCTGCCCGGGGTCGTGACTCATGCGTGCGGTGCCCATCTGGTGGGTGGCGGGCGGTACGGTGCTCACCACGGTGCGCTTCGCGCCCGCGGCTTCGTATAACTTCTTCCCCTGCCCGGCGGCATGTGCCCGCATGGCCAGATCGTTGGGGTGAGGATCGCAGTGGATATGCGCCACGGGCAGTCCGTAGCCATCCTTCAGCGTCCTCGACAATGTGATGCGATTGTCCGCGCGCGGCAGGTCTTCGCCGTTGATGAGCATGCCGGCCATGTTGCGATAATTGTCGATGACCGAGGCGAAATCGCGCCCCCAGCCGTACGGCAAGCCGATGAGCGGCAGCGTCGGCAGATCGAGCATGGCGAGCTCCAGATGATAGCCGCCTGCGAAGCCGCGCCGCGGATCGTGGATATTTTCATCCTCCACCACGCCCGCCAGCACCGCGCCGCGCCAGAAGCTGACCGGTTGATCGAATATGCCGAAGACAAAACTCAGCACGTGGTGGCAGTAGTTGCGGCCCAACTGGTCGGAACCGTTGGCGAGCCCCCCTTTGAAGCGTCCGGACTCCGAAAGCAGCAGCAGGCGCGCGGTCTCGATGGCGTTGCCGGCAACGCACACAATCCGGGCGCGCTGGCGCTGCTCCGCTCCCGCAGCGTCCCGATACACGACGCCGCTGGCGCGGCCCGCATTGTCGTGCTCGATTCGAGTGACGAAGCATTCACTGCGCAGGTCGAGCTTGCCGCTGGCCTCGGCCTGCGGAATCTCCGTGTACAAGGTGCTCCACTTGGCGCCGGTCTTGCAGCCTTGAACGCAGAAGCCCTGCTGAATGCAGAGCCCCCGGCCATCGCGCGCGCGTGAATTGATCGCCAGGTAGTTGGTGTGCACGCGCTTGTAGCCGAGGCGGCGCGCGCCCGCGTACATCACTTTGAAATTGTTCGATGCCGGCATGCCTGGATTGCCGTTGCGACGCGTGACCCCGAGCCGCTTCTCGGCCGCCTGGTACCAACGCTTGAGCTCGGCGTACTCGATCGGCCAGTCGGCGAGCGACGCCCCGGGGATATCGCCATACACGGATCGTGCGCGTGTTTCGTACGATTGCAGGCGTGGTGTCGCGGCGGTCCAGTGCACCGTGGTGCCACCCACCGTGCGGCAGTGCCATGCGGGAAGCGCCGGCGAGGTTTTTACCGGGTCCCAGCTGCCGCTCTGCGAGCGCGGCTCGAGCCAGGTGAGCTGTGCAAAGGCTTCCCCGGGGTTTTGCGAGAAACTCGCGAGCGATTGCCGCTTGCCCGCCTCGAACAGCACCACTTTGAGGCCGCGACGGGTCAGTTCATTTGCCATGGTGCCGCCGCCGGCGCCGGATCCGACAATGACGACGACGTCCGAATCGCTGAGGTCGAAATGCGGCACGCCCTGTTCCCTACCCCAGCGGCATCGGACCGCTATCCGCCAGCGGCACTTCGGGCAGCCACTTCAGATCGTTGAAGCCGCGCAGCAGGTAGCCGCCTTTCGAGAATGACTCGCCCTGGAATCCAAAGTGCACCCAGGCGATGGGATTGTTGTACAGCACCAGCAAGGTCTTCAAACGCACCGACTGAAAGAATGCGCCGGATTCGATGGCCTTGAGGTGCTCGACGCGCACCTGTTCAGACATGAGAGCAAAGCCGTCGCCCAAACTCGCAATGCCGGCCTTAAGATCGGCGTGCGCCTGCGTCGAGGCGGCCGCGTCGGCATCGATGGCATTGACGACCAGGGCGTAGGCGGCATCATCAAGCGTGTCGTGCGGCGCGATGGTGCGGATCATGGCCAGCAGCGCCGCCGCCTCGGCTGAGGACAGCACGCGCAATTCCACCGCCCAGATGCGGCTCGGCAGCAGCGCAGCGAGCGGACTGCCGAGGGCAATCACCCCGCTCAACACCCCCACGCCGCGCACGAACAGGCGCCGCTCAGCGCTTTGCAACGAACCCAAATGTGTGGCGCGAATGTTCAAGTCTCCCCCAAGGCTCTGCCATGGGGGGCTGCTAGACTCTACTCATAGTGAACAAGAACCTGCTGTCCAGTGTACCCACCCGCAAACGCGCATCGAGTAAAGTCGCCGTCGGCTCGGAACACTATCTGATGATCAAAGGCTGTGGCGGATGAAATACGAAACCAGGCTGATCTGGGTGCTGACCATCACCTTTGGCTTCGTATTCTTCGACCGCAATGCCGCCAACTTTTTGATGCCTTTCATCGCCAATGACCTGCACTTCACCAACAGCCAGGTCGGACTCGTGGCTTCAGCGCTGTCCTTTACCTGGGCGGTTGCGGCGTTCGCCGGCGGCGCATACTCCGATCGCACCGGCAATCGCAAGACCTTTCTGCTGGTCACTGTGGTTGCCTTTTCGCTGTGCTCGTTCGCCTCCGGGCTTGCGGCTTCATTTGTGACCCTGTTCTCGACGCGCCTTCTGATGGGACTGGCCGAGGGACCGATATTGCCAATCGCACAGTCGCTGGTGGCGGTCGAATCCACCGCCGCCAAGCGCGGCAATAACATGGGGGTGATGCAGAACTTCGGCAGCAATCTGCTGGGGTCGTTTGCAGCGCCGTTGGTGCTGGTGGCCGTCGCGTCCGCCTACAATTGGCGCTGGGCTTTCTATCTTGCGGGTGTGCCGGGTCTCATCATGGCGCTGCTGATTGCCAAGTATGTACGCCAGCCCGCGGCGGCCGCGGCGACTGCAAACCCGGCCACAGCGCTCGCTGAGCCGAGCATGGGTTATGGGGAAATGTTGCAGCATAGGAACATGTGGCTGTGCATGCTGATCGCCATCTTCATGGTGGCGTGGATGGTGCTGGGTTGGGCCTTCCTGCCGCTGTTCTATACCAAGGTCCGGCAGATCAGCAACGGCCAGATGAGCGTACTCATGAGCGTGCTCGGCCTGTCGGCTGCCTTCTTCAGCTTCGTCGTACCGGCGCTCTCCGACCGCTTCGGCCGGCGCCCCATCATCGTCATCTTCAATTTCATAGGATTGCTGGTTCCGCTCGCGGCGTTGTACTTCCAGGGATCGCTGTTCCTGCTGGGCACCCTGATTTTCATCGGCTGGTCCGCCAGCGGGACCTTTCCCTTGTTCATGGGTACCGTGCCATCGGAAACCATTCCGGCTCGCTACGTGGCAACCTCACTCGGCATCGTGGTGGGGCTGGGCGAGATACTGGGCGGTGTTTCCGCACCGGCAATTGCCGGCCGCGCCGCCGATCACTATGGTCTGCAGGCGCCGCTCGCGATCATGGTGGTGTGCGCGATCGCCGGCACCGCGCTGGCGCTGTTTCTTCGCGAGACCGCGCCGTCGCCGCGCGGTCGCCGTGCCGCGACCTTGAGGTGAATCAATGCCCCTGACCCAGCTGGAACACTACCTGGTGCTCACTGACGATCTCGACGCGACCCGCGACTTCTATCGCGACGCTCTCGGCCTGCGCGAGGGCGCGCGGCCGCCGCTGGGATTTCCGGGTTACTGGCTGTACGTGGGCGACGTCCCCAGCATTCATATCGCGGAGTGGCAAACGTATCGCACGCATTCGATCGCCGCCGGCATCAGAGTTTCGACGCCGGCGCCGGGCACCGGGCCGCTCGATCATATTGCATTCAATGCCGTCGACCTGAGCGCGGTGAAGGCCCGGCTCGCCGCGCACGGGATCGACTATGCCGTCAATCACGTGCCGGCCGCCGCATTGACCCAGTTGTTTCTGAAGGATCCCAACGGGGTCAAGATCGAGATCAATGTTAGATGAATGAGCGCACCGGATCCGCGCCATCCCAGCCGATACTGGCGCGGTAGAACTTGCTGAAGACCGCCTCGAAACCCGCACCCAGCTCGATCAGCTCCACGTAACCCGGCAGCTGCGCCGTGGTGTCCATGTAGGCCACGCTGCCGCCGCTCGGCACGCCGGCAAGAAACACAAGCTCGTGGCCCTGCGCCTGATACTGCGCCACGTCCCGCTCGAAATTCGCCGTCGCGCGGCCCCAGTGATGAAATCCATAGCCGCGCTTTTCGATCCATTCCTTATACACCGAAGGCTCGCCATCGTTGGGCTGGATGAGCTCGATATTCATGTGCCCGGCGAAACTCATCGCAAGCGACACATCGGCCTTGGAATCCCGGCCGCGATACCTAGGGTTGGTACCGCAGAAGTGATCGAGCAAAAACCACGGACCCACTTTCAGCTTATCGATCCATAGCTTCATGGCCGCGCGAATGTCGGGCACCACGTAGCACATCTGAATGATCCCATCGTCCGGCTGACCAAATCCCACAAGACCCATGATTGACCCCCTATTGATTGATCAGCGGCGACACGGCCGCGTCCAGCTCATTGCGCCGGCGTATTGCGCGCCAGGAATTTCGCGAGCGCGTCAAGATCGGCATCGCTGATCTCGGTCTTGCGAAACTGCGGCATCACCGAAATCCCGTTTCGCACCAGGTGGCGCACCAATTCCGGCGGCAAATCCTTCCATTCGAGCAGCACACCGGATTTGACTCCCTGGTATTTCGCGGTCAAGGCGTTGGTGCCTGGGTGGATGACACCAGGATCGTGGCAGGGTGCGCACCATTTCGTGTACACCGCATGTCCGGCCGCGTACGGGTCCGATGGCTCCGCGGCCGGCGCCGTCCCCATCATCAGCCCCGCCAGCGCGAACCCGGCCAACGCGAACCCGTACCTCACCCTTGCCGCACCATGCCGGCTCATGATCGCGTCCCCCGCAGGCCCTTGGGCCATATCGCGTAGCGGCCCGGTGACATGATGCCGTTGGGATCGATGGCGTCCTTGAGCGTTTCGTGAAAGCGCTGTAGCGCGTGATCGTTGAACGAATACACATCCATCACGGATTTCTGGAACACCGGCGCCGTGCGATATTCGCCCCAGCCATGCTGGCCGCCGATGGCGATCAATTTCTTGAATCCCTCGCGGTAGCGCTTGTTGGTCGCCGGATCCTCGGTCACCGGCGTCGCCAATATGAAAATGAAGCATCGCTCCCAGAAACAGGCCGGCATGCTGAAGGAGCGGAACAGCGGCATGTCAAGTTCGCGCGCGGCTTCGCTGAACACGCGATTCGCCTCGATGATGGCCTCGCCGGTGCGCGGAACTATCGGCGAGAACCACATGTGACCCTTGGAGGGCGTCGGGTTCCACGGCGTGCGCGCGCCGATCGAGAATGCACGCAAGGAAGGCACCCCCAACTCCGGCTCATGATAGGCATCGGCCTTGGCAGGATCGATCGGCATGCTAACCCGGTCGACCACGCGAAATTTCGCGCCCTGGATCTTGGCAAAATGCCGTTGCGCAGCCTGCCACTGCGCCTCGACGACCTCTGCGGGCCCGTGGAAACTCACGTATAGCTGCCAGTAGGGTATTCCCGCTTTGATCCCGTAGGCCTCGAGTTCCGGCGAGTATCCCAGCTTGGCGGAGGACAGGAGTTTGCGGTGTTCGTCTGTCATGCTGGGTGGGCCGGTCTCATTCCACAACTGCAGCTGACCGATGGGCGGGTAGGCATTGAGGGGCGACGCGATGTCCGGAAATCCCGCTGTGATGCGGGCGTTCTCCAGATAATTGAGCGTTTCCACCATCGGCCCAAGATCGGCATAACGAGACAGGGACACGGTGCCGCGCAGATATGCCTCCGGCTCGGGCATGAGCCAGAAGCCCATCTTGGTCACGATGCCGAAATTCGATTGCGAAAAAATACCGTCGAGCCACGGCCCGCAACCCGACTTGTACTGCTGCCAGGTCTTGGCATTGGGTATCGCTCCCATTCCGGTGCGCAGCAATTCACCGTTCGGTAGAACTACCTCCATACCGCAGTGCGAATCGAAATGATTGCGGTAGTTCGCGGTCGTGTAGCCGCCGCCGCGATCCAGTGCATTGCCGATGACGCTGCCCCAGCCGGGATCAGGACAATCGATCCATACCTTGAGCTTCCGCGCCTGGATATGGTGATACAGGTCGAAGTAACTGACGCCGGGCTCGACCAGGGCGCTGGCATTGGCTTCATTAACCTCGATGATCCGATTCATGCGCTTCAAATCAACCACGACGCTGCCCGAATACGCCGGCGCCGAGCCGCCGTAGCCCAAATTCTTGCCGGTGGAGATGGGATACAGGGGGACCTTGTGGCGATTGGCAATCCTTACGACCTGTTGCACTTCCAGGGTTGTGGCCGGAGCAACCGCGGCCGAAGCCACCAGTTCCTCCGCTTCATGGAGGAAGGGCGAGAAGGCGTCCCGGTAAAGATCCACGTCCTCGTCGCGGGTAAATACCCACGGCTTGCCCACCGCGCGTTCGAATTCCGCGACCACCCGCGCGAACTCCGCGGCACTCATTCCTGGCGGCGATCTCATTTATTCCCTCCCCGCACCGATATTCGCTTCATGCGATGACAAAAGAGACGAGCGCATCTTCCGTCGCCAATCGGCACGTCGGTCCAATCGCCAAGCCCGCACCGGCACCCACTGCATCCCAGCAAGTCGCCAGAGCCGCCGGCAGTTTCTGCGCCCAGTCCTCGGCTGCCAGCGCCCACGTCATGCGCGCAATCATCGGTTCCGAGGCGGTCAATCGATGCGCGATTTTCTGGCCCGCGAGCATCGCGTGTTCGGTGCGAATCGCTACCCGCATCCATTGATCCCTGGCGAGTTGTTCCAGGCACAATAGGGTTCGCGCCGAGGTCAGACCGGCAATCGCGCCGCCGCCGGTGCGCCACTTAGGCTCAAGATCGCGCGACCAAAGCTCGGTAATGTCTCCCCTGATCGCCACCACTCCGCCGCTGGAAGGTGCATGCTCGGCGGCAGCGCCAAAGCTTCGCGCAGCCGGATAGCGCCGGTCGTAAACAAATTTGTAGAGTTGCGCCCCCGCCGCGGAAGCGTGCACGCGCAGCGCGGCCCTCTCTCCGGTGGGCAGACAGCCTGCAGCGACAGCCGCACCGGAAATCGCCGTGGCGAGGCTCGATAAGCAGAAATTTCGGCGGTTCATGGCATCCCGCGAATAAGTTTCGCCACTAAACTACCGAGTGCCTCGGCAGGCTGCTCGCTCATGAGCGAAGTACGCCGCGCTTCATGAGGAATACTCGACAGGTTCGGAGAACGTGGATGCGAAAATCGACAAGACGCGTGGTGACTGGCCATGATGCCGGCGGCAAATCAGTGGCGGTGTCGGATGGTCCGCCGCCGCAGCACCACCCAATGCACGGCGAAGCTGTGGGCGCCGATTTCCATGAAATGTGGGGCGACGCCGACACCGTTCCTGAACTGACCTTAAGGGTGGGCCGGGAACCGAACGAGCGCCCATTCACCATCATGCCGGTGTCGGGCCACCTGCTGCGGATCCTGGACGTCTATCCGCTCAAGGACGGCGGCAAGCGAACCGCGATGCATCGGACGCGGACGCTGGACTATGTCGTGGTGATCGAGGGCGAACTGGTGCTGATACTCGATGACAGCGAGCTGATCCTGAAGCCGGGAGATGTGGTCGTGCAGCGCGGTACGGATCACGCCTGGGAGAATCGCTCAGGTCAGATTGCCCGCGCGGCGTTCTTCCACATCGATGCACGCTTCAGCGCGGAACTGCTGGCCAAACTGCCGCAACCCCTGATCCTCACCCGCTAGCGACGGCGGTTGTGGCGTCGATCAGGAGGCTGCGTTGCCGAAGAATTTCATCTGAATCGAACCGCGCCGTTCGAGGAATTTCCACTCGCCGTCCTCGCGCACAAAGCGATCCTTGAACTCGCCGAAGTAAACCGGCCCGGCCGAAATAAACGGTGCGGCGGCGTCGCCCGGCGTCGTCGAGATCATGGTCAGGTAGGAAAGACCATGGGCCTCGTCGCGGCTGAGGACATCGATCATCACATTGGTGGCAAGGTGCTTGGTCAGTAATGTCTTGGGCCGGGTCAACAGGGCGGCTCGAATGCTCTCGCGACCCTGAATGATCTGATTGGGAGTCATGGGCCGGGCGAATGAGCCGTTCTCGGCAAAGAGGTCCGACGCTGCGCTCATGTCTCCGAGATCAAGGGCGCGTGAATAGGCATAAACGAGGCGCTCGCAGGCACGCTCAATATCGATGCGTTCCGCGGTACTGAGTTCGTGCGTCATAACGAGCCCTCCAAAGTGTCCGGTGCCGGCGGCGCGCGGCCCAGGATCAGGTCGCAGGCCTTCTCAGCGATCATGACGATTGCCGCATTGGTGTTGCCGCCAATGAGGGACGGGAAAACCGAGGCGTCCGCGATGCGCAGGGCATCGAGGCCCACCACCTGCAAACGCGGGTCGACCACCGCGGCAGCATCGTTGCCCATGCGGCAGGTGCCGACCGGATGATGCACCGTATAGGCCTCGGCGCGGACGTATGCGGCAAGTTCTGCATCGCTGGCCGCGGCGCCGCCGGGAGAGCTCTCCTCGGCGCGGTATTTGGCGAAGGCGGCCGAGGCGAAGATCTTGCGCGCCAAGCGCATGCCCTTGATCAGCGGCTCCAGATCTTCGGGCGCCGACAGCAGATTCGGGTCGATCAGCGGCGCGTCGAAAGGGTCCGGGGTCGCCAGGGTCACTCGCCCGCGGCTGTGTGGATAAAGACCCACGGGACTGATGGCAAAACCATGACCCAGCGGATACGGAAAGGATGGACCCGGCCGCTTGGCGGGCTGGAACACGAGTTGTACATCGGGCTTGTCGAGACCCGCAACCGTCTTCACGAACGCCGCCGATTCGAATACGTTGTTGGCAAATGGACCGCGGCGGAACAGGAGATATTCGCCGACATTCCACAAGTTTCGCGGCGTCGCACGCAGCGAGACACCGTAGGACACGGGATTCTCGGTGCGCATGTGCACCGGACTCGCAAGATGATCGTGAAGATTTCGCCCGACGCCCGGAAGATCATGCCGCACCGTTACACCTACGGCCCGGAGATGTTCGCCGTCGCCGATTCCGGAGAGCATCAGAAGCTGCGGCGACTGGATGGCGCCCGCGGCGAGCACGATTTCCCGATGCGCCTTCACGATGATGTTGGCGCCTGCCGAGCGGGCCTCAACCGCCACAGCGCGCCGGCCGTCAAGGACGATACGGGTGGCCTGCGTGTGGGTCAGCACGGCCAGATTGGCGCGTCCGAGTGCCGGTTGCAAAAAGGCTTTTGCCGTGGTCTCGCGCGTACCGCGGCGGATCGAGAGCTGGCGTAGCCCCATGCCCTCGCTATCGGCGCCATTCAAGTCATCGCGATGCGTGTAACCTAGACCTGCGAGCGCGTCAAAAAAAGCGAAATTGAGGGGATTGGGGTGCGTAACGCTGCGCACGTTCATGGGACCACCGCGGCCGTGAAACACGCCGGCGAAATTCTCGTTGTGCTCGCTTCTGCGAAAATACGGCAGGACCTCCCGGTAGCTCCAGCCACTGGCCCCGGCAGCGGCCCACGCGTCATAGTCCCGCGGGTTGCCCCGGAAATAGACCATACCATTGATGAGCGCGGAGCCGCCGAGGCCCCGTCCCCGAGGCACCGAAATGCAACGACCGCCAAGCTCCCGCTGCGGCACGGTGTGAAAGCGCCAGTTCAACGCGGCCGACCGTTGCGCCATCACGATGGTGCCCGGCACGTTGATAAACACGCTCCGCCCGGAACCGCCGGCCTCGAGCAGACAGACCGACCGCTCGCCATCCTCCGACAAGCGGGCGGCCAGTGCGCAGCCGGCGGTCCCGCCGCCCACCACGATGTAGTCGAAGCCCTGTGCGACAGCTGCCAATGTTATCCCCGTGACGCGGCAGTTCGCGTGCGCGATGATGATACCGCGGCTAGGAGCGAAAACATCATGAAGCGATACCTGGGCAAGCTTGAGGTCAAGAGCGTTCGCGAGGGCGAAGGCAGCATGCCTATGCAGTTCGCCGTTCCGGGTGTGACCGCTGAAGATCTCAAGGCGCTCAAGGATTGGTACTGGAGTGATGAACTCTCGGTGGACGCCCAGGCGGCGATTTTTCGCATCGAGGTGCGCAGCTACTTGCTGAACATAGACGGCCGCAACGTGCTGGTCGATACCTGTTGCGGCAATGACAAGGAACGCAGCGTTCCCTGGGCGCATCGACTACAGACCCAGTGGCTGCACAACCTCGAAGTCGCAGGCTGCAATCCGGCCGACATTCATCTCGTCCTGTGCACGCACCTGCACGCCGATCATGTTGGGTGGAATACGCGTCTTGAAAACGGGCGCTGGGTCCCGACGTTCCCGAACGCCCGCTACGTGTTCAGCCGCAAGGACTTCGATTTCTTTGGCCGGCAGACGCACGAAGCCCACAATCGCGAGGCCTACGCCGATTCGGTGCTGCCGGTGGTCGCCGCAGGGCTCGCCGACATCGTGGACAGCAGCGCCTGTGTGCATCGCGAGATCGAGGATGGCATCTGGCTCGAGGACGCGGCCGGTCACTCCCCCGGCAGCGTCGTCGTGAATGCCCAACGCGGCGGAGCGCGGGTGGTGTTCACGGGCGACATCGTCCACCACCCCATCCAACTCGTGCGCCCGGACATCCCCTTCTTCGCCGACGAAAACCCCGCCGCAGCCTGCGCCACGAGACAGCGCCTTCTCGAACAATGCGCCGACAACGAAGCCGTGCTGTTCCCCGCGCATTTTCCCGATCCGCCCGCCGGCCGTGTGCGGCGCGCCCAACGCCATTTTTCCTACGGTTTTTTGTAGCCTGCCATCAACGCGCATCTTGCGACGAGCTTTGGAAAAACCCTGCGGGCATTGCCCTCGAACACCTTGTAGCGGTCGGAATCACTCAACTCAAGCGCGTCCAGATAGCGTTTGGTGTCATCGTAATACTGCCCGGTTTCCGGATCGATGCCGCGCACCGCTCCGACCATTTCAGAGCCAAATATGATGTTCTCCACCGGAATGACCTTCAGCAGCAGCTCAATTCCCGGCAGGTGATATACGCAGGTGTCGAAGAACACGTTATTAAGGAGGTGCTCGCGCAGCAGCGGACGCTTCATGTCCTGGGCCAGTCCGCGGTATCTCCCCCAATGGTACGGAACCGCTCCTCCGCCATGCGGAATGATGAATCTCAAACGCGGAAAGTCCTTGAACAAATCGCCGCTCAGAAACTGCATGAATGCCGTCGTGTCGGCATTGATGTAGTGCGCGCCGGTGGCGTGAAAATTTGGATTGCACGAAGAACTCACATGCACCATCGCAGGCACGTCCAGCTCCACCATTTTTTCGTACAGCGGGTACCAGTGGCGGTCGGTGAGCGGCGGCGAGGTCCAGTGTCCGCCGGATGGATCCGGATTCAAATTGCAACCGACGAAGCCCAGTTCATTGACGCAGCGCTCGAGCTCGGCGGCACTGTTGACCGGCGGCACCCCCGGTGATTGCGGCAACTGACAGACGCCGACAAAATTATCCGGATACAGCATGCACACGCGATGAATCAAGTCATTGCAGGCCTGCGTCCAGCGCCGGCTGGTTGTTTCGTTGCCGATGTGGTGCGCCATCGCCGATGCTCGCGGCGAGAATATCGTCAAGTCCGTGCCGCGCGCGCGCTGCAATTTGAGCTGCGCATTCTCCAAGCTGTCGCGTATCTGATCGTCGCTGATCGTCCCCGCGGCGAACAGCGGCACGTCGCTGCCGGATTTCAGTCCCGCGATCTGCTCGTCGCGGAAGTTTTGCAGCGCCGCGGGCGCCGTGGTGTAGTGGCCATGACAATCGATGATCATTGCTGCATCCAGTACATACGCGTGGGATTTTCCACCAGAATCTGGTGTTGAACGACGGGGTCGGGGCAGAACTCCGCAAACAAATCGACCAACTCGCCGTCGTTCGGCATGTCCTTGGAAATGTTTGGATGCGGCCAATCCGTACCCCAGAGGATACGGGCCGAATCCACCGCAATGAGGGCACGCGCAAACGGAATGGCGTCGCGAAACGGCCGCTTGCCTGTGGAGACGCGTTCCGAACCGCAGACCTTGATCCAGGCCAGGGGGTTTTTACTGAAGAGATCGAGCAGCAATTGAAACGGCCGTTGCTGCATGCCCTCGCCCGCCTTGACCCGGCCCATGTGATCGATGATGAATGGGATCTCGATTCGTGCCAGCAGCTCCTGTTGCGTCAGAATGTCCTCGGCATCAAAATGTAGCACCACATGCCATCCCATCGGTTTGATGCGCGCCAGCAGCCGATGAAAAACGCCCAGATCCGGCACTCCACCCAGGTGCTTGACGAAATTGAAGCGAATGCCGCGAATTCCACCCTGGTGCAGCCGCTCAAGTTCGCGGTCGGTCACATTATCCGCGACGCAGGCCACGCCCCGATAGGTATCGCGGCTGGATGCGATCGCATCCAGCGTGACCTCCATGTCGGTGCCATGGCAGCTTGCGTGCACGATGACGGCGCGGGAGATCCCGAGCTTGGCGTGCAATTTGCGCAGCTCTTGAACCGGAGCATCGGGCGGCGTGTAGCTGCGGTCCGCAGCAAAGGGAAATTTGCCCGCCGGGCCGAACACATGACAGTGGGCATCGCATGCGCCGGGCGGCAGGCGCAGCGCGGGCGTGATCGGATTAGGATCCGGGGGCAAGCAGCCCTTCAGCGGATTCTTTGCGGGAACACTCATCTGCGCGGCTCCCGCTGCGCGGCGGCATCGTCGTCCGCAAAATACTTGAGCCCCGATTTGGCAAGCGCCTCGCGCATGGCGTAAATATCCAGGCCCAATTCGCCGGCGGCCAGGCGCTTGCGGGTGGCCGCCTCCTTTGTTTCCCGCGCGGCGGCGGCCGCGGCGACCGCCGCGGCGTGCAGCTTCGGCACTATCACCACGCCGTCGTCATCGCCGACGACCACATCACCGGGATGCACCAGCATGCCCGCACAGATCACGGGCGTGTTCACCGAACCGACCGTGGCTTTCACCGTGCCTTTGGCGTGAACCGCCTTCGCCCATACCGGAAAGTTCATTTCGCGCAGTTCGGCGGTATCCCGGCAGCCGGCATCGATCACGAGTCCGATGGCCCCGCGTGCGCGAAACGAGGTCGCCAGCAACTCGCCGAACATGCCGTCGGTATTCTCCGAAGATGTGCCAAGCACCGCCACATCCCCGTCGTGCAGGAGTTCCGCCGCCACATGCAGCATCCAGTTATCCCCGGGATGCGCAAATATCGTGACCGCCGTGCCGCAAACCTTTGCACCCGGGTAAATCGGGCGCATGTAGGAGGCCAACAGCCCCACGCGCCCCATGGCCTCGTGCACGGTCGCCACGCCGAACCTGGCGAGTTCGGCCACGCTCGCGGGGTCGGCACGCGCCACGTTGGTTACCGCAATTCCGGATTGCCCGATCATATGCACCTCGTTTTGCGCTCGCTGGCCCTTGACTAGTCCTGCGGGGCATACGCCGCGCCGCGCATGATGAGCCGCGCCGTCCGCAGCAGCGCCGCCCGCAAAACAGTCGCGGGATTTTCCGGGTCCATGCCCAGCACCACGCTGAATTCACCGCTGGGATGCTCGACCGAAATTGTCTTGTCGATTCCCGGCGGCACCAGCGCATAGCGGTTGGCGACACTGCCCGGCAGCACGGCCGCGGTGGCAACCGTCACGGCGCCCAGCACGCCAACGGCTGCATGACAGTCATGGGGGATGAAAGTGCGCGTGGAAATATTCCCACCCGCCTTAGGTGTAGCCACCAAGCACATTTTTGGCACCACCTTCTTGGCGACATCGCCAAGATTCATGGCCGGTCCGGCTTGCAGGCGGATGGATTCGATCTTTTGCTTAAGCGGGAAATTGGCATTGAGCGCGTCGCGCGACTCGTAGCCGGTGACGCCCAGTGCTTCGGCCGCCATCAGGACCACCGGCATGCCATTGTCGATACAGGTGACATCGATCCCGTCGAAGCGATCCACCAATCGTCCGGTCGGCAGCAGCGACCCGCACACCGAGCCCGCGGTCTCCAAAAAACTGATGTTGATGGGCGCGGCGGTACCGGGCACACCATCGATGCGCGCACTGCCCGAATATTCCACCCGGCCGCCGGGGGTTTGGACTTCGATGTCGCTTAAGGTGCCGGTGTTGCGGGTCAAAACCCGCAATGTGGTCACATCCCCGGCTGCATGCACCAATCCGGTTTCGAGGCCGAATGGCACGACCGCTGCCAGCATGTTGCCGCAATTCGGCGTGGTATCGACCCGTGCCTCCTTGATCGAGACCTGCGCAAACAGGAATTCCAAATCGACGCCGGGCGTCTGGCCGCGCCGTACAATGCCCACCTTGCTGGTCAGGGGATCGGAGCCGCCCAGTCCGTCGATCTGGCGCACATCCGGGGAACCCATGACCGCGAGCAAGACCGCGTCCCGTGACGCGACGTCCGCCGGCAGGTCACTTTCCAGAAAGAAGGGTCCGCGAGATGTGCCGCCACGCATGAAAAGGCACGGGATCGATCGCTGCATGATCACGTATACTATCAAGGAATGAGGGATATACCTGTTATAGCAAACATTGATAGCTGCTCCGCGGACATTTCATGGATCTGAAACAGCTGGAGTATTTCCGTCACGTAGCGGAGCTGGGCAGCTTTACCCGGGCGGCATCCTTCCTGTCCGTCGTGCAGCCGGCGTTGAGCCGCCAGGTCCGGCAGCTGGAAATCGAGCTGGGACAAAATCTGTTCGACCGCAATGGCCGAGGCGTGGTGCTCACCGACGCGGGTACGCGTCTGCTCGAGCATACCCGGGGCATTTTGACGCAGATCGGACGGGCGCGACAGGAACTCGAGGACCAACGCAACGGCGATTCGGGGCATGTCACGCTGGGACTCCCGCCGACTCTCGGGCGCAGCGTCACGGTTCCTCTGGTGAAGGCGTTCGCGCAACAGCTGCCGAATGCCAGGCTGGCCACGGTGGAAGGGCTGTCCGCGTACATTCTCGAATGGTTGAACATCGGCCGGGTCGATTGCGCGCTGGTGTACAACGCGCACCCCGCCCCGACCGTGGATTTGCAGCCGCTGCTCGACGAGCAGCTGTATTTCATCGCCCCGCTGCCGCTTCGCGGCGAGCGCACCAAGAGCAGGAACTTGTCATTGGCGGAACTTGGCAATTATCCGCTCATCATTCCCAGCCGTCCGCACGCCATAAGGATGTCGGTCGAGAACGCGCTCGCCACTGTCGATGCGGCAATCAATGTTGCGCATGAAATCGAATGCATCCCGGCGATCATCGACCTGGTGCGGCAACGCCACGGCTATGCGGTTCTGCCCTTGAACGCCGTCAAGTCGACGCAGTGGGCGGACGAGGTACTCGTCAAGCCCATCCTCGCGCCCACGCTGAAAACCTCGCTGTCCATGGCGACCTCGGCGCAGCGTCCCAAAAGTCCGCTGCTGCGCAAGGCGCTCGACGTGGTCCGCGACATCGTGCGCCGGGAAATTATTTCCGCGCAGCTCCCGACCTGAGACTTAAAGGTATGAGCCAAACACCCGACTATGAAAGCATTCCTGGGACCTATGTATACGATGCGCGGCGCGGCCGCGCGGGATACCCGCTGAACATGTTCTGCATGTCGCTGAACAAGGCGGAGAACCGCAAGAGCTTCAAGGAAAATCAATCTGCGTATCTGGATCGATTCCCCTTGAGCGCCGAGCAGCGCCGCGCGGTGCTCGAGCGCGACTGGCTGGGAATGCTGAAGGCCGGTGGAAATATCTACTACACCATCAAGATCGCATTTTGCGATGGACTGACGTTTCAGGATGTGGCGGGCATGATGTCCGGCGTGTCGAAGGAGACCTATGCGCAGATGATGCTGGCCGGCGGCCGCAGTCCCGAAGGCAATCGCTACAAGGACGAAGCAAAAACCGGGCCAAACCGTGGCTAAGATCATCGCCGGCATCGCCACGTCCCACGTTCCCGCCATTGGCGTCGCCGTCGATCGCGGCATGACCCAGACACCCTATTGGCAACCGCTCTTCAAGGGTTATGAGCCGGCGCGCGAGTGGCTCGCGAAACTAGCGCCGGACGTCGCCATCATCGTCTACAACGATCACGCCAACGCCTTGTCCCTGGAGCTCATTCCCACCTTTCTGATCGGGGTTGCCGATAACTTCCCCATTGCCGACGAAGGTTTTGGGCGGCGTCCCGTGCCCGAGGTGAGAGGGTGCGCGCCCCTCGCCTGGCACCTCGCTGAGTCGCTGATACTCGATGAATTCGACATGACGATCGCGAATGAAATGCCGGTCGATCACGGCCTCACCGTGCCCTTGTCGATCACCTGCGGCCAGCCGCCCGCCTGGCCGTTTCCAGTGATTCCGCTGTGCGTCAACGTGGTGCAGTATCCACCGCCCACCGGCGCGCGCTGCTTCAAGCTGGGTCAGGCCATCCGCCGCGCAGTGGAGAAATTCGATGAAGATTTGCGCGTGGTGATCTACGGTACCGGAGGCATGTCGCATCAATTGCAGGGCGAGCGGGCCGGTTTCATCAACCGGCAGTTCGACACCGCATTTCTTGACGGCATGACCAAGGATCCAGTGGCGCTGACCAAGATCACCCACACCGAATACATGCGTGAAGCGGGCTCCGAAGGGATCGAAATGGTGATGTGGCATGTCATGCGCGGCGCACTCAACGAAAATGTCGCGGAAGTCTATCGGCACTATCATGTGCCGGCCTCCAACACCGCGGCCGCCGTGCTGATACTTGAAAACAGGAGCGCGCCGTGAAGGTATGCCTGGCGGGTCAGGGAGCTTTCGGGATCAAGCATCTGGAAGCGATGGCCAAGATACCGGGCATTCAGGTGATATCCCTCGCCGGCTCGAGCAAGGAAGCCGCCCGCGAAGTGGCGGAGCAATGGAAGATTCCGCATTGGACGGGGAATCTGGCCGAGAGTTTGGCGCTGCCCGGGCTGGATGCGGTCATTTTGAGCACCCCCACTCAACTGCATGCGGCACAGGGCGAACAGTGCATGCGCGCCGGCAAGCATGTGATGATCGAAATTCCCATGGCCGACTCTCTGGCCGACTCCGAACGCTTGGTGCGCGTGCAAGCGGAGACCGGTGTCACCGCGATGGCGGGGCATACGCGCCGCTTCAATCCCAGCCACCAATGGATCCACAAACGGGTGCTGAGCGGCGAGCTCAAGGTCTTGCAAATGGATGTGCAGACCTACTTTTTTCGCCGTACCAACACCAATGCGTTGGGAAAACCGCGCAGCTGGACCGACCATCTCCTGTGGCATCACGCCTGTCATACGGTGGATCTATTCGCCTATCAAACCGGAGAGCACGCCGCGCAGACTTTCGCGTTGGAAGGACCGAAGCACGCAGTGCTCGGCATTGCAATGGACATGAGCATCGGGCTGAAAGCCGCATCGGGAGCCCTGTGCACCCTGTCCCTGTCCTTCAACAATGAGGGACCCCTGGGTACCTTTTTCCGCTACATCTGCGACAACGGCACTTACATCGCCCGCTATGACGAGCTGTTGAACGGCAAGAACGAGCCCATCGACGTATCAAAAGTGGATGTCTCGATGAACGGCATCGAACTGCAGGATCGCGAGTTCTTTGCCGCGATTCGCGCGGCGCGCGAACCAAATGCCAGCCTGGCGCAGTGTCTGCCCGCCATGAAGACACTGGACCGCCTCGAACAACAACTGCGGCGTACCGACTGACGCGGTCAGCTGCGGAGTGGGCCTGCGCGGGCATTTGCGCGACAATTGCCGGAACGCTGGCACCGGGACCCACAAGAACATGGCTGAACGAAAGAAAAGTTACTCGAAAAACCGGGAAATCAACCTGCTGGTGGCGGCGCTGCGTTTCGCATCGCTCATCAGCCGGCCGATGCGGGACGGCGTCGCCGACCCGACCGGCTTCAGCTCCAACGAGCTCAAGATCCTGATGGCGCTGTCCGGTGAGGGCGAGTCGGCGGGCCATGATTTGGCCGAGTTGATGGGGATGCATGCGATGAACGTCAGCCGCGCTTTGGCGTCGCTCCGTGAGATGGGGCATGTTGAACCGGTGAAAAACACCAAGAACCGGCGCCGCAAGCCGTATCGGATCAGTGCCCGCGGCGCGGTCACGCGCGCCGCCCTGGAGCCCTACATCGCCAAGGTCGCCCGCTATCTATTCGGCGTACTGACTCCGGAGGAACGCCGGGCCCTGAATAAGATTCTCTTGAAACTCGACCGTCGGGTGCGGGCGTGGCAGCCGGCCGAGCGGCACAGCCACGTCCCGCGGGCCTGAAGTCCAGGCCGCGCAACCCGGCCTGCCGGCCGGGCGTGTACCTGAGATTCAGGTCTGCGTGGCGAGCACCGCACCGAAGCGCGGATGCGCGAAATGCATCGGCACGTCCTGCCGATGCGGCCAGGTCTTGCGCACCTGGCTCGCCGGCAGAAGCACATCGGGTCCAAGCGGATTTGCCGGATAAGCTTCAGTCGCAGGCTGCAGATGCGCGACGGTCTTCGACCAGCCCTTTTCATAGTCGGCCTGCCACTGCATCATGTAGTCGAGACGCTTGATCTTCCATGCTGCGCCCTCGCGCACATAGTCATTCTCATAGAGGCCGGCTTCGTAGAACTGCAGCGGCAGTCCTTCTGGCTTGTAGTCGCGGCTCTCGTGGCTGCCCCCCATCAGCAGACCGCGAAAGCGGCCCTTCGCGGTTTGCCGATCCGGCGCCACCGTGATGATGTCCTGCATTTGGAAGTGATCCAGCAGAAATCCATGCACCGGGCCATTTATGCCGCGGGTGAAAAAATTCTGGAACCAAGTGCCGTAGAGCCGGCGCACGCCCTCATGGCCGCGATATTCTCCCGATAGGAACACCACCGCGCCGTCCTTGGCGAACAACTGCACGACATCCTCGGCGCGGTTAAAATCGATGTAATACCCATAGGCCCAATGCAGCCGCCGGATGGCGTTGATGTCCTCAAGTTGGTCAACGCGGTGCTCCAGGGCTGACAGACGTGCTGCGAGATCAGACATGGCCGACTCCTAGTGGCGTTTGATTTGCATGTAACGCTAACAAATGTTAGGAAGGGAAGCGAGGGGGTGGTTATGGAATGGAAGGGCAAGACTGCGCTGATCACTGGGGGCGTGTCGGGCATCGGCTTCGGCATTGCCCGCGCCTTCAGCGCCGCGGGCATTGATCTCATTTTGACCTACCGCAATGATGAATATCGGGAGCGGGCGCAGGCGTGGTTCAAGCAACAGGATCGCGCCGTGCCGCGGTTCGTCTTTCTGGACGTCACCGACCGCCGCCGCTGGGCGCAGATCGCCGAGCAGGTCGGTCCGGTCCACATCCTGGTGAACAATGCCGGGGTGAGCGTGTTCGGCCCCACCGACGAGGCAAGTTTCGCCGATTATGACTGGATCATGGGCGTGAATTTCGGCGGCGTGGTCAACGGCCTGGTGACCTTCGTCCCCGGCATGAAAGCGCTCGGCGCCGGCGGGCACATCGTGAACGTCGCCTCGATGGCTGCCTACCTGGCGGGGCCGCAGGCGGGAATCTACACCGCGAGCAAATTTGCCGTTCGCGGCTTGACCGAGTGCCTGCGCTTCAATCTGGCACCCTACGGCATCGGCGTATCGCTGATGTGCCCCGGCCTTACCAAGACCAACGCCTGGGATTCGGCGCTTAAGAGGCCCGCCGATTTCGCGGCGTCCGGCTTCGCCCCGCCCGACCGGGAAATGCTCGCGCAATTTGGCACTGCGTTCGACGCCGGCATGGATCCGCTCGAAGTGGGCGAAAAGACCCTGGCCGGCATGACCGAGAACCGCGCGATCATTTTTACCCATCCGGAATTCGCAGAGGACTTCGGGGAAATTCACCGCTCCTGTGTCGAGGCATTGCCCCAGGAACCAACCCCGGAAGCTCGTTTGCACATCGAGCGGCTGCGGCGTGCGGCCAATCGCGCTGCGGCAGGCGGCAAAAAGATTGGCTTGGCAGATCTGACATGACTACCCCAGATCAGAACATGCCGTTGGTATTGGCGGATTTCTCAGGAACCGGCTGCACCACGTCCCAGTGCTCCATCACCTTGCAGCCGTCGACCCGCAGAATGTCGACGATGGCGATGCCGCGATCGTCCTTGGCGAACTTGCCGTGGGAATGCACTGCGACGAGATTCCCATCCGCGATGATCCGCGCGATCGAATACTCGATGTCCGGATGCTGCGCAAAGAACGGCTCGAGGAAGTTGATTGCTGCATCGCGCCCGGTCGCGGCCAGGGGGTTGTGCTGCACGTAGCCGGGGTCGACCCAGGTTTCGAACGCTGCCCGCACCTTCTTGTCGACATAGAACTCGGTCATGAAGCGCGTCACCACCTCCTTGGGCTTCAAGCGGCAGTCGGCCGCTTGCCCGTTGGTCGCCGTCAGCGCCAGCGATGCGATCAGCAGGGAAAACAGGGTTCGCATGGAAATCTCCTCTTTAAGAACATGCGTTGGGTTTTGATGGATAGCCGGAACGTATTTTATTGTACTCCCGCCTCTACTCTAACAATTGTTATGATATATAACGGATTGGGCGGCGCGATCGATTTTTGGGGGAACGCTAGGACTATCCTCTTGATTTTCGTACGCAATACCTACAAATTTGTCGCGGCTGCCGGCTGTTCTCAGGGCTACTTTGAGCTGACACAACGGAGAATGATTTGAACGACATCGCTGCATTGACCTCGCGCATCGAAAAGCTGGAACACGAACTGGCGCGCCAGCAGGACATCCATCAAATCCGCCGCATTCAGTACACCTACGGCTACTTCATCGACAAGTCGCAGTACAACGAAGTGGTCGATCTATTTGCCGAAGACGGCGCCGTCTGGTTCCTCGGCGGCATCTACAATGGCATCGCGGGCGTGCGCCGCCTGTACATCGAGCGCTTCCAGAAGAATTTCACGCAAGGCCACAATGGTCCGCGCTATGGCTGGCTGCTCGAGCATCCGCAAATGCAGATGGTCATCGACGTGGCCGCGGACCGCAACAGCGCGCAGGTGCGCGGTCGCTCGATGATGCAAGCGGGCCTGCACCATACGGCCAAAGGCGAGCCGCGCGGCTGGTGGGAAGGCGGCATCTACGAAAACGACTACGTGCGCATCAAGGACATCTGGAAAATAAAGGTGTTGCGCTACTTTCCGTTCTGGCACGGCAGCTTTGCCGAAGGCTGGCAAAAGACGCCCATCGATTTCATCCCGATGTCCAAGACGCTGTACCCTGAGGATCCGCTGGGGCCGGATGCGCTGATCAGTCCCACACCGCGCTTGTGGCCGGCGACCGACACCATACCCTTTCATTATCCGCACCCCGTGACCGGTCGACCCATCCTCGCCGACAACAGCCGGGCGCGCGAAGGGTTCAAATAAGGTTGCAGGCCGCCGACATCCTGAGGTGAATCATGAGCCCCGCCAGCGCCGAAGTGACATCGACGATCGACTATCTGGTTCCCACATCGCGGATAAACCGCCGCTTCTGGGCGCCGGGCAAGGAGTACAACACCGGCGTCTATGCGCCGCATGCGGTCACGATACGCAATGCACGACTGGCCGGGCCGTTTACGCTCGATTCACACGGTTTCTGCCTCGGGCACGACCCCACCGACATCACCGACTGGGAGCGCAACTATGGTCCGGACAGCCGCTACGCCGCGCAGGTTTGCGAGGCGGCGAAGCGCCTTTCGGGAGCCGACGTCGTCATACCGATGAGCGGCATGCTGCGGACGTCCGGGGAGACCAGTGCGACGATGCAGCCGCCGGCCGCCGAGGCCCACGTCGATTTCACGCAGCGCTGCGCCGAGCGCATCGCTCAGGCCAATTATCGCAAGGTTCATCCCAATGGACCCGGCTACAGCCGGTTCATCGCATTCAGTTTGTGGCGTGCGCTGTCATCACCGCCACAGGACATGCCGTTGGCGCTGTGCGATGGCCGCTCGGTCCGCGATGATGAAGGCACGCACAACACCAAGGTCGACGTCGATGTGATTCCGGCGGGCGACGCCTTGTTTGCGCCAATCCCGAACGAGGAGAACATGGCGGCAGCCACCATTTTTCACCATTCAGCGGATCACCGCTGGTGGTACTTTCCCGACATGATCCCGGAGGAAGTGATCCTGATTAAATTCTACGATTCCGATCACACCCTCGCATGGCGCTGTCCGCATACGGCGTTCCGCGACACGACGCGTCCGGACGCCAAGCAGCGCCGCTCGATCGAGTTTCGCGGAATCGCGTATTTTACGGGAAGCTAGCGCGCGATCTTGCTGACTGGGCGGCCGCAAGCTCTGCGGCGCCTACCCACCATCCGTGCACCTGGGGGCGCAATCGATGTGGCACGGCGATCCTGGCCGTAGGTCCCGCGCCGAGATTCCCGGCATCGATGATCCACACCGCATGCTTGAAATCTTCCGCTCCGGTTTTCTGGTCCACAATGCTCAGCAGCCAGCCCTCATGTCCCGGGGCTGTAGACGGCACGTGCACGGGCTCACTGAAGCATTGCCCCGGGGGCAGCGCCAAGCCCTTAGGCGGTTTGCCGGTGAAATCCAGCCGCAACAGCATATTGAACATCGCACCCACCGGTCCGCCGGCAACCGGCGGAGCTTGCAGACCCTGATTCATCGTCAGCATCCAGCCATGGGTGTAGGGACGACCCTGCGAGGCCGCGGGAATCACCGGAAGATCGCCCGGCGGTCCGATGGTGGTTTCCGTTACCGCGTCCGCGCCGGTCTTAAGATCGATGCTCCAGCGCGCCAGGCGACCACCCAAGTCGCCGGGCGCTACATTGAGCCCCGAGGCCCGCTGGATGAACGGAAACGCGTTGACGTTGGACAGGCACTGATCGAACTGGACACGGCCATGCGCATCCTCGAAGGCATTCATCATGTGATAGCAGGACACGCCCTTGGGTCCGCGGAACCAGCGCATTTCCCCCACATCGCCATAGCGCGGCATCACTCCCAGCCAGCTGTCGAGCTGCATCTCGTGCACCCAGTGATCGCCGCCCGCCTGCAAGCGCGCAAGATCGCAGGTTGTCGGATAGACCGGGAACAGCGCGTAATGCTCGGTGATGGCGAAATCGTGCATCATTGAACAATAGGGAGCATCGAACCATTGTTCGCGGATGAGATGGCCGTGTTTGTCGACGACGCAATAGGCGACCTTGGTGGATGCCAGGCCAGCCGCTTCGTACCCGAATAGAAACATTTCTCCGGTTTGCGGATCGATGCGCACGTGAGCCGTCACCGTCTCGGATTTTAGTTTGCCGCCGAAGTCATGGCGTCCGATCGTCGCCAGCGTGAGTGGATCAACCCGATATGGACGGCCGTCCTCTTTGGCCATCAGCAACCGGCCGGCGTGCCACACGGGCGTGGTGTTGGCGACCGTGCGGTCGAGCCCTCTTGCCTCGGGCTTGTCGGTGAACGGATTGCGATACTTGCCGAACAGCGCCCGCCCGGCGGCCACTTCGGCAACGTGCCGTTCGGTCTGAACATAACGGATCGCGAAACTCGCCTTGCCACCGCCGATGCGCAGCGCCGAAATCATGCCGTCACCGGAGAGAACGGCGCCGCCATCCTCCCTGAAGGGGGGGAAAGCCGGGTCAGGCACGGCGCGGAAGAACGTCCCCTCGACCTCGCCGGGAACGCGGCCCTCGATCGCGAGATCCTGCAGTTCATATTCCTCGCGCAGCGGCGAGTTCAGGCCCGTGTAGTCAGGCGAGTCCGGAAAGCCTCTCATGCGGCCCCATCATTATAACAATTGTTAGAATGATGATGCCCGCGGCGGCTGCCTTTGGCAAGCCGGGCATCAGCCGGGCATCAGGCGAACCACAGGGCGATGGCGCGCATTTCGATGCTGGCGCGCGGCGGGGTTCGCGGCCCGCAAGACGGGTCGTCGAAAGCCACGTGCGGCACACAATGCGCGCGGCTCGGGTCGCTGTCGTTCGTCTTGAAAATCAGCGCTTCGTCCCGCGTCATGTCGGGGAACCAGTTCCAGCGGTGCGCGGAATCATGAGCAACGACGATGCCCTCGAACGACCATTCCGGCTGGCCCGGCGAGTCGAACACCGCGTCGGCCTTGATCAGATCATTGCCGCTGATGCTGCGGGCATCGCACACCGCGAGCGGCACGTCCTGGGGTGGGGCCGAGATGGCCCGCCAGATATTGTAGTGGGCGAAGCGCGCGAGCCCCCGATCCGCGGGCGCGGCGCTGCGAGCGAAGGCAGCGGCGGTCGCATCGCTGATATCCACATGTGCAAATCGGGCGGGCCTGGAATTATCCAGAGCGCCGGATCGCGGCGACTTTTCACTGAAGCGCAACAGGCCGGGACTGTTGACCAGCACGAGATCAGCTTCTGACAGTTCGATGATCAGGTCCACGATCTCGCGCCGATGCACCGCGTTGACAGCCTCGCGGTCGCCGAAGTCGCTCACCGCGCTGCGATGTGCAACGAGACAAAAGCCCTCTTGATCGAGCGCCGTGCCGCGGCCGCGGGCATCGGCAATGTTCGAAACCACCGGCACGATGTTGAGCAGGTCGCGGCTCGTATCGTTCGCATGGTAGCGCGGCCGCGCGATGCCGCGGCCGGCGTAGGCGATCGCTGCGCGCACGTTCATACCATCGCCTCCTCTCCAGCCAGATTCTATTCGTGGATGCGCGTCAATAATTCGATCAGTTTGGCCGTTTCCCGTTTGCTGAAGCGCGATTTCAGCCATTGCTCGTTCTGACGAATCGCGCTCTTGGCCACTCTCAGCGTCTTGCGCCCCGAGTCCGTGAGATTCAGCGTCTGTTTGCGCCGGTCGCTGCGGCACTTGCCGCGCACCAGATACCCCCGGGACTGCAGCCGGTTGATGATGGCCATGGTTGTGGCGCGATCCATTCTGATGCGCCGCGCCAGATCCGTCTGGGCAATTCCGGGGTGATCATCCACCAGCCACAGCACCGAGACTTGTTTTTGGGTCAGGTCGAGGTGCGCGAAGCTCTCGGTGAATTGCCGGTATACCGCCCCATGCGCCAACCGGATGTGGAACCCCACGATGTTGCGGATCTCGCCGATGTCCTCGTCACCCTCCACGTGGGGCGTGGTAATGGCGATAATTTCCCTTGGTCTCGGCATCTTGGATCTCTTGATATAATTGTTAGTGTAACGTACAACCTCAAGCGTAGGAACGAAATGGCCCGCTTCCCGGAAACGCCAAGCTTCACCGGCTTCAATACTCCATCGCGGATTGAAGCGGACATTGCAGATCTGGTTTACCAGGGCACAATTCCGCCGGAACTCAATGGCGCGTTTTTTCGCGTTCAACCCGATCCGCAGTTCCCGCCGCGCCTCAGCGATGACATTTCGTTCAATGGCGATGGCATGATCTCTCGATTCCATCTGCACCACGGCCGCTGCGACTTCCGGCAGCGCTGGGCCCGGACCGACAAATGGAAGCTGGAAAACGCCTCGGGCAAGGCGTTGTTCGGTGCGTATCGCAATCCCCTGACCGATGACGAATCGGTCAAGGGCAGGATCCGTGGAACCGCCAACACCAATGCCTGGATTTACGGCGGCAAGCTGTACGCATTGAAAGAAGATTCGCCGGCGCTGGTGATGAATCCGGCGACCATGGAGACGGAAGGCTACACCGGGTTCGGCGGCAAAATGACCGGACAAACCTTCACGGCTCACCCAAAGGTCGACCCGGACAGCGGCAATATGATCGCATTCGGCTATGCCGCATCGGGTCTTTGCACCGACGATTGCACCTACTACGAGGTGAGTCCCGCCGGCAAACTGATCCGCGAGCTGTGGTTCAAGGCGCCCTACTATTGCATGATGCATGACTTCGCGATCACCGAGAATTACGCACTGTTTCACATCGTGCCGTCGGTCGGCAGCTGGGAGCGGTTGAGAAAGGGGCTGCCGCATTTCGGATTCGATACGACGATGCCGGTATATCTAGGCGTCTTGCCGCGGCACCCGGGCGCGACGGCCGCTGACATCCGCTGGTTCAAGCGCGGCAACTGTTTTGCAAGTCATGTGCTGAACGCGTTCCAGGACGGCAAGAAGATCCACTTCGACACTGCCGAAGCCAAGAACAACATGTTCCCGTTCTTCCCCGATGTGCACGGAGCGCCCTTCAATGGCAAGGAAGCGATGAGCTATCTCACGCGCTGGACGGTGGACTTGGGAACCAACAGTTCGGATTTTTCCGGCATCGAGCAGTTGACGCAAACCGCAGTGGAATTCCCGCGCATCGATGACCGCTTCGCGGGACTCCCCTATCGCCACGGGTGGCTGCTGGAAATGGATATGAGCCGTCCCGTGCAAATTCGCGGCGGCAGCGCCGGCGGCCTGCTGATGAACTGCCTGTTCCACAAAGATTTGGAAAACGGCGCGGAACAACATTGGTGGTGCGGGCCCGTCTCGAGCCTGCAAGAGGCCTGCTTCATCCCACGCAGCAAACAGGCGCCCGAGGGAGACGGCTGGATCGTGCAGATCTGCAACCGGCTGGACGAACAGCGCAGCGATCTACTGCTGTTCGATGCGCTCGAGATCGCCAAGGGTCCGATTGCGACCATCAACATCCCGATCCGCATGCGCTTTGGCCTGCACGGCAACTGGGTCGAGGCGGCGGACATTGGTCTCTAAGCCGTGATGAGAACGGAGCCCGCCGCATCGATCGAGCGGCCTTAAGCGGGTTCGCCGGCGCTGCGCGCACGCCGCAGAATCGAGTCCTCGTCACGCTGCGCGCGGCGTGCGAGCGCCAACAACATCAGGACGATCATCGGCGCGACCCAGTTGATGCCGAGAATCGCGGCGCCGAGATCCCCGCCGTTGGCATCGGACATCATGCCGACCAGGTATGGACCCATGCCCAATCCAAAAATCGTCGAGACGATGACGTAAATGCTTGAGGTGATGCCGCGCATACGCGGCAGCACCTGCTCAAACATGATCGTATACAGCGGCGGCAGCCAGCCGGTGAGGACCACACTATAAAGAACGAACCTTGCATAGAAGCTTGAAACGTCGCTCGAGTGGTAGACCCACATCGCGATCAATGGCGACAACCCGAGGGAAATGAGGGTTATGTAGGCTCTGCCGGCACCGGGAAATCTCCCATTGACCCGATCCGACACCGGGCCGGCGATCAGCGGACCGATCACGCCGATCGCGGCTGCCAGCAGGCCAAACTGCAGCCCGGTCTTGGTCGCCGACAGACCGTAGTGCTTCATCAGAAACGAGGGTGTGAATCCCATCACGCCGTAATTGATCATCATCTGCAGCGAACCCACGGCCATGCACAGCAGCAGCGAGGGTGATTGCGTGATCACCGCGAAGGCGGGCTTGTCCGACAACCGCAGGCTTTGCAGCAGATTCAATATCACGAACACGCCGAAACCCACCACCGACCATTGCAGCGCATGCGGGTTTAGCGACAGCGCGCCGATATACAGCAGTGGCCGCGGCGCGAATGCGCTGCTGAGCCGCGTGAGAGCCATCATCGCCGGGATGAGCGCCGCCAGGACCAACGCGTTCACGACCCAGTACCAGGTTCCTGCTTTGCGTGCGGCGAGCGAAAACCAGTTGCACACCGGGGTGACGGCGCCCAGCACCGCCAGGCTCGCACGAAACGGATGCGGATCTTGCGGCGACTCGATCCCATCCAGCAGGCCGCGTTTGGGTTCGGGCATGCGCCACAGCAGGACCGCCAGAACGAAGCCGGGAAGCGCAGCTACCAGGAAAGCGAATTGCCATCCTTTCAAGCTCAAGGGCGCACCCACGCCCGCGAACAGCCCATCCCACCAGTCGGCCGCCACCCCGCCCAGCACCAAAGATCCGCCCAGTCCCAGGGCGATCGCTGCCGCGAT